>CASIAX010000031.1:0-19466 GCA_949372955.1 uncultured Flavobacteriaceae bacterium | reverse complement strand
TGCTCAGTCTGAAGTAAATATTGGTGAAACGTATAATATTAAATTGGCAGTAGCAGATGCAACTGATAATCTGTTAGACTCTGCAGTATTTTTGGAAGCTGGAAGTTTTGATATTAGCTACAATATAGGGGAAGATATTTTTATGGATTCTCCAAACGCGCCATGTATTGGTACGGAGTTTACTTTAGATGCGCAAATTGAAAATGCGCTATCGTATACTTGGTACAAAGATGGAGATGTTATTATTGATGAAAATGAAAGTTCACTACTACTAAGTGAAACTGCTACTTACTCTGTAGAAATTGAATATGCTACTGACTGTACTATCACAGACGATATACTAATTGAATTTTTTATTCCTGAAACTGTTGATAGTCCCTTACCACTATTTAGTTGTGATAATAATACAGTAGATGGTATAGGAATATTTGATTTAACAGAGCAAACTAGTATTTTATCCAACTTACTTACAGGGACTTATGAGATTACTTACTTTGAATTACTAGAGAATGCTGAAAACAATATTGATGTAATTGAAAACCCTGAAAGCTTTATTAATACAATTAACTATTCTCAACCTATATACGTAAGACTTGTAGAAGAATCTTCTAATTGTTTTACTACAACTAGCTTTGAAATTAATACAATTAATCCTCCTATCATTACAATCCCAACTCCATTTGAGGAGTGTGATAATGATTATGATGGTATAGATATCTTTGATTTATCTCAAAAAACAGATGAATTATTAACAGCTGGTGAATCTAACGTCACGGTTTCCTATCACGAGACGCAAGTTGACGCAGATAATGCTGACAATCCTATTACAGAACCTTATTCTAATATAAATAGTCCAAATTCTCAAATCATATTTGCTCGTTTAACAAATATGGAAACTTTCTGTTTTGCTACCACTCCCCTAGAACTTGTAGTAAACCCTATTCCTGAAGTAATTGATCTTGCTATTATTGAAGTGTGTGATGATGATTATGATGGTGTTGGATCTTTTGACTTAAGTTTAGTTCAAGACTATATACTTAGCGAACAACCGAATACTACATCGGTTACCTTTCATCAAACTCAAGAACAGGCAGACACTGCTGCTGGGGTGTTACCTTTGGACTATGAAAATACTACTAGTCCAAATACCCAAGAACTTATTATTCGTCTAGAAAATGCAGAAGGTTGTTATTCAACTTCTGTTCAAGGTCTTATTGTTTATCCTCTGGCTTTAATTGAAGTTATCGATTACGAAATTTGTGATTATGTCAATCCTGGATGCTATGATCGAGGTCTTTGATATTACCTCTTACATAGACGATTATTTTAGTTCGCAAAATGTAACAGAAACCTATCACATCTCCTTAGCAGATGCAGAATCTGGTGATGCCCCTTATACTACTGCAGAACTGACTAATTACTCTAATTCTACTTCTGCGTCAGAAGAAATATTTATTCGATTAGTAGATAATGTAACCGCTTGTGTTACTACAGGGTCGTTTAACGTAGTGGTTAATCCACTACCGAATGTGATTGTTAATACTGATTTAGTGCAGTGTGATATTGATGATATTCAAGACGGAATAACTATATATAATTTAGAGGAAGCAGCTGAAAACATTGTTATACCAAACGGTTCTGAGGATAGTTCGGATAACTATGTACTTACCTTCCACCTTGTCCCAAGAAGATTTAGATGCAAGGTATAAATGCTATAGCTAATCCAACTTCTTACGTAAATCCACTGTGAGCAGGGGGGCACCGTTACAAAATATCTATTGTAGAGTAGAAAATATAGCAACTACTTGTTACACAACTTCTTACTTTTACTTAGAAACTATCTTTAATCCTATTCCAGATGATGCAGGATTAATTGTTTGTGATAATAGTGAAGGTAATGGCAATGATTACGACGGACTTGGTTTATTTACCCTTAGTAATGCAGATGATTACGTACTATCTATAATTGTAGCAATCCTAATAATGATATTACAAGTGCTGATCAATTAACGATCGCCTATTACGCAAGTGAAAGCGATGCTTTATTAGAGCTTAACCAGTTACCTAATCAGTATACTAGTGAGAGTCGCTGACTCGCAAATACTATATCTTAGAGTAGAAAGAGACAACGATTGTTTTGGTATTAATTCCATGCTACTGCAAGTAGTCCCTGTACCTGTGTATAATGAAGTGCTAGATGAGATTCTTTGTACCTATACTCCTGGAAGTTTTGATGTTGACTTAAATGAGTATACTTCTACAGTCCTTGGAGGTCAAAATGCAGAAGAGGTTATAATAACTTATCACGACTCACAACTAAATGCAGATACTGGTTTTAATGCTTTAGATGTAGAGAGTCCTTACACTATAAATGAACAAGCAACTATTTATGTACGTGTTGAAGTAGAAGATGGAGATCCTTTTGTTACCGCTTGTTTTATCTCTAACATAAACTTTACCCTTACCGTAGAACCTAGACCTGTATTTGTTGCACCTGAAGATATCATTGTTTGTGATGATGACGGTACTTTAGATGGTCTTACCACTATCGATATTTCTATACAAACAGAAACGATAGCAGCAGGTATTTTAGAAAATGTAGTTTCCTATCATATCTCACAAGAAGATGCCGATACTGGAGACAACCCATTAGCAGATATATACACTACAGTAATAGAAAATCTTCAAACTATTTTTGTTAGAATTGAAGATGACATGACTCCTATTACAGATTGTTATTCAACTACACCAATGGATTTAATTGTAGTAGGTCCACCTGCTGCCACTGTACCTACTAACTTAGAATTCTGTGATGCTGATGCCGATGGTTTTGGAGTATTTACTCTAACCGATGCTGACGTAGAGATTACAGGAACCTTATCGAACTTACTTATTAGCTACCACGAGACTTTTTCTGATGCGGAGAATAATCTTTTCCCTATCGTTGGAGAGTACAATAACATTGTAGCCTATGAGCAATTAATTTATGTACGCGTAGAAGACACTACAATTAGTACCGACTGCTTTACTTACCTAGAGCTTATCCTTGTAGTTTATGATGTTCCACAGATAGAGACTAATCCGACTCCTTTAGAGGTTTGTGATAATGACACGGATGGTTTTGCATTATTTGATTTAAGCCTTGCTAATCAAGAGATATTAAATGGATTGGATCCAGATGATTTTGAGGTAAGCTATTACGAGACACTAGATAATGCTGAACTAGAAACTAATCCAATCACCACTCCTTTAGCCTATACCAACGTAGCTCCTTTTACACAACAGGTATATGTACGTGTAGAGAATATAGATACACAGTGCTACAACACCACTGCTTTAACGCTTATTGTAAACGAACTTCCTGTACTTATACAGCCAGATCCATTAGAGCTTTGTGATGATAACAACACAGGAGATGAAGTAGAAGAATTTACTTTAGAGGATAGTATTGGTCAGGTATTAAACGGACAGACGGGAATAGACATTACTTTTCACCAGACTCAAGAGGATGCAGATAATGCAGAGAGTCCAATCTTTAGTCCGTACACCAATATTGTTAATGCACAGACCATTTATATTCGTGCAGAGAACAACATTACTGGTTGTTTTAACACAATCACTCTAGATTTAAGAGTTAATCCATTACCTAGTCCAGTCGAGGTGGAACCTTTAGAGGCTTGTGATGTAGATGCGGATGGATTTGCTAGTTTTGATTTAGAGAGTGTATCAGAAGATATTATTAATGGAGAGCTGGATATCTTTGTTACTTACTATGAGACCTTATCCGATGCAGAGAATGCGCTGAATGCTTTAGATAGTCTTTATGATAATATAGTTCCTAATAACCAGACTCTTTTTGTTCGAGCTGAGAACAGTATAACTGGGTGCTTTAGTATTGTAAATCTAGAGCTTGTAACGCTTCCTTCTCCACAGCTGCCTATTGTTATTGATGATATTATTATATGTGATGAAGATTTAAATGGATTCTTCCAGTTTGATTTAACACAAAATAGTAGTCTTATACTAGCAGATCAGATAGATTCTGAGTTTAATCTTACCTATCACCTATCTCAAGAAGATGCTGATACAGGAGATAATCCTATTGTAAATCCACAGACTTATAATAACCTGTCTAATCCACAGACTATTTATGTTCGATTGGAGAGTATAGAGAACCTATGTGTCTCTACCGGAGAGTTTGATCTTATTGTATCGCTTCCTCCAGATATCATACAACCATTACCACTAGAGGTATGTGATGATCTTGTAGCTGACCAGATGACAGAGTTTGACTTAAGGGTTAAAGATGAAGAGATTACCGGTGGTAATCCTTGGATTGTAGCATACTATGAAACAGAACAAGATGCACTAGAAGGAACTAATGTTATTGTAGATCCAGAGGCGTATACCAATACTGCTGTAGGTAGTAATGCATTAAACCCGCAGACTTTATTTGTTAGAGTTACCGATCCATCGACCACATGCTATTCTTTTGTTACCCTTACTATAAGAGTACTTCCTAACCCTACACCAAGTATTGATCCACCCAAAATAGAGCTATGTGATTATAATAACCCAGGAGATGGGCTTGAGGTATTTGATATTACGGTAAACGAAGCTTATATCATTAACGGAGAAGAAGGTGTAAGTGTTAGTTACCACGAGAAACTAGAAGATGCTGAAAATAGAACTGATGCAATTGTAAATACTACAGCATATACCAACATAACAGCTGGTCAACAAATTATTTACGTAAGAGTAAGTAACGACGATACAGCATGTTATACGATTGTAACCTTTTATCTAGTGGTTAATCCACTGCCAGATGTATCTGCTGCAGATCAGTATATTGCTTGTGAGATCGACACTGATGGATTCTATGACTTTGATTTAGATACGGTAAGCGCATCGATACTAGGAACACAAGATCCGTTGAACTTTACAGTTAATTATTACCAGACTCTAGAGGATGCAGAAAATGCAGAAGGAGCTTTAATTAGTCTTTATACCAACGATACTAATCCACAAGAGTTGTTTGTAAATATTATCAATAATGCTACAGGATGCTTTATTACAGCACAAAGTATTGTATTAGAAGTACAAGAGGCTGCACAGGCAAATAGTGACTTAGATCCTATTAACTATATACTATGTGATAACCTTGGCGATAATGATGGCTTGGCTACATTTACTTTAAGTTCTCAAGACGAAGAACTATTAGATGGACAAGATCCTGTAAACTTTACTGTCAGTTATTATCTCACCCTGGAAGATGCGGAAGCTGGTACAACCCCACTAGCAAACTCTTATGTAAACACAAGTAGTCCTCAGATTATTTATGCTAGAGTAGATAACGATACTACTGCAGATGCGCAGTGTTATGCAATTGCAGACTTAACATTAATAGTAAACTTACTTCCAGAATTTACCCTTGAAGATATTTATCTAGGATGTGTTAATGTAAATGGATCTGAACTCTTAGATATAGTGGTAATGGATATAGGATTAGACCCTGCCTTTTATAGCTTTGAATGGTTCGATCCAACAGGAACTTTAGTTGGTACAGAGGTAACCTATACTCCTTTAGTTGGTGGAACATTTACGGCCATTGCTACTAACCTAGATACTGGATGTGAAAACTCCGTTACTACTTTAGTAGATCCTAGTTCACCACCTGAAGTAAGCGCTGTAGTTACTACAGAGTTCTTTGCCGATATGCATACAATACAAGCCTTTGCAACAGGGGAAGGCATCTATGAGTTTAGCTTAGACGATGGGCCATGGCAAGATAACGGACTCTTTGAGGATGTAACTCCTGGATTCCACACCGTTACCGCTAGAGACGTAAATGGTTGTGGTACAGCTACTACACAGGTACTGGTTATTGATTATCCACACTTCTTTACCCCTAATGGAGATGGGTACAACGATACATGGAATGTAGAAGGAATAGAAACTAGACCACTATCCAAGATATATATCTATGATAGGTACGGGAAAATGATAAAACAACTTACACCAGGTGGTGAAGGTTGGGATGGAAGATTAAACGGAAGAAACTTGCCTGCTACCGATTACTGGTTTACTGTTAGACTCGATGTTGTCTTCGGAGATGATGAATCCCTAATTAAAGAATTTACAGGTCACTTTAGTCTCAAAAGATAAATAACTAAGGAGTGGAAATGAAATCTGATAAATAAGAGAATCTGTCTGTTAATTCACCTTTATATGTCATTTTAGATCTATTCAAAACACCGTCTTTGTCATTATTAAAAAAAGAAGGTAAAACGTCCTTAATAAACATCTCACCAAAAGACTCACTAGCATCTCTGGGTAGCTCACAGGGTAAATTATCTACAGCCATAACAGCTATGGCTCCATCGTTTGTATAATCAACCTCTTTATTAAGCTTAGGATCAAAACCATAAATTGGGTCATTAATTGTTGAAGGTCTTATGGTCGAGACAATAGGACCATTAATGTCACAACTAATATCTGCTATTAATGAAATTTTAAAATCATCTAAATTTATATCTTCAAGAGTGATTAAATTTGGAGCATTTTTATCGTAATAGTGCCCAGCTATAAACATATCACTTACTTTTGAAAATTTATTGAAAGAAGATTTATATTCAGAAGGATTATTATAGAAATCAAAACGATCTAGAGACCGATTATCTTTTCTTTGATTATAATCCAATACATCGATTTGAACATATACAGCTTCGTTGAATGAATTATTTAAATAATCCGAAACTGAAACTTCTTTAATTTTTAAAAAATCTAAAATTTCTTTAGCACCAGATCCAACTCTTCCTTTTCCTGTAAGTACAATTTTTATATTTGGAATATTGATTTTAAGTAATTCAGAGTTTAATTGATCTCTGTCCTTAACATCCGAAGCTTTTGGTAGATTAAATGATTTGTTTTTTAAACCAAAGGCACGAAAACCATTGTAAGCTCCTACTACACCTGCATAATAACCGAATCCAATTAATCTATTATTATTCTTATCAACAATAGTCTCGTGATCAAAAAGTTGAATATTATTATCTAAAATTGATAATAATAGGTCTTTATTATATGGTTGTTTTTTAATTGTATGAGAGAAAGAAAAAATACTTTTTATTAACAATTAATTTATTAATAGGAACTTCTTTAACCCCAATTAGCACATCTGCAGAAGAAACATCATTAACTACATTAAAACCTAAATCAGAATATTCTTTATCAGAATAACATCTAACATTGCTAGACTGAATCAAAAATTCAACTTCAGGATAAAGTTTTTTGACAGCTAAGCATTTAGAAGGAGTGAAAACTACTCTTTTATCAGAGGGAATTTTACATTCTTTAATTATTCCTATTTTCATATAAATTTTTTATTGAAGCTAATTTAGTTTGATTTATATCCATGTACAAGTTTTTTGTAACTTTGCCATTCATTTTTAAAGTGTTCATTGAAATTGGGGTCGACTGGTATTGACAGCGAGTATTATAAATTAGTAAGCATGTCGCGTAATGAAATTGAAACGCGTTAAACACTATTTTAAAATTTAAACGGCGAAAATAACTACGCTTTAGCAGCTTAATCCGAATTATAGTAGGATTGGCCTCGTTCCACTAGGTGGAAATGCTAAATGTTTCCTAGGAGCCTTGGTTAATGGCGCCTAATAAGAAACATCGTAAAAATTAACATAGAAAACTTGGAGTTTTGACTTGTTTTTGAAACTAAAGAAACTAAGTAATATATAGGCAGTTTTTAGTCATTATGTTATCGAAAATTAAATAAAAACTATACATGTAGAAAGCTATTTTGTAGCTTGTTTGGACCCGAGTTCGATTCTCGGCGGCTCCACCAATAAAAAACCCACTCAATTGAGTGGGTTTTTTATTTTATACAAATCCTCACCAAAATAGTTCGATCTCACTATCTTTGAATCCAAGCATTATTCCTAAAAATAAAATTTATTTTTGGGAATATTTTTTTTTGTCTTACATTACATATCTGTAAAAATTAACTATAAAATCTCAACTATGCCAAAAAAGTATGTAGACCTAGAAACTCTTAAATACATTCTTTACGATATTCATAAATTAGAAAATTTATTAACCAGAGAACGATTTCAAGAGCATGATTTAGAATCTTTAAATCTTTTCATTGATTCTGTAAAAGAATTTTCTGATAGAGAATTATATCCTTTTTTTAAAGAAATGGATGAAACACCAGCATATCACAAAGATGGAACCGTAATTGTTCACAAACAAGTAGAAACAGTTATGCATCAGTCTGGAGAAATGGGCATAATTGCGGCTGCTTTTAATTATGAAGACGGAGGGTTACAAATTCCTTTTTGCGCATTGCAAGCAGCAGTTTATATTATGGAAGCGGCAAATAATCATTTACCTGGATATACAGGCTTAACACAGGGGGCAGCAGAACTAATTATAGAGTTTGGAAGTAAAACTTTAAAAGATCTTTATGTTCCTAATATGTTATCTGGAATTTGGGGAGGAACAATGTGTTTAACAGAACCTGAAGCTGGAAGTTCTTTATCTGACATTACTACAAAAGCAACCCCTACTAATAATGGATATTATAAAATTAGCGGACAAAAAATATTTATTTCTGGTGGTGACCATCAATTTGCAAAAAATATCGTGCATTTGGTTTTAGCAAGAATAGAAGGTGCACCAAAAGGAACAAAAGGGATTTCTCTTTTTGTTGTTCCTAAAAACAGACCAAAAAAAGATGGGGATTTAGAATACAATGATGTAATGACTGTAGCTGATTTTCAAAAAATGGGACAACGTGGTTATTGCACAACACACCTGGGCTTTGGAGACAAAGATGATTGTAGAGGTTGGTTGGTTGGTGAAGAACATAAAGGATTAAATCAAATGTTTTTAATGATGAATGGCGCAAGAATTGCAGTTGGTAGAGGTGCAGCCGCTATTGCTATGGCAGCATACAGGACATCTTTACAATATGCAAACGAACGAGCACAAGGAAGAAAATTAACTTCTGACGGAAAGAAAAATCCATTAGAAAAACAAAGCTTAATTATAGAGCATCCAGATGTTAGGAGGATGTTATTATTACAAAAATCAATTGCAGAAGGATCACTTAGTTTAGTGTTTTTAGCATCAAAATATCACGATATAATTCACTCAACAAATTCTCAAGAAGAAAAAGAAAAATATAATTTGCTTTTAGAAATGATTATTCCAATTGTAAAAACATACCCATCTGAAGCAGGATCAGAATCGGTAAATAATGGATTACAAGTTTTAGGAGGTTATGGTTTTTGTACAGACTTTTCTTTACAACAATATTATCGAGATATAAGAATTTCTGCTTTATACGAAGGCACTACCGGAATTCAATCACAAGATTTATTAGGAAGAAAAGTAACCATGCAAAATGGAAAAGCTTTGAAGTTGTTGGCTGCTGAGATAATGCAAACTATTAAATTGGCATCAAAAGATGATAGGTTAAAAGATTATGCTGCTGTTTTACAAGAAAAATTACAACTTTCTAATAAAGTATTAGATTATTTAATGCCATTTGCAGCAAAAGGAAATTACGAACGTTATTTAGCAGATGCTAACTTGTTTATGGAATATATGAGTATTGTAGTTTTAGGTTGGCTATGGCTAGAAATGGCTGTAGATGCTAATAACGAATTAAATAGTCCTAACAGTAAATATTCTAAAACGTTTTATGAAAGTAAAATACATACGATGAAATTTTATTTTAAATATGAAATTCCTAAAACCATTTCATTAGCAGAATCTTTAATGAGCAATGAAGTTGTAACAATTAAAAAAGACAAAGAATTTATCATCTAGTAAATATTAAATAAGTTTAATTTATCATTCAGTTGGTCAATAAATTATTCCCAAGAATATCTATTTATTTTTGGGATTGTTTTTATATATTTATAGATATGAAAATAAATTTATTGTCTTGTAATGCTCAAAGGCCAGATAAAAGAGCTATATCTAAATGTATAGTGGAGATTTCAACTAACATAAATGAACCCTTATCTAGTGAACTCACATCCATAATTTTAGAAGGGGACCCAGTAGATATTGAAATTGAAGATAAAAATTCTGGTTCAGCACTAAGAGCTTTAAGAAAGCTAAACATAGATTACGAGATTATTGAATAATCTGTTATTAAAATCTAGAAAAAAAATCTCCTGTAGATAGTTCTACCATCAACATAATAGAATAAAATTAACATATAATTATTAGTTTGAATTTCTAATCCTTTAAGTATTAGTATACTTTTGTATTTGATAAAATAACAATGAATCTACTTATAAAAATTATACTTATTTTTTTCTTTCATCTATCTACTTCAGCTCAGGATAAATACACAATTAGTGGCACTATATATGATAAAAGTAGCAATGAAACATTAATAGGAGCAACTATATATTTCCCAAATTTAAATGTTGGTACCATTTCAAACGAATATGGCTTTTATTCAATCACTATTACTAAAGGTACTCATGAAATATCACTTAGTTACCTAGGATATAAAACAAAAAAGGAGTCAATTATGTTAACAAATAGGATATCTAAAGATTTTTATTTGTTAGAAAGTTCTGAGAGTTTAGATGAAATTATAGTTCAAAATAATATTGAAAAAGTCAATATTAGGACAGCTCAAATGAGCATCAATAAACTTACTTCAAAAACAATAAAACAAATCCCAGTAGTATTAGGAGAAGCAGATATTATTAAATCAATTATTCTATTGCCAGGAGTTACTTCAGCTGGTGAAGGTGCATCAGGTTTTAATGTAAGAGGCGGGTCAGCTGATCAAAACTTAATTCTTTTAGATGAAGCAATAGTGTTTAATTCTTCTCATGTGTTTGGATTTTTTTCTGTTTTTAATCCAGACGTAATAAAAGACGTTAAGCTATATAAAGGTGGGATTCCATCAAAATATGGAGGCAGACTATCCTCTGTACTTGATATATATCAAAAAGAGGGAAATAATAAAGATTTTAAGTTAACAGGCGGTATCGGATTAATTTCTAGTAGGATCTTAGCTGAAGGGCCTCTTAAAAAAGGAAAGAGTTCATTTTTAATTGGAGGCAGATCTTCCTATGCTCACTTATTCTTACCATTAATAGATAATAATAATGAAGCATATTTTTATGACTTAAATACTAAATTTAATTACCGACTTAACAAAAACAATAATATCTTTTTCTCAGCGTATTTTGGAAAAGATGTATTTAGCGTAAATGATAGTTTTATAAATAAGTACGGAAATGCTGTTACAAATCTTCGTTGGAATCATCTTTTTAATGACAAATTATTCTCTAACCTATCTATAATTTATTCAGATTATTTTTACGGACTTACTCTGGACTTTGTTGGATTTGAGTGGGACTCTGGTATTACAAACATAAATTTTAAATATGATTTTAATCATTATTTAAAAGACAACTTAAAATTAAGTTATGGAGTCAATAATATTTATACAAAATTTAATGCTGGTGAAATATTTCCAAATAGAGATGACTCAGGAATAATACCCTTTAAATTAACTGAAAAATACGCAAATGAGTTTGCTATTTACTTAGAGGCAGATCATACTATTTCAGACAATTTCACTCTAAAATATGGCTTTAGGTTTAGTAATTTTAGTCGATTAGGGCAAGATGAATTTAATAAATATGAAAATGATAAACCAGTTATTTACAATCAACAATTTCAAAAGTATGAGCCTGCAAATCCCAACGGAGTAGTAAATTATGAAAGAAGCGATATACTAGCAAGTTTTAATAATTTTGAACCTCGAATATCATTTTCATATTTATTAAATTCTGATAGTTCTTTAAAAGCTAGCTACAACAGAATGTCACAGTATTTACATCTATTATCAAATACCTCCTCACCCACTCCATTAGATATCTGGGTACCTAGTGGACCATTTATAAAACCACAGCTTTTAGACCAGTATGCAATTGGTTACTTTAAAAGAATCAAAGAAGGAGATTACTCTCTAGAGGCAGAGTTATTTTATAAGGATATTAAAAATAGAATAGACTACATAAATGGTGCAAACTTAGTAGCTAACAATGAAATTGAAACAGTAATTTTAAATGGCAAATCTAGAGCATACGGATTAGAGTTTATGTTCAGAAAAAGTGAAGGTAAATTAAATGGATGGCTAGCCTATACTTTATCCAAATCAGAACAATTAACATCGGGTAGAAACAGTAATGAGCCAGGAATAAATAATAGTAATTGGTATAATACTCCATATGACAAAACACATGACTTATCAATAAACGCTAGTTATGAATTTAGTTCAAAATGGAAATTTAGCACAAACTTTTTATTACAAACTGGGCAGCCGACCAACTACCCTGTTGGTCAATACGAATTACAGGGACTAAATGTACCTATTTATAATGATAATCTAAGAAATGCAGATAGACTTCCTGCTTATCATAGATTAGATATTTCTGGGACTCTCACTCCATTAAAGAATAAAAAAAGAAAATGGCAAGGAGAATGGGTGTTTGGAATATATAATGTTTATAATCGTAAAAATGCAGCATCGATAGCTTTTTCAAGAAACACAGAGACATCTACAAATCAAGCAATAAAAACATCAATATTTGGCATAGTTCCATCAATAACACATAATTTTAAATTTTAAAAAAATGAAAAAAATTATATTAGTATTGTTCAGTATATTTTTATTTTTTGGGTGTGAGGATGTAATTGAAATAGATGTTCCATCAGGTGAACCAAAACTAATTGTCGACGCTTTTTTTGAAGTTTACTATAACCAATCTCCTGTAACTGCCACAACTATTGTTAAACTTAGAGAATCAACGGATTATTTTGAAGAGCAAATACCAATTGTAACTACAGCTACAGTACTACTAAAGGATCTGACAAATAATATAGAGATTATATTTTCAGATGAAAATTTAGATGGAAATTATGAGCCTACTACACCATTTATACCTCAAAGTAACATCGAGTATGAGCTTAATATATATTACAATCAAGAGGTTTATAAAGGTGTTGCTAGTAAAATTACAACATCTGGTTTTACAGATGCATTTCAAGGTGAGAATACCCTTTTTTCTGGAGAAGAAATTGAAATAAATGTTACTTTTATTGATGATGTAAATTCAGAAAATTACTATTTATTTGACTTTTCAAATAATTTATACCTCCCAATTGAAGACCGGTTTTTTAATGGTTCAATCTATAATTTCTCGTTTTTTTATCAAAAAGACGAGATTGAATTACCTTCAGATGTTTCCATAAAAATGTCTGGTGTTTCTAAAGATTATTTAACATATTTCAGGGTACTCTCTGGACAAAGTGGAGAAAGTTCTGGTGGTCCTTTTCAAACCATTCCATCTTCGTTACTGGGAAATATTGTAAATATTACAAATAGTGAAAATTTTCCATTAGGATACTTTCATATTTCAGAAACAGACACCTATGATTTAAGTCTAATAGAGTAGTCTATTGCTATAATTTTGAATTTAAATAAGCATTTTAAGAAATGATTTATTTTATTTAAATTTATAAAAAAAAACTATGACTCATTTTAATAAGATTGTTTTATTACTTGCGGTCTTTTTATTTTTTTCATCTTGTGAAAATAAAAAAACTACTACAATACTAACATTTGCTGATTTAGAACTAAATAGAGGTGATCTATTACTGTGTGGAGACCCAAATTTTGGAGAAGTAAGTTTTTCATTGTCATGCAGGTACGATCTTCGTGAAACTTTTAACTTAGGCCTGTCGTTAATACACTCATTTGAATATGCCGAAGCTGAAAAAGCATTTGTAAGTATTTTAGATCAAGACTCTGAATGCTTGATGGCTTATTGGGGAACAGCTATGAGTATTTTAAATCATCCATTATCTCTTAAACAAAATCCAGAATCACTTAAGCGTGGAGAAGCACTACTTGAAATAGCTAAGACATTAACTCCAAATAACGAAAAAGAGAAGGATTATATTGATGCTGTTAGTATTTACTTTAAAGATTGGCAAAATTTAGATACTAAAACTAGAAAAGGTAAGTATGAAGATAAAATGGAAGAGTTATACAATAAGTACCCAGAAGACGTAGAAACTGCTGTTTTTTATTCTTTAGCTGTTTTAGCTACTGCTGATTTAAATGACAAAACATATAGTAAGCAAAAAAAATCAGGTAAAATATTAGAAAATTTATTCAAAACAAATCCAAATCATCCAGGAATTGCACATTACATTATACATAATTATGATTCTCCTGAACTTGCTAATTTAGCACTTTCAACTGCACGTCAATATGCAGTTATTGCACCAGCATCAGCACATGCTCAACACATGCCTTCACACATATTCACACGTCTAGGACTTTGGAACGAATCAATTAAATCAAACATTGATTCTGCAAATTCTGCCGTGTGTTATGCTGAATCAGTAAACCCTGACGCAAGTTGGGTAAGTGAAATACATGCCTTAGACTATTTAGTATATGCATATCTTCAATTAGGAGATAATGTTAAAGCACAATCAGAGATGGATAAAATGAAAACAATAAAAGAGGTTTTCCCATCTGATCATTTTGCATCAGCATATGCTTTAATAGCAGTTCCTTCCAGGTTAGCAGTAGAAAATAAAAATTGGGAATTAGCAACTAAACTCGATTTGCCTGATACAAATATTGATTGGAATAAAGCACATTGGCCAAAGGCAATGCTGCACTTTTCTAGAGCATTAGGCTTTTCAAACACTGGCAACCCTTTAGCAGCAGAAAAAGAATTAGAAATTTTAATTACTCTTAAAAATAAATTGAAAGAGAATGAAAATAATTATGAGGTAGGCCAAGTAACCATTCAAATAGAGGCTATTAAGGGCTGGATAGAATATTCAAAAGGAAATTCCGAAAAAGCTATAGAATACATGAAAATAGCTTCCGATTTAGAAAGCAAAACCTCTAAAGCAGCTGTTACCCCAGGCGAAATTATTCCTGCTGACGAACTATTAGCAGATCTTTACTTAGCATTAAACAAACCTCTAGAAGCACTTGAATACTACAAAATCAATTTAAAAGAACATCCATTTAGGTTCAATGGAATATATGGTGCTGCTAAAGCTGCTCAAAAACTTAACAATACACAATTAGCTGCTTACTATTTTAATCAGTTAGTTGAATTAAGTTCAGATACAAATAGTTTAAGACCGGAAGTTTCAGAAGCAAAAGACTTTTTAGCTAGTAATTCAACTGTAAATGCAAAAAATGTATAAAATTCGATTAATATATGCTTGTATTTTAATCTTTGCATTAGTGGTTTCTTGTAATCAAGAAAATGAAAATCAGCTTCCAATTTATAATCCTGTAGATTTTGAACCAAAATTAGTAGATAAGAATTTAAGAAATGTTAATAAAAACCATACTGTATCAGATTTTAATTTAACTAATCAAAATGGTGTTGTTATAACAAGTAAAGACTATGAAAACAAAATTTATGTAGTAGATTTTTTCTTCACTAGTTGCCCTAGCATATGTCCTATTATGACAAATAATATGTTAAAAATACAAGAAGAGTTTATTGATAATTCTCAAGTGAAGTTATTGTCGTTATCGGTTACACCTGAAATAGATAATGTAAAAGTTCTTAAACAATATGCAATTGAAAAAGGAGTAAATGACTCGAAATGGAATATCACAACAGGACCAAAGAAGCACATTTATGAATTAGCAAGAAAAAGCTATTTTGCTGTAGTTGAACAAGGAGATGGAGGTCTTCAAGACTTTATACATACTCCTAATTTTATTTTAATTGATACTAAGAAACAAATACGTGGTATTTATGACGGTACTGACGAAAATGAAATTTTAAGATTGGTTGAAGATATTAAGATTTTAAAAGGGTAGTTTTTTCATAATTTGATTATTATTATTATTATTATTATTCGCAATCAGAATTTAATCTAAATAAACTATATCCTGGCGTTTCAAAAATTGCTTCCCCGCCATCACATTCAAATATAATTGGAGTAACTAATTCATTACCAAAATTTAAATCAACCGATAGGATATCATTTTCATATGTATAATTAAGAGGGTTTGGGATGTGATTTCCATCATTTGCTTCATAAGAGTTATATAATGAATTACAATCGCCTTCAACACAGTAATAAGTGTAACGTACCCCATCTTCATAGAGATACATTGTATTTCCCTCTGGTATCATTCCTTCGATAAGCCATTTACCTTCAATTGAATAATATGGTGCCGGCAAATTTTCTGAATCTTTTTCACAACTAAATAAAGTAAAAATAGAAAGAGTTAATAAAAATAAATTTTTCATGATTTTATATTTTTTATTGTAATGTAAATTAACAAAGTTAAAAATAAAATAATTTACGAAATTAAGTGAAACATATACATTTAGTAAAAAAAATGAAAGAGTTTATTTAACAATTAATTTTGAAGTGGAAATTTTACCATCAACAGTTACTTTTACAAAATATATACCTGAGTCAATAGAACCAATATTCAAATAATCTGTATCTAAAATTTTGTTTAAAAGTATCCTACCATTAATATCGAATAATTCAACATATTTAACTCCATTAAATATAGTTTGAATTGTTATAATATCTGAACTTGTAGGATTTGGATAAATTCTCAACTGCAATTGATCAAAACTAGGATTAGATAAAACATCTGTTGTGAATTTTCCATACCATGAATTTCCTTCAGATCCAACGTTTCTTAAATACATAGAAGTTTCTGTTCTATCTAAGACTTGATATTGTTGATTATTTAATGCCGTATAAAAACCTAAGCCTCCATTACTACTAAATGTAATTGTCTCTGTACTTGCGCCCACATCACTTAAAACAAAACTATCCGTATAGTCTGATTTTGGATAATTATAATATTCATTAAACTCATTATCTGCTGGATAACTATTGTTATTACCTGGATCAAAAGCTGCATCAATTTCAGGTTTTTTACCCATTATTGAACCGTCAGATCCTGTATCGACCTCAAGTATACTTTGACCACTTATACTTGTTCCATAAAAATTAAATCTATCATCATACAGGCCATTTGAAGAGCTATCTTCATTTGCACTAGCATTCCACCATTCAGCGCTAAAAGAATCGCCTGGCCCTTCTCCTCTGTATCCAGAAACCTCAGTTTGTAATCTCCATGTTCCTGACTCTAAAAAAGAAATTAAATCTTCATTAGTTCCATTACCTCCTTGATTTCCATAAATTTCTTGAACTACATAAAAAGACTCCTTTTTTGTTCTGTCTCTGTTAACAATACCCCAATATTCCTCATTCGCAAAATTATCATATGCAACACTAACTGGGAATCCACCTGGGTCATGTGAGTTTGGGTCTCCAGCTTTCCACCATTCATCACAAAACTCAAATAAAGTAATTCCTACACATAGATCAGAATAACTTAAGACTGTATTTAATATTTGTTCAGTAGCTAAAGCTTGTTGAGATTCATTTTCTGATTGTTGATTATTATTATAACTATCCGCTCCAGATTCAGAAATATACATAGCTTTATCTGAGAAATTAGCCAAGTCTGTTATTGCGCTCGTTGTATTTAAAAATCTATAAACATTCATACCCCAAACATCAACACTAGGGCAGCTATTAATTACATCCAAAGAAGGAACTTCTCCATGGCCTGTACTTACTGGGTGATTAGGATCAATAGTTTTTACATTTGCAGCAGCTGTCTCTAACTAGATTATACCAATTATCTACATTACCTCCAAACCATTCAGGATGATAATTAAATTCATTACCAAATTCCCACATTAAAATAGCTGGATGATCTTTATACTGATTAACATACCAAGTATAACTATTTTCATTTAAGTGCATAATAATTTTAATACCAGCGTCAGCAAATGCATTTAATTCAGCGACATTAGTAATCTGTGAATAGGTTCTGATGTATTTACATTAGCTTCAACTAACAAAGGAATATCATCTAAGTAAGAAAAACCAGATGTTTCACCATTTCCTTCACCTCGTGCATAGCAAATTCCATTAATTCTATATTCTTCACCATCCAGAAATATTTTTCTTTCCTCAACAGAAACTACTTGACTAGACATTTGTATTGTAGTAAATAATAAAATAAATAAGGATGATCTCATAATAAAGTAATCATTTAAAAAAATTAAATATCAGTAAATATAGTTTACAAATAATGGACTTAAATTAATTAATAATTTAAAAATATTAACAGAAACTGTAATAAATTAAATAATTCTCATAGAAATAACTAAAAGTTAAAATAATTTATACTAATCATTAGTTTTAAATAATTATAATTTAAAAAATAACTAAAACGATATAGTTAATAATCAGTTTTTAATCTAGTAATTATAGTTATTAAATAAACATTATTTACAGAAATGAATGATACCATTATTAATTTGTTAATTTTGCTAATATGAAAACAAAAAAAGAAATTGTAAGAGATTGGCTACCAAGGTATACTGGCATAGAATTAGAAAATTTTGGTGAGTTTATATTACTTACTAATTTTCAAAAATACGTTGATGAATTTGCAGAAATAAATAATGTAACTGTTGATGGAGAGGATAAAAATATGCCCTCATCTACTTTTGAAAATATAACAATTATAAACTTTGGAATGGGTAGTCCTAATGCAGCTACAGTTATGGACTTATTAGCTTCTATAAAACCAAAAGCAGTACTTTTTTTAGGTAAATGCGGAGGATTAAAAAAGAGAATTCAAATTGGAGATTTTGTACTGCCAATTGGTGCTATTAGAGGTGAAGGAACCTCGAATGATTACTTTCCAATAGAGGTGCCTGCTATGCCATCATTCTCACTGCAAAGAGCAATATCTTCGGCATTAAAATATCAAAAAATTGACTACTGGACAGGAACAGTTTTTACAACAAATAGAAGAGTCTGGGAGTTTGATAATAAGTTTAAAAATTATCTAAAAAAAGTCAGAGCATATTCAATCGACATGGAGACTGCAACACTTTTTACAGTTGGCTTTCATAATAGAATTCCTATAGGAGCATTACTGCTTGTAACCGATCAACCAATGATTCCAGATGGAATAAAAACCCAAGCAAATGATGATGTAAATTCTGCTTTATTTGATAAAAAACATCTTAAATTAGGAATAGAATCGTTAAAACAGATAATCAACAATGAAGATACGGTTAGGCATCTGAAGTTTTAAAATTTAGTCATCACAATATTGCTCGTTCATTTCTTCAAGCATTTCTTCAGATTCTATAGTTGTTGATATTACCATATTTTCAGTTTCGTATACTAATGTAATTGGATAAACTACCTCAAAGTCATCATCACAATCAACACTATTACAATTATTATCTATAAACCACTGTTCTATATATTCTAATAATGATTCTTCATTATCA
>CASIAX010000030.1:0-7550 GCA_949372955.1 uncultured Flavobacteriaceae bacterium | reverse complement strand
GATTGCTAAACTACCTGTATCACCCATAAAAACTTGTGCTGGATAAGTATTATACCATAAAAAACCAATTAAAGAACCTACAAAAGCAGCAATGAAAATTGTCATTTCCTCTACTCTTGGGATATACATAATATTCAGGTATTCCGAAAATATGATGTTTCCTGAAACCCAAGTGAAAATACCTAGTGTTAGAACAATTATTGCAGATGTTCCTGCGGCTAAACCATCTATTCCGTCCGTTAGATTCGCTCCATTTGAAACTGCAGTAACAATAAATATTACAAATGGAATGAAAATAATCCATGAATATTTTTTCATACCTGGACTTATCCATGTGATCAATTTAGAATAATCAAATTCGTTATTTTTAAAAAAAGGTATAGTAGTTCGAGTTGACTTTTGCTCAACTCTTAAATCATTTACTTCGCTATTTACTACATTCACTATTTGATTTGGGTTTTGTGGCTTATCTTTTATTGTAACTTGTGGATGAAAATAAAGAACAGAACCTACAAATACTCCCAATATAACTTGACCAATAATTTTTAAATAACCCTTAAGTCCATCTTTATCTGATTTGAATTTCTTAATATAATCATCAGCAAATCCAATTAAACCCATCCATAACATTGTTATAATCAACAAGATGATATAAATATTTTCTAGTTTAGAAAATAACATGACTGGTATCAATGTTGCAATTATTATAATTACACCACCCATAGTTGGAGTACCCGCCTTTTCTTTCTGCCCCTCTAAACCTAAATCTCGTATGGATTCACCAATTTGTTTGAATTTTAAAAATTCAATAATTTTTTTTCCAAATATTGTAGATATTAAAAGTGAAGTTATTATTGCAGCTGCAGATCTAAACGAAATATAATTAAATAACGACGCTCCGGGAAGTTGGTATTGCTGTTCTAAATATTCAAATAAATAATAAAGCATATTATATAATTTTTGTTAAATAATTTTTTACAATTTCATAATCATCAAAGTGATTTTTTTTTCCATTTATTTCTTGATACGTTTCGTGTCCTTTTCCTGCAATTAAAATTATGTCCTTAGGACTAGCTAATTGACATGCAGTCTTTATCGCTTCTTCTCTAGATAGTATTGATAGTACTTTTTTAAAATCAACTGGGTTTACTCCAGAATTCATCTGCTCTATAATTAACTCTGCAGATTCAGATCTTGGGTTATCGCTTGTAAATATTACTTTTGAACTGAGTGAGCTAGATATTCCCCCCATCAAAGGTCTTTTCATCGAATCTCTATCTCCTCCACAGCCTACAACGGTAATTAGAGACTCATTACCAGTTCTGATATCATTTATTGTTTGTATAACATTTTTAAGCGCATCTGGTGTATGTGCATAATCCACTACTGCTGTAATCCCATTAACAATCACATATTCAAATCTCCCCCTAACACTCTTTAGTAAACTTGCATACTCTAAAGTCTTCTCTTTTGGAATACCCAACAATATTCCGGCAGAAATAACAGATAGTAAATTATAAGCATTAAACTTTCCAGAAAGGGTGGTCCATAATTCAGTTTGGTCAATTTTTAGTAACATCCCTTCAATCGATTTTTCTAAAATTTTAATCTTAAAATCAGCATAAGAATTTAATGCATAAAAGGATACTTTAGAAGCAGTATTTTGAATCATGAAATTGCCGTTTTTATCATCTTTATTTATAAGTGAAAACGACTCTTTCGGTAGGTTATCGAAAAATTCTTTTTTTATATCTCTATACTCAGAAAAACTAGAATGATAATCTAAATGATCGTGGGTTAGGTTAGAAAAAATACCACCAGAGAATGTCAATGCGTTAATTCTCTTTTGGTGAATCCCATGGGAACTTATCTCCATAAAGCAATATTTCACTCCTTTAGCTAACATTTCAGATAATAAATAATTTATCCTTAAAGAGTCTGGTGTAGTTTGCTCTGAGTTTAGACTGTTGTCATCAATACAAATCTTCACTGTTGATATAAGACCTGTTTTAAATCCAGCGATTTTAAACAAGTCAAATAAAAGTGTTGCTATTGTAGTTTTTCCATTAGTACCAGTTACTCCAACTAATTTTAATTTTTCTGACGGATTATCATAATAATTTGACGAAATGATAGAAAGTGCTTCTCTAGAGCAATTAACTTCTAAATAAGTAATTCCGTTTTGAGTATCACTGGGGATTGATTCACATACAATAGATGTTGCTCCTGATTTAATGGCAGCTTCAATAAACCTATGACCATCAACAGCATTACCCTTTATTGCAATGAACAAATCATTGGCTTGTATTTCTCTTGAGTCAATACATAATTTACTAACAGAAATAGAAGTAGATCCAATTACCTTAGAGATTTTAACTTTATATAATATTTCTTTTAATTCTTTCAACTTAGCTTTAGTATTACCTTTTGATTCTTATTTATTTTCGAGCCAGATTTAACAGATTGATTTATCTTATTTCCGTTACCAGATACTTCGACAACTAAACCTAGATTCTCTAAAAGAGCTATAGCATCTGACAAATTTAATTTTGTAACATTGGGCATTAATGACCTATCTTCATCTGAAGTTATATATATCTCATTTTTAGACTCAAGCTGAGAAATTTCAATTTCTTTTAAACGATCTTCTATTGCAGTATCAGAATAAATCTTTTGGGCAATTTTTTTAAAAACTGGAGCAGCAACAACATTTCCATAATATCCAATTTTCTTTTCTGGTTTATGAATAACTACTATACATGAATATTTAGGGTTTTCAGCAGGGAAATAACCTGCAAATGAAGAGATATAAAGACCTGATTCTTTCCAATATTCTGTCTGACAAGTTCCTGTTTTACCAGCCATAGAAAAACTTGGAGAATAAATATTATGTGCAGTACCGTGCTTTTTTTCAACAACATTTTGCATCATCTTTTGAACTTTCCTTGCAGTTTCTTTAGAACATACTGATGGGTTAATAACTTCTTTGTTAAATACCTCTATAGTTTTATCAAAGTCTTTAACTTCTTTTAAGAATCTCGGTTTAAGCATAACCCCATCATTAGCTATCGCATTGTAAAACGCTAAGGTTTGAAGTGGAGTAATTGAAACACCATATCCAAAAGCCATCCACGGCAAGTCTAGTCCATCCCAATTGTTTTTATCCGAGGGATGTGTTATTTTAGGAATCCCTTCTCCAAGAATTGGTAAGTCAAGAGTGTTGTTTAAACCCATACTATAAAGCCTGTCAATAAATTTTTCAGGATTATCTTTATAATTGTCATTAACTAATTTAACCATAGCGGTGTTAGAGGAAACCTCAAATGCCTTTGCTACAGAAATCTTACCATAACCTCCTTTTTTAGAATCTCTTACATTTCTACCGTAAAAACTCAAAACTCCTCTTTCAGTATCAATGACATCACTGGTATCCACAACCTTGTCTTCAAGTGCAGCAACCATTCCCATTAGTTTAAAAGTAGATCCAGGCTCATGGGATTCACCCACTGCATAATTTAACTTTTCGTAATACGTTCCAACAGAAGTTCTACCAAGATTAGAGATAGCTTTAACCTCACCAGTAGAGACTTCCATAACTACAACACTACCATGATCAGCCTTGAATTTCTCCAACTGCTCCAGTAATGCAAAATGAGCAACATCTTGAATCTTTACATCTATTGTAGTATATATATCAAGACCATCTTGAGGCTCAATTTGATTAAAATCTTCTATTGGCTTCCATTGACCTTTACCAATTTTTTGTGATAACCTTTTTCCGTCTACTCCTTGCAAGTACTTGGATCCAAAAGCACCATCAATTCCGGGTCTAGTTACATTACCTTGATCATCTTTTCTTTCGTATCCTATAGTTCTTTGAGCTACACCACCCATTGGGTAGTCACGTTTGGTTTTCTGCTCAATAATTAACCCCCCTTTAAAAGAACCTAGATTAAGTAGTGGAAAATTTTTAATCTTGACTTGATCGTTATAGCCTAAGTTCCTTGCTATTAATAAGTATCTGTTTTTAGAATCTCTAGCATTTTTAAGCAATTTCATATAATAATTAGCTGGCTTATTATAGAAAACTGAAAGACTATTGGATAGCTTAGTTAGGTTTTCATTGAAGTTTTTATCAGAGGGAGCTAAAGCATCAAAACGTATATCATATTTTGGAACGGAAGTGGCAAGAAGCTTACCTCCGGACGAATATACACTTCCCCTATTTGCAGGAATTATAATATTTTTAATATTATTCTCTTCAGACAAACCTATATAGTAATCTCCTTTTACAAATTGTATATTAATTAACTTGACAACAATAGAAATAGCTAGTATCAATATCAGTGCTGATACTATATATGTTCTATTGATAATATGTTTTTTTGTTGTAGCCAAGTTATTTGCTTATAATTATTTTCATTGGAGGTTCTGTCGATGAGATAATCCCCAATTGGTTAATTTTTTTTGAAACTGACGACTCCATTTTATACCTAATAAGAATTGTTCTTGTATCCACAAACTCAGATCGAAGTGATTTTACACTTTCATTAATTTGAGCGATATTATGAATCTTTCTATCTACGCTATGAGAACTATAAATCATTAATAAACTTAAAAAAGAGAAGAATAAAATTAAACTCCAATTTTTAGATGAGTCTTTACTTAAAAGAAAAGAGCCTCTTACAAATTGGATTATTTTATTTTTCATTTTAGTTTTTTTCTGCTATTCTTAATTTCGCACTCCTTGCTCTGTTATTTTGTTTAATCTCACTTTCATCGGGAGTTATTAATTTCCCTATTTTATTAAATGGTATTTGCACATTTCCGTAAAGATCTTTTTCCGCATCCCCTTCAAATAAACCATTTCTGATAAATCGCTTCACTAAGCGATCTTCCAATGAATGGTAAGAAATAATACTAAGCCTACCTTTTGTTCTTAAGACTTCTTGAGACTGAATTAAAAAAGATTTAATAACTTCAAGCTCTGAATTCACCTCTATTCTTAAAGCTTGATATATTTGAGCCAATAATTTGATACTTCTTTTCTTAGGAAGAATAGTCAACAATAATTCATTAAACTCTAATGTTGTTTTAATTTCAGAAATCAATCTTGCTTCAATAATTTTTGTGGAGATAACACGAGCCATTCTTAATTCTCCATATTCAAAGAATATTTTAGTTAGTTGATCAAAAGAATAGTTATTTACGATATCAAAAGCTGTCAGCTCAGTACTTTGATCCATTCTCATATCTAAATCAGCATCATATCTGATTGAAAAACCTCGCTCTGGCACATCAATTTGATGAGATGAAATCCCAAAGTCTGCTAGTATACCATCTACTTTATCAATATTGTTACTTAGAAGGTTTTCTTTTAAATACATGAAATTTTTATTTATCAATAAAAACCTGTCATCATCTATTTTATTCTCAATAGAGTCTTGGTCTTGATCAAAGGCAATTAATCTACCACTATCACCCAATTTTTTTAAAATCTCTTTGCTATGCCCGCCGCCGCCGAAAGTAACATCCACATAGATACCATCTTCTAATATGTCTAAACCTGCTACTGACTCATTTAACAAAACAGGATTATGGTATTTCATAACTTATTCATCGTTTCCCATTACATCTTCCGCCAGTTCAGCAAAATCAATAGCTGAATCTTTCAAGACTTTTTCATAACAACTCTTATCCCAAATCTCTATGATATTTACTGATGAAGAAATAACAATATCTTTCGATATCTCAGCAAATTCAATCAGATCCTTAGGAATTAAAAATCTTCCAGAGGTATCTAGCTCTAAAAGCCTAACTCCTGCTGTGAACCTTCTTATAAAATCATTGTTCTTCTTCTTAAATCTATTTAAAGAATTCACCTTTTCAATTAGATCATTCCACTCTGTAATTGGATACAACTCTAAACAGTTTTGAAAAACAGCACGTTTTAAAACAAAACCATCTTGCAAAACTCCAGATAGCTGTTTCTTTAAAGAAGAAGGCATCATAATTCTGCCTTTAACATCTGCTTTACATTCATGTGTACCTATAAGTGGCTTCATTTAATTATCAATAATTGATTCAATCAAATTTAAGAAAAAAGTTACCACATTTTACCACTTAATACCACATTGTTAATAAATATCTATTAAAAGCACAAAAAGTCGACAAAAAAATAATTTATTTAATATAAAGTATTGATTGTCAGTATATTAAACTGGTGTAATAATTAATTAACAAAACCAATAAGTGAGTTGTTAATAAAGTCTATATTTTAATAAAAAAACATATAGTATAATCTTTAATAAAATATGTGTAATTTTGCAATGGAATAAATTGCTTATGAATTTCACCCCCAAAGAAGAAAATAAATTTAAATACATAGAAGAAGGAAACGGAACACCAATCATTTTCCTACATGGTCTTATGGGAGGACTAACCAACTTTGAAAAACTAATCACTTTTTTCAGTGAAAATAATTTCAAAGTACTAGTTCCTGAATTACCACTTTATGACCTTCCATTATTAAACACTTCCGTAAAAGCTTTTGCTGAATATTTAAATGACTTTATCAAATTTAAAAATTTGGATAAATTCATACTACTTGGAAATTCTCTTGGCGGACACGTTGGCCTGTACTACACAAAACTATTTGAAAAAAAAGCAGCAGCATTAGTGTTAACTGGCAGCTCAGGACTATACGAAAGTGCCATGGGTAGTGGATACACTAGAAGAGGAGATTATAATGTGATGAAAGCTAAAGTAGAAGAGGTTTTTTATGATCCAAAAGTAGCTACTAAAGAATTAGTTGATGAAGTTTTTGAAACTGTCAATGACAGACGTAAATTAATAAAAACATTAGCTATAGCTAAAAGCGCTATAAGACATAACATGGCAAAAGATTTAACTAAAATGGATTTACCTGTGTGTATAATATGGGGGGAAAACGACATAGTTACTCCTCCAGATGTTGCTGATGAATTTCATAAATTACTTCCAGATTCAAACCTCTTTTGGTTAAAGAAATGTGGCCATGCTGCAATGATGGAACACCCTGATAAATTCAATAAAATTGTAATCAACTGGCTTTCTGATAGAAAGATTATATAAATCTAATATATAATGCAAATTAAATCAGCAAAATTTGTTGTGAGTAATCAGAACGTATCCAATTGCCCAAAGACTAATATACCTGAATACGCTTTTATAGGTAGATCTAATGTAGGAAAGTCTTCCCTTATAAATATGCTAACCAATCAAAAGAACTTAGCAAAGACCTCTTCAAGACCAGGTAAAACACAGCTAATTAATCATTTTTTAATAAATGATAATTGGAATTTAGTAGATCTTCCAGGATACGGCTATGCTAAAGTGTCAAGATCCCAAAAAAATATATTTCAAAAATTTATCACTAACTACTTTAAGGAAAGAGAGCAATTGATATCGGCATTTGTACTAATCGACATACGACACAGCCCACTCCCAATTGACATTGAGTTTATTAATTGGCTAGCTCAAAATTCAATATCATTTTCTATAATATTCAC
>CASIAX010000029.1:0-17755 GCA_949372955.1 uncultured Flavobacteriaceae bacterium | reverse complement strand
GATCTTCACCCATCCAAGTTAAAATAGTTTTAAAAGCCTCTTCAGCTTCTTTGTCAGAAACTTTTTTGGTATCTAAAATCTTGCTATCTGTGTCTTCTACTAATTTCATAAGGCAAGTTTATACAGTAAATCATTGTTTTTAAAATATTTAATATATTGTACAATATGCTACATAATTACCTAATTATGTTTAAAAAAAGAGAAAATATAGTCGAAATTGAAGAGGGAAAACTCCTTTCACCAAAATTTGATAATGATGGGTTAATTCCAGTCATCACTATGTGCTCAAAAACTAAAGATATTCTTATGCATGGGTATATGAATGTTGAAGCTTTTAAAAAAACTATTGAGACTAAAGAGGCTCATTACTTTAGTAGATCTAGACAGCAAATTTGGCACAAAGGCAAAACTAGTGGCTTTACTCAAAAAGTAACTGAAATTAGAATTGATGATGATCAAGACTCAGTCTGGTTAACTGTTGATATTGGTGATGGTTCAAGCTGTCATGTTGGTTATCGATCATGTTTTTATAGATCAATTCCACTTGGTCCAATTGAAAATGGTAGAGAAATTGAAATGAAATTTGAAGAAAAAGAAAAATCTTTTGATCCTGAAGTTGTCTACAAAGGTCAACCAAATCCAACAAAAATTTAAATGAGTGATAAACAAAAAAATGTTCTAGGTGAAGATCTAGAAGAATGTTCTAACGATCCTTTAACTGGATGGCATAGAGATGGCTGTTGTAGTACTGATGAAAATGATCACGGCGTTCACACAGTTTGTGCAAAAGTTACAACAGAATTTTTAGAATGGTGTAAAGAAGCTGGTAACGATTTAATAACCCCTCATCCTGAATTTGGATTTCCAGGATCTAAAAGCTGGAGATGGTTGGTGTGTTTGTGCTAGTTGGTATGCAAGAGCTGCTGATGCTGGGAAACCTTGTCCTGTTTATTTAAAAAGAACACATGAAAAAACTTTAAAGCTTGTTTCTATGGAAGTTTTAAAGAAAAATGCTATTGATTTATCTTAGTTTATTTCAAGATAAGACAATTAGATTATAATTTTAATTTGATTAAAAGCTCTATAAATAAAATTACTTAAAGATCTCATATTTTGATTTTGTAATTCTTGAATTTCTTCTAAAGCAACACCTGAAATATTTAAAGTAATTAACTTCTTTTCATTAATTTGAAGGATATTTCTTTTTATCAAATATTTTAATTTTCTAATAACTGTTATTCTTGGAATTCCTGTTACATCAGAAATAGACATTGCATTAACTCCTCTTTCATCAGACCCTTGAATTGAAATTTGATATTTTTTTCTATTAAATTCTTTTATTCTAAAATTTTTATTTTCAGCTGCGTTAAGTAAAACTATAACTCCAATACAAAAAGTTTCTAAGTCTCCAACTTCTTTTCTACATCTGTTAGTAAATGTGAATAAGAACTTATAAAATTGATACCAAACAAAAGAAAAGTTTTTTTTAATTGAATCTGAAATTTCTGTAGTTGGGTAAGCTACTTCAACAATATTTTCTTCTTTAAGAATTTTATTAAACTCACACAATAAAATACTCATATTTTTTAAAGTTAAATTTGCTTGAACTACGGTAAATGCTGTTCTATTTACAAAAATTTGTTTACCTTTTCTTTTAATTATCTCTGCTTTTTCTAGTTCTTCAACTTTTCTTCTTACACTCTCTTTTGGTATTTGAAGATCTTTTGAAATTTTACTGATATTAATTTTTTCTACTTCTAATGTTTTATCCTTATAGAATGTATCATAATCAACTATTAACCCATTTTTTCTAAAGAATATAAAATCTTGGTTAATTATGTAAATTAAGATTATATATTTATCTATATTTCCAAAATTTTCGTAGGCCCCAATCAACCAACTGTTTATCCATTTGTAATAATATGGTGCCAATCTACTAAAGTGTTTATCAATTACTTTGAAGATTATTTTTTCATCAATTTGAGATGATATACTTGGTATAGCTTTCATAATTTTAAAAACCCATATTGGACAATTGATATATCAAGAGTCAACCCATTTTGGACAATCTGATTATTTCAATTTTTTAAAATTAGTATTCATTATCATGAGTTCAGAAAAAGTAATTTCTACAGAAGTAAATGATCTTCCTCCTTTAGAGACCCCAAATAATAGTGAGGAAGTTTCATCATCAGGAAGAGTAGATATTAATATTCTTTTAAACAGAGCTAGAAAAGAAAAAGAAAAAGAAACAAAAACAAACTTAGTTTTTGGAGCGTTAATAGTTTGTTTAATTTTTGTTGTTGGACTAATCTTATCTTTCTAATTACATATTTCCATATTTAGGTCCACCACTACCCTCTGGTGTTACCCAAGTAATATTTTGAGAAGGTTCTTTAATATCACAAGTTTTGCAATGAATGCAATTTTGTGAATTGATAACAAATTTATTTACACCATTTTCATTTTGAACTTCATAAACGCCTGCAGGACAATATCTTTGTGCAGGTTCATCAAATTTTTCTAAAGTATAATTTATCGGTAAGTTTGGATCTTTTAGTTGTAAGTGTACAGGTTGATTATCAGTATGATTAGTTCCTGTTAAATAAACAGAACTTGTTTTATCAAATGTAATCACATTATCTGGTTTAGGGTAATCAATTTTTGGCATTTCATTTGCTGGCTTTAATGTTTCGTGGTCAGCATGTTTGTGTCTTAAGGTAAAAGGTAATTTTCCTCTAAATAATATTTGATCAATTCCTGTAAATATTATTCCAAGAATTAAACCCCAGCTAAAACTTGGTTTAACATTTCGAGCAGTATGTAGTTCTTCATAAACCCAACTTTTTTTAAATTTATCTTCATAAATTGATAAATCTTGTTTTTCTTTTAAATGTTCATTTATAGTTTCAGCAGCAATCATTCCACTTTTCATTGCAGTGTGTGATCCTTTGATCTTAGGCATATTTAAAGTTCCTGCATCACAACCGATTAACAAAGCACCTGGCATAAACATTTTTGGTAAACTTTGAAGTCCACCTTCAATTAAAGCACGTGCGCCATATGAAATACGTTTTCCACCTTCAATTATCTTTTTAATTGCAGGGTGAGTTTTAAATCTTTGAAATTCATCAAAAGGTGAGAGATGTGGGTTTTTATAATCAAGACCAATTACATAACCTAAAAAAACTTGTTTGTTTTCTGCATGATACATAAAGCTGCCACCATAAGTATTGTTATCTAGTGGCCAACCTGCAGTATGCATTACCATTCCCTCTTCATGTTGTTGTTCACTGATTTCCCAAATTTCTTTAAATCCAATTCCATATTGTTGAGGATCTTTACCTTCTGATAAATTATATTTTTCAATTAATTGTTTTCCAAGATGTCCTCTACATCCTTCTGCAAAAACAGTAACTTTTCCTAAAAGCTCTATACCTGGTTCAAAACCATCTTTTTTATTTCCATTTTTATCAACTCCCATGTCTTGAGTTGCAACTCCTTTAACAGATCCATCTTCATTGTATAAAATTTCACTTGCAGGAAAACCTGGAAATATTTCAACACCTAAAGCTTCTGCTTGTTCTGCTAGCCATCTACATAGGTTTGCTAAACTGATTATGTAATTATTATGATTTTGTTGAACTGATGGAAGCAGCCATGTTGGCCAGCTTAATGATTTTGATTTTCCTAAAAATAAGAATTTTTCTTTAGAAACCTTAGTTTTTATAGGTGAATTAAGTTCTTTCCAGTTTGGTAATAGCTCGTCTAAAGCTCTAGTTTCAAAAACATTACCACTTAAAATATGAGCTCCTATCTCAGAAGCTTTTTCAAGTAAGCAAATATTTAATTCTGGATCTAATTGTTTCAGTTTAATAGCAGTTGATAGTCCTGATGGACCACCACCAACAATTACTACATCATACTCCATTGCTTCTCTAGGCATATGGTAATTTTTTATATTATTTGTTATTTTTGTATAGTGTTTAATTTATTCAATTCTTCTAGGAATTGAGGAAGGGCTTCAAACAAATCAGCTTCTAAACCGTAATCAGCAACACTAAAAATAGGTGCCTCTCCATCTTTGTTTATTGCGACAATAATTTTACTTTCTTTCATACCAGCTAAATGTTGAATTGCTCCAGAAATCCCAACAGCAATATATAGATCTGGCACTACAACTTTACCCGTTTGTCCAACTTGATGTTCGTTACTTATGTAACCTGCATCAACAGCTGCACGTGAAGCTCCTATTGCAGCATTTAATTTGTCTGCAATATCAGTAATTAATTTAAAATTGTCTCCACTTTGCATACCTCTTCCACCTGAGATCACAATTCTTGCAGTTCCAAGCTCTGGTCTGTCTGATTTAACTTCTTCTCTTTTAATAAATTTAGATAACGTAAACTCTTCTACTGAATCCATTTTTTCAATGGGTGCTGACCCACCTGAAGTTTCACAAGGTTCAAATGAAGTTGGTCTAATAGTTACACATTTTTTTGCATCAGTACTTTTAACAGTTGCAAATGCATTTCCTGCATAAATAGGTCTGATAAATGTATCTGGAGATACCACTTTGATTATGTCACTAACTTGTGATGTGTCCATTAAAGCTGCTATTCTTGGCATTAAGTTTTTACCAAATGTATTAGCTGAACTAATTACATGTGAATAATTTTCAGAAACTTTAACAACCAATGGTGCAAAATTTTCTGGTAAAAAATTTTCATAATGAGCAGCCTCAACTTGTATTACTTTTTTAACCAAGGGTATTTCAGATAAAGCTTTTGCAACATCAGAACAATTATTTCCTATTAGTAATGCATGAACATCACCATCAATTTGTGATGCAGCTGTAATAGCGTTAAGAGTAAATGGTCTTAATTCTTTATTGTTATGTTCAGCAATTAATAAAATTGACATTATATAACTTTCGCCTCATTTTTAAGCTTTTGCACAAGTTCAGCTACACTTGATACTTTAATTCCAGCTTTTCTTTTGGGCGGCTCTTCAACTTTAATTTGTTGAACTCTTGGTGTTGCATCAACACCTAAATCTGCTGCTGTCATTTGATCTATTGGTTTCTTTTTAGCTTTCATGATATTTGGTAGGGATGCATAACGCGGTTCATTTAATCTTAAATCACAAGTAACTACCGCTGGAACATTAACTTCAATAGTTTCTAAGCCTTCATCGATCTCTCTAATAATTTCTAATTTATTGTCTTTAATATCAATTTTTGATGCAAAAGTTGCTTGAGGCCAGTTCAATAAAGCACTCAACATTTGTCCTGTTTGATTGCAATCATCATCAATTGCTTGTTTACCCATAAATACTAGATCTGGTTTTTCTTTATCAACAATTTTTTGTAATATTTTAGCTACAGCTAACGGTTCAACTACTCCCTCTACTTTAACATGAATTCCTCTATCAGCACCAACAGCTAATGCTTTTCTAACTGTTTCTTGTGCTTTTTCTTCACCAATAGTAACCGCAACTATTTCTGTTGCTTTACCTGCTTCTTTAATTTTTACAGCCTCTTCAATTGCATTATCATCAGGAGGGTTGGTTGACATTTTAACATTGTCTGTAACAATTCCTGTGCCATCTTCTTTAACTCTGATTTGAACATTGTAATCAATAACTCTTTTTACAGCGACTAATATTTTCATTATGCTCTTAATAAATTATTTTCAGGATCGTATGGACTTTCTTCTAAAATTGTACAATCATACATTTTACCAAGAATATCAATTTTCAATTTTTGCCCTGGTGTCGCAATCTCTGGTTTGACCATTCCTAATGCTATTGATTTTCCAAGTCTAAAACCAAAATCTCCTCCAGTTGCACGTCCAATAACTTTTCCATTATCGTAAATTGGATTGTTTCCTAAAACGTCTGCATCATCTATATTGTGAACTTCTAATGTAACCAATTGATTTGAAAATCCTTTTTCTCTCCATTTGTTCAAAGCTTCTAGTCCTATAAAGTTTCCTTTGTTCGGATGAATAAATCTATCTAACCCAGATTCGTAAGGTGAGTATTCAATCGATAATTCTGTACCAACAAGTTTATAAGATTTTTCAAGTCTCAAACTATTCATTGCTCTAATTCCATAAGGCTTAAGACCTAAATCTTTTCCAGCTTCCATTAATCTATCAAAGATGTGATTTTGATATTCAATTGGATGATGCAATTCCCAACCTAGTTCGCCTACAAAGTTTACTCTCATAGCATTAACTGGTGCGTTACCAACATCAACATTTTTTGCACTCAACCATTTAAAGTTTTCACTTGAAAAATCATCTCTTGATACTCTTGTCATTAACTCTCTAGCTTTAGGGCCAGATACAACAAGTACACCCATACTATTTGTTAAGTTTTCAAATTGAACAGTACCATCAGTTGGCATCCACTTTTGAATCCAGTCATGGTCTAATCTTTGATTTGCTCCTGCAGAAACTAAGTAATAACTTCCCTCAGCTTCTTTCATAATTGTAAATTCAGAGTGCACTCCACCTTTAGTATTAAGTGCATGACACAATCCAATTCTTCCAATTTTTTTAGGAAGTTTATTTGCAACTAAATAATCTAAAAACTCTTCAGCACCAGGTCCTTTAATTCTACATTTTGCAAATGCAGTCATATCTAAAAGACCAACATTCTCTTTTACATTTTTGCATTCTTGTTCAATTGCTTTAAACCATTTTGATCTTCTAAATGACCAATCATCTTTTTGCTCCATGCCATCAAGTGCAAAGAAGTTAGGTCTTTCCCAGCCAAATTTTTGACCAAATACTGCACCTAATGCTTTCATTCTGTCATAACAAGGTGATGTTCTTAATTCTCTAGCAGCCCCTCTTTCTTCATCTGGGTAGTGAACTTTAAATACATGATTGTAAGCTTCTTCATTTTTTTCTTTTAAATAAGATTTTGTTGCATAGTCACCAAATCTTCTTGGTTCAACTCCAAGCATATCTATTGTTGGCTCACCATCGATTATCCATTCAGCAAGTTGCCAACCCGCTCCTCCTGCTGCAGTTATTCCAAAACTGTGTCCTTCATTAATCCAAAAATTTTTTAATCCCCATGCTGGTCCAACAATTGGGTTTCCATCTGGTGTATAACAAATTGCACCATTATAAACTTTCTTAACTCCTACTTCTCCAAAAGCTGGTACACGGTGAATAGCTCCTTCTATATGCGGTGCTAGTCTATCTAAATCTTCTTGAAATAATTCATACTCTGAATCTTTTGATGGGCCATCAACGTAACAAGCTGGTGCACCATCTTCATATGGTCCTAATATTAAACCACCCGCTTCTTCTCTCATATACCATCTGCTATCACTGTCTCTTAAAACTCCCATTTCAGGTAAGCCATCTTTTTTTCTTTTTACAATATCTGGATGAGGTTCAGTTACAATGTATTGGTGTTCAACAGGTATTACTGGAATATCTAATCCAACCATTTTTCCAGTTTGTCTAGCAAAGTTTCCAGAACAAGAAATTACATGTTCACATTCAATAGCACCTTTATCTGTTTCAACAATCCAGCCATCTTTAGTTTGTTTCATTCCAACTACAGCTGTGTTTCTATAAATCTCTGCACCTAAATTTCTAGCACCTGTTGCCATTGCTTGTGTTAAGTCAGCTGGCTGAATGTATCCATCTTCAGGGTGTTGGATTGCTCCAAGTAAATCTTCTGTACGACACAAAGGCCAAATTTCTTTTACTTGATCTGGTGTTAAAAATTTTACATCTACACCAATTGTTTGAGCAACACCTGCATATTGATGATACTCATCCATTCTATCTTTGGTGCTTGCTAAACGAATATTTGATACGACACTGAAACCAACATTTTGTCCGGTCTCTTCTTCTAATTTTTTATAAAGATCAACTGCATACTTATGAAGCTGTCCAACTGAATAGCTCATATTAAATAATGGAAGTAGACCTGCTGCATGCCAAGTAGATCCAGATGTTAATTCTTTTCTCTCAATTAAAACAACATCAGACCAGCCTTTTTTTGCTAAGTGATAAAGAGCACTAACTCCTACTACACCACCACCAACTACAACAACTTTAGCTTTAGATTTCATTAACACGATTCCTACTAAATTTTCATTACGAACGAAACAAAATTCGTTTACCCTCTAAATTAAATTGAAGATCCCAAAGGCATTGGAGCAGACACCATTGTGGTCAACCAGCAGTCCTTGAAGGGACCATCTACTTTATATTTTTCAACCTGCCATTTAAATTTGTAGTAGGATTTGTCTTTTCCAAGAACGCTAACTTCAAACAAAGCTACTGAATTTGTAAGGTTTTCTTGAATAATTTCATGATCTAAATGATCTAATAGTATTTTATACGACTTACCCTTCAGCATGTTCTTGAACCTATCCAAAGGTCCTGTACTTTTTCTATTACTAGGATGAGCAAATTCCCAGGTTTGTTCAATTCCATTATCTATAGTGGGAGAGTTGTTTTTTTGTAAACTTTTCAACTGAATTTCCACAACCTGGTATGGCTCAATATTACTACTAGGCTTTATTAAATCAGCTTGTGAAATTGTGAGACTTAGAAAGTAAATTAATAAAGTTTTATATATTATTTGCTGTCTTTTTAACGTCTTCAAGAAATTCTTTTCGTTTTTCATCAGTTACAAACGGTACTGCAAAATATCTTCTGTATACAATATTATAAATGCCACACATGTGAAACACACCTCTTTTTAACCTTCTAATAGGTAAATTTAAAAAAAATGTTGTAACCGCTAACCTTGGAGATCCATAGGTACAAAAGATTATAGCCTTTTTATCCTTTAAGTTTCCAATTGGATAACCGTAATTTCCAACTAATTTTCTAAATGTATAAGCCCATGGGGGTGACAAAACTTTATCTATCCAACCTTCTACAATAGCTGGCATTCTAAAGTTCCAAATAGGAGCAATTAATACAATAGTATCACATTTCTCAATTCGTCTTCTGTGATCTAGAACGTCTTCTCCAGCTTGCTCTCCTGCAAAAACTGGATTGAATTTATCTTTATATAAATCTACACAATCAACTGTATTACCATTTTCTTCTGCTGTTTTAATAAATGTGTCTCTAATAGCAGCATTAAAAGACTTTTCATTGTAATGCCCATATAAAAGAAATATTTTTTTCATTAATTAGAGGGTATAGACTAGAAAAATTAAAAATCTATGAAAAATTTTTACGTAATTTCAGGTATTCATAAAGATCCAAATAAAATTGAGACCATCGTTAAAAGTGTAGAAAAAAGATTTGGACCCTTTGAGGAGATTGAAGCTAATAATTTAGCTAAGAGTTTAATTCAAAAAAATATAGATGATTTTTATCATCGTGCTTGGGTTGTTAAATCTGACAATTTAACCAAATAAAACCCAACAAACATAAAGATTACAAAACTTACAGAATTTAAATTTAATAAAGCTAGTGATGCTATTGCTGGTCCAGGACATAAGCCTGCTAAGCCCCAGCCTGCACCAAAAAGTGATGAGCCTACAATTAATTTTGTATTTATTTCTTTGTTATTTGAATAAGAAAATTTATCAGCAAAAATTGGTTTCTTATTGTTTTTAAATAAATGAAAAAATGGTGAGGATATTATTAAAGCTCCAATCATAACAAATGCTAATGATGGGTCCCATTCTCCAAAAATATTTAAAAAACCTAAGACTTTAGCGGGATCTATCATTTGTGAAACGGTAAGACCTATTCCAAATATTATTCCACAAATTAAAGATATAATTTTATTCATATTAAATTTTTTACCAAAACAGTTAAAATTCCAACAATCATAAATGTTACTGTTGCAATAATTGATCTTAAAGAAAATCTTCCAATACCACTGATGCCGTGACCACTAGTACAGCCACCACCTATTCTGGTGCCAGCTCCAACCAATAAACCTGCAACTGCTAATAAATAAAATGAGTTTGAAATTGAAATATTGATTTCCTGTTGACTGAATATTTTATAAACAATAGGTCCAATAATTAATCCAATTAAAAATAGAAAATTATCAAATCTATTATCTTTAGAGGTTAAAAAATTACTGGCAATTCCACTTATCCCAATTAGTCGACCATTAAATACAAAAAAAATAACTACTGCTAAACCAATTAAGGAGCCACCTAGAAATGCTGAGATTGGAGTAAAGTTAACTATATTCATTTAACTTTGTAACACTGGAAAAGCTGGATTTATATTTAAAAAAAGCTTTTGATATTCCATTTTCGTGCATCTATTTTCAATATATTCAATATTATTACTCTCTACTAATTCTTTAGCATCAATGCTTTTAATTCCAAGTTGTAACCAAAGAACTTTAGCTCCAATTTTTACACTCTCTTCTGCATACTTATTAGCTTCTGCAGATGGTCTAAACACATCCACGATATCAATGGGAGTTTTAATATCTTCAAGTTTTTCAAAAACCTCTTCTCCTAAAATCTTTTGACCTTTTGCACTTGGATTAACTGGAATAACTTTAAAGCCATACTTTTGCATGTACTTCATGACTATCGTTGATGGCTTTTTATCATCCTTACTAACACCCACCATCGCTATTGTTTTATACTTTGAAAGAATTTCTTTTATTTTATCGTTCACTACTTATGTTTCCACTTAGGTTTTCTTTTTTCTAAAAACGCAGAAATCCCCTCTTTAGCATCCATTGCCATCATATTTTTAGTCATCATTTTACTTGTGTAGGCGTAAGCTTTTCTTAATGGCATTTCTAACTGATTATAAAAAGTTTGCTTTCCAATTTTAATTGTAAGACTTGATTTTGAAGCAATAGTTTTTGCAACTTTTAACACTTCATTGTTTAATTTTGATTTAGAAAAATGATTATTAATTAGTCCAATTTCTTTTGCGTAATTTGCTTTAATAGGATCTCCCGTTAACAGCATATGCATCATTCTTTTTCTATTAACCTTTCTACTAACAGCAACCATCGGTGTGCTACAAAATAAGCCTATATTTACACCTGGTGTTGCAAAAATTGCATCATTAGAACTGTAAGCTAGATCACAACTCGCAACTAATTGGCATCCCGCAGCAAATGCTGCTCCATGAACTTTTGCAATAACTGGCTTTTTTCCTTCAACTATTTGAAGCATTAACTTTGAGCAAAGATTGAAAAGTTTTTGATATTTTTCTCTTTTCTTTAATCCACTTACTTCTTTTAAATTGTGACCCGCACTAAAACCTTTTCCAGACCCTTCAATAATTATTACCTTAATATTTTTGTCTTCATCTAATTTTTTAAAGGCTTTAATTAAATCTTCTAAATTTTTAAATGAAAGAGCATTATATGTTTTTGGCTCATTAATGATGATTGAGGCAATATCTTTATTTAAAAGTTTAACTTTAATATTACTTAAGTTTGCCATCTTCTCTCATTTTGGCTCTAATTTTTGTTGCAGAGATTTGTTGAATTTCTTCTGATAGAACAACTTCTTCTATTTTGTAACCAACCCCTCTTCCGTAACAAATATTAGTAATATTAGGAACCATCATTACTTTAAATCTTCCTTCAAATTCTGGGTTTAATTTTTCTTCAATATTTTTTTTAACTGTGTCAAAATCAAATGGATTATCATCAACACCTTGAACATCTCTTATTTGAATGCAAACTTGACCCGTTTTTTTAACAATTTCTTGAAATAAAGCATAGTGACCATCATGAAACGGTTGCCATCTGCCAAGCATTTGTGCTGTTGGTTTTTTATTATCCCATTCGTAAGCCATTATTTTATCTCCTTTAGTATTATTGGTGCCCAATGTTTAGCATCTTGAGTTGTAACCTGACAATCAAATTTTTCAGGCTTTACAAACATCTTGTTAGTATCGTCAAAACGTCCCTCTTTTATTGTATTTACCCAAACAATATAATCTGCAGGAAACAAGCTTCTTGCTTCCGGCGTTGGGCAAACAAAGTCTGCTACAACATAATTTCCATCATCTTTTAATTTTTTTGCAAAATCTGCCATTCTACTTGCTTGTCTTGTTCTGCCTTCTTCTGAAAAATCCCAATCATTAGCTTCTTTTCTAACTTCATCAGCATTAAGTCTTTTAGCATTTAGTGATGGGGCAATTTCATTCGCTAAAGTTGTTTTGCCAGATCCTGGAAGACCCATAATTAATATTATTTTCATTTTAAATTAAGTTTGTTGCAACCCATTTATGAAATTCATGTGTAGGGTTATCCATTATTGGTGAAAAATTTCCACCGTTATATGCTGGTGAATTTCTACCTTCCTGCATGCCTTCAATAGCTTTTATATCCTCTGACATAACTTCTTTCCAAAATTCTGCATTTTTTTTTCTCATCTCAGTAAACTCAGATCCATTTGCGCTGTCATCACCTACATAATACATCATTAAATGTTCTTTAGTCTCACTAATAGACTTAGGTTCTAACCAAAAAACATAAAAATGATCTATATGAAGACCAATCATTACGTTTGGAAATAAAGCAATATATTCAGCCTTTTTGGATAAGTCCTTAGGCCAATTTGGAAAATTATTAAAACTTTGATTTCCTTTAACAGGTTGGTCATATTTATTTGTACCTTGACCAGCAAATCTATTTGGTAAACCTTGAATATGGTAATGGTCACTAATATTTGAAACTTTATTTAATTCAGGATGAATCCAAGGCAAATGATAACTTTCACAGTAATTTTCTATTGCAAACTTCCAATTACACTTAACATCAAGACTAAAGTATCCATGATCTTTTGAGTGTTTAAGTAATTTTTGATCTTCCTTAGATATAAATTTTGACCATCTTTCTTCAAGTGGCTTGATATATTCGTCAAACTCTAATTCATTACCATTTATATTGATAAATATTATGTCCATCCAAACTTTCGTTCTAACTTCTTTCAAATTACTTGATGATTTATCGAATTTTTCTGTTTCATGAATATTCAGACCTCCTATATGAGGTGTCGCTACCAACTTTCCATCAAAATCGTAGGACCAGGAGTGATATGGACATCTTAAGACATTTTTTAAAGCACAAGGCTCATCTAAAAGCTTGAAGCCTCTATGGCTGCAGACATTATGAAATACTCTTATTTTTTTCTCTTTATCTCTTAGAATAATAAGAGGGATGCCCAGTAAATTATAAGGTTGAGCGTCTCCTATATTTGGCACAGAACTTCCAACGCCAATCACTGTCCATTTATCCTTGAAAATCCTCTCTCTTTCAATTCTTAGATAGTCAGAGCTAGTGTAGCACTCGTTTGGTAATCCATGAGCTTTCTCGATGGGGTTCCCAACCACTCTAATTTTATCCAAATCCAAGATCTTTGAAAGTTCAAGATTTTTAAGATTTTCAGACATTAAAAAAAATTATCACCAGCACAATTTTTGGCAACAATTATTTTTATCCACAAGATGAATTTCTTTGACAGCATTTACAAAAAAGATAATCATCGGGAAAAATGAATTTTTCACTTGAGGTTGGACCTCAAACAGATCTTGATACATTGCCTCCCGTTAAGGATGTTTATGTAACTATGCTCCCAGGAGGAGACTATAAAGAGACAGCTAACCAGTCAGCTGAGTTAGTTAAAAAAGGATTTAATCCAGTTCCACATTTTCCAGCAAGATCAATTACCGATGATGCTCAACTTAAAGATTACATTTCAAGATGTAAAGATGTGGGTGCTAAACAAGCTTTAGTTATTGGAGGAAGTAGAGAGCCAGTTGGAAAATTTGATAGTTCAATTCAAATTTTAGAAACAGGATTTTTTGATGGAATTAAAATAGGAATAGCAGGACATCCAGAGGGAAGTCAGGATATTTCTGATAAAGAATTAGAAAAGGCTATGATAGATAAAAAACCTTACGCCGACTATATAGTAACCCAGTGGTTATTAGAGAGTCAACCTATCGTAGATTTCATTTCTAAGCAGTCAGTACCAGTGCATGTAGGAATTACTGGGCCAATGAAAATAACTAGCTTGATTAAATTTGCTAATATTGTCGGGGCGAAAAATTCTATAAATTTTCTTAAGTCTAATTTTAGTAAGGCATTAGATTTATTGAAACCTAAAGACCCTAATGAATTAATTGGGAAAGTGAAAGAGTTTACTGGTAACTTCCACATTTATACATTCGGCGGCTTGAAGGAAACTAACAAGTGGTTGAAGGAGAACGGTTATGTCTAATGAATTTGACTATACTAAACTAAATCATGTGACTTCAGTTGATCAATCAGATCGTGAAGTACCATACAACTTAAGACAGAGTGGACCTACAAAAGTTGAAATGTTAATTTCAACAAGAGTAAGAAAATCTCCATACTGGCATCTATCAATGGAAGCTGGTTGTTGGAGAGCAACTGTTTACAATCGTATTTATCACCCAAGAGGTTATGTAAAACCTGAAGATGGTGGAGCTATGGTTGAGTATGAAGCAATTAAAAATCACGTTACAATGTGGAACGTTGCTGTTGAAAGACAAATTAGAGTTAAAGGTCCTGATGCAGAAAAGTTTACTGACTACGTTATAACTAGAGATGCAACTAAAATCTCACCTATGAGAGCAAGATATGTAATTTTATGTAATGCTTATGGTGGAGTTTTAAATGATCCTATTCTTCTTAGAATTTCAAAAGATGAATTTTGGTTCTCACTATCAGACTCTGATATTGGAATGTATCTTCAAGGTGTTAACGCTGATGGAAGATTTGATTGTACAATTGAGGAAATTGATGTTTGCCCAGTGCAAATTCAAGGACCTAAATCAAAAGCTTTAATGAAAGACCTTATTGGAGATCAAGTGGATCTAGATAACATGCCTTTCTATGGTTTAGCTGAAGCAAAAGTTGGCGGCAGAAGTTGTGTTATTTCACAATCTGGTTTCTCAGGTGAAGCTGGATATGAAATCTACTTAAGAGAAGCAACTAAATACGCTGATGATATGTGGAATGCTGTTCTTGCTGCAGGTAAAAAACATAGCCTAATGGTTATCGCTCCTGCTCACCACAGAAGAATTCAAGCTGGAATTCTTTCTTGGGGACAAGATATGGATCATCAACACAACCCTTTCCAGTGTAACCTTGGTTACCAAGTATCACTATCAGGTAAAGGTGAGTGGAATAAAAAAGCTGACTATGTTGGAAAAGCTGCATTAGAGAAAATGGGTGCAGATCTTAAGGCTGGTCAAAAACCTTACAAACTTCAGTTAGTAGGTCTTGAAATGGGTGGAAAACCAATTGAAGAATATGCTCCTGACTTTTGGTTAGTGTCACATGAGAGTGGTGGAGATCCTGTAGGATTTATCACATCACCTTGGTATCACCCTGAAAAAGGTCAAAATATAGCAATGGGATACGTACCATTTGATGGAACATTAAATGCTAATGGTTTCCCTAAAGGAAAAGCTGGAACTAAATACAAAGTTCACTTACCTGCAAAATATTCTGACACTCCAGGAACACCTGTTGATGCTGTGGTAGTAGATATGCCATTTACAGAATCTTATAACGCAAACACAAGAGAAGTCGTTAAAGGTTAAATTAATTATTTGGGGGAGATTAATTCTCCCCCACTAATAATGACAAAATCATTCCTAATCGTAGTTTGCATAATAATAGTAATTGCTTTAATACTCTTTCCACTATTTGTTTCTTACAAAGCACAGAAGAATAGAAAAAAATAAATAATGTTTGGTCAATTTTTAAATATAATTGTTCGGTCTATTAAATTAGATAAATCTCTTTACAAAGATAATAAGAACTTTGGTGAAGCTGCAATATATTTTGCAGGACTTATCATGATACTAGACGGCTTAGCTGGGGCTGTTGCTGCAAATACTGTTATTAAAACTGCTGTTGCAATGTCTGGTTTAACTGCCATTCTTACTTGGTTTGTATGGGGACTATTTATTTATGTGATCGGTGTAAAATTATTTCCAGATAAAGACACTAAAGTTTCATTTAAAAAAGTATTAACAGCTGTAGGGTTTGCTCATGCACCAGGGCTTTTAAGATTTTTTGCTGTAACACCAGATTTAATGATCCCAATAATATTTCTAACTCAGTTTTGGATATTTGCAGGATTAATCATTTCAACAAAACAAGTTTTAAATCTAAAGTCTAATTTTAAATCATTTGGAATAGTCTTTTTAGCTTTTTTAATAATTGCTTTTCTTTCAATATCGTTTGTAATGAGCAAAATGAATGCTCTACCCATTAGCAATATTAGTTAAATCGGAAATATAGTTTTTGAAAGTTTACAAGAATTACAGGTTTTAAATCCTGTTAAAATTAAATTTTGAGAAACACTTGGGTCTTCTTTTTTACACTCTTCACAAAAATTATCTAATTGAAGAACCTCTTCATCATTATTAGTTTGATCATCAAAGTCTTTAGTCATTATCAGTAAGGCCAGCCCCTGCTCCACCTTGTTTTAGGCTTTCATTTTCTTCAACAAAAGTTTCTTCTGAAAGCTTATAGAGTTCATTCCATTCTTTTTCTTCAAACGAGTCTCTATTTTCTAAAACTTTTAAGTAAATATTTTCAGCAGATTCGATGATTTCGTTTTTAGTGTAATTAGAATAAATATTATTATTAAAGTTTAATAAAAACTCCCTATCATCCATTTTTAAGAATATTCTTTTACCAATCACCTCTGCCGCCCTACTTACAAATGGTAAGAAAAGTAATGGATATGAGACTTTTTTAAACGTTATCTCGTTTAAAGTTTCTAAAGTTTTAATCTGATCTAAAAAATTTACCCCTGCAATTATTGGACAATATTCATTTTTATTAGCCTCATTGTCTTGCTTTATGATGCTGATATTCTCTAACCTTAATTCTTTTTTTTTCTTAAAAAAACTATTTAAGTTTTTAATTCCAGGTAGGCTAAAAATCTCAAGTAGTCTTATATTTTTTCCAATCTCTTCTGCAATACCCCATGAATATCCAGCAGCCTTGCTCGATCTTTTAGAAACTGTATCTATTTCACTTAATGATCTCATGTTGATTAATTATAAACCCAATGTTCATCATAGTTTTTTAATTGCTCTGGTAAGGGTGCTCCTTGAAACATACATATTCTTAACCATTTATCAGAACGTGGATCAAATTTTAATGCTCCAAAAAATGATAACTTTAATCTCAGCATATCAATAGGCATTATTTTTTGGCCAATGGTATTGTCTTGTATTTCAGAATAAGGAAATTTCTCTACTATAAATGCTCTTCTAACAACGTGTCTTAATTCATTATTAGTTGATAAAAATTTAGCAATGGTCCAGCTATTTTTAGTAACCGATAACAATTCATAAAGTTTTTTAATGTCTCTTGCAATTGCTAGAGGTTGCTCTAACTCAGCACCCACTTCATCAAATCTATTTGCTAGTCTTGGCTCTTCTTTATTTTTTGAAATAAACCAAAAATTTAAATTATTTTCATCTTTAGTAAAATCTATAGTTAAGATATCTGGATATTTTTTTTCTAAAATCAGCTTTAAGTCTTCTACCGTTCGCTCAGTTGGAATATTAAAATATTTTTCTTCTTCAGAACTCATTTCTTTAATTAACGGAGACGTTATATCATCATAAGGTTCCATCATCATTGAGACAACATATTCAATACATTCTTCACAATATTCTTTTTCTAAATACAGATACAATTCATTAAAAGCATAATCTTGCTCAAAATTAAAATCGTTATCTAGGTATAGAATAAATTCATT
>CASIAX010000028.1:0-16001 GCA_949372955.1 uncultured Flavobacteriaceae bacterium | reverse complement strand
GTTGTAGCATAACTGTGTCTTATGGACAAATAAACCCTCTAGATATTGAGATAGTTAGAGATTCTTATGGGGTTCCTCATATATACGGGAAAACTGATGCAGATACCGCTTATGGACTAGCATGGGTTCATAGTGAAGATGATTTTATGACTATTCAAAAAGCGTATTTAGCTGGAAATCAATTACTAAGTAGTTATCTACGTAATGACGGAGTAATAGTTGATTTTTTATCTCAGTTCATAGAGTCTGAAAAAACAGTAAATGAGTTATTTGACACTCTGTCTGTAGATTTTATAAAAATACTGGAAGCATATAGTCAGGGTATTAATCGGTATGCAGAATTAAATCCTGAAAAGGTGCTAGTTAAAGATCTATTTCCGGTTACTCCCAGAAAGATGTTGAATTACTCATTTCTACAATTATTTATATCTAATGGTGCCGATAAATTAGTTAGTAGTATAATTTCAAATAATACAATTGACTTATCAAACCTTGGAATAAATGAAGATATTCAAGGCTCTAATACTTTTGCTTTTAATAACAGTAAGACAAAAAATGGAGAAACATATCTTGCTATAAATACACATCAACCACTAGATGGTCCAAACTCTTGGTATGAAGTTCATTTAAACAGCGAAGAAGGTACAAATATCCTCGGGGCTACATTTGCCGGAGCTCCTTGTGTATTAACGGGAGTTAACAAACATTTAGCATGGACACACACAGTAAATTATCCAGATAAGGCAGATTTGTTTAAGTTAAAAATGCATGACTCAAAAAAGAATATATATTTAGTAGACAACAAAGAGCATAAACTAGAAAAACACAAAGCAAAATTAAAATATAGAGTACTCGGAATTAATATTGGTATTTATAAAACTTATTACAAGAGTATTTTTGGCCCGACTTTAAAAAACAAATCTGGATACTATTCGGTTAGAACACCAAGCTTATACAACATTAAGGCGCTAGAACAATGGTGGAGAATGAATAAGGCTACGTCTTTTAATGAGTTTTATGATATTTTAAACATGAAGTCAATACCTGGCTACAATATTGGTTATGCTGATAAAAAAGATACTATTTTTTATATTTCAAATGGAATAATTCCTATTCGTAATGAAAAAAATGATTGGACAAAAATTGTTGATGGAAGTAAAAGTGAAAACTTATGGGAAGAATACTACGACATAAAGGATCTTCCTCAAGTTATTAATCCAAAATCTGGGTTTATATATAATGCAAACCACTCTCCCTTTAAATCTACTGGGTGGTCTGAAAATCCAAAACAAGAAGATTATTCTAAGACAATGAATTATGAGACCTATGATAATAACAGAAGTACTAGGATTATAGATTTAATAAACTCAAACGAATCAATCAATTATGAAAAGTTTAAAGAAATAAAATACGATAACAAACTGCCTCGACCATTAAATTATAATTTTTTAGATATTAACTCAATCTGGGAAATAAATGCCGATAAATACCCCGAAATATCGGACGTAATATTAAATATCCAAAAATGGGATATGGCAACAAACTCAAACTCCGTAGGAGCGGCTAATTATGCCGTTTTATATTATCTACTAATAAATAAATTTAAAAATATAAAGTATAAAAAAGTATTTGACGAAATTGAAATGATAGAGCTAATCACAAGCACTAAAAAGTATTTACTAAAATATTTTGACTCAACTAATGTAGAATTAGGGAGTTTTCAAAAACTTGTTAGAGGGGATAAAGAAATTGGAATATTTGGATTACCAGATGTAATAACTGCAATGAAAGGTACTAAATATAAGGATGGAAAAATTAAGATTACGCACGGGGAATCGTATATTTCACTAGTTAAATTTAAAGATGAAAAGGTAGAAATAGAGACTATTGTCTCATATGGTTCTAGTGATAACCCAAATTCAAAGCACTATAACGATCAGATGGATTTATATTCTAAATTTAAAACTAAAAAAATGACTTTAGATAAAGTTGAAGTTTATAAAAAAGGAGTGAAAGTATATAATCCTAAATAAGGCTGCAGTATTAACACAAATAAAAAAAGTCCAAACAAAATGTTTGGACTTTTTATTTAATTAATTTTTTATGACTACTCTTCTAATGAAGCTAAAGAGCCAGTCCAGTCACAATACCATTGCACATAGTTGACTTTTCCCTCTTCGTTAAAATCAAATGATTCATAAATAGATACAACAACAGACTTTGCTTCTGTTGAATCCGTAGCGCTAAGAGTTACTTCCTGGTCATAGTACAATCTAACAGATCCATCAGTCACACCCGTGTCAGCATTAACCCCTGTTAAATGATTTAAAGGAGTTACATACTTAGCATCATAATTGGCAAAAAATTCTTTATGTGATAATTTGATGTCATCTAAACGTAGTGAGTCTACAGAACCAACAAGGGTTCCTTTGAAAACTACGTCATCTGAAAAGTGAGAGTAATCAACGGATTCGTTTGCAAAACCAGCAAAAAGTGCATCAATAGTTTTAGAGTTTTTTTCAAAAGTTTTCATCGCTTCTGCATTTGGATTACAAGAATAAAAAGCAAAGGATAAAAAAGTAAAGTAAATAAGGTTTTTCATAATATGTTTTTTTTAATAATTATAACTCAATTTAGTTAAATTTTTAACAAAAAATTTTAAATATCAGCGAATTAATTAGTGATATTTGTTTATTATTATAATTATAAATGAAAAATATTTATTCATATAAATTTATTCTTTTACTATTGGTTAATTTTTCCTTGTTTTCGCAAGACAGAAAAAATGCTATTGCAAAACGAATTTCTGAAGCACCTATAATTGACGGAATTTTAGATGACAAGGTTTGGGATAATGCTGAAAGTAATACTGATTTTTATCAGTGGAGACCCTCTAATACTGGACCAGCAAGAGATACACATACTACTTTAGTAAAAGTAATTTACGATGATGATGCGGTCTATTTTGGTGTTAAGATGGCAGATCCTGATCCTAAAAATATAGCCAAAGAAATTAGTCAACGAGACGAGTTTTATATGAACAAAACTGATTTAATTGGAGTAATGATCAGCCCATACGATGACGGCCTCAATTATGTAAGCTTTGTAATCACCAGCGCAGGAACTATAGCGGATATGAAAACCGTCGGAGATTTTGATGACAATGACGGAGATTACGATGTAGTCTTTGATGCAAAAATTTCATTTGACAAATTTGGTTGGAATGCAGAATTCAAAATTCCGTATAGTGCTTTAAGGTTTCCTAAAAAAGATGTTCAGTCTTGGGGATTAAATTTCTTTAGAAGAGTTTTTAACTTAAATGAGAGTTATGTTTGGAACTACATAGATAGGTCTGTAGGTAGAATGAGTGAATACATGGGGGTTTTAGAAGGGATACAAAATATAGATCCACCAACTAGATTATTCTTCTATCCTTATAGTCAATTTAATTCAGAAATATATGAGGGGAATACTGGTACAGGGATTTCTGCTGGTATGGATATTAAATATGGTATAAACGAAGCATTTACAATCGACGCAACATTAATACCAGATTTTGGACAAGTTAAATTTGATGAAGTTGAATTAAATTTAAGTCCCTTTGAACAACAATTTGATGAAAAGAGAGCTTTTTTCACAGAAGGAACAGAGTTATTTAACAGAGGTGGAATTTTCTACAGTAGACGTATTGGTGGTGATTTAAGTAGCAGTGGTGAAGATTTTGTACAAGAAAACGAAAAAGTATCAGCTTCGGATAACTCAATAGATTTAATCAATGCAATTAAGATTTCTGGAAGAACAGATAATAAGCTGGGAATTGGATTTTTCAATGCGATAACCAAAAAATCAGTAGCAACTTTGCAAGACACGTTAAATCAAAGTACTAGAGAGGTTATACTAGAGCCCCTAACAAACTACAATGTTCTAGTCTTAGATCAACAAATAAAAAATAATTCCTCCATTACATTTCTAAATACAAATGTTAAAAGAGCAAAAGAGTATAGAAATGCAAATGTATCTGCCCTGTTATTAGATTTGAAGACTAAGCAAAACAACTACAGATTCGAAGGTTCTGTTTTAAGAAGTGAGATATTAGAAAATGGGACAAAGGATGACGGGTATAAAACTTCATTTAAAATAAATAAGACAAAAGGTAATTTTAGATGGATGACTGGAGTATGGACAACAGATGACTCCTATAATCAAGACGATTTGGGTATTTCAAGATGGTATAATAACCAAAGTTTGTTTGCTAACATATCTTATGAAATCTTTAACCCTATTAATTATTTTAATCAACTAAAAATAAAACTAGGGTTAAGGCATGGAAGAAGGTATAGACCTAGTGTTAAGAGAAATAACAATTATGAGTTAGAAGTGTTTTTTGAGACTAAAAAACTTTATAAACATAGATTTGAAATTGAGTACACTACTTTAAACAAAGATTATTTTGAACCTAGAGTAGAAGGGTTGTTTGTTTTAAAGCCAGAATTAGTAGGGTTTAGATACGATTTTGACACAAATAATACTAAAAATTTAGTATTTAGTTCCGAAATAGATGTACAAAAAAATATGGATGAGTTTTATGATGAACGAAACCATAAAATTAGTTCTAACGTTGGAGTGGATTACAAAATTTCAGATAGGTTAAACTTAAGTACTGGATTAGGAATTACTTTTGAAAAAGATGATTTAGGATATGCAGGAAGTGAAGACCAAGAGGTGATCATAGGCCTAAGAGATGTAAAAGTGAATCAGGCAATGTTTGAGATGAATTATAATTTAGACTCATATAAAGGGTTTGCACTTGAAATCAGAAATTACTGGAGTACAGTAGACTATAAAAGTTATTATTCATTACAGGAAAATGGCATGGGAGTACTTGTTAATGATTATCCACTAGAAGACAATCCCAACACTAATTTTAACATATGGAACCTAGATTTATCCTATAATTGGAGATTCGCTCCTGGAAGTGCAGCAACTTTTCAATATAGAAATCAAATATTTAATAATGATGACAATTCAATGATATCCTATGCAGAAAGCTTAGATAATTTATTTAGAAATAATATAGGTCATCAATTGTCGATTAGAATAAATTATTTCATAGATTACAATAGATTAAAAAGAAAAAATTAAAAATAAAATTAATTTTGAAAATTTACATATGAAAAGAAAAGTAATTGCAGTTTGGAAAGGTGATGGCAATGATGGGACAGGAGTTTTGACAGCACAAAGTGGGGCGTTTAAAGAAATGCCTTATAGTTTTAAAACTAGGTTTGAAAATGATAAGGGGAAACTTGGTACTAATCCAGAAGAGCTAATAGCTGCTGCTCACGCTGGTTGTTTTAACATGAAGTTAAGCTTTGTTTTAAATGAAGCTAATTTTAACCCTGAAGAGCTTAACACTGAGGCTGTTCTAAGTTTTGCAGATGGAAAAATACTCTCAATTCAATTGAATCTAAAAGCGAAAGTACCAGGTATTAGTGAAGAAAAATTTATTGAACTAGCAGCAGACGCTAAAGCTAATTGCCCAATTTCTGGAGTTTTAAACTGTGAAATAATTTTAAACTGCTCATTGGTTTAAATCTCTAGGTTCGATCCTTCTAACACAACATTATAACCACTTCATAATACATGTTGGTACTCTTTGATTTAGAGTTTAATAGTGGGTTGGTAAGATTTAGGTGGATAAAATATATTTACTTCGATCAAATTCTTTTAAATTTTTAAATAAATCCAAAATTTCAATAATAAAAGGATGTGGAATGGCGGGTAACGCTAGTTGTGCTAAATGCAATGAGCCATTAATAAATGGACACATCTCCTTAGATAGCGGAGATAAAGTACAGGTTTCAAGCTGTCCTAAGTGCGAAGGAAAAATAAAATCACCACAATGTTGTGGAAGTGATATGAATTGTAGTCTATAAAACTTAATTATAAGGCACAATTTTAACTGTGCGTTATTTTTTAGTATTAAATCACTTTACTTTTATTAATGTTTATTAAAACTTTATTTATATATTGATCTTGATAATAATATATATAAATATTTAAATTTAAATTAATTAGTGTATTAAATGAATATAAAATTAAAAATATCTAGCTATCAAGACAAAAAAATGTTGTCTAATGTTTATTTTGATTTAATGGACACTAATTATAGAAAAAAAATAAAATCTGATCTATACGTAAACAGATTAAACTTTACGTTAAACAAAATAGGACAAGGGGATTCAAATTATATTTCTAAAAACATACTACTAGAAAAGATTAAAAAACAAAGACTACTTACAATAAATAATTTCAAAATAGGCGTATGGAAATTATCAGAATGCGAAAATTACTTAAGAAAAGGAGTTGAAATAAAGTCAATAAAAGAGTTTATAAGAGAAAACTTTAAGCATATTTCAATATTTACTAAAAACGATTATTTAAATACAGTTGGAGTTTACAAAAAACATCTTAAAATCGAAAGAACTATATATCTAAGAGATTTAAGTACTGAGAACTTACTACTATTTAAAACCAATACTCTTTTTAACGGATTAAAAATATCTTCAATAAACTCATATTTAAAAAAACTGAAAGTCATTGTTAATAAAGCACATTCAAAAAATTTAATTATAAATAAAAACATATTCTCAAAAAATTTAATTGAAAAGGAAGAGTCTAAAAAAGTAGAGAGGAAAGAAATAGCTATTTCTAAAATCGAAGAGGGAATATTTAAATCAGAAAGCATTTATGATATCCAAGCAATCGCATTTTTTATAACAATGATAATCTTTAAAGGAATGAAGCCAATAGAGATGGTTAGATACAATTATTTAGAGAGCTCTAATTTAACAAATGAAAAATACGTGACATATAACTCTAAAGGGATTAACAAATACATAAAATTTAATGAGAATACATTCAGGCTAATAAGGGTACTTAAAATGTCTCTACATTTCACTCATTTTGAAAAAAGCTCAGAAATATTAGCTCCTTACAACAATGTATATGAAATTTTCAACCAGAGTGTTTCAACAAAAATTAAGAACCATAAAAATATATGGAACATATACCAAAAGAAAATTAAAAATTTAATTGGATGTAACTATACAATGGCAAATAGAATTTATATAAACTATATAAATAATTTAGAGATTTCAAATAACGCAAGACAAATACTTATAGGTAATAAAGATGGAAAAAATGTAATATTTGATCAAAATAATCCACTAAGAGATCAAATTAAAAGTGCAGAAAATAAATTAATGCAAGATTTTCAACTAGGAAAATTAGTGGCGTTAATAGAAAATAAAATGAACCTACTAGGTATTGATAATGCAGAAAAAATAAAATGGGAAAGACCTATAGATTTTATAAAAACCCTCTCTAATAGTTAATAAGTATCATACAAACTAAGAAGTTTAATTCTCTTTTTAATATCGATAAGTGTAAGGTTTGTCTCTTTTTTTATTGATATTACATATTTCTTCCCAGGCAACATGTCAAAGTAATTGTCAGAAAAATTATTCTTTGAATCTATGTCTACAAAAATATTCTTTACTAGATTTTTAGATTTTAAATTTATTTCAAAAACATCATGAAGTTCTGTAATTTCATATTCTATAATTGGGTTCTTTAATTTCAAGTCCTTGAAGCTTGACATGTAGTATATATTACTAGAGATTTCTTTTTCGTTCTTAAATAAAGAGGCAGACACCAAACTATTATTAATATCAAAATTATTGTTTAACCAATCTACATCAAGACTCTCTACTTTTATAGTTGAATCTGGATCAAGAATGTAATCTTTGTTTTTCTGAAACAGTATTTCTCCGTCAAGACTTAAGATTGTGAGATTTAAAGATACTTCTTGAGCCTCATAAAGATCGGAGATTACGTGCAATTCAAGTTGGTTTTCAGTCTTATAAAAACTAATCAAAATCGGCTGAAATGCTTTTTTTGTAGAGTAGTGAAGAGCTTTCCATTTGCCGTAATAATCAATACTTGACCAAGATGCAACTGGCCAACAATCATTTAATTGCCAGTATAAACTCCCCATAGAGTACCCTTTATTTCTTCTATGGGACTCCATTCCAATAGAAACACCATAAGCTTGTAAAATTTGACTTACATATAAATATCCAGCAAAACTATTTGGTTTGTTGTAATCTCTAAACATATAGTCTTCAATTGTACTATTTCCAATACTAGATCTTTGGTGGGATTTCATTACTTCAGAATATATATTATAATCAGTTTCATTTGTGTATTTATCAACACTTGAAAACTCTGGAAAAGACTGAAAGCCATATTCAGACATGAATCTAGGAACTTTTTTATTGTACGATTCAAAATCTTCTTTTCCCCACCAGACTCCCCAATAGTGCGCGTCTCCACTAGTGTAAGATTCTGTTCCACCAAAAGAATTACTCCCTGGTGAAGATGGCCAATATGCTGTGCTGTTATCAAACTTTTTAACGACTTTGGGTAATATTTTATGAAAAATATCGTCATAGGCTTTACTTATCTTACTAGCAATTTCAGGAGATTGATTTTCAATCACATCTTTTTCCCAGCCCCAATTTTTCCATGCAGATCTAACTTCGTTATTACCACACCATAATGCAATTGATGGGTGGCCTCTAAGTCTTTTTACATTATACTCTGCTTCTTGTTCAACAGACTTTAAAAAATCATCATCTCCAGGATACATTGCGCAAGCAAACATAAAGTCTTGCCAGACAAGTAAGCCTTTTTCATCACACAAATTATAAAATATTTCTTTTTCATAAATACCACCACCCCAGACTCTTATCATATTCATATTAGCGTCTACAGCAGCCTGTAATAATTCTTCGTATTTATCATCAGAAACTCTGTTCAAAAAAATATCTTGTGGAATATAATTTACCCCTTTCATAAAAACAGGTTTTTTATTTACTTCAAAGTAAAAGTTATTGCCAATACTATCTGCTGAGGTGACTAAATTTATTTCTCTAAGCCCAATTCTCTTTGAACTTGTAGTATAGTTATTCTTTGATTTAAGTTTTACTTTAATCTCATACATAGTTTGGTTTCCCATGCCATTGGGCCACCACAATTCATAATCTTTTATTGTAAATGGTATTTCAATCTTGTTAGTGCCTTGATTTACATAGACAAAATCTGTAGATATTTTTTTATTATTTACATAGATTTCAGAAATCATTTCATCAATCTCTAAAGAAGATTCTAATTCAATTTCAGCAACTAAATTTGCGTTTTCATTTAGACTCTTTTGCCTTATATACAAGTCTTGAATATTAAAATAATTCCAAGTTTTTAAATTAATGGGCTGCCAAATACCACTGGTTACTAATCTAGGTCCCCAATCCCAGCCATAATGATAGGGAGCTTTCCTTGTAAAAACACTGACTCTCTTATTCCCTTCAACCTTCCCTATTTCTGCTAAATCGTTTGCATTAAAAGAAGAAATGTCATACCCTAGGCTATCATGAAGTATAACTCCTTTATTGATAGGAGAAAACAGCTTAACGTAAAGTTTATTCTTGCCAACTTTAGAGTATTTTTTAATATCTGCAGTTTTTCCAACAAACATATTGTCTGTAGTAGCAATTAAGGAATCATTTAAATAAATAGAAGAGTAGGTGTCAATACCTTGTAATTCTAATCCGATAAAATCGCTATTAATATCGTTTTTTGAAAGTTCAAATTCGGTCTTATACTCCCAATCTGTCTTGTCTATCCATTGAACGTCATGCTCGTTAAGTCTATAAAAGGGATCTTTAATTAGTTCATTATTTAGCAAATCCGTGTGAACATCTCCAGGAACAGATGCTTCAAACCAAAGAGAATCTACATTATTCTTAAATTCCCAGTTCTCAGATATCTCTACAGTATTATTAGTTTGATTACTACAATTATAAAACAGAAATACGAATAAAAAAGAAAACTTGAATAAATGCTTCATTCTATTTTTAATATTTATAGATAAACTACTTGCTGTCGGCTTCTTTAACCTCTCTAGAAATATCATCCGATTGTAAAAAACTCAACTTTAGCTCTTTGTCTTCATATTTTAAGTAAACACTTTCCATCCAAACTATATTTTCCTCTTTCTTTACCCCGTTATCAATAAAAATAAACTTACCCTTATTAAAATAACTTATGTGAGCCGTATTGTTGTCTATACTGACTTTAAAGTCATATAAACTCCAATCCGTTGATATATATCCTTTTTTGAAATTTGTTTTTATAACATTTAAAAATGAGGGTAAATCGTATTTCTCTCCCATCTCATAAATAACAAAATCTGTGGTGGTGTAATCATACACCAAATCACTTCCAAGCTTATCAATATCCATCGCTGTAAAAAACCCTTTTAAAACTGAAATTGCCTGATCCTCTGTAATTATGTTTTTAGTTGGGTTGCTACAGGCAACTAAACATGCTGTAAGGATAAAAAATATTACTTTATTCATGGGCATAAGATTATTATATTATTAAATTTACATAAAATTATTATATCTGTAACACTAAAAAAAAAGAAGTGACTAAAATATTATTTCTGTTATTAAATGTTCTGGCTACGTTTAATTTGTTATCTCAAACCGTTGTTGTAGATTCTCTTAAACAAGAAGGCTGGGATAAGTCTGGTAAACTAACTTTTCTTGTAAATCAATCCGCATTTAGTAATTGGACATCTGGAGGAGAGAATAGTATTGCTGGGGCTGTAGCAGTTGATTATAATTTAAACTATTTCAAAAATGGTTGGGCCTGGGATACAAAAATGATAGGAGCCTTTGGAATGAATAAAAATAGTGATAGTGAATTTGCAAAAAAGACAGATGATAGAATAGAAATTAATTCTCTAGTTGGTAAAAAATTTACAAAAGAGTTAAGTTATTCTAGTTTTTTGAACTTTAAAACGCAATTCGCTAGAGGGTATAAATATTCAACTAACTCGGTCGGATTAGAGCAAAGAGAGGAAACAACTAGATTCTTTTCTCCTGCTTATATACAATTAGGGGTAGGTGTTTACTGGAAAAAATCAAAAGATTTTTGGATAAATATGGCTCCTGTAACTGGCAGGTTAATTATAGCCAATAGAAAATTTACATCAAATCTTATCGATGGCGCAGAGTATTTTGGTATTTCTAAGGGCAATACTTCTAGATTTGAATTAGGCGCATCTCTAAGTGGATTCTACAAGTTTGAGTTAATAGAGAATGTAATTCTTGAGCAAAGTTTAAGCTTATACTCAGATTATCTTCAAAATGCTGAAAATATCGATGTTGATTATACAGTCTCTGCCTTTATGAAAATTAATGATTACCTATCTACAAGCTTAATTATGCAATGTAGGTATGATGATAATGCAATAAAAAAAATTCAACTAAGAGAGGTATTTGGTCTTGCTGTCACACTAGATTTACTTGAGATTCCTAATATAATTTCGAAAATTTAATATTATCTATTGCGTAATTTTGATAGTAGTTTAAGTATTTCTAAATATAGCCATATCAATGTTACCAAGAGCCCAAAAGCACCATACCACTCCATGTATTTAGGAGCTCCTTTCTCTGCTCCCTCTTCAATAAAATCAAAATCAAGTACTAAATTTAGAGAAGCTATAACAACAATAAATAAACTAATCCCTATACTCATAAGGGAGCTGTTTGTAGGGTCCAAAACAGATATTGAAGCGCCAAAAAAGCTCATTATAAAGTTTGCCATGTAAACTAAAAATATTCCTCCAGTTGCTGCTGCAATACCAAGTTTAAAGTTCTCAGTAGCTTTTATCATTCCTGATCTGTAAGCGAGAAGTAACGATGCTAATATCCCTAAAGTTAAGCCAATTGCTTGCATTACAATTCCTTCATAAGCTTGATTAAACATATAAGAAATTGAACCCATAGCAAGACCTTCTAAAATAGCATATATAGGGACAGTGATAGGAGACCATTCTTTTTTAAAAATCGTAATGATAGCTACAATTAATCCTCCAAATACTCCTATCGGAATAAGATAAGTCATGTCAGGACCAAAGCTGTAATAACCAGATAAAATTAACAAGAACAATCCAATTGCTGTTTTATCTACAGTGCCCTTAATAGTCATTACCTCGTTTATTTCAGCCCCTCTGGAGGTGCGTGAAAATGAATCAAAAGAAGACTTATTTAGTGCTGGATTTCCACTTCTATATCTCATAGGTGAACGGTTCATCATATTAATTTTTTTTTGTGAATTCTGTTTTTAAGACAAGACCTTTAATTTTTTTAAATTTACAGTCTATTTCGCCAGGATTGTTAGTTAATCGAATATTTTTAATTGAAGTACCTCTTTTAATGGTAATTGAAGTTCCCTTTACTTTTAAATCTTTTATTAAAACAATAGTATCTCCATCACTCAGAAGATTCCCATTAGCATCTTTACTTTCCATTTTATTTTGCTCTAATTATGGGATAAAAGTAATAAAATTTATTCATTTTCAGACATAGAATATGGCACAGAGCTTTTATCTGATCCCCAGTTAAAATTAGGAGTACTTGACATCTCAAAGTCTATAACCCCTCCCTTTCTCAAATCAGCATGGTCTAGCCAATTCTTATTAGACTCTAATTCATTAAGTTTAAAGTCGTTAATAAAGATGTTTTTGGCACTATTATTTTTGGCATTAATTTTTAATTCTTTACCGTTACTTAATTCTATAGTAACTTCTTCAAAAAGTGGACTTCCTATAACATATTGGCCAGTAACAGGTGCTACTGGATAAAATCCGAGTGATGAAAATACAAACCATGCTGATGTTTGCCCATTATCCTCATCTCCGCAATAGCCGTCAGCACCTGAACCGTACAAGTTGTCCATTACATACCTAACCTTTTCTTGTGTTTTCCAAGGCTCTTGAGCATAATTATAAAGATATATTGCGTGTTGGGCTGGTTGATTTCCGTGTGCATACTGACCCATTCCTCCTATCTCCATTTCCAATATTTCATGAATTTTAAATCCATAATAACTATAATCTGAGCTAGGATCAGATGTAAATATTTGATCCATTTTTCTAACGTAATTCTCTCTACCTCCCATTAAATTGATTAAGCCTTGAGGGTCATGCAAAACAGACCAAGTATAATGCCATGCGCTTCCTTCTGTGAAAACCCCACCCCATTTATCTGGCCTAAAAGGAGATTCAAAATTTCCATTAGAAGACTTTCCTCTCATGAAGTTTGTAGAGGAGTCAAACACGTTTTTATAATTAAAAGATCTATTTTTAAAACGAGTAATTTCTTCTTCAGGTCTTTCTAATTTTTCCGCTAATCTCCAAATACAATAATCATTGTAGGAATACTCTAAAGTCCTAGCAACACTTTCATTAACAGATGTGTCAAATGGAATATAACCCAATGAATTATATTCTTTAACACCTTTTCTCCCAACAGAACTTAAAGGTCCTTCATTATTAGAACTATTTATTATTCCCTTGTAGGCAGTTTCTATATCAAAATTATTAATCCCTTTCAAGTAAGCTTCTGCTATAATGGATGCAGAATTAGATCCAATCATGCAATCTCGATGACCTGGGCTAGACCATTCGGGTAACCAACCACTTTCTTTATATGGATTAACCATAATACCTTGTAATATTTCTCCAAGTTTTTCTGGATACATAAGCGTATAAAATGGGAAAACAGCTCTAAAAGTATCCCAAAAACCATTATCCGTATATAATGGGCCCTTTTCTATTTTTCCATTATATGGGCTATAGTGAACTTGCTCTCCTTCTGCGTTATATTCATGGAACTCTCTTGGGAATAGAAGTGTTCTATAAAAACTAGAGTAAAACTTTATAACATTTGATTTTGCTATTTCATGAGCTTTGAAATACTCCTTTTTATCATTGAAATTGTCTTCAATAGCAGGCTTAATTTTTATTCTCGATAATTCATTATTCCAAGATTCCTTTGCTAGTTCTTTTGTTTTTTCAAAAGATTGCAGATTTGGAATTTCTCTATCTAAATTGATTTTAGCTTGATCATGACTTATAAAAGAGGAAGATATTCTAGCTTCAACAATGTTATTCTCATTATTTAAAAAACTAACATAGCTACCTACATGATCCCCTGAAAGCTCATCAATAGAATATGTTTCTCCTTTACCATTCCATGTTCCAAAATCATCAAAAGGTGTATTAAATTCTATAATAAAATAATTTGAAAAATTATCTGGTACACCTCCTGAATTATTCTTTGATACCCCAATAATTTTGTTTTCCTCAGGTATTACCTTTACTGTTGAGTTTTTAAAAAATGCATCAATTATTACGTGAGACTTAGAATTTTTTGAAAACTCAAATTTAAAATGTGCAGATCTTTTAGTTGGGGATAACTCTAGAATTGTTTTAGAGTCTATTAATTCAACTTTGTAGTAATGTGGTAATACTTTAATATTATTAAACTGAGATTTTCGATCGTTTTCCAACACTCTTAGCTCTCCTGAAATTGGCATAATGGAAAAAGCACCATAATCATTTATCCAAGGACTTGGTTGGTGGGTTTGACGTATTCCTACTAAACCAGAATTTTTATCAGTATAAATCCAGCCATCCCCCATCTGTCCTGTTTGAGGGGTCCAAAAGTTCATCCCCCATGGAAGTGCTATTGCTGGGTAAGTATTTCCGTTAGATAACTCAGGAGCGGAATCAGAACCTATAAGTGGATTAACGTACTGTGTGAAATCATCTTGCGAAAACACAAAAAAATTACAGAAAGTAATAACCAAAATGGTTAACAAAAAGTTTTTGTTTTGCATGTTTTGTTATTATTTGTTATTAGTATACAATTGATTGTGGTCTATATTTTTTTTCTTTTCCAAAATTTAAATTTGGATTAGGTCCCATATTAAATATTAACTCTCCTCCTTGCATAATATCTTTGTGGGTTATGTAAGAGAATTTGTAGTCCTTTCCATTTAGTTGTACAGACTGTATATAAATATTGTCATCACTATTTTCTTTTGCTATAATTGTAAACTTTTTATCCTCTGGCAAGACAATAGAAGCTGCATCAAATAAAGGAGAACCAAACACATAAGCTCCATTAGAAGGATTAACTGGGTAAAAACCTAATGAAGAAAAGATATGCCATGCAGACATTTGCCCACAATCTTCATTTCCGGATAAACCATCTGGCTTGTCAGTGTAGAGTTCATTATTTATATACCTTACTTTATCAGCAATTTTATATGGCTCACCTGAGTAAGCATACATATATGTTGTATGATGACTCGGCTCATTTCCATGTGCATATTGACCAATTAATCCTGTTATATCCATAGAAGCCTCTTCTCCTAACTCTGAAGACATACTAAATAGTTCGTCCAATTTTTCTGTATATTTTTCGTCTCCACCAAGTAATTCTATAAGCCCTTCAGGGTCTTGAGGTACAAGCCATAAGTATTGCCACGCATTTCCTTCACAATAATCATTTACACGATGCTGTGCAGAAACTGGGTCAAATGGAGTTCTCCAGCTTCCGTCAGAAAGTTTACCTCTCATGAATCTTGTTTCAGGGTCAAAATATTCCTTGTAAGCTTTGGATCTATTTAAAAAGTACTCATAATCCTCTTGTTTATTTAATTTTTTTGCAAGTTGTGCAATTGCCCAATCTGCAATAGCATATTCCATTGAACTAGCTACGGATTCCACCATATAATCTCCGGGGATGTATCCTTTTTCCATTAATTTTTTTACGCCTGGCTCAAAATCTCCGGTAGCACTTTCTTTAACAGCACGAAAAACTTCCTCCAGGTCAATTCCCTCAAATCCTTTTAAGGAAGCGTCAATTACAACTGGAATACCGCTGTATCCAGGCATAGTATTTGTTTCGTTTCCTCTTAGGTGCCATATTGGTAATTTACCTTGATGGTCAAAGATTTTCAACATTGAATTAACCATATCGCTAACTCTTTCAGGATGAGTAATTGTGTATAATGGATGTGCC
>CASIAX010000027.1:0-11956 GCA_949372955.1 uncultured Flavobacteriaceae bacterium | reverse complement strand
GTAAGCATTAAAAATCCAAATCATGAAAACAAATCAAGTAATAAACTTTCATCGTCGAGTGGCTTACAAACATATGCTAAAAATGCGAAAGTAAATGGCTTTGTAATTGGAGTTTCTGGTGGAGTAGACTCCGCAGTCACTTCTACACTCTGTGCGATGACCGGATTAAAAGTAATGTGTTTAGAGATGCCTATTCACCAATCTGAAAGTCATGTCTCTAGAGCTCAAGAGCACATAAACCAACTTGAGGGAAAATTCCAAAACGTACAATCAACTCGAATAAACTTAACTCCTATTTTTGATAGTTTCAAAGACGAGATTGACTTAAAGCACCCACAAAAAACCGTAGACATGGCCTTGGCAAATTCTAGAGCCCGACTGCGAATGACCACACTTTACTATTACGCGGGACTATTGGGAAGGCTAGTGGCTGGAACTGGAAATAAAGTAGAAGATTTTGGAATTGGGTTTTACACAAAATACGGAGACGGGGGCGTAGACCTCAGTCCAATTGCTGACCTTTTAAAATCAGAAGTATACGATTTAGGAAGTGCTTTAAAAATTCCATCAAGCATTTTGAACGCTGCACCTAGCGATGGACTGTTTGGCGACTCTAGAAGTGACGAAGATCAAATTGGAGCCTCATATCCTGAGCTAGAATGGGCCATGAAGACCATTGAAGACGGGAAGTCTATAAACGACTATGAAGGTAGGGAACGTATGGTGTTTGATATTTACAAACAGTTAAATTCAGCAAACAAGCACAAGATGACTCCAATTCCTGTCTGTGAAATTCCTGAAAAATTAAAATACTAAAAATCAATGATTAGAGTTCTAGTTGCAGATCATCAACCAATAGTAAGCTATGGAATCCGTATGCTGTTTGAGAACTCAACAGACATTAAAATTATAAATACCGCCAGCACAGCAAAACAACTTTTAGAGTATCTCAAAAAGTCAAATACTGATATCGTTTTAATGTCTATTGACTTAACAGACATTAATGGAATTACCGTACTGCGGTCCATTAAAAAGGAGTTTAGGGATGTAGCAGTAATTGTTTTTAGCACACACCCAGAAGATATTTACGCCATTAGTGCTATAAAAGCTGGAGCCTCAGGATATTTGTCAAAATCTGTGACTACAGCGACTATAAAAAGAGCTATCTTAAAAGTATATAAAGGAGGTATTCATGTTAGCAAAGAGCTTGCTCAAACACTTACTTTTGAGAAAAATAGTCAAGGCACTATGAATCTATATAAAAAGCTTTCAACACGTGAAGTTGAAGTTTTAAAGCTTATTTCGTCTGGAAAAAGAAATAATGAAATTGCCTACCAATTAGACATAAATGAAAAAACAGTGAGCACATACAAATTGCGCTTGATGAAAAAACTGAATGTCTCTAACCTAGTCGAATTGATAGACCACGGACGTCAGAAGAAATAATTATTAAAGGACTCTATTTAATTTTCTGGAGAGCAGCATTTTTAAATTCGAATAGTTCAAAACATCTTCAAGAAGTCCTCGATGGTCAACAGTGTCTTGAGTGTCTTTTTTAATTTCATTGACTTTTCGATCGATTAAATAACAGCGTAGTGTTAAGATTGTTTCACTCACTAGTTGAGCGATGCTCACCTCTTTTTGTTTAGGGAAAATATTATTTTTCTCCCAGTTATGAAGGCTGTAACGCTCCTCGTTCATTAGGATGTTGGTGACGTCGGAAGCTAAGGTCGGATCCAACCGATTTACAAAAGACTCAATTACAAAATCATCAGTTTGATTTAAACTATCAATAATTGTGTAATACAGTATTTTAAAATTTTCATTAGTGAACTGCATTTCATCTTCCTGCAAATCCAAGAATATTTTTTCAAACACCTTAACCTTATGAATGACAGGCTCTAGCACCAACTCTTCCTTATCATTTTCTTTAAGGATGAGATCCTCAAACGATTCTTTTCTACTACCATAAAGTAATAGGATTTCAATAATTTTTTGCTCTAGCTCATATTGAATATCTACTTTTTTAGGGGGCGCTACAGACTTAACAACCTCAAATGCTTTTTGCTTTTTATTGTAGGTTTTATTGGCATCACTCTGTGCTTTTTTACCCATTTGCGCCAAAGTACTAAACAACACATCTTCGCTTATATCCATAATACGTGAACATTCACGTACATAAATTTCTTTCTGAATATTATCTGAGACCTTAGAAATACTGGTCACCATGTCTCTAATTAAATTGGCTTTTGCTACCGGATCATTTTGAGCTTCCTCCATAAGTAAGGATGCTTTATAAGCAATAAAATCCTTCGCATTAGACTTCAAATAATCTTTCAGCTCTTCAAGGGTGTTTTGCTTGGCAAAACTATCTGGATCTTCCCCTTCTGGAAATGTACAGATCTTGACATTCATCCCCTGCTCTAAAATCAAATCGATACCACGCAAGGAAGCTCTAATTCCGGCAGGATCACCATCAAATAGGACTGTAATATTTTTAGTCAAACGGTTAATTAACCGGATTTGATCTGGAGTTAAAGCTGTTCCTGATGAGGACACAACATTTTTAATCCCTTTTTGATGAAATTGAATCACGTCGGTATAGCCCTCGACTAAATAACAATTATCTTCTTTAGCAATCATTTGTTTTGCATAGTAGATCCCGTACAAAACTTTACTTTTGTGATAGATATCGCTTTCAGGAGAGTTTAGGTACTTAGCGGCCTTTTCATTTTTAGCTAAAATTCTACCACCAAACCCCAACACTCGCCCAGACATACTATGTATTGGAAAAAGAACACGCCCTTTAAAACGGTCAAATTGCTTTTCACCCTTCACAATTGAGAGACCAGTACTTTCCAGGTATTTTAGTTTATAACCTTTTTTTAAGGCTGTATCTGTGAATCCACTCCATGCATCTGTGGAAAAACCCAATTGAAACTCTTGAATCGTTTCATCCGTAAAACCACGCTCCTTAAAGTAGCTGAGGCCAATTGCTTTACCTTGATCTGTTTTTTGCAATGTATTCTGATAGTAGGTTCGCGCAAATTCACTCACAAGATACATGCTTTCACGTTCGCCAGCGGCTTCTTTATCAGAATCCGACTGAACAGTTTCTTCTATCTCAATATTATATTTTCGAGCTAAGTATTTAATAGCCTCAGGATATGTAAAGTGCTCATGTTCCATTAAAAATGAAACGGAAGTCCCTCCTTTTCCAGTTGAGAAATCTTTCCAAATTTGTTTTACAGGGGACACCATAAAACTAGGGGTACGTTCTTCGCTAAAAGGACTTAAACCTTTAAAGTTACTTCCAGATTTTTTGAGTTGCACAAAATCCCCAATCACTTCCTCTACGCGAGCAGTGTCAAATACTTGATCTATTGTTGCTTTTGATATCAATGTAAAGAATTAAATGGATGCTGTAAATGTACTATAAAAGTAAGTGTTTTTAGTTACTTATTTCGCTCGATTACATAATTGACCATTAAAATTAATGATTTTTTATAGATCGATTCTGGAAAAGGTTCCAATAACTCTAAGGCTTCCTGCTGAAATGATTTCATCTTAGAAACAGCATAGTCTAAACCTCCATTCTGTTTAACAAAATTGATTACTTCATTTACACGTTTAGAGTTTTTATTGTGATTTTTGACCGAGTTAATCAGCCACCTCTTTTCTTTTTTAGAACATTGATTTATCACATAAATTAACGGAAGCGTCATTTTTTGCTCTTTTATGTCAATTCCAGTTGGCTTGCCTATTTGTTCGTTTCCATAATCGAATAAATCGTCTTTAATTTGAAAAGACATGCCTATCAGCTCTCCAAATTTCCGCATGGTTTCAACATCTTTAGAAAGTGGCTTAACAGAAGCAGCACCCAGACTACAGCAAGCAGCTATTAGTGTCGCTGTTTTTTGTCTTATAATTTCATAGTAAATTTCCTCAGTAATATCTAAATTCCGGGCTTTTTCGATTTGCAATAACTCCCCTTCACTCATTTCACGCACAGCTACAGAAATGATTTTTAATAGATCAAAATCATTATTGTCAATACAAAGCAAAAGGCCTTTTGAAAGTAAAAAATCCCCCACTAATACAGCAATTTTGTTTTTCCAAAGCGCGTTAATAGAAAAAAAACCGCGTCTACGATCACTCTCATCTACAACATCATCATGCACCAAAGTAGCAGTGTGAATCAATTCTAATACCGAGGCTCCTCGATATGTCCTCTCGCTAACTTCTCCGTTGGATATCATTTTAGCTGTTAGAAATACAAACATCGGACGCATTTGCTTGCCCTTACGGTTGACTATATAGTGCGTGATTCTATTTAAAAGCGCCACTCTACTGGACATGGATAATCGAAATTTCTTTTCGAAAAGTTCCATTTCAAAAGCAATGGGCTGTTTTATGTTTTCTATAAGCTTCAAAAAAAATGATTTATTTACAATACAAAATTAATCATATAAAACATATTGTTTCTAAGGGTTGCGTTAAATTAATTAAAATTTATGCCTAAAATTATTAAAACTAATTAAACTTGGCAGTTAATTAGACAAATCACAAAAAAATTGATAGTTAATAATTGTTTTTTTTTTAATCCTTCTATTTTGATTATCTTTATAATATAAATTTAAACGCATTCACATGAAAAAAATTACTTTTTTAGTCATATTAATGACAACTTTTATTACAAACGCTCAAATAATCTTAAGTGAAGATTTTGAAACTGCAACAATATCCGAAGGATTTGTTAACGGATGGACGGTTAACTCTGCAGATGCAACTGTTGGGGAATGGGTTGTAAACAATCCCACAACTGAAACTCCAGCTTATGGAGGCAACACAGGGATTGTCGACCCTGCACTGGGAAATTGCACAAATAACTATGCAGTTGTGGATAGCGATGGGTACGGAAGTGGCGGAAGCCAAGACACCTCTTTAGTCTCACCTATTTTTGATTTATCTAGCTATTCAAATATAGTTCTTTCATTGAATCAATGGTATCGTTTGTACCAGTCGTCTGTAGCCTATATTGATTCGTCTATCAATAACGGAGCATCGTGGGAAAATATAATCACTTACGATACAGACGTGTCAGGAAATACAACAATTGATATCTCTAGTTTAGGAGGTAATTCCGAAGTTCAAATTAGATTCAGATATGTAGGAACATGGGAATACTGGTGGGCAATCGACGATATAACTATTCAACAGCCTGAAGGTAGTGCTCCAGATGTGTGTACTAACATGTCGCCTACGGACCAAGCAACAGATGTAGAAATCACATTATCGACTACAGACACTAAATTGATTAATTTTTCTTGGGATGAAGCTACAACAGGTGATGCTGCAACATCTTATAATGTCTCTATTGGCACAACCAATGAATTAGAGATAGGAACCCTTACAGGATTTGATGGTTCCGTTGATGGAGGGGGAAATATTTCCTATGGCGATGCGGTTGATACGGGTTGGCAAGCAAACACCACCTACTACTGGAAAGTTACAAGTGTAAATGTTGCTGGCAGTACAGATTCCCCTATATTTTCTTTCACAACAGGAGCTGCCGACCCTTTAGGAATTGAAGAAATATCTCTTAATACGTTTAATGTTTCACCAAACCCTGTTAAGGATGTGGTAACTATTAATACCACTTCAGGGTTTGACACAGTTGAGGTATTTAATCAACTAGGGCAATCTGTATTGAAGTCTAGTTCTAGTTTAATGAACAACAATAGATTAGATCTTAGCTCTTTAAATCCAGGGATTTATTTAATGCGAATAAGGTCCAATAACAAAAGTAAAACATTAAAAATCATTAAAGAATAAGTAGTATTTAACCACATTAAAAAAAGCCTGTGAAATTAATTTCACAGGCTTTTTTATTTTTATTAATAGCTTATCTGTGTATATTTAATTAGCTTCTAAATACTCCTTCTAGAATTTCTTCCAGTTGGTTAAACTCAATTAAAAATGCATCATGACCATGAATCGATTGGATTTCTGAAATTTTGACATTCTCTTTATGTGTTTTTAATCCTACATAGGTTTCCCAGTTTTCATCTGGTTTGAAAAATAAGTCAGAATTAATAGTAACAATATGTATGTCAGATTTAATTTTTGAAGCCACCTCCACAAAATCTTTTTTTCCTTGCGTTATATCTAAAGTTCGTAGGACTTGATTCATCATTTTGTACGCTGCAAGTTGAAATCGGTCATTCAGTGCTTTTCCATGGAAATTTAACCAGCTTTCTACAGCAAAAATAGCCTCACCAGCTTGAATCGATCTGTCAAATTTACTTTTTAAAGACTCTGGGGTTCGGTAAAGTGACATAGCGTGCATTCGTGCATCTGCCAGAGGTTCAGAAGAGTTGTTAAGAATTCGGTCTTGGATGTGGCAATTAGCTAACAACCAATCTGTAGATTTCCAATCGGCAGCAATCGGAATAAGGTGCTCAATCAGTTTGGGCTTCAAAGCTGCTAGTTCCCAGGCCAAACCGCCCCCAACAGACCCTCCTATTACAGCAAAAAGCTGTGTTATTTTTAACTTATTTAAAGCTATAGCAAAAATTTGTGCAATATCCCCTGCTGTAAAATCCTTATAGTTATCAATAAGATTCGATGGATTTTGATCTTGTCCATTACCTGGGATATTAAACGCTAATACCGTGTAGAAAGTAGTGTCAATCAATTTCCCGTGTCCTACAATTGAACTCCACCAACCGTCTGCACCTGCAACATTAGAATTGCCCGTTAAAGCATGATTAATCATTACCACGGGTGCCTCATGAAGAGGTTTGCCAAAAAGCTGGTAAGATAAGTTTACAGAATAAGTCTTACCCTTTTTAGTAATATAATTATGTATATTAATATACTGAAGATCTTCCACTCTTAATTTGCTTGTAATGTTAATTTACGAACCGCTTTAAAAGCTTCTTCTAGGTCTGACTTTAAGTCTTCAATATTTTCTATCCCAACTGATAAACGAATTAAATCTTTAGTAACTCCAGTTGCTTCTTGCGACGCATCACTTAATTGTTGGTGTGTTGTACTTGCAGGGTGGATGATCAACGACTTAGTATCTCCAATATTAGCAAGCAACGAAAATAGCTTAGTAGTATCGGCAATTTTTTTTGCTGCTTCAAAGCCGCCCTTAACACCAAATGTCACAATTCCACTCTGTCCTTTAGGCAAATACTTATCTGCAAGTACTTTATAAGGACTAGATTCCAAGCCTGGGTAATTTACCCACTCCACATCGTCTTGGATTTGTAACCACTGCGCCAAATCTAGGGCATTTGCACTGTGTTTCTGGATTCTAACTTCTAAGGTTTCTAAACCTTGAATGATTTGAAACGCATTAAATGGACTTAATGCAGCTCCATAATCTCTAAGACCTTCTATTCTAACTTTAGCAATAAATGAAGCTGCTCCTATGACTTCGTTATAAATTAACCCGTGGTATCCTGCGGAAGGCTCTGTAAATTCAGGAAATTTACCACTACCCCAATCAAAAGTACCCGCATCAATAATAGCACCGCCAAGAGCAGTTCCATTTCCATTGATGTACTTAGTAAGTGACTGAATAACAATGTTAGCGCCGTGCGCAATAGGATTTAACAAATAAGGAGTGGCGACTGTATTATCCACAATTAACGGCACCTTATAGGCCTTGGCTTGTTTAGAGATTGCTTCGATATCCAAAACATCTAGTTTTGGGTTTCCAAGAGATTCAATAAAAAATGTTCGGGTATTTTCTTGGGCTGCTTTTTGAAAGTTTTCAGGGTTTGATGGATCTACAAAAGTGGTTGTGATTCCATGTCTTGGAAGGGTTACGCTTAATAAGTTATAAGTTCCTCCATACAAACTACTTGAAGCTACAATGTGATCGCCCGCCTTTAACAACGTTAGTAAGCTTGTCGCAATTGCAGCAGTGCCTGAGGCAGTTACAACAGCCGCAATACCGCCTTCTAAAGCTGCTAGGCGCTGCTCTAAAACATCATTTGTAGGATTATTTATACGGGTGTAAATGTTTCCTGGCTCAGCTAAGGCAAATAAATTAGCTGCATGGTCTGAGCTGTCAAACACATAAGCTGTTGATTGATAAATTGGCACGGCTCGTGTACCTCCGTTTTCTGACACGTTGTGTCCTGCATGCAACGCTTGGGTTGCAAATTTTTGTGTACTCATTTTTCTATTTTTTTGAGTTAATACTAATTAAACCAAAAGTCAAATGCACTTTTTGAAAAGTGTACTTATTAGAAAAATGTTATAAAGAAATCATATTTACTAAATTGTAAATATGGTTTGTTATCTATCTAACTTCCAATTATTAAATCGAAAATCAAGTAGAATTTAGCACCTTCTTTAACAAGATAAAGGGTTGCTAAGGCTTCAATGGGTCTATCCCTCCGCCTTTCTTGATAACATTTCAGTAAGTTATTGAACTTTGTGAGTGCAAATATTCAATAATTAAAAGATATAAACCAAATATTTTTCGGTAAATTTTAATTTATTTCACTTAAAGATAAATATTTTCGGCGAATTATAGATTCTACCGATTTATTTTCTATATTACTCTCAAGCCAAGACAACACATCTAAATACAAGAAAGCTCTTTTTTCATAAGGATCGTTTTCGAACACTTTAAGCTTGGTATGAAGCTCCTTAAACGCTGCTCTTATGTCTTGAGGATAAATATCGCCTAAGCGCTTCAGAAACTTAATCATTTCTTTTTGAACCATATGAAGATCTTCCATTTTTATCAAAAACTTATACGTGCTTTTAATGAGTGAATCAAGGTTATAATCCAGCCCAGCTTCATAATGCGCTACTAAATTTAAAATCCTAGAGAAACACAAAAGGTCTTCACGCATTTGTAGAGATTTATTACTAATTATTTTCTCTAAGAAATCAATACACTTATGATAATCGCCGATGCCAAAATACAAACTTGCGAATTTATAATAAAAAACCATAACGTGGTGTTCGTCAATGCGGCTTTTATGCTTTCGAAGCCCTTCTAGTGTATCTGGGATTAGTGGAAGCCCTTGTTTAAAGGTACCTTCCATAAAATGGGCATTGAACTTATTTGAACTAATATACAGAAAGGTAAGGCTCTCTACGTTATCGTCTTTAGGAAACCAATCTTGATTTGTAACTCTAATTAGATTGTTTAATGTATCTAAAAACTTGTCATGTCGTTTTATGAAAAATAAAGCTTCTAATAAGTTCTGGTTACCATTAAGAAAAAAGACGGGATTAAGTCGGATCATTGCAGGATACTCATGGAATAAATCTACCCATTTTTTTGAATACTTATAACATGCTAAAAAATCTTGTGTCAAGAAACTATACCATAAATAAGATTTGTAAAGCCATAATTTCTCCCTGAAGCCTAATTCAGATATTTTATAATCAGGCAGCCTATCTTTAAAATACTTAGTCACTTTCTCATGCTCAGAAGCCTGCTTTCACATAGCCAGTTTTTAAAAATAACCCGTATAACTGAAGGGCTAAATTAGACAGCTTACTAGCTAATAGGTTTTGACGACTTAACTCTTTAGCTTGAATTGTTAACTCATCTGCCCGTAGTGCTAATACTTCTTGTAATATATTGAGATTCAATTACTTTCTCTAACTCGATGATCTCATTGGCAATATTTTTTTCTTCATTTGAAATGGCTAATGACTTGGCTTTATCTAATATTTTTAAACTTTGAGTATAAAGCCCTTTATGGTATAAAATCGTAGCAAAGTCTAGTTGCTCGCGAATTTGAATCCTAATATTTTGGTGAGAAGGGTTTAATCGTAGGCTAATTAAAATCTGTTTATACAAATGCGCTTTTAAATTGGATAGTTGTTGCTTTTTTACAAAACCGTTTTTTAATATCGCTGTTTCATCATACGCCTTTAATTTTTGCAAAATATTGAACAGCAATAAAAATTTAGAATCCTCATTAACACCCAAACGGCCAACGTAGAGTTTAAATTGTCGTTTTTCAGATTTGGACAATGACTTTATAAGCACAAATAAATTATCTTTTTGCTCTTTAGTCATAGTATATATATTGACATATTATGTTGTATATTAGAACCTTAATTGAAATATGGCATTGTTATGCGTCGTAATGCAAATATGATAACCAACTCATTTAATAGAACCAAAATATAAATTCGTACAACAATAGAAAAATTTATTCCAATAAATGTCTAACACACAAATTCAAATTTTTGACACAACGCTTCGTGACGGCGAGCAAGTCCCTGGATGTAAGCTAAATACGCCTCAAAAAATAATTATTGCAAAACAATTGGATTTGTTAGGCGTTGATGTAATTGAGGCTGGATTTCCCGTTTCAAGTCCAGGCGATTTTAAATCTGTAGAAGAAATTTCTAAAATTGTAAAAAATGCGACTGTTTGCGGCCTCACGCGTTCAGTAGAAAACGACATCAAAGTTGCCGCTGATGCTCTCAAACATGCTAAAAGACCTAGAATCCACACAGGAATTGGGACTTCAGACTCCCATATAATTCATAAATTCAAATCAAATAAAGACGCTATTATTGAGCGTGCTGTACGAGCGGTATCTTACGCAAAGTCCTTTGTTGAAGATGTAGAGTTTTATGCTGAAGACGCTGGACGAACCGACAACGAATATTTGGCGCGTGTTTGTGAAGCAGTGATAAAAGCTGGAGCAACTGTGTTAAATATACCAGACACAACTGGCTATTGCTTACCCCATGAATATGGAGCTAAAATTAAATACTTAAAAGAAAACGTAAAGGGAATTGATAAAGCGATTATTTCTTGCCATTGTCACAATGACTTAGGACTTGCAACGGCTAATTCTATTGAAGGAATCATTAACGGCGCCCGCCAAATAGAATGTACTATTAATGGTATTGGGGAGCGCGCCGGAAATACCGCTTTGGAAGAAGTAGTGATGATTATGAAACAACATCCTTACCTAAACCTAGACACCAATATAAACACACAAATGTTATACGGAATAAGTCAATTGGTTTCTGAAAGCATGGGAATTTACACGCAACCTAACAAAGCTATTGTTGGTGCTAATGCATTTGCTCACAGTTCTGGAATTCACCAAGATGGCGTGATTAAAAATCGTGAAACCTACGAGATTATAGATCCGAAAGATGTTGGCGTCACAGAGTCGGCTATTTTACTTACTGCCAGAAGTGGCCGTGCAGCCTTAGCATACAGAGCTAAAAATGTTGGCTACGAACTTACTAAACTTGAATTAGATGTTGTCTATGCAGAATTCTTAAATTTTGCAGACACTAAAAAAGAAGTAATTGATTCCGATATTCATGAAATTATAAAAACCACTAAGATTTATAACTAAATCGAATACGCATTTATGAAAAAAACTCTATTTGATAAAGTTTGGGACACCCATGTCGTTGACACAATTCAGGACGGGCCCCAAGTGCTCTACATTGACAAGCACTTAATTCATGAGGTCACTAGCCCTCAAGCTTTTAATGAACTCGAAGAACGACAGATTCCAGTTTTTAGACCGCAGCAAATTTTAGCAACAGCTGATCACAACACACCTACTTTAGACCAACATTTACCGGTTAAGGATGAGTTATCTAGAAAACAACTTGCACAACTCTCTAAAAACTGTAACAAAAACAATATTACTCTTTATGAATTAGGTCACAAATACAATGGCATTGTACACGTAATGGCTCCAGAATTAGGGATTACTCAGCCGGGAATGACAATGGTATGTGGCGACAGTCACACCTCTACACACGGAGCTTTTGGAACTATTGCTTTTGGGATTGGAACCAGTCAAGTTGCCCAAGTATTTGCAAGCCAGTGCTTACTGCTGTCAAAACCTAAGAGCTTACGGGTTAGCGTCAATGGAAAACTTAAAAATGGAGTACTTCCTAAGGACGTGATCTTATATATAATCTC
>CASIAX010000026.1:0-77357 GCA_949372955.1 uncultured Flavobacteriaceae bacterium | reverse complement strand
GTAGCGGGAATAGGACTCGAACCTATGACCTTCGGGTTATGAGCCCGACGAGCTACCACTGCTCTATCCCGCGATATAGTTTACAAATATACAACGCTTTTTAAATTATACAAGAATAAAAGCTTAAACATCTATAATATTATTAACTCAATTTTTCTAGATCATTTTGGATTAACTCCCAATCTTTCATTAAGTTATTTAGATTATTTTTTTTTGAGTGATAAATATCGAAAAAATTCTTTTCATTAGCATACTTATCATAATCTGCCTCTAATTTACTATCTAAATCTTTAATTTCTCTTTCAAACACTCCAATACTTGATTCAACTTTAGATAATTTATTATTTAATGACTTTAACTTCTTTTGATTATTATAAGACAATTTGTTATCTACGGGCTTTTCAACTTTAATTTTAGTTTTTAACTCAACATCTCTCATGTTTTCAAGCTTTTTTTCCTCTAAATAATAATCAATATCACCTAGGTATTCATTTAGCTTTTTATCTTTAAACTCATACACTTTATCAACTAAACCTTGCAGAAAATCTCTATCGTGTGAAACTAATAATAAAGTGCCTTCAAATTTGCTTAAAGCTACTTTTAAAACATTTTTGGATTTTATATCAAGGTGATTAGTAGGCTCATCCATTATAAGCACATTAAGTGGCTGTAAGAGGAGTTTAGCTAGTGCTAATCTATTTCTTTCCCCACCAGATAAAACTCGCACAAACTTATCTGCGTCATCTCCTTTGAATAAAAATGAGCCTAGAATATCTCTAACTTTACTTCTATTTTTCTCATTAGCAGAATCAATCATTGTCTCCAATACAGTTTTTGAACCATCAAGATACTCAGCTTGGTTTTGAGCAAAATATCCAATCTGTACATTATGACCCAACTTAACAACTCCTTCAGATTTAATATCTCCAACAATAATTTTTGCAAGAGTAGATTTTCCTTGACCATTTTGACCTACAAAAGCAATTTTACTACCTCTATCAACAGATAAGCTTATATTTTTCAAAACACTTAATTCATCATAATTTTTTGATACATTTAAAGCTTCAATTACAACCTTTCCTGGTGTGACAGAAACAGGGAAATTTAATTTCATTACACTATTATCGTCCTTATCTACCTCAATACGATCTACTTTTTCTAGCTTTTTGATTAAGGATTGAGCCATAGTAGCTTTAGAAGCTTTGGCTCTAAATTTTTCAATTAATTTTTCTGTTTGTGCTATTTGCTTAGCTTGATTTTTCTGAGAAGCTAATTGCTGCGTTCTAATTTCATTTCTAAGGACCAAATACTGAGTGTATGGTTTAGGGTAATCATATATTTTACCTAATGAGATTTCAATAGTTCTATTGGTAACATTATCTAAGAACATCTTATCGTGAGAAACGATAACTATAGCTCCAGCATAGCTCTTTAAAAAGTTCTCTAACCAAATGATAGCTTCAATATCCAAATGATTAGTAGGCTCATCTAAAAGAAGAATATCATTATTTTGCAAAAGTAACTTAGCAAGTTCAATTCTCATTCTCCATCCCCCAGAAAAAGTATCTGTTAGCTTAGTAAAATCAGAACGTAAAAAACCCAGACCTTGAAGAATTTTTTCTGTAGTTCCTTGATAACTATATCCTCCTATAATCTCGTACTTGTGTTGTAAGTCATTTAGATCTACGATCAACTGGCTATATTGGGTAGATTCATAATCAGTTCTCTCTGCTAATTGTGTATTAATATAGGAAAGTTGTTTTTCAATAGATATTATTTCAGAGAAGGCTAAATAGGATTCTTCTAATACAGTTCTACCAAATTCGAAGTCAATATCTTGTTTTAAAAATCCAATGTTAACTTCTTTTTCTTTGGCAATTTGACCAGACTGAGTATCGATTTCCCCAGAAATAACTTTTAATAATGTAGATTTTCCCGCCCCATTTTTTCCGATTAGTCCTACTCTGTCTCCATTACCGAGTCTAAAAGTAATATCGCTAAAAAGAGGTTCACCTTGAAAAAAAATCGAAGCTTTATGAATATTTAACATAGGTCATTACAAAATTAAGATGCAAAAATAGTGTAAATAGTTAGTCCTATTGATATATAGGTATAAAAAAAACGCTTATACTACTATAAGCGTTTTTTTTAAAAAATTATATAATTTTTACCAACTCCACATATCATGTTCGAAGTTTCTGATTTTTTCCTTAATTCTTTCTGATTCTAATAATTGCATGAAAGAGTTTTTAGAAATATATTCCTTAATCTCTCTATCCTCTTGCATATTTTCTTCTAAATATATAACGGCATTAAATCTGCGAGAATTAATTAATTCATCAAAAGATTTTCTTACAGCACTATTTGAGTTACTAAAAACGTAAGCGTTTTTTAATACATTTCTTACATCCGGATAGTAGACCCAAAACATTGGAACCTTCTCAATATCCTCTTCATAGAATGCGTTGTTATCTAATTCCATATTAGCGACTTGCTTTGTAACTGGGGCAATGGCTAAAGGTCTGTATCGTAAATCACTTTGTATCTTATCAAAATACCAAACTCCTTTAATTAAATATTGAGTTACCATATCATAAGAAAAATTATTAATCTCATAATCTCTTCCCTTAGTTAAATAAGGTAGAACAGCAGCTTTTCTAAATTTTAAATATGAGTTGTATAATGGTGCATTCGTTTCCTTTAAAGAATCTTCATCTACATAAGTAAACTCGCCAAAGTCGACATCATTAAAAAGAGCAAAGTCTCTGTATCCACCAAAATCATTCATCTTATTGATACCCCTTCTTTTGATAACTGTATCGGTTAATTTCTTAAATACACTTGAAGAATCTACTTCAAAATTAAATTTACCATCATCAAATATTCTAGATATCTTTCCTTCTTTTATTCCTTTGATCAAGTACCATATAAGTGGTCTTCTTTCTTTACCAACCAATGTAGTATCCGTTGGATATAAATATGGGAAATTAACTCTCTCACTTAAATCAACGATTTCCCAGACTGTTCTAGAAAAAAGTACATCTTTATCATCTATATAACCATACTCTAAAACAGATTCATCATCTAAATCTAATTGGCTTAATGTTTTAACTCCAATATCTTCTGGGTTTTTAGCATTCAACAGATTACTCTGACTAAACGTAAAGTTTAAACCAATAAATAATGAAAAAACGAATATGACTTTTTTATGTAGTGACATATAATTAATTCTTAAGGGTTACAATTAATGGTGCAGCAGTAGGAATAATAGTACTTGTACCTCTTCCTTTTGGAGCAATATCAGTTATAGTGATCTGTGAACCTCTTCTTGCACCTCTTAAAGCCTGCTTTGCTTGTGCACTTAACTCATCACCTTCACACGCAAAAACACCTTTTCCTTGAATGTTAATCTTAAAGTTGTCAACGGACAATGGTAGATCAAAATCAAAACCATTAAATTGAGCATCAATAATCGCTGAGGCTAAATCTGCTCTGTTCATAGACATAGAGCCTGTTTCACCATCAATAGATCCTAATGGAGAAGGTATTGGTTTGATTCTAAATGGAACCGTAGTAACTACTTTTTCTCCACTTGGTAAAGTTCCAACTACTTTAACATTAATAGTTTTTTTACCTTTAAGGGCAGTAGGCATTTTTCTTAAATCTAATTCATAGTCTCCTGCTGATTTTCTTTCTTTTTTACCTACAAGCTTACCTTTTCTTAAGCCAGGTGTTGCTAATGGGTCTACTTTATTATCTGGGATTCCAGCAAAGGATATAGAAAAAGGGTTTCTAACTCCTTGATAGACTACGTTCATCTTATCTGCAGAAACAGTAGCAGAGTTTGGTTTAGGTACAACTGCATAAGTACTCTTTACAGGTATTGTTATAATAGAATCTCCTTCTCTAAATTGAAATTCTCCGATAATCTCTCTTTCTCCAACTGCACCTGCAGGGAAATCAAGTAAAGTTTGGCCAGTCATCATAGAAGACTGATCTAATTCCTTACCATTAATTAATACCTTATCTGCTTTTAATGTTTTATCATTTTTCCCTAAGATAATTCTACCTGTAAAATTATCACCAGAAAAGAAAGCCGTTTTATCAGGGACTACTATAGCATCAAAATTAGTTAAAGAGGCTTCTATTTTTAATTTTCCTTGAAGCATTGCAGAAAGAAGTTCTGATTCAATAGTTTTTATATCAGCTTGCAACATTGTAAATTTAGTTATGGATGCTACTAATGGATATCCCATATAATGGTACTCAATCCAATCTCTAACAACTCCCTCTCTATCAACAATAGTATTAGTAGAAAATTTCTTAATAACATCATTAGTTATATCTTGAAGAGATAAGTTTGTTTTTAGAACATCTGAAACACCTTCTCTAAATATTTTCATTTGATTTAAAAATTCTTCACCTTCGGGGGTTAGTATTTTTCCAACAAAAAACATTTCGTCTATAGCATCTGCCTTATCCATAACCTCGTAGTCAGTTACATCTTCTAATTTAGAATTCTCTAAAGCAGAGGTTTTGATAGATTCTAAGTGGTTATATAAATCATTAGCAAGATCTGAAATAGAGTCAGCTTTATTTTTTAACGATAGGTATTTTCCAGGTTGCTCACTAGCCTTTTCGTCTAATCCTTGTTTAAATTTATTATTTCTTTCTGTTGCATTCAAATTTGACTCAACAACTTGCTCGTTCATAAGACCAAATGCTGTTAAAACTTCTTTTGACATATTTAGAGCTAGCATTGCAATAAATACTAGATACATCAAATTGATCATTTTTTGTCTTGGAGTTTCCTTTCCGCTAGCCATATTGGTGTTTTTTAATTATTTGTTAATAGGTTTTGAAATAAAATAAAACTATTATTTTTTATTCATAGCGTTTAAAACACCACCATAAACATTATTTAAAGATTCAAGGTTAGCAGCTAGTGAAGCCATTTGCTTTTGAAGCTTATCAGCATTACCAGCAAATTCTTTATTAACTTTAGCTAAACTATCAGCACTATCTGCTCCTGATTTTGCAGACGCCTCCATATCTTTAATACTATTGCTTAGGCTACCAACTAAAGAAGCATCAATTTTAGCTTCCTTTAAAATTCCATCTAATTTTTTAGACAATAAACCTTGTGGGGATTCATTCGATGATCCTGAACTTGCTCCACCCTCTAGTTCTGGATAAACTAAGGCCCAATCTGGATCTTCTTCCGGAGTATCAAATGCGGAAAGCGCAAAGATAAGAGCCTCCGTAACTAGACCAATTGTAAGTAAATCATTACCAGTTAATGGACCTAAATCTTTGTGAATAATTTTCATTAGAGCTCCAATAATTACAACTGCAGCTCCAAGGCCATATGCCATATTCATGAATTTTTTTGGTATTGCCATAATCTTAAAATTTTATTTATTATTAATTATTTATCTTTTTATTCTTGAACTATTTGTTTGTGCATTAGCAGTTAAATCAGTACCTAAATAATCATGAACTGTTCTAAAACCAATAAAACTTCTAGGTACATCCTCGTATTCATAATCTCTAGAACTAACTTGTAAAAAGTACTTAACATCCTTCCAAGAACCACCACGAGTGATTTTTTTCTTGTTAAATCTTTTATTAACATTCGGGTTCATTGTAGATGAGAAATCGTATGCTTCTGATTCATAAGAAGAATCAACCCATTCAGCTACATTTCCTGACATATTGAAAAGGCCATAATCATTAGCATCATATGCGTCTCCTTCTACTGTATATAATGCTTGGTCAACTGCATAATCTCCACGCATGGGTTTGAAGTTAGCCATAAAACATCCTCTATCATTTTTAGTGTAAGGTCCTCCCCAAGGAAACGAAGCTCCTTGTAGTCCACCTCTAGCTGCATACTCCCATTCAGCTTCGGTAGGAAGTCTAAACTCAGGAACTAGGTCTTTATTCTTAGTTTTTTGAAATGCATTTTTTTTCATAGTTCTCCATTCACAAAAAGCCTTAGCTTGCTTCCATGAAATTCCAACTACAGGATAATCATTATATGCATCATGCCAGAAATAATCGTTATGCATTGGTTCGTTATAAGAATATTTAAAATCCGTTATCCAGACCGTAGTGTCAGGATATACCTCTAACACTTCATCTGTTATGAAATTTGATCTTTTAAATCCGTCAAACAACAACTCTAATTCTTCATCTGTTGGATTTAGAATAGGAGGGTTATCATTTGCGAGCTGATTAACTAAGTCTTCTTTAACTTCAAGGTATTCAGCTACCCTACTATCTTTATATTTAAACTTAAACTGTTTAACATCCCAAGTCCTTACGTCGTTAAACACCTCATCTTCGTCCATAAACATACCTTCAACCACCTCTAAATAGGTGTCATCTGGATAATCATTTCTATCCAAGATTAAATCAACATCCCAATTTAATGGTCTATTATCAAATGTATTTTCTTTTTTCCATTTTTGGTAAACCCCTAAATCAGATGTATCTGCATCTTTGTAAGCATACTGAGCAATTCCCTCTCCTTCTAGATCTGCATCAGAGTATTCAGCTTCCTCAGCTAATTTTGTTCTTAAAATGGAATCTCTAACCCAATAAACAAATTGTCTGTATTCTGAATTAGTAATTTCCGTTTCATCCATATAAAATGATCTGACAGTAACTGTTTTTGTAGGAGCATCATTAATTCCAGCAATATCATCATCAGACTTACCCATGATAAATGAACCTCCAGGGATCAGAGCCATTCCATAGGGTTTTTCAGAGAAATATTTTTTTCCTTTAACCCCAACTAACTCACCTTTATCTGTAGAGCCACAACTCATCAAAATGAATAATAAAGCGGTTTTTAAGATAATATTCTTCATATTTTTTGCTTGTAATTTATTAAAGCACGTAAACTTATCTATATAATTTCTAATATACAAATATAAGTAATCTCTTTTTTTGTTAAATTATACTTAATATACATTTTTAAAAATGTCAGCATAATCATAATACAAAGTGTACTTTATATTATATTTTTTTTCTGGGCTTTAAACCATCTTTCAGGTATAATTCCATTGGAAGCATCAATATAATCTTGATGCATACATGGTAATAACGAGTGTTCTTCTAATTTATTATTTGAATTTTGCAAGAATGGAATTTCCACCCACCATCTTGAAGATTTTATACTTTTTAAAAACACCAATTCTTGATTATCAATAAGTACAGTGTATTTTTGAAAGTCATCCTCATTATAAAAATTACTATCCATTACTCGGCAATTAACACCTTCAATGAAATACCAAATTACTTGGGCTATTAGCATCTCTGTAGCCTCATCTTCATTAGATGGAATATATTCGTAAACTCCAAACGATGAAACTTTATTACTTATACCTGCATATCTTGAAATTGCACATATTTCTTTTCCACTAAAGCCATTTGGGGAAAATTTCTGTTTAGTGCTAACTTCAGAAGATCTTACGCTTTTTAAGTCCAATGTAACTATGTTAGCATCTCTTAGGACTGGCTCAACATTTTGAATATTATTACTTAACTCTCCCAGTCTATATGCCTCAAAATATAACTTTTGCATAAGGTCAATTTCTTCTTGAGAATTAAAATATGTCTGGTAACCTAAAGTGGAATAATTAAATAAATTATGTGGTTTATCAAGAATAATCTTACCCAAATAACTATTATTTTTAATTGGCTTTGAAGAATCTCCTAAATCAAAATTAGGATCAATATTTACAATATTTACAGTCTTCTCTAAGTAATCATAAGATCTGTAGTTCGCATATGTTATATCTTGACTTCCACCAATAATAATTGGAATTATATTGTTTTTTAATAGTTCTGAAACTATACTCTGCAAAGCTAAATAAGTGTCGGAAACAGTATCTCCCAGACGTAAATCACCTAGATCTGAAATATTTAATGACCAATTTCCAGGAAATAAGTTATAGAGAGTTTTTCTAACTTCATTTAAAGAAAAATCTTCTCCAACAGAATTGTGTGTATTTCTATATTCATTAACCCCAATTATAGCGATATCAACATCATCTAATTCCAAAGGAGCAGAAACATCAGAATAAATGTTAATCCTTTTACCTAAAATTAGAGAGGAATTTAAGTTCATGTGTGACAAAATCAAATCGTCTACGGGACTTAAATAGCTATAATCTATCATCAGTTACTTTTTACTTTTAGATTTTTTCTTAGAAAGTTTGGCTATTTTGTCTTTAGCATCTTCAAGAGTTAATTTTTCAATATCAAAAGTTTTAGGTAACTCTATTTTCACCTTACCTGAAATTATATTAAATCTACCCCATCTTGCTTTTTCAACCTTAATTTTATCTTCGGTCCAGTCATAGATCACTTTATCAATATCTTTTTGAATTTTGGTCTCAATTAACTCTACTATTTCAGCTTGAGATAAGTTATCCCAATCGTACTTTTTATTGACATTGATAAAAGTATTATTCCATTTAATAAATGGTCCAAACCTTCCTTTTCCTTTTTGAACAGGCAAATCGTTATAAGTTGCTATTGGAGCATCCGCTTTTTGTTTTTCTAGTATGAATTCAATGGATTCTTTTAAAGAAACTGATAAAGGTGCAATACCTTTAGGAAGAGAAATGAATTTATCACCATGTTTTACATATGGGCCAAACCTTCCATTATTTACATGAATTTCTTCATCTTCATAACTCCCCAACAATTTAGGAAGTTCAAATAAGTCTAATGCTTCTTCTAGGGTTACAGAACTAAGTTGCATTTCTGGTGAAAGGCTAGCGAATAAAGGCTTTTCTTCATCTTCTACATTCCCAATTTGAACCATAGGTCCAAATTTACCTAATCGAACACTTACATCTCTTTTAGTCTCAGGATGAATACCAAGTTTCCTTTGACCAGATTCCCTCTCCGCATTTTCTTTTACATCCAAAACCACAGGGTGAAAGTCTTTATAAAAAGACTTCATCATATCTTTCCACTCTTTTTTTCCATCAGCAATTTCATCAAAATTCTGCTCAACTTTAGCAGTAAAGTTATAATCTAAAATATTTTCAAAATGCTCTACTAAAAAATCTGTCACAATAATACCTATATCAGTTGGGACTAATTTCCCTTTATCAGATCCATGTTTCTCGCTTAAGTCTTTTTCTTGTACAGAATTATTAATAAGAGATATTTGTGAATAATTTCTGCTATTTCCCTCAACCATTCCTTTTTCAACATACCCTCTGTTTTGTATTGTTGATATTGTTGGAGCATATGTAGATGGACGACCAATACCTAACTCCTCAAGTTTTTTAACAAGAGATGCTTCAGTATATCTGTAAGGAGGTCTAGAAAATCTTTGGGTAGCATTAATATAGTTATTTTCAAGTGACTGATTTATTGTTAGACTTGGTAATAAATCATCTTTTTCTTGATTTTCCTCATCTGTACTTTCCATGTATACTTTTAAAAACCCATCAAATTTAATTACCTCACCATTGGATACAAATAACTCTTGATGTTTATCAGATTGGATTTTAACATTTGTTCTTTCAAGGCTTGCATCTGACATTTGAGAAGAAATAGATCTTTTCCAGATCAAATCATATAACCTAGATTGATCTCTATCAATATTCACAGAGTTTATTGAAAAATCAGTAGGTCTAATAGCTTCGTGAGCATCTTGAGCACCTTTTATTTTTCCTTTAAAAGTCCTTGGGTGTGAATATTTATCGCCGTATGAATCTATGATTTCATTTTTAGCTCCTTCTTTAGCATCATTAGACAAATTAACACTATCAGTTCTCATGTAAGTTATTAATCCTGCTTCATAAAGTCTTTGAGCTAATGTCATAGTTTTGGTAACAGAAAAATATAATTTTCTGGACGCCTCTTGTTGTAAAGTCGATGTAGTAAATGGTGGAGCTGGGGTTTTTTTAGTTGGTTTTTTTTCTAAGCTTTTAATAGAAAATTTAGAGTTAATATTTTTATTTAAGAAAACTAACGCATCCTCTTTTGAGTTAAATGACTTAGAAAGTCTAGCTTTAAATGGAGCACCATCTAAGGTCTCAAACTCACAGTCTATCTTGTAAGAAGAAACAGGGGTAAATCCTAATATTTCACGTTCCTTTTCAACAATTAATCGTACAGAAACAGATTGAACTCTACCGGCAGACAAGCCACTTCTAATTTTTCTCCATAAAACAGGCGATAATTCATAACCAACTATTCTATCTAAAACTCTTCTCGCTTGTTGAGCATCTACCAAGTTATAGTCAATTTTTCTTGGATTATCTACAGCCTTTTTTATGGCTGTTTCTGTTATTTCATGAAAAACTATTCGTTTAGTACTATTTTCTTTTAGTTTAAGGGAATTAAAAAGGTGCCAAGCAATTGCCTCTCCTTCTCTGTCCTCATCACTAGCAAGCCAAACCATTTCTGACTTCTTAGCTAAGTCTCTTAAATTTTTAACAATAGCTTTTTTATCTTGAGAAACTTCATAGCTAGGAGTAAAATCTCCTTCGACATCAACACCTAATTCTTTAGAAGGTAAATCAGAAATATGACCAAAACTAGAAGCAACAACAAAATCTTTACCTAAAAATTTTTCTATTGTTTTTGCTTTTGCAGGGGACTCAACTATTACTAAATTCTTTGCCATATTTATAAATTTAAGAAGTACAAATGTAGAAGAATTTTTTATATAAATATATTTTGAAAAATAAAAATTACTTGTCAATAGTTAATTGACCATGATAAATCGGCTAATTATTTAACTAATTAATATTTAATTTTTTAATATGACAATTTGTCATAAGATAAATTAAATAGTATATTTGTAAACTATATAAATAGTAACATTTAATTATCTGTGGATAAATTATTAGAAGAAAAAAGACAAGGTGAGGTTCTAAATACTAAGAAGGTAATTAAGAACGATAAGAAATTATATATAGAAAGTTTTGGATGTGCAATGAATTTTAGTGATAGCGAAATTGTAGCTTCAATACTATCTGAAAAAGGATATAATACCACAGATACAATTGAAGAGGCTGAATTAATACTTGTAAATACTTGCTCTATTAGAGATAAAGCTGAGCAAACTGTTAGAAAAAGACTTGAAAAATATAATTCTTTAAAAAAAAATAACCCTAAAATGAAAGTGGGGGTCTTGGGCTGTATGGCTGAAAGATTAAAACATAAGTTTTTAGAAGAGGAAAAAATTGTAGATTTAGTTGTAGGACCTGATGCCTATAAAGACTTACCTAATTTATTGGAAGAAGTTGATACTGGAAGGAATGCAATAAATGTTCTTTTATCCAAAGATGAGACTTACGGAGACATAAGTCCAGTAAGACTAAACTCAAATGGAGTTTCTGCATTTATCTCAATAACACGAGGCTGTGATAATATGTGTACATTTTGCGTAGTTCCTTTTACTAGAGGTAGAGAAAGAAGCAGAGATCCGCAGAGTATAATAGACGAATTAAATGATTTAGCAGCAAAAGGGTTTAAAGAAATAACTCTTTTAGGGCAAAATGTAGATAGCTACCTTTGGTATGGAGGGGGTATGAAAAAAGATTTTACCAAAGCTTCTGAAATACAAAAAGTAAGCTCAATAGGTTTTGCAAAACTATTAGAATTATGTGCAATCACACAGCCAAAAATTAGAATAAGGTTCTCTACTTCTAATCCCCAAGATATGTCTTTAGATGTTATTAGCTTGATGGCGAAATACGACAACATATGTAACCACATTCACCTGCCTGTACAAAGCGGAAGTAATTCTGTATTAAAAGCAATGAATAGGCAGCACTCAAGAGAAGAATATTTAAACTTAGTCAAAAACATAAAAAAATTAATTCCAGACTGTGCCATAAGTCATGATATGATAGTGGGTTTCCCGAATGAATCCGACGAGGATCATAATGATACGGTATCACTAATGAAAGAGGTTGTTTATTCTTTTGGCTTTATGTATAAATATTCGGAAAGACCAGGCACCTTAGCAGAAAGAAAATTAGAAGACAATGTTGAGGAAAAAGTAAAAAAACAAAGATTACAAGAGATTGTAGATCTTCAACAAATACATAGCCTTAAGAGAACTAAAGAGTTTTTAAATAAAAAGGTTGAGGTATTAATTGAAAGACAATCTAAAAAATCAGACAAACAATGGGCGGGGAAAACAGAACATAATAAAGTTGTAGTATTTCCTAAAGAAAATTATAAAATTGGAGATTTTGTAAATGTAATTACTACAAACTGTACAAGCGCTACATTAATAGGTAAAGCAATTGAATTTTCAAAAAACAATTAGATATGGAATCAATTCAGGCAATAAAACAGAGATTTGGAATAATTGGTAACGATCCAATTTTAAACAGAGCACTTGAAAAAGCTCTAAAGGTCGCACCCACAGATATTTCAGTTTTAGTAACTGGTGAAAGTGGGGTTGGAAAAGAGAGTATTCCAAAAATAACACATCAGTTTTCTCACAGAAAACATGCCAAATATATTGCTGTAAATTGTGGTGCAATTCCGGAAGGAACTATTGATAGTGAATTGTTTGGCCATGAAAAAGGTGCTTTTACAGGTGCTACAAGTGAAAGAAAAGGATATTTTGAAGTAGCTGATGGCGGTACAATTTTTTTAGATGAAGTTGGTGAACTTCCTCTTACAACTCAAGTACGTTTGTTACGAGTTTTAGAAAATGGAGAATTTATAAAAGTAGGTTCTAGTAAGGTTCAAAAGACTAATATTAGAATTGTTGCAGCCACAAACCTTGATATGTACGAGGCAATTAAAGAAAATAAATTTAGAGAAGATTTATATTACAGACTAAGTACAGTAGAAATAAAACTACCCGCCCTAAGAGACAGAAAAGAAGATATCCACTTGCTTTTCAGAAAGTTTTCAAGTGATTTTGCATTAAAATATAAAATGCCGTCTATTAGAATTGAGGAAGCTGCATTAGAAGTTTTAATAAACTACCCATGGAATGGTAATATAAGACAACTTAAAAATGTAGCTGAACAAATATCTGTTTTGGAGCGTGAAAGAAATATTGATAAAATTACATTAATAAATTATTTACCAAATAGTCAAAAATCAAATTTACCAGCACTAATAAAAAAGAAACAAAGCACAAGTGATTTTAGTAATGAACGTGAAATATTATACAAGGTCTTGTTTGATATGAAAAACGATTTAAATGATTTGAAAAAACTAACTATGGAGCTCATGAAAAATGATAACATGTCAGAGTTTCAAAAAAATAATGAAAACCTAATTCAAAAAATTTACGAGGAAAGAAAAGAAAGTGAAACCCATCAAACAATTAACGTTAAGAACAATAACTCAAAAGAGATTGAGGTTATTAAGGATAATAATTATCAATATGTGCAAGAATTAAATTCATCAGAAACATTATCTTTACATGAGAAGGAGTTAGAGCTTATCAAAAAATCACTTGAACGACATGATGGAAAGAGGAAATTAGCTGCTGAAGAACTCGGAATTAGTGAAAGAACTTTATATAGAAAAATTAAACAATTTGATTTATAACTGATTTAAATGAAGCCAATAAAATTAATAAGTTTATTTTTTTGTTGCTGTCTGTTTTTAGGATGCAGTATTAAGTATTCCTTAACTGGAGCCTCTATATCTCCTGAAACAAACTCTTTCCAAGTCAATTACTTTCAAAATACTGCTGCCCTAATAGAGCCAGGAATTGAAAGAGATTTCACAAATAGTTTAATAGATTTGTTGATTAACCAAACCAGTCTTGATTTAGTTAAATCTAATGCAGATTTGATTTATGAAGGTGAAATAACGGAATATAGAATATCACCAACAACTGCAACTGCTAATAATACAGCTGCTCAAAATAGATTAACAATATCTGTTAATGTCAGGTTTTATGATAAAAATGATGAAGAAGCAGATTTCGAAAAAAGATTTTCATTCTATTACGACTATGCTGGAAGCTCTCAACTTATTGGATCCCAAAAAGATTCTGCTGTTGAAGAAATATTTGAAAGAATCACACAAGATGTTTTTAATGCATCACTAGCTAAATGGTAAATATTATATAACTATGGAATTTACTAAAATACTCAAGAATCCAAATAAAATAAGTAAAAAACAAATAAGCTATTTAAAATCAATTATTGACGAATTCCCGTATTTGCAGTCTTCAAGAGCTGTTTACCTCAAGGCATTAAAGCAAAACAACAGCTTTAAGTTTCATAGTGAATTAAAAATTACTGCTGCTTATTCATCGGAGCGAAATGTTTTGTTTGATTTTATAAACAGTGAAGAAGCTATTGATGATAAAAAAAATATAATTACTAAGGAATCTATAATCAATACCGAAACAGTAATTGATGAAAAAAAATCTTTTTTAGAATGGCTAAATGTTTCCAACTTTAAGCCAATAAACAGGTCCTTGTCAGTAGAAGAAAAGAGTAGCACAACGATAATTGATAAATTTATCGAAACTAATCCAAAGATAAATTTCACCAACAAAGAAGAAAATACTGAAATTGATTATGAATCTTCAAGTATATTTAAAGAGGATGCTTTAATGACTGAGACTTTAGCTAAAATATATATGAGTCAACAAAATTTTGATAAAGCTATAGAATCTTATAAGATCTTAAGTTTGAAATATCCAGAAAAAAGTAGTTTCTTTGCTGACCAAATAAAAAAGATTAAAAACAAAAAATAATTTAACATGGGTTCTTTCTCAATATTCTTAGTTCTTATAGTATTAGTAGCTTTTTTACTTGTAGTTGTAATTATGGTTCAAAACCCTAAGGGTGGAGGTCTTTCTTCTTCTTTTGGAGGAGGTGGTACTCAACAACTAGGTGGAGTTAAAAAAACTACAGATTTTCTTGACAAAAGTACATGGGCATTAGCGGTTATGTTAGTGTTATTAATTCTAGCTTCAAACTTTGCAATCGACAATTCTAATGAAAATCTAGAATCAAAAGCATTAAATACAGATGAGATAGAAACTCAAGCATTACCTTTTGATAATTCACAACAAACTACCCTTCCTGTAGAAGAAAATTAATTTTTTATAGTACATCTTTCACATGCAAGTTTGTCAGTAATTAACTATTGGCACAATTTATGTTTTTAAATAACTAAATTATAAATATATATAACAATGGGATTAAATATCAAACCTCTAGCAGATAGAGTTCTAATTGAACCTTTAGAAGCAGAAACAAAAACAGCCTCAGGACTAATTATTCCTGATACAGCTAAAGAAAAACCACAAAAAGGTGTAATTCAGGCAGTTGGAAATGGAACAAAAGATAATAAAATGACCGTTAAAGTGGGTGATACTGTCTTATACGGAAAGTATGCTGGTACTGAATTAAAATTAGATGGCAAAGATTATTTAATAATGTCAGAGACAGATATTTTAGCAATTGTTTAACCTAGAAAAATAAAATTAAAATGGCAAAAGATATAAAATTTGATGTAGGAGCTAGAGATGGCTTAAAAAGAGGAGTTGATGCATTAGCAAATGCAGTTAAAGTTACTTTAGGACCTAAAGGAAGAAACGTTATTATTAGTAAATCATTTGGTCCACCTCAGGTAACCAAAGATGGAGTTACGGTAGCTAAAGAAGTTGAATTGAAAGATGAGCTTGAAAATATGGGAGCTCAGATGGTTAAAGAAGTTGCTTCAAAAACAAATGATTTAGCTGGAGATGGTACTACTACTGCAACCGTTTTAGCTCAAGCAATTGTAAAAGAAGGCTTGAAAAATGTTGCTGCTGGAGCTAATCCAATGGACTTAAAAAGAGGGATTGATAATGCTGTTAGCGCTATTGTTAAGGATTTAAATAAACAATCCACTCAAGTGGGTAATTCATTAGATAAAATTACTCAAGTAGCATCAATATCTGCAAATAATGATAGTACTATTGGAGATTTAATTGCTACCGCTTTTGACAAAGTAGGTAAGGAAGGAGTTATCACTGTAGAAGAGGCTAAAGGTACTGACACTTACGTAGATGTAGTTGAAGGAATGCAATTTGATAGAGGATTTTTATCTCCTTATTTTGTTACTAATGCTGATAAAATGATTGCAGATTTAGAGAATCCATATATATTATTATTTGATAAAAAAATATCTAATCTTCAGGAAATTCTTCCAATATTAGAACCTGTTTCTCAATCTGGAAGACCACTATTAATTATAGCTGAAGATGTTGATGGTCAAGCACTAGCAACTCTTGTAGTAAATAAATTAAGAGGAGGATTAAAAATTGCTGCTGTGAAAGCTCCAGGATTTGGAGATAGAAGAAAAGCAATGCTAGAAGATATAGCTGTTTTGACAGGTGGTACTGTTATTTCAGAAGAAAGAGGATTTTCTCTTGAAAGCGCTGATTTAACTATGCTGGGAACAGCAGAAACAGTTACAGTAGATAAAGACAATACTATTATTGTAAACGGTGCTGGTAAAGAAGACGATATCAAAGCTAGAGTTAATCAAATCAAAGCTCAAATTGAAACTACAACAAGTGATTATGATAAAGAAAAATTACAAGAACGCTTAGCTAAGTTAGCTGGTGGTGTTGCTGTATTGTACGTTGGTGCAGCCAGTGAAATTGAAATGAAAGAGAAAAAAGATAGAGTAGATGATGCTCTTGCCGCTACTAGAGCTGCTGTCGAAGAAGGTATTGTTGCCGGTGGAGGAGTTGCTTTAATTAGAGCAAAATCAGTATTAGCTAATCTTAGTGGAGAAAACAATGACGAACTAACTGGGATTCAAATTGTGTCTCGAGCAATTGAAGCTCCAATTAGAACAATAGTTGCCAATGCTGGTGGAGAAGGAAGTGTCGTAGTAGCAAAAGTTTCTGAAGGCAAAAAAGACTTTGGTTATGATGCTAAAAAAGAGGAATATGTAGACATGTTGAAGGCTGGTATAATTGATCCTAAGAAAGTCACTAGAATTGCCTTAGAAAATGCAGCGTCAGTTGCTGGTATGATACTTACTACAGAATGCGCACTTGTTGATATTAAAGAGGAGTCACCTGCTGCCGCAATGCCTCCAATGGGTGGTGGTATGCCAGGAATGATGTAATTATATTATTTAATATTATAAAAAAAGGCAATCAATAATTGATTGCCTTTTTTTTATTCTATACTCTGACTCTATTATCAGTAGCTATATATGTATTTTATCAACTTATATTATTTAATATTATCTAAAGTGTTTTTTATTAAAGTTTTTAAGTGCTTTTTATGGGCAACTGTAGATATATCTCCACTTAGTCTTCTATAGTCTTTTAATATTTTTTCTAAATTATAAAGAGCCATTGATTGAGCCGGTACTTCAAATTTACTAGCGTTTGATCCAGAAACCATATCAATCAGTCTTTTAACATATGTAGCTTGCAAGTTTTGGCGAAAAGTATTGACATTAGAATTCATATCTTCTTTGAAAATAGCTTCGTTCAGATCAATCATAAATTCAGGTAATTTGTACATATTTCCATATAACTCTGAATCTATAATTCTTTGTAGAGTATTTGGGTGAAGAATATGTGACAAAACTCTTGTTTGATAACCTAATATCTGGTCATGAATCTTTGGATCTTCAGGCCCAGAAAAGAAATCAAAACCACGTCTTTGTTTTGCTAATAAATTATATGTTTCACTAGATACTTTAAATGCATTTGGAGAAAAAACATAAGTTTTAAGTGCATTTATTGCTCTTTTCTGATCTTGAAGACTAACTGGAGTGTATGGCCTAACTCCTCCTTTTTGACCAATCATTGACCTATCCACATAAACACCGCCAATAAATCTAGAAATTACATCACCTGCTCTTGCTGCTTGTGAATTTAATGTATAATAGGCTCTTCGTAAGTCTTCGTAAGTATTACCTTCAACATTAAACTTTAATACGATCTTAGTCATCATATCATTAACAAGTTTAAATCTATCTACAGAATATGTTATTTGATCATTAGAAAGATCTCCTGTCATCACTCTTGGATCAATAGCTTTCCCAGGTGATCTCATATCATCGGCATCATTACCAAAAATAAGTTCAGGCTCTGTTGATCTTGCTAATAAAGCATCTTTTTCTAACTCATCATTAAATTCTGAATAACCAAACTGTATAGCCCAATCATCATAAGGACCCACAGACATATCATAAAATTGACCTTGTAATGATTCATCTAAAGTTAGATTGATACTAGCATAATCCATAACAGATCCTGTGAGGGCCTTTCCTTCAATAAAATCTTTGTCATATAATTGTGCAGGAGAAAACAATTGACTTGCCTTCATATTATGATTTAATCCAAGAGTGTGACCAACTTCATGCATTATTAATGATTTCATTCCTTCTTTTTCAATTCTATCTAAATCATAATCTGATGCTCCAGAGATTTCTAAAAAAGATTTTCCAAATAAAAGATTCTCATGCATAAGATGTCCCATCGAACAGTAAAATGAATTATCTTTTTTAGAAAAATCCTTAAACTCATCATCCTCAGAAAGAATCATATTTGAGGAAGCGTTACCAAGTAGTTTATCATAAAAAACTCTGTTAGTGAAATGCACAAATTCGAGCATTATATCCGCTCCAATAATTTCCCCCGTCCTTGGGTTAGTATTACTCGGGCCATAACCTCCAAAAGGTGGGTTAGGTGAAGAAGTCCAACGTAAGACATTATACCTTATATCTCCCGCATCCCAGTCAGCATTATCTGGCTGTATTTTAACAACTAAGGCATTTTTAAAACCAGCTTTCTCAAAAGCTTTATTCCATTCTAAAACACCTTCACGAATAATTTCTCGCCATTCAACTGGCGTGGAGTTTTCAATCCACCATGTAATTGGTTCTACTGGCTCGGAAACTTTTGCATCTGGGTTCTTTTTAATTAACCTCCATCTATTAATCATATCTCTATAATTAGTAGTACCAGTTTCGGTCATATCATTTTTCATTGTTAAAAAATATCCAACTCTAGGGTCATCAAAACGAGGTTTGTAAGAGTCATCTGGCATATTTATAAGAGAATGAAATACCTGGATGGAAACATATCTAGCATCTGTAACTGCTTCAGAACCGCCATTTAAAAAAGTAGGGTTATTATAAACGTACTCGGTTTTAAGATTCGTATTTTCTGGGTAATTGTTAATATGTAAAACCTTAGACTTTTCTTTATCAAAACTACCTAAACTAAAAGAACTAGGTGAGGATTTCGGTCTTTTTGGTTGCTTGACTCTTTTAAATTTCTCAGAAATAAATAAATCATTAATATCTATAAGAAAAGTGTTATTTTCTTTGTCTTCAGCTAAAATTTTATTGCTTGATATAATTGCATGACTCAAATTTGCTTCATGAGATCTTGACAGTAGATTTTCAGAGTCAAAATAAAAGTTTGTATTTGGTGCAATAATTTCAATTTTATCAAAATATTTTTTCATATTGAAAATTATATCATCCCCATAAGAGCCTCTAAAACTTCCAGCTTCAGTAACACCATCTGCAATTTGAGAGAAATAGATAAAATCTTTGTTAAGTTGATCCTCTTTAACCAACATTTTAAGTTTACCATTGATTGTGTCTTGAAAAATAGTAAATAATCCCTCAATTTTATTACTAGATTTAGTAAGATCAGATATAGATTTTGTTTTTTCTTCTTTTTTATCTTCACTTGATTCTTTATTTTTTTCCTGAGCTAAAATGGAATTAGTACTTAAACTAAGCACAAATAGAACTGCAATAAACTTCAATGTTTTCATAAGCTAATTTTAAATTATTTATATTCAAAAATACTAAAATATTTCATATTCATTATTAGAAATATTAATAGCTAAATTTATACTATTTAGTCAACTATTTTTTGGAGAAAGTAGTTTTTACTGATGATCCATAACAACTGCTGGATCTCTATATTTACAACATGCATCTAGAGAATTATAAGCTAAGTCAGGAGCTTTAATTTTATCTGTATCATGACCCAAATCAGCAATAAATTGATGTATATCTTTAAGTTTAATTTTTTTTTCATTGAAAATTAAACTTATTTGACCGGTATTTACATTCCATTTAGATGACTTTACACCTTTTAGTTTGATAGTAGAGTTCTCTATTCTAACTTTACACATACCACACACTCCGTCAACCTTAAAGTTAGCCTTTGCATTACTGTTTTGCCCTATTATCATAAACGGCATAAATAAAATAATCAAAATATATCTTCTCATATTAATAAATTTTAAATCTTAAACCTGTATAATACATACTTCCAAATATTGGTCCGTACACAAAAGTTGTATCAAATCGTGGTCCAAATGGACTTTCACTCCCTACTATGGGGTTTTTTTGTTTAGTATTGGTTAAATTTTCAACTCCTAAATATACTTCAAATTTTTCCGAAAACACTCTGGTTAATTGTGCATTAACTGTAGAGAATTGAGGGGAATACTTGTCGGTATTTAGTGGTAAAAAATGCGGGATATTTGTGAGCCTGTTCGAAAACCTTTGCTTACCAATCCAATTAAAAGTTGTGTCAAATTTCCATTGAGACCCATCATCATTTAAATTTGAGTTAATATTAAAATTTATAAAAAGACGTTCTTTTGGAGTCATTGGTTTCGTAAGTCTTCCAGAAGCATAGTCTGTTTTAACATTGTACAATTTATAGGCTAGTTTAAACTCAACATTTTCATTTATGTAATAATTAAATTGAGATTGAAAACTAGCTGCAAAACTTTTACCAATTAGGTTGTAAAAACTAATTTCATAAGGGTTTTCCCAGTCAACTATTACTTGATTATTAAAATCCGTATAATAGTAATCTAAGATTATTTCAGACTTTTTATTAAATAGATTGAAATTTTGTAAAAATGAAATACCATAATTCCATGCGTCTTCCGATTTTAGATCATCTACAGGCAGTTGTATTAGTCTTGTGGTTGCAAATAAGTTTTGATTTTCAGCAAATATATTAGCCATTCTTTTACCTCTTCCAAAAGAAAGTCTTAGTACAGATTTTTCTACTGGTGTATACCTTAAATGAAATCTAGGAGTTAAAAAGGTCCCCATTTTATTATGATTATCTATTCTAATTCCTGCGGTTAAATTTAAATTACTAAGATTATCAAAGTTATATTCAAAAAATGCGCCAATTGATTTTTCAGATCGGTCATTATCTATACCCTGAATAATAGGTTCCGAAGAACTATCATCTGGCAATAAAGAATAGGATACATTCGAAACATTCTCCTTATATACATCAGAATTAAAATTCAAACCTGTTTTGATTTTATGTCTTGTGTCTCCTAAAATAGAGTTGTAAATAATATTTGAAAAAATACTTTGATGATTAATATTATATTGATTAAGACCAAAATATGAATTTTGGTCATGATCACTGTAGGCAAACTGTACTCCTAAGGTTTGGTATGTAATATCAGGATTTACGTAACCAAATTTTAACGAAGAATCAAATCTTTCTGTATTGACTTCACTCCCCCAATAGTTTGTTGTTAATCTATCTGAAATAGGACTAAAATCAAGCTCTCCAGATTGTTTTTCGTCAGTTAAGTATCTTACATTAAGAAATGCAACTAATCCCTTTTCAAGGTTAGTGTACTGCCAACGATTTAACACATTTATTTGTTCAGATAGTGGGCTATCTAAAAAACCGTCAGAATTATTATCATTTTGTTGATTATTTGAGTTTACATGAAAATATAGTCCAGAGCTTAATTTCTCAGAAATTTTAGTATTGTAATGTGTATTCAGTTCTAATCTTCCCATGGAATTAGCATAGGTATTAAAAAACAATGGAATATCTGTATTTGGCTTTTGCAATTCAACATTAATTTGCCCTGAAATACTTTCATAACCGTTTACAACAGACCCAGCTCCTTTTGTTATCTGAATTGATTCAACCCATGTTCCAGGGATTAAACTCATTCCATATGTTTGAGAAGCACCTCTAATTGTTGGGATGTTTTCGGAAGTTATAAGAATGTATGGACTCGTAAGCCCTAACATTTGTATTTGCTTAACTCCTGTTACTGCGTCAGTAAAATTAACATCGATTGAAGGGTTTGTTTCAAAACTTTCAGAAAGATTACAACAAGCAGCTTTTAATAACTCTTCTGAGCTAACATTAATAATATTTTGTGAAGACAGATATGAAACCGAAGAAGTTTTAGCTATAGATCTTATGGTAATCGCATCTAAGGTAGACTCGGGTTTCAAAAAATGCTTTAAATATTCTTTACCATTAAGCTGAATAGTATCAGTCTTAAATCCGACATAACTAATTACTAAATTTGTGTAATTACCAGTATTTGAAATATTAAATTTACCATCAAAATCCGTTACGACTCCTTCAGAAGAATCTAGCCAGTATACATTAGCGCCTGGCAATACAATTTCATTATTACTTGAGTTTTGCTCTAAAACAACTCCAGAGAGATTATTTTGAGAACTTAGGAGTATTGGAATTAAAAATATTATTTTTGATAAAAACCATTTCATTCAGTAAATTTAAATTAAATATTTTCTAAAACCATACACTGTAGTATAATTTAACAATACATTATAAAAAATATGAAGTTTATAAAAATCCCATTACAATTAATTTGGAGGTCATGGTTTTACATTCTAATATTTGTAACGTTAATACTTATTAGCCCACTATTATTTATTTTAACATTAAAAGAATCCTATTATCCACAAATGTGGAAACTTGTAAGATTATGGTCTAAAGTTTTGATATACGGAATGGGGTTTCGATTAGAATTTAATAATGAACAAGATATTGAACCGAACAAAAGCTATATGTTTTGCCCAAATCATGGATCCCTAATGGATGCATTTGTGTTGGTTGTTTCTAGTAAAAATCCAATTGTATTTGTAGGTAAAAAATCATTAGAAAAAATCCCTATATTCGGATTTTTTTACAAAAGAATTATTATTATGGTGGACAGGAGCGATGCAAAAAGCAGAAAAATGGTTTATGAATTAGCTAAAAAAAGACTTAAAAATGGCACTAGTATTGGTATTTTTCCTGAGGGATTAGTTCCAACTGAAGGAGTTGTCCTTGCTCCTTTTAAAAATGGAGCTTTTAGCCTAGCTATAGAGTATCAAATACCAATTGTACCTCAATCGTATTATGACTGTAAGCGTCTTTTTTCTTGGAATTTTCTCAAAGGAGGTCCTGGTTTATTTAGAATAAAACAACATAAATTTTTTGAGACAAAGGGATTGAAAATTCAAGATTTAGACAAGTTAAAAGACAGGTTATATACGTTTATGCGAAATGATTTATTATCTGATGAGAAGTATATGAAAGATACAAATCAAATTAAAAATTAACTCTAGTCTAAATTAGACAACCATAAAAAAACCTCAAAGATGTTAATAAGTATACTGTTTAGTTGAAAAAAACATATCTATTTGACATATAAACAGAGCGTTGATCTACATTAAATTGCTAAATTTGAGTTTAAAAAAATAGATCCTTAAAATGAGTGAAATTAAGATAAAGTCAGCGTTAATATCTGTGTTTAACAAAGATGGCTTAGAGCCTCTAGTTAAAGAACTAGACAAACAAAATGTTGTAATATATTCTACAGGTGGAACTCAAAAATTTATTAATGATTTAGGGATTGAAGTAATTCGAGTTGAAGACCTGACTTCTTATCCATCAATTCTTGGCGGAAGAGTTAAAACTCTACATCCAAAAGTTTTTGGTGGTATATTAAATAGAAGAGATAACAACAATGATCAAAAAGAATTAAAAGACTACGAAATACCTCAAATAGATTTAGTTATTGTTGATTTATATCCATTTGAAAAGACCGTTAGTTCTAAAGCATCACAAGCTGAAATTATTGAAAAGATCGATATTGGTGGAATTTCATTGATAAGAGCAGCTGCAAAAAATTATAAGGATGTAGCTTGTATTTCTTCTAAAGAAGATTACAATTTATTCCTTAATATACTAAAACAGAAAAACGGGAATTTATCTGTTAAAGAAAGAGAATTGTTTGCTTTAAAGTCTTTTAATGTCTCTTCAAATTATGACTCGGCTATATTCAACTATTTTAATTCTAAAAAAGAAATCGATGCGCTGAAAATTAGCGATGATAAACCAAAAGTATTAAGGTACGGAGAAAACCCACATCAAAAGGGATATTTCTATGGTGAATTTGAAAAAGTTTTTGATAAAATTCATGGTAAAGAACTAAGCTATAATAACCTGCTAGATGTTGATGCCGCAGTTAGTTTAATACTTGAGTTTAAAAACAATAAGCCTACGTTCGCCATAATGAAACACAACAACGCTTGTGGGATAGCCACAAGAGATACTATTAAACAAGCTTATATTGATGCTTTAGCGGCAGACCCTGTATCAGCATTTGGAGGAGTCCTAATTAGTAACTCAGAAATTGGTATTGAAGTTGCTGAACTGATAAATAGCCTCTTCTGCGAGGTTGTTATAGCTCCAAAATTCACTAAAGAATCGTTAGATATTTTAAAACAGAAAAAAAATAGAATAATCTTAGTTCTTAAAGATTTTGAAGAACCGGAATACATTGTCAGGAGCTGTCTAAATGGATATTTAGCCCAACAAAAAGATAATCATACTGATGACTTAAATGATTTTAAATTTGCAACTACACTCAAGCCAAACAATAAGCAAATAGAAGATTTATTATTTGCATCCAAAATATGTAAAAACACAAAGTCTAATACAATTGTTTTAGTAAAAAACAAGCAATTGCTAGCAAGTGGAACAGGCCAGACTAGTAGAGTCGATGCGCTTAGTCAAGCAATACATAAAGCAATTAGCTTTAAATTCGATTTAAATGGAGCCGCTATGGCTAGTGATGCATTTTTTCCATTTCCAGATTGTGTTGAAATTGCAAATAAAAATGGAATAAATTCAGTTATTCAGCCTGGAGGTTCAATAAAAGACAATTTAAGTATCGACTATTGTAATGAAAATAAAATACCAATGGTTTTTACTGGATTTAGACATTTCAAACATTGATAAAATATTTTATTTTATTGTTAAATATTTGATCAGATTTTATGTATATTAGATATGAATAGATTTACTTACTTTAATTTTTAATAGATGTCCTTTTTTGATTTTTTAACTGAAGAAATTGCAATAGATTTAGGTACTGCAAATACACTAATTATACACAACGATAAAGTTGTAATTGATAGCCCATCGATTGTAGCCAGAGATAGAGTTTCTGGTAAAATAATTGCTGTAGGTAACGAAGCTAATTTGATGCAGGGTAAAACTCATGAAAACATTAAAACTATAAGACCCTTAAAAGATGGGGTTATAGCTGATTTTGATGCTTCTGAGCAAATGATTAGTTTATTTATAAAAAGTATTCCAGCGCTCAAAAAGAAGTTTTTTTCGCCAGCTCTTAGAATGGTCATTTGTATCCCGTCAGGTATTACAGAAGTTGAAATGAGAGCTGTAAAAGAATCTGCTGAAAGAGTTAATGGTAAAGAAGTTTATTTAATTCATGAGCCAATGGCTGCGGCTATTGGAATTGGTGTTGACATTATGCAACCAAAGGGAAATATGATTGTTGACATTGGAGGTGGAACAACAGAAATTGCAGTAATAGCACTAGGTGGAATAGTCTGTGATAAATCAGTGAAAGTTGCAGGAGATGTATTCACAAATGATATAATTTATTACATGAGAACTCAACATAATCTTTACGTTGGAGACAGAACTGCAGAAAAAATAAAAATTCAAATTGGATCTGCCACTGGAGACCTTGATTTACCACCTGAAGAAATGAGTGTTCAGGGAAGGGATTTACTAACTGGGAAACCTAAACAGGTTCAAATATCTTACCGTGAAATAGCAAAAGCATTGGATAAATCAATTTTAAGAATTGAAGATTCTGTTATGGAAACATTATCACAAACTCCACCTGAATTAGCAGCGGACATATACAATACTGGTATTTATTTAGCTGGTGGTGGATCAATGCTAAGAGGTTTAGACAAAAGGTTATCTAAAAAAACAGACCTCCCTGTGTATATTGCTGAGGATCCATTAAGAGCTGTAGTTAGAGGAACCGGAATTGTACTTAAAAATCTTCCTAAGTATAAAAGTGTATTGATAAAATAAGATTAACTTATGCGTCAAATCATCGATTTTTTTGTTAGAAATAAAAATTTCATTTTATTTCTAACGCTTTTCTCTTTTTCATTAATAATGATATTTTCTAATAGTAGTTATCATAACAGTTTAGTTCTAAATTCTACTAATAGTATTTCAGCTAAAGTATACAACTCAAGTAATTCTATTACATCCTATTTTAATTTAAGAAATGAGAATAATGAACTACTCAAAGAAAACACAATACTCAAAGAAATTATATTCAATTCTAAGTCCAATTATGACAGCTTAAAGTACAATGTGTTTGATTCGAAAATTATAAAAAACAGCTACAGTTTCAATAATAACTATTTGACAATCGATAAAGGGTTGAATGATAGCATAAATGATGATATGGGAGTAGTGTCTAACAAAGGTGTTGTAGGAATAACAGATCGAGTTTCAAAAAGTTATAGCAGAGTTATTTCTATACTTAATACCAAGCTAAACTTAAATGCAAAACTTAAAAAATCTAATCATTTTGGTGTTTTAAACTGGGATGGAATGAATTACACCTCTATTCAACTTAAGGATCTTCCAAAACAAAGTCCGGTATCGATAGGAGATACGATAGTAACGGGGGGAAACTCTTTTATTTTTCCCGAGGGAATTTTAATCGGTGAAGTATCTTCTTATAAATTAGATGAGACACAAAACTATATTGAAATTGAAGTGGATTTGTTTAACGATATGACAGATTTAAAAAATGTATATATTATAAAAAACAACCACCTAGAAGAACTCAAAGAGCTTAATGAATAAACTTACTTCGAATATATTTACTGCAATTTTTCTTATTATCACTCAAGTGATAATATTTAATAACATCAACTTGTTTGGATACTTGAATCCGTTTGTTTACATAGTATTTGTGATTTATTACCCAATTAAAAGTGATAGAATATTTTTCATATTTATAAGTTTTTTAATGGGGCTTGTAATTGATGTTTTTAGCGATACTTTGGGGCTACATGCGGCGGCATCGGTAACAATAGCTTATTTAAGACCGATTTTTTTAAAAATATCTTTTGGCCAGGCGTATATTCATCAAGTAATTAAATTTAAAAACATTGATTTAAAAGATAAATTAATTTACATATCACTATTATCCATAGTTCATCACCTAGTTTTATTCAGTCTTGAAATTTTCAATTTTTCTAAAACACTTTTTGTAATTGAAAAATCTTTCATGTCATCAATATTTACTATTACTGCATGTATCTTATTTAGCTACTTGTTCAAAACAAATGAAAGATGAGAAAATCACTTTTATATTTTGCAGTAATTATTGTTGGAATTATTTTTATATCAAGGCTATTTTATCTACAAATATATTCAAGTAATACATATGACATATTTGAAGATAATGCGATTAGAAAAGTATTTACTTACCCGAAAAGAGGTTACATATACGACAGAAATGAAAAGCTCTTAGTATCTAATCAACCATCTTATGATGTGATGATTATTCCTAGAAATGTTAAGGAATTTGATACGTTAGAATTTTGTAATTTACTTAAAATAGATAAGGATTTCTTAATTAAACGCTATAATAGAACAAAGAAATACTCACCCAGAATCCCACAAGTTTTTTTAGCTCACCTATCAAAAGAAGATTATGGATATTTAGCAGAGAAAATTAGAAAATTTGAAGGCTTTTATATTCAAAAGAGAAATCTAAGAGACTATAATACTAATATCGGAGCTAATGTTCTTGGCTACATAGCAGAAGTGAATAATTCAATTATAGAAAAAGATGCTTATTATTCAATGGGAGATCTCATAGGGAAGCAGGGAGTTGAAATATCATATGAAGAAGAACTTAGAGGAATTAAAGGGATTAAATTTATTCAAAAAGATAGATTTAATCGAGATATAGGAAGTTTTAAAAATGGAGATTTAGATATAGTTCCCATTGCAGGTAAGGACTTAACAATAACAATTGATTCTGATTTACAAAAATATGGAGAATTATTGATGAATGGGAAAAAAGGAGGTATCGTAGCTATAGATCCAACAAATGGAGAAATTTTAAGCTTAGTTTCAGCTCCATCCTATAATCCCAATTTATTAATTGGAAGAAACAGGTCGAAAAATTACATGAAACTTTATAATGATAGCATATACAAACCTCTAGTTGACAAAAGTCTTCTAAACATGCATGCTCCTGGATCTCCCTTTAAAATATTGGTAGGTCTTTCTGCTTTGCAAGAAAAAGCAATTACAGAAAAAACAACCATATTTTGTAATAATTACTATCAATATGGGAAAGAAAAACGAAAAATGCAGTGCCATTGTGGAGGTGGTTATCGAAATTTAAATAGTGCAATATCACTGTCTTGTAACTCCTATTTTGCAAATGCGTACAGAAAAACAATCGACACTAAATTATCTACAGAAGAATCCTTTGATAATTGGAGTAATCAAATGAAGAGTTTTGGACTTGGAGAGTATTTAAATAATGATCTCTCGGTTGGTAAAAAAGGAATTATTCCAGATTTTGAATTTTATGATAGCTGGTATCCTGATTTCAAATGGGGTGCTACAACAACGCTCTCAAACGCTATTGGACAAGGAGAGGTGTTAGTAACGCCTATTCAACTTGCAAATATGACAGCTGTAATAGCTAATAAAGGTTTTTACTATACTCCACATATTATAAAAAAAATTGAAGGATCTGCTATAGAATCGAAATTTAATATACGTAAATATAGTCTGATAGATAGTGTTCATTATGAACCTATTATAAAAGGGCTAAGTGAAGTATATAAAACTGGAACTGCTAAATTTTTGCAAGTTCCTGGAATTGAGATTTGTGGAAAAACAGGAACATCTGAAAATTTTACCAAAATAGATGGAACAAAAACTCAATTAACCGATCATTCTATTTTTATAGCATTTGCTCCGAAGGATAATCCTACAATTGCCATATCAGTTTTAGTGGAGAATGGGTATTACGGATCTAGATGGGCTGGAAGAATAGCATCTCTAATGATTGAAAAGTATATAAAGGGAGAGGTTACTTTAAAAAGAATGGAAAAACTAGTTATAGAAAAAAGTTTAGCAAATGAATACGAAAAACCATTTTTAAATAAGCCATTTAAAATAAATCAATAATGATTGGGGATAGAAGAAATGTATTTAAAGTAGATAAAGTTTTAGTATTACTATACATACTTCTAGTTGGATTTGGCTGGGGTAATATTTTATCTTCCAGCATAACTGGTGAAATTGGCAGTTTGATAAACATAAACGAACTTTATGGAAAACAACTAGTCTTTATTTTATTATCCTCTGTGCTAATACTAATTGTACTTAGTATTGAAGCAAAATTTTATGAAAGATTTGCAAGCATATTTTATATTCTGTCAATTATCTCTTTAATCGGCCTATTCATTTTTGGTAAAACAGTAAATGGATCAACATCTTGGTATGGAATTGGCTCTTTTACAATTCAACCAAGTGAATTTGCAAAAGTTGCAACTTCATTAGCAATAGCTAAATTTATTAGTGATCTTCAAACTAATATTAAACTTATCAATCATCAACTAAAGCTCTTGATAATAATTTTCTTGCCAGCACTTTTAATAATACTACAGAACGATACAGGAAGTACACTAGTTTATTTTGCGTTTTTCTTTGTTCTGTTCAGAGAAGGAGTGCCTAAGGTTTATCTATATATCATAGGGTTGTTGTTTTTATTAGTAATATCTACAATTAAACTCTCTTTAATAACTACAATTTGTATTTCATTTATTATAATTTTTATTAACTTTTTTAGGAAAAGAAAAAAAAGAAACTCCTTAATAAAGCATTTTGGAGTTATGATTTTTTGTACAATATTTTCTTTCAGTGTAGACTATTTTTTTGATAACATAATCAAGCAACATCAAAAAAATAGAATAAGTCTCTGGCTAAAACTTGAAAATAACCCTGAAGAAATAGAAAAAATGAAAAGGACTATTTTATACAATCTTAACGAGTCTGAAAAAGCGATTAGCTCTGGGGGATGGACAGGAAAAGGATACCTTGAAGGGACTAGAACAATTGGAAAATTTGTCCCCGAACAACAAACAGATTATATTTTTAGTACAGTGGGAGAAGAATGGGGGTTTTTAGGTAGTAGTTTTATTATAGTTTTGTTTGTCTTACTATTAGTTAGAATACTTTATTTATCTGAGTTACAAAAAAATCAATTTAGTAGAGTTTATGGATACTCTGTAGTATCTATTCTATTCTTTCACTTTTTAATAAATATAGGGATGGTTATGGGCCTTGTTCCGACTATTGGGATACCGTTACCATTTTTTAGCTATGGAGGATCTAGTTTGTGGGCATTCACATTACTACTTTTTATATTTATAAAACTAGACTCTAATAAATTAAACGAGTGGTAATTTAACTTTGCTTTAAGTTTAATTTTTCAGCGAAATATTCACAAAAGTCTTTCATAGTATTTGTCATCTTTTCATCTTGAGTAGCTCTATTAAAGGTGTCACTCATAGCTACTAATGTTTGATGAAAGAAAATTTTCATCTCATCTAAAGGCATTTCCTTAGTCCAAAGATCTATTCGTAAACTTTCTTTTTTTTCTGAATCCCATACAGACAAAAAAATGGCTTTAGATTCTTGGTTTTTGATATTACCATCTTCTGCAGACCAAAAGATTTTTTCTGGAATTTTATTTTTATCTAGATCAACAGAGATTTCAATTTTGGATTTATTTTCATTCATAGTTATAAGGTTTGTATTTTGAATTATTATAGATATACATTGGATTAGATTGTACTAAATCATTAAGACTTAAAGAATTATTTTTCATAAAAGATTTAACGATTTGCCAGCCAATATATTTACCTATCATACTAGGAGATTGGTTATCAATAGAAAGGTAAAATTTAGAGAAAGGTGCTAATTTAATAAATCTAGTATCTAGATTTTTATCACTCTTAAACAGGTAATTGTTATCAGAAAAATTAGACCAAATATCTTTTTCATTTTCTAAGGCCCACTGGAAATCTAAGCTCGAATAACCTATTATAGATGAAGGCTCTTCTTTGGGCAGCATAATACTTGTGAAATATAGTATTTTGCCTTGATTTATAATTTTCTCAATAAAGGTGTAATTATCTACTTTTTCTTTAATAACTACTTCTTTAGCGTACTCTTTAGCTATGTCAATAACAATATTCTCTTTATTAAAAGTTGATTGAATATATTTTGGAAATGAGGAGTAAAAAAAATGATTTTCTCCTAAATAATTATCTAGCCCAATCAATAGCAAAGAGTCAGTTAGGATTATTTTTTTTCTAAAATCAACATCTGTTGTGAGTGTTATGATACGAGGTATTTGGTACGATGAATCATATTTTAAATAATTACCATAAAAATCTTGAAGACTATTTTTTTGAATTGAAAAATCAAAAAAGGACTTCTTAACTTCATTATAAATTTCATTTTGAATAGTATCCGTTAATCGGTCTATCCAAATTTGATTTTCAAATTGAGTAGGAAATAAAAAGGGAAAATCCTTTTTCACGTTGTTAAGGTTATCAATATCACTTGTAAAAAAAACCTCCTCAAATCTTTCTAATTCGATTTCTATATCATGATTATTTGAATCATTACAGCTAAGAGCAGAAATGACAATTAAAAAAAATAAAAATTTTTGCACAGATAACAATTTTTATTAATGATTTGATATACTTTTGTAATACAAATGTAAGGTTCTTATTACATAAATAATATATAATTTATGAAAACAGAAAAAGTTTCAGAATTTATAGTGAACTGGTTAAAAAGTTACGCTTTAAAGAACAAAATGTCCGGATTTGTTGTAGGAATATCTGGCGGTATAGATTCTGCTGTCACATCTTCTTTATGCGCCGAAACAGGCTTAAAAGTGTTATGCCTAGAAATGCCTATTAAGCAAAACAATGAACATGTATCTAGATCTAAAGTTCATATACAAAACCTTCAATTAAAGTATGAAAATGTTAGTAGTAAATTAATAGATCTAAATTCTGTATTTAATTCTTTTAATAATGAAGTCGACTCAGATGGAGATGATAATATAAAAGACCTAGCTTTAGCTAACTCAAGGGCAAGATTAAGAATGACTACTCTTTACTACTATGCAGGTATTAATAATTATTTAGTTGTAGGCACAGGAAATAAAGTAGAAGATTTTGGAGTTGGATTTTATACAAAATATGGTGATGGTGGAGTTGACTTAAGTCCAATTGCAGATTTATTAAAATCAGAGGTTTTTAAATTAGGTAAATATTTACAGGTGTCTGACTCAATAATCCAAGCAAAGCCTAGTGATGGCTTATATGCTGACTCAAGGTCAGATGAGGAACAAATAGGCGCCACATATGATGAATTAGAATGGGCTATGAGAGTCGAAGATAGTAATGATAAACCCATGCTAACATATAACTCTAGAGAAGAAAAAGTGCTTGATATTTATAGAAGTTTTAATTCAAAGAATAAACATAAAATGGAATCAATTCCAATTTGTAAAATTCCAAATGGCCTATTGAAAAATTAAATAACTCTTTTTAATTTCCTAGAAAGAAGCATCTTTAGATTAGAATAATTTAACACCTCATCTAATATAGATTTGTTATCAATACTATCTAAAGTTTTATTTTTAAATTCGTTAACTTTTTGATCGATTAAAAAACACCTTAAATTTAAGATTGTATCATTAACTAGCTGAGCTATAGTTTTAGATTTATCTTTCGGGAATATATTATTTCTCTGCCAATCATGTAGTCTGTATTTTTCTTCGCCCATTAATATATTTGTTATTTCTAACTCGATATTAACCGGGACTTTGTTAGAGAACATATCAACTGTAATATTTGACCCTTTGTTTAAATTTTCAATTATAATATAATATATGTTTTTAAAATCATCATTAGAAAACTCCATCTCATCTTCTTGAAGATCTAAATATATTTTTTCGAAAACTTTAGTTGTTTTAACAACTGGTTCTAATATTAATTCTCCAGCTTCATTTTCTTTTAATAATAAATCTTCAAAATCTTCAGTCTTATCACCATATAAAATTAATATTTCAATAATTTTTCTCTCTAACTCATATAAAACATTTATACTCTTCTTTTGATTTGTATTTTTAACTACAGTAAATGAATCATTTGGTTTTAAAGTAGATTTAGCTGAATTAGAAATTTGTTTTTTTGAAATCTGAGCTAATGTGCTGTAAAGGACCTCCTCACTTATATCCATTATAGATGAACATTCCTTGATGTAGATTTCTTTTTTAATTTGATCGCTGATTTTTGAAATACTAGCAACCATATCTCTAATAGTTTCTGCTTTTTTTATTGGATCATTTTTAGCACCTTCTATTAGTAATGAAGCCTTGTAAGTAATAAAATCTTTTGAGTTTTCTGAAAAATAAGAGGATAGCTCGTCAAAATTTTTGTCTTTCGCAAAGCTATCTGGATCTTCTCCCTCAGGTAAATTACAGATTTTAACATTCATCCCCTGCTCTAATATTATATCTATACCTCTAAAAGCAGCATTTAAACCAGCTGAATCGCCATCAAAAACAACAGTTATATTATTTGTAAGTCTGTTAATAAGTCTTATTTGATCTGAGCTCAAGGCCGTTCCTGAAGAAGAAACTACATTATGAATACCTCTTTCATACATCCTCATTACATCCGTGTAGCCCTCAACTAAAAAACAGTTGTCTTGCTTTGCAATTTCTTGTTTAGCATGATAGAGACCGTATAATATTTTACTTTTATAATAAATCTTACTCTCTGGAGAGTTAAGATATTTAGCAGTAGATTTAGAAGACTTTAAAGTCCTTCCTCCAAAGCCTAAAACTCTGCCTGACATACTTAATATAGGAAAGATGACTCTTCCCTTAAATCTATCAAATTTCTTATCCTCTTTAACTATTGTTAAACCAGATTTTTCTAAAAATTCAATCTTATAACTATCTTTAATAGCCTGGTCAGTAAAACTAGTCCACTCATCTTTACAATAACCCAGCTGAAATGTATTAATGATCTTTTCACTAAATCCTCTTTCTTTAAAATAACTCAAACCAATAGACTTGCCTTCATCAGTTTCTTTGAGAGTCTTTTGAAAAAATTTATTTGCATACTCACTTACTAAGAATAAGCTCTCTTTTTCATCTGATTCTATTTTTTGCTCATCTGTCTGCTCAGTTTCTTCAATTTCAATATTATATTTATTTGCTAAATATTTTATTGCTTCAGGATATGTGAAGTGCTCGTGTTCCATTAAAAAAGTAATCGCAGTACCACCTTTTCCACTAGAAAAATCTTTCCATATTTGTTTTACTGGTGAGACCATAAAACTCGGGGTTCTTTCTTCGCTAAAAGGACTTAGCCCTTTAAAATTAGAACCAGATTTTTTTAATTGTACAAAGTCTCCAATGACTTCCTCTACTCTGGAAGATTCAAAAACTTTATCAATTGTGGACTTTGAAATCACTTTTTTTAATTTTTAATAAATATAAGATATATCCTTTAAAATTAATACTAATTAAAATTACTAAAACAATAATTAAAAGATTATAACTAATTATTACAGGCTAAAAATTAATAATTAAATTTATAATTATAATTTTTTTATTATTTTTGTTTATATAATCAACGAATAATCAAATAGTTATGAAAAAAATTACATTTTTATTATTATTAATATCAACTTTTGCATTTAGTCAATGTCCCCAACCAGACATTTCTGAATGGAATATGACTAGTGACGGTGCAAACTTTGATGGAACTAACTTCTCAACAGTCGCTTCTTATGAAGTTGAGTATAATTTAGGGAGTTCTTTTACTCCTGGTGATGGTACTGCAAGTACATTTACATTTAATGAATTTCCAGCTACCCTAACGGGACTAGAGTCATCAACTTTATATTACTTTACAATTAGGTCTGTATGCTCTGATGGAACAGTTAGTGAATGGACAGATAATCCAGCAAATGGAGATGGTCCTGACCCATGGCAAACAACAGCTGGAGGAGGTGGAGCCGATTGTCCCGACGAATATGAATTACCAATTGTTTGGAGAGACAACTTTGAATGCCATACACCATTTGCAATTGACAATATTGAAGGCTGGACAGCAATAGACAATGATGGTAGTGCTGTTTATGGAGCCAATGATGTAGATTTTACAAATGAAGCATATTTTGGATCTGGAATTATCTGGAATAATAATGAAGCAACATCAGTAGGGGGTGCAGATATTAATGGTTATAGTTCTTATGAGGGAAATCAAGGCTTACATTTCTTTGCGGCAACTAGTACTTTAAATGATGATTGGATGATAGGTCCTGAATTTACAATTAGTGGAGTTAGTTCTCCATCACTTAGCTTTTGGGCTAAATCACTTACTGATCAATGGGGATTAGAAAGATTTCAAATAGCTATTGGAAGTAGTACAGACCCTGCAGATTTTACAGTAATTTCAGCTGGTTCATATGAAGAAGCTCCAACAGAATGGACTCAGTATGAGTACGATTTAAGTGCATATGATGGTCAAACTATAAGAGTTGGAATACACTATGTAACTGCTGATGCTTTCGTACTGCAAATGGATTCATTTGTTGTAGAGGGAACTTTAGGATTAAACGATGCTCAATCACTAGATATGAATATTTATCCTAACCCAGTTAATGGTAACTTTGTAACAATACAAACACCTATAAATGGAGTTAAGTATGTTGAGGTATTTGATATCACTGGAAAGAGGTTAATCAATACATCATTAAGTGCTGATACTTTAGAGGTTAGTTCATTAAGTGCAGGAATGTACCTTATTAAAGTAACTGTTGAAGGTCAAAGTAAAACATCTAAACTAATCGTTAGATAATTACACAATTAAATAACCTAAAAAAAGCACCTTAATCTATTTTAAGGTGCTTTTTTTTAGTGTTTCTTTTTAAGTCTAACCATATTTAAATATCTTGGCACTGTGGATAAGAAAAATTTTGCTGGACTTATAATAGTTTTTGGAACAATCGGAGTTGATATGTATTTTCCACTAGCTTCTTATTTGTTAGTTCCATTAATGTTAATTGGAATATTCTTACTTGCCTCTTCTTTGTTTGATATGTGGAAAAACAGAAATAATTAATCTTATTAAAATTTTATTTACTGACTTTTATTGGCCAACTGACCACAAGCTGCATCTATATCCTTACCCCTAGATCTTCGAAAAGTAACAGTTATCTTGTTTTTCTCTAGAATGTCCATATATAAATCAATAGCAGAATTTTTGGCCTGTATAAAATCAGGATCATCGATTGAGTTATATTGAATTAAATTCACTTTACTTGGAGCGAATTTACAAAACTCTACTAATGCGTTTATATCTTCAATTTTATCGTTTATGCCTTCCCAAACTACATATTCATAGGTAATTCTATTTTTGGTCTTTTCATACCAATATATAAGTGAGTTTCTAAGTTCAGTTAAAGTAAATTTCTCGTTAAAAGGCATAATTGAGGTCCTAGTTTTGTCAATAGCACTATGAAGAGATACTGCTAACTTAAATTTCACATTATCATCTGCCATTTTTTTTATCAATTTGGGAACTCCAGATGTCGAAACAACGATTCTTTTTGGAGACATTCCTAAGCCGGTAGGGGATGTTATTTTTTCGATTGCTTTAAGTACATTATTGTAATTCATTAATGGCTCTCCCATTCCCATAAATACAATGTTTGTTAAAGGCTTGTTGTGAAATTCTAAACATTGACTATTAATAGTTACTACCTGATCATAGATCTCATCAGGATTTAAATTCCTCATTCTTTTAAGCCTTGCAGTTGCACAGAATTTACAATTTAAACTACACCCAACTTGAGAGGATATACAAGCGGTCATTCTTGTTTTTGTAGGGATTAAAACAGACTCTACGGTTAAACCATCATGTAACTTAATTGCATTTTTAACGGTTCCGTCAGAGCTTTTTTGAACCGATTCAATCTCAATATAATTAATCACAAATTCAGACTTGAGGATATCTCTAATGTCTTTAGAGATATTTGTCATTTGATCAATATCTTTCAGGGATTTTTTCCACAACCATTCATAGACCTGATTACCTCTAAATGCTTGAAAACCTTTATCTAAAAAAAAAGTCCTAAGATCTTCAAGGGAAAGTGATCGAATGTCTTTTTTAATCATGGTTATATAATCAGCATTGCATCACCATAACTAAAGAAATTATATTTCTTTTTAATGGCTTCTTCATATGCTCGTAACATAAAATCATGACCTGCAAAGGCAGATGTCATCATCATTAAAGTTGATTTTGGCATATGAAAATTCGTAACCATACAGTTTGCTATACTAAACTCATATGGTGGAAAAATAAATTTATTAGTCCATCCAGTATATTCATTTAAGGTTCCACTTGATGATACTGAGCTTTCAATTGCTCTCATTGAAGTAGTTCCTATAGCACAGATTCTTCTTTTTTCTTTTAAAGCTTTATTAATTATTGTAGTTGCATTTATATCAACATCAATCTCTTCGCTGTCCATTTTGTGCTTGGATAAATCCTCTACTTCTACCGGGTTAAAAGTACCCAGACCAACATGTAAAGTGATTTCAGCAAAATTAATACCTTTAATTTCTAAACGTTTTAATAAATGTCTAGAAAAGTGTAAACCTGCAGTTGGTGCTGCAACAGCTCCTTCATTTTTAGCAAATATTGTTTGATATCTTTCTTTATCCTCCGCTTCAACTTCTCTATTAATATACTTCGGTAATGGAGTCTGGCCTAATTCAGTAAGTTTAGTTCTGAATTCATCGTAACCACCATCAAATAAAAATCTTAAAGTTCTACCTCTTGAAGTTGTGTTATCTATTACCTCAGCTACTAAAGTATCATCATCTCCAAAGTATAGTTTGTTTCCAATTCTAATCTTTCTAGCCGGGTCAACTAATACATCCCATAATCTTTGTTCCGAGTTTAGTTCTCTAAGAAGAAATACTTCAATTCTTGCACCAGTTTTTTCTTTATTTCCATATAATCTAGCTGGAAAAACCTTCGTATTATTTAAAACCATTACATCCTCTTCATCAAAATAATCAATGATATCTTTAAATGATTTATGTTCTATGGTTTGTTCTTTTCTGTTAAGAACCATCAACTTTGATTCATCTCTGTTTTCAGCTGGATATTCAGCTAATCGATCTTGAGGTAATTCAAATAGAAAGTGGGATAGTTTCATGTTATGTATATTTTATAGTTGGCAAATATACAATCTGGCAATAGGCAAAGTCAAGTAAATCAAGGTTTATTTATTTTTACTCCTATTTTCTCAAGGTCATTCCAGAAGTTTGGATAGGACTTAGAAACAACATCTGGGTTATTAATAGATATATTTGTCAAAAGCGACAAAGGAGCAAAAGACATAGCCATTCTATGATCTTGATAAGTATCAATAGAAACATTGTCAATTATTTTATTTGGAATAGAGAATGATAGAGAATCGTCTGTGATAGTAACTTTAGTTCCAAGTTTCTTGATTTCGTTTTTTAAAGCCAGAAGTCTATTTGTTTCTTTTATTAATAAAGTTTTTAAACCAGTTAATACACAATCAACTTTTAAGCCTAGACATGTTACAGCTATAGTTTGGGCCAAATCTGGCGATGATACTAAATCAAAATTAATAGATGGTGTAGAGTTGGTTATTTTTTTTAAAGTTATTGAATTATCAATAAAAACTGTTTCTACTCCAAATTCAATAAATAATTTAGAAAGAATAGAGTCCCCTTGCAGGCTACTTTTTTTAAAAGTCTTGAGTGTAATTTCAGTATTAATTTTTGAGAGTGCAATAAAACTGTAATAATAGGAAGCAGAGGACCAATCTGACTCGACTTGAAAAGTTTTGTTTAAATACGAACTATTAAACTTATCTATTTTGATAATATTCTTCTTAAAAGTATAATTAATATCAATTTCGTTTAGTAATGACAAAGTCATTAATAAGTAGGGTTTTGAAGTGATTTTCCCTTTTAAATTAATTTCTAAACCATTTTTCAAAGAACCACCAATTAATAATAAAGCTGTTATATACTGGCTACTAACGTTTGAATCTAAACTAACTTTACTAATTTGCAATTCTTTACCCTTAATCTTTAGAGGGGGATACCCAGTCTTATCTAAATATTCTATATCAGCTCCTAGACTTTTTAAAGCGTTTACTAAAATTTCAATCGGACGATGTTGCATTCTACTTGAGCCTGTGAGAATTACCTCTTTAGATTTAAAAGCCGCAAAAAATGCAGAGAGAAACCGCATTGCAGTACCAGCATGATGAATGTCAATTGTAGCTGATTGAGTGCTTAAAGCCTCGCATAAGACGTTGGTATCATCAGAAGAAGAAAGGTTTACAATATCTATGTTAGGGTATAGTTCTTTTAGAATTAGTAGTCTATTGGATTCACTTTTAGATCCCGAAATAGACAACACTGTGCCGCTTAAAATACTTGATTTTTGAAGTAATAAACTCATTAAATTAACTTATCGTTATTATGGTGTCTATCATGGTCTCTATTTGCTTTTAATGCCATTTTAGAGTCAAAAGATTTTTGAAGGTCTACACCTGTTTGGTTAGCCAAACATAAAACTACAAACATTACATCAGCAAGTTCTTCTCCTAAATCTAAGTTTTTGTCGGATTCTTTTTCGCTTTGCTCCCCGTACCTCCTGGAGATTATTCTTGCGACTTCACCAACTTCTTCTGTGAGTTGTGCCATATTTGTTAATTCATTAAAATACCTAACTCCGTGGTTATTTATCCATTTATCAACTTGACTTTGTAAGTTTTTTATATCCATAATTTATCTCTTTATTTTCAAAATAGAATCATATAATATTGTTACTGGACCGTCGTTGGAAAGGTGCACTAACATATCAGCACCAAATACTCCAGATTTCAATTCTTTATTTAATTTTTTATTAAGTTCACTTTCAAATATATGATAGATTGGCTTTGCAATTTCAGGCTTAGCAGCTTTAATAAAACTAGGTCTATTTCCTTTTAAAACATTTGCCTGCAGGGTAAATTGACTAATCAGTAAAATCTCTCCATTTATATCGTTAATATTATCATCAAATTCATTAAACATTCTAAGTTTTACTATTTTATTTATGAGCCATTGTATATCCAATTCTGAGTCATTTTCCGCTATACCCAAAAATATAAGCATACCATTTTGAATCGAAGAAACTAGTTCACCATTTACTGTAACATCAGCTTTTTGAACTCTTTGAATAACAGCTTTCATAAAGCATCAAAATTATCAACTCGGTAGCTAGATTTTTCATCTTCTAGAATTTGAAGGTAATTTTCATATCTAGAAAGAGCGATTTTTCCATCGTCGACAAGCTTCTTAATTATACATTTAGGTTCGTTAATATGCATGCAATCATTAAATTTACACTGATTTATTAGTTTATAAAATTCCGGGAAATAATTCTTAACATCACTTTTCTCAAAATCCACTATTCCAAAGCCCCTGATTCCCGGAGTATCAATAATTTTTGCCCCAAAATCTAAATCATAAAGTTCAGCATTTGTGGTGGTATGTTGACCCTGTGCATGTTGAACTGAGATATTCTTGGTTCTTAAATTTAAGTTTGGTTGAAGAGAGTTTATCAAAGTAGACTTACCTACACCTGAATGCCCTCCAAACATACTCACTTTATCTTTCATAATAAACTGAACCTTGTCTATATTAAATCCATCCTTAGCAGAAATTTCATAGCAGGTGTAGCCTATTTCACTGTATATTTTGATTAGCTTTTTTAATATCTTTTTTTCTTCTGTATTTAATAAATCAATCTTATTAAATAACAATACGGTATTAATTGAATATGCATTTGAAGTAAGTAAAAACCTGTCGATAAAATTTGTTGATGTTGTAGGGCCAGAGATAGTTACAATCAAAAAAACAACATCAATATTAGAAGCTAAAATATGTGTTTGCTTTGATAAGTTAACAGATTTTCTTAAAACATAATTTTTCCTTTCACAAATATTATGAATCACTCCTGTTTCAACATCACTATTTGTTTCTAATTCAAAATCTACATAATCTCCAACCGCAATTGGGTTAGTACTTTTAATACCATCTAATCTGAATTTACCCTTAATTCTACAATCAAATTGTTTGTTATTTAGGGTTTTAACAGAATACCAACTTCCAGTTGATTTATAAACTAATCCTCTCATTATTACAAAGATGGAGATTAATAACTCTCAATGCAAAAAAAATACTTTAATAATCTATTCTTTAAAAATACTTTCTTGGTGATTAATAGATTCTTGATGAATAGCTTTAAAAACTCGTAAAATAAATTGTTCACTTAAGCCTTTTAACTTTCCTTGTGCAATCATTTTTTCGAGTATCTGATTCCATCTTTTTGATTGTAAAACAGCAACATTATTTTCTTTTTTCAAAGCTCCTATTTCTTCGGCTATATTCATTCGATTACCTAAAATATCTAACAATTGGTTATCAACTAGATTAATTTTTGTTCTCAAATGATTCATATTATTTTTATACTCATCAGCTTCATCAGTGATTTTTCTAATTGTTAGGTCCTTTATAATCTTTAGAAGGTTTTCTGGTGTAATCTGTTGAGCAGCGTCACTCCAAGCATTATCTGGGTCATGATGAGTTTCTACCATAAAGCCATCATAGTTCAAATCTAAAGCAGTTTGACATAAATCAAATATCATATCTCTTCTACCTCCCATATGGGATGGATCTAAAATTAAAGGCAGATCTGGAAATTTATTTTGCAATTCAATTGCAATTTGCCATTCTGGGTTATTTCTATAATTAGTTTTTTCATAAGTAGAAAAACCTCTATGTATAACTCCTAAATTTTTTACATTACAAGAGTGAAATCTCTCAACTGCTCCAAGCCATAACGCTAAGTCTGGATTAACAGGGTTTTTTATTAGTACTGTTTTATCAGTTCCCTTTAGAGCCTCTGCAATTTCTTGAACAATAAATGGACTAACAGTTGAGCGGGCACCTACCCATAATATATCTATATCGTGATTTAATGCAAGGTCAACATGATTAGCATTAGCAACTTCAGTACTAATAAGCATCCCGGTTTCCTGTTTTGCCCTTTGAAGCCATTTTAAGCCTAAAGCGCCTACTCCTTCAAAATTACCTGGCCTAGTTCTAGGTTTCCATATTCCAGCTCTAAAAACAGTAGCTTTAGTGTTTTTTAAACTATGTGCTATTTTTAATACCTGTTCTTCTGTCTCAGCACTACATGGTCCCGCTATAGTTAGAGGGTGATTCAGGTTAAATTTATCAAGCCAAGTTCTAAGTTCTTTATTGTTTTTCATTTTAATTTAATCCTTTAAGTATATTTATTATATAATTTGTTTTTTTCATTTCACTTTTCAACTGAACAGAATCGTCATTTTGAATTAAGATTTTAAATTTTTTTAAATTTAAAATATATTCATCCAGACTTTCTATAATATTGTCTTTATTTAATTTAAAAATTGGTGCCCACATCTCTGGAGAACTTTTAGCCAGTCTTACTGTAGATTCAAAACCACTACCAGCCATATCAAAAATATTATTTTCATTTTTTTCTTTATCCATAACAGTCTTTCCTAACATAAAAGAACTAATATGGGATAAATGAGAAACATATGCAATATGCTTGTCGTGAGATAGTGAATCCATATATCTAATATTCATGTTTATACTATTAAATATATCTTCAGCAGTTTTTAGTAATTTTTGATCTGTCTTTTCAGTGTCACACAGAATAATTGTTTTATCATTAAATAGACCTGAAAATGCTGATTCAGGTCCGGAAAATTCAGTACCTGCTATAGGATGAGATGCTAAATAATTTCTTCTATTCCTGTGATCAGTAACTTTATCACAAATATTGTTTTTTGTTGAACCAAAATCTATCACTAATGTCTTTTCATTAATAATATCTAAGACGTCTATTATAATATTATTTGCAATATCAACAGGTGTAGCGATAAGAACTAAATCAGCAATATGTAAAGCTTCAAAGCCAGACTTATGATCAATTAAATTTAGCTTTATTGCTAGGTCTAAACTATCCTCAGAAATATCTATTCCATGAATTTTGATTTCAGGAAATATTTTTTTTAAATCCAAACAAAGGCTACCACCTATAAGTCCTACACCAATAACGAAAACATTATTCATTGATTCTTTTAATTGCTTTGGTTATTAATTCTTTTGTCGCGCACAGTGAAAAACGCACATACCCCTCTCCGTTAGACCCAAATATATCACCTGGAGCTATAAAAATATTATATTTATATAATAGCTCATTAGTAAACTCTTTTGATTTAATATTATTATTAATTTTAGCCCAAATAAACATACCAGTTGATTTATCATCATATTCACAATTCAAACTATCTGCTAATTTTTTAACTAACACTCTTCTTTCATGATATATATCATTCATTTTATCAAACCATGAATTTGGAGAGTTTAAAACTGCGATCGCAGCTTTTTGAATTGGGTAATACATGCCAGAATCCATATTACTTTTAACAGTTAATATATTTGTTATATTCGCTTTATTTCCACTTACCATCCCAACTCTCCAGCCGGACATATTAAATGTTTTACTTAAAGAGTTTAATTCTAAACAATAGTCTTTGGAGTCTTTAACATTAAATATACTGATTGGTTTATGGTTTAATATAAAACTATATGGATTATCGTTAACTAACAAAATTTGATGTTTTTTGGCAAAACTAATTAACTCTTCGAAAAAATTTATATCACAATTCGCTCCGGTTGGCATATGCGGATAATTTACCCACATCAACTTAACTTTTTTTAAATCAAGTTTTTCTAATTCCTTTAGATTAGGTAGCCAGTTATTTTCAGGTTTTAAATCATAATAAATTGCTTTTGCTTGAACTAAATTTGTAGCGGCAGCATAGGTGGGGTATCCTGGATTAGGGATCAAAACCGAATCACCAACATTTAAAAATGCAAGTGAAATATGCATTATACCTTCTTTACTCCCCATAAGAGGTAATATCTCTGAAGTGAAATCTAAATCTACATCATAATGTTTATTATAAAATTTAGAGATTGAAATTCTTAAATTTTCTAATCCATTATAACTTTGATAACTATTCGCATTTTGATCTGTCAAACTAGCTTTAAGAGCTTCCAAAGCTTCTTGAGGTGGTTGTAAGTCAGGACTTCCTATACCTAGATTAATTATCGGCTTGCCTTTTTTTATTAAAGAATTTACTTCTTTTAACTTTGTAGAAAAATAATATTCTTCGATTATATTTAATCTATCTGCCTTAGTTATCATTTCTTTCTATTTTCATATTCTCCCAATATTTTAAAATCTTTAGCCATTATAGACATAATAGATTTAGCTTTCTCGTAATCTTTGAATTCATCAAAGGTAATATCAATAAAAAAAGAGTAAACCCAAGGAGTATCTATTTTAGGTAGTGACTGAATTTTAGTTAAATTTAATTTGCAGTCACTAACTACGTTTAATATTGCTGCTAAACTCCCTCTCTTATGGTCTAATTCAAACTTAATAGATGCCTTACTAATATTGTCAATTTTATTGTTTGGGAATTTTTGAAGTATTACAAAACGTGTTTCGTTATGCTTTATAGTTTGAATACTCTTATTGATTATTTTCAGTGAGTATAGCTCGGCTGCTAAATCACTTGCAATTGCAGCAATACATTGAAGTTTGTGTTCACTAATTTTCTTAGCTACCTGTGCTGTATCTTTATCTTCTACTAATTTAATATTTGGATGTTTTTTAAAAAAATCTTTGCACTGTAAAAGCGCCATTGGATGAGAACGAACTTCTTTGATGTCACTAATGTTTTGACCCTCTAAGCAGATTAAGTTATGCTGTATGTCTAAATATTTTTCGCCAACAATATGAAGATTATTTTCATCAATTAAAGCATAATTAGGTATTAACGAACCTGCGATAGAATTCTCTAAAGCCATAACTCCATAGTTACATTTTTCGTTAACTAAAGATTCAACTAAATCATCAAAACTTAGAAACTCTTTTATAGTTGCTTGATTTTCAAAATATTGCTTAGTTACAATATGATGAAAAGAACCAATCACTCCTTGTATGCCTATTAAATTTTTCATAAAAAAAAGCCTCGATTTTCGAGGCTCACATAAATATTTAGTTATAAATTATATATATATGACCTCTCTCTTATAAAAAACATAAAAATAATAATAGAATTTATATAAATAACTTGTCATATCTCTAATAAATTAGATACTAATGTATGTAAATTTTTAATATTTTAACATTATAATAGAATTAAATTTAAAAAAATTACTTTAATATTTCGTTAGATAACCAAGTTCCCACTGCAGAAGTGCTAAAACTTTTCTTACCATCAGACAAGTCTTCAGTTACTATTAAGCGTTCTAATGAAAGGTTAACGACATCACGAATCAATTTCGCCTCCTTTTTAAGCTTAAAAGCATCTTCAAACATCATAGCTGCAGACAATATTGTTGCTAAAGGATTCGCAATGTCTTTACCAGCAGCTTGTGGATAAGAACCGTGAATAGGTTCATAAAGGGACGTTTCTAATCCAACAGATGCCGAAGGCATAAGTCCCATAGAACCCGAAATAACTGAAGCTTCATCAGTTAAAATGTCTCCAAATAAATTCTCTGTGATTAAAACATCATAAGATTTTGGCCACTGAACCAAGCGCATAGCTACAGCATCAACAAATTCATAAGATACAGTAACCTCTGGGTAATCTTTTTCCATTGACTGTACAGTTTCTCTCCATAATCTAGAAGACTCTAAAACATTTGCCTTATCAACACAACAAAGTTTTTTTGATCTTTTCATTGCTAGATTAAAACCTTTTTTAGCAATTCTTTTTACTTCATCTCTAGTATAAGTACAAGTATCGAAGGCTGTCTCTCCATTGTCTAATCGACCTCTCTTACCAAAATAAATACCGCCAGTAAGTTCTCTTAAAAAAACAAGATCTGTACCTTCAATAATATTTTTTTTTAAAGGAGATTTATTTAATAATGAAGGAAAAACAAAAGTTGGTCTAACATTTGCAAACAAACCAAGTTTTTTTCTCATTTTTAGTAACCCTTGCTCAGGTCTTACTTTGGCTGACGGATCATTATCAAATCTAGGATCTCCAATAGCTCCAAATAAGATAGCATCAGCATTTAAACAGATTTGATGAGTTTCTTCTGGATATGGATCACCTACAGCATCAATAGCAGCAGCTCCTGTCAACGCTTTAATCCAATTGATTTGATGATTAAATTTCTTTGCAATTGCATTTGAGACCTTAACTGCTTGATCAATTACTTCTGGCCCAATACCATCTCCAGCCAATAAAGCTATATTTAATTTCATAAAATTTTAATTTATTATAACATTTAACATTTTTTCAGTTGCTTTAATAGCAGAAACTGTTTGATCTGAGTCTAAACCCCTTGTAGTGAATTCACCATTGTTATCGCTCCAAGTAATTATAGTTTCACATAACGCATCTGAATTACTCCCCCTTGGAATCGTTACAAGGTAATTAACCAAATTTGGTATCTGTGTGTTATTCTCATTGTAAATTTCATTTACCGCATTCATAAAAGCATTAAACTGACCGTCTCCAATACCTGTTTTACTATATATCATATTATCGATTATAAGCTCTAAATAAATCGATGGATCTTTACCCATAGTATGTTTAAGTACATATGAGTTTATTGATACTCTTTCAACCCTCATAGATGTGTTCAATACATCCGATATAATATATGGCAAATCTTCAGCAGTAACTTTTTCTTTTTTATCTCCCAATTCAATTACACGGTTAGTTACTTTTTTTAAATCTTCATCACTTAATGTAACACCTAATTTGTCTAGATTTTTTTTAATGTTTGCTTTCCCAGAAGTTTTCCCCAGCGCATACTCTCTAATTCTTCCAAATCGCTCAGGTAGTAAATCATTGAAATATAATTTCTTTTTACTATCACCATCAGCATGAATTCCTGCAGTTTGAGTAAAAACATTTTCACCAACAATTGGCTTATTAGCAGGAATTTTAAAACCAGTAAATGCTGAAATCAAATTACTAACTCTATAAAGTTTTTTTTCATCGAGATTAATTTTTATTTCAGGAAGGAAGTCTCGTATAACTACTGCTACACTTGCCATTGGAGCATTGCCCGCCCTTTCACCCATACCATTAATTGTTAAGTGTAATCCATGACAACCTGCTTTTAAGCTCTCCAAAACATTTGAAACACTTAAATCATAGTCATTATGAGCATGGAAATCAAAATGAATATCTGGATATTTATTAATAATTACAGAGAGATAATTGTAAGTTTCTTCAGGGCTTAAAACCCCTAATGTATCAGGCAAAAGAACCCTCTTTATCGGTAAAGTTGACAACAGATCAAGGTAGTCAAATACATAATCTGGTGAATTCCTCATTCCATTACTCCAATCTTCTAAATAAACGTTTGTTGCTATATTTAATTTCCTTGCGTCATGAACTGAATTATAAACATCTTTAAAATGTTCTTTTGGAGTTTTTTTTATTTGATACTTAAGATGATTAAGCGAACCTTTCGTGAGTAAATTTTGAACTTTAGCTCCAGAATCATTCAACCAATTGATAGAGACTCCATTATCTAAAAATGTTAATACTTCAACTTTATTTAAATAATCATTTTCCTTAGCCCAATTTGCAATGTTCTTAACAGCAGTAAACTCTCCATCAGAAACTCTAGCAGAAGCAATTTCAATTCTATCAACTTTTAATTCATCAAGAAGTAACTTCGCAATAGTTAACTTTTCAGAAGGTGAAAAAGACATTCCAGATGTTTGCTCGCCATCTCGAAGTGTAGTATCCATTATTTCAACATTTCTGACCATGAAATTAATTATAGAGGGGTTTTACTAGCAAAGTCAGTGATAGAATTTTTCATGCTCATCAAATAATCGATATCATCATATCCATGTAGCATATTATTTTTTTTATAGTCATTAATTGTAAAAGATTCACTGATGTTTAACTCTGGGATTGAAACTGATTGGTTAGTTAAATCAACACATAATTCAATACTTGGTTTTTTATATATATTTTCAAAAATTATATTTAAAAAGTTTTCAGAAACTTGAACAGGAAGGACTCCAACATTTAAACAATTAGCACTAAATATATCTGCAAAAAAACTTGAAATTACACATCTAAAACCATAATCATAAATTGACCAAGCTGCATGCTCTCTTGATGAGCCAGAACCAAAATTCTTACCTCCAACAAGTATTTTACCTTTATATAAAGAGTTATTTAATACAAAATCTTTTTTAGGTGTATTATCCAGATTATATTTCCAATCTCTAAATAAATTATCTCCAAAGCCTTTTCGTTCTATTGCTTTTAAAAACCTAGCAGGAATTATTTGATCGGTATCTACATTTTCAATTGGCAGAGGAATACATGTGCTTTTAATTGAAGTAAATTTGTCGTATGCCATAATATCTTATTAAAATAAAGTTCTAGGATCTGTTATTTGTCCAGTCACAGCGGCGGCGGCAGCAACTAAAGGACTTGCAAGGATCGTTCTTGATCCAGGACCTTGTCTACCCTCAAAATTTCTATTTGAGGTACTTACTGCGTATTTTCCAGTTGGAATTTTATCGTCATTCATAGCTAAACATGCAGAACATCCCGGCTCCCTTAGATCAAAACCAGACTCATTTAATATTTCTAAAATACCTTCGTCTTTAATAGCCTGTTCTACTTTATGAGACCCTGGAACTAACCATGCTGTAACATTATCAGCTTTTTTTCTTCCTTTAATTATTTTTGCAAAGTCTCTAAAATCTTCAATTCTACCATTTGTACAACTACCTAAAAATACAAAGTCTATTTTTTTTCCAATCATGGACTCACCCTCATTGTAGTCCATATAATTCAAAGATTTAAAATAGCTTTTTGAGCCAGAATTTTGTTCTTCAACTTTTGGTATTTGACTAGAAATCCCCATCCCCATACCTGGGTTAGTACCATAAGTTATCATTGGACTAATATTAGATCCATCAAATGACATTTCTTTATCAAAAATAGCATTTGGATCTGTTTTTAAAGTTTTCCAATAATCCATGGCTTTATCCCATTTCTCTGCTTTTGGAGTAAATTCTCTTTCTTTAATATATTCGAAAGTCTTTTCATCTGGAGCAATCATTCCTCCTCTAGCTCCCATTTCAATACTCAAATTACAGACAGTCATTCTTCCTTCCATAGACATTTTTGAAAATACTTCTCCAGAATATTCAACAAAATAGCCTGTAGCCCCTGCTGTACTTAGTTTTGAAATAATGTATAAAGCAACATCTTTTGGTGTAACTCCTTTTTCTAAAGATCCATTAATGGTAATCCTCATTTTTTTTGGCTTTGGTTGCATAACACATTGTGTTGATAAAACCATTTCTACTTCTGAAGTTCCAATTCCAAAAGCTATCGCCCCAAAAGCCCCATGAGTAGATGTGTGTGAGTCTCCACATACAATAGTAGCACCAGGAAGAGTAATTCCATATTCAGGGCCAACTACATGGACAATGCCATTTTTTTCATGACCTAATCCCCAATATGAAATTCCGTGTTCATTAGAGTTTTCTTCTAAAACTTTTAATTGATTAGCTGAAAGTTTATCGGAAACTGGAAGATGCTGGTTAATAGTAGGAGTGTTATGATCAGCTGTAGCAAAAGTTCTTTCAGGATACAAAACTTTTATTCCTCTATTTTTTAAGCCTAAAAATGCTACTGGGCTAGTTACTTCATGAACCATATGTCTATCTATAAATAAGACATCCGGGCCGTTAGAAATTCTACTCACTACATGTGAATCCCAAACTTTATCAAATAAAGTAGTGCTCATAATTTTGTAAATTGTTTATAATATTTTATTAATGATTTCTGGAATATCCTTATCTGATACACTTTTATTATTGTCAGCAAATTTTAAAAATTCAGGATATACTAAATCTAACTCAAGCTTTGACAAATCAAACCCAACTAATTTAGCTCTGTAAGCTAATGCAGATCTTCCGCTTCTGGCAGTTAGAACTATTGATGATTTATTAACACCAACATCAAAGGGGTCAATAATTTCATAAGTTTCTCTGTTTTTTATGACACCGTCTTGGTGAATTCCAGAGCTATGAGCAAAAGCATTAGCTCCTACTATAGCTTTATTAGGCTGAACAAACATACCCATACTTTCAGATACTAGTAAACTTGTTTCATATAAAAGTTTAGTATTAATATTTGTGTCTAAATTTAATTTTGAATGCTGCTTCATAATCATTACAACTTCCTCTAAAGAGGTGTTTCCAGCTCTTTCGCCAATACCATTTATTGTACATTCAATTTGTCTAGCTCCATTCACAATCGCTGATATTGAATTAGCAGTCGCTAAACCAAGATCGTTATGACAATGACACGAAACTGTAACTTTGTGTATGTTTTTTACGTTTTCAAATAGATATTTGATTTTTTCACCATATTCTTCTGGAAGACAATAACCAGTTGTGTCGGGGATATTTAAAACAGTTGCTCCAGCCTCAATCATTTTCTCACAGACCTTTGCTAAAAACTCATTCTCAGTTCTTCCAGCATCCTCAGCATAAAACTCTACATCTTCAACAAATGATTTAGCATATTTGACAGCATTATATCCAGTTTCAATTATTTTATCTCTTGTAGAGTTAAATTTATATTTAATATGAGAGTCTGAAGTTCCAATACCAGTGTGGATTCTTGGAAATTTTGCATTTTTCAAGGATTCCCCTGCAATTTTAATATCATTTTTAACAGCTCTAGAAAGGGCACAAACTGAAGTGTTTTTAATTATTTTTGAAATCTCAACTACAGAGTTAAAATCTCCTGGACTTGAAACAGGAAAACCTGCCTCGATAACATCAACTCCAAGATTTTCTAACTTCTCAGCGATTACAACCTTTTGAGTTGTGTTAAGTTTACAACCAGGAACCTGCTCGCCATCTCTTAATGTAGTGTCAAATATTTGAACTGATTGCTTATCCATTTATACTAGTTAAAATCAATAAAATTTATAAAATAAAAATAGTGAATTATAATAAATAAGTATCTATGAATATTACAAAATATAATCAGTTGAAATAAAGTTGGATTTTTTAGTATTCAATAAATCTTTAATAATTTTTTTATTCACATCATTATCCTTTGAGGCTACAAAAGTCCTTATAGAAAAAGATCTTAAAGCATCGTGAACACTCAATGTGCTAAATGCGGAATCTTTTCTTCCAGTAAAAGGGTAATTGTCAGGTCCTCGTTGGCAAGAGCTATTTAGATTAACTCTACAAACTAAATTAACTAAAGTATCAAGTAATGGAGCAAGAACATTAACATCCTCTCCAAATACACTCGCTTGTTGACCATAGTTAGATTCAGCCATATCATTAATCGGCTGATTAATATCGCTGAATGAAATTATTGGAACAACTGGACCAAACTGCTCTTCACTATACACTTTCATTGATTTCTTTACAGGATATAATACAGCAGGGTATATGTAATTTTCAGACTTAATACCCCCTTTTTTATTGATAACTTTAGCGCCTTTACTAGTTGCGTCAGAAATCAATTCCTGTATATAAGCTGGTTTATTTGGCTCAGGCAGCGGAGTTAATTGAACTGATTCATCCCAAGGATTCCCGAATTTTAAGCTGTCAACTTTTTCAGCAAATTTCTTGTTAAATTCCTCAATGATATCTTCATGAACGTATATTAATTTCAATGCCGTACATCTTTGCCCATTAAATGATAATGCACCGGCAACACATTCATTAATTGCTAAATCAAGATTAGCATCTTTTAAAACAATTGCAGGATTGTTAGCTTCTAGGCCTAAAACTAATCTTAGTCTGTTTTTCTTAGGATGCTTTTCTTGAAGAGCATTCGCTGAAGAACTATGACCAATTAGTGCTAAAACAGTAACTTTTCCAGACTCCATAATCGGTGTCGCTAAAGCTCTACCTCTACCATACAAAATATTCACTACTCCTTTAGGAAAGCAATTTTTAAATATCTCTAATAATGGAGAAATTAATAAAACCCCATGTTTTGCAGGTTTAAATATTGTTGTATTACCCATTATTAGGGCTGGTATTAATAAACAAAAAGTTTCATTTAAAGGGTAGTTATAGGGGCCTAAACACAAAACAACTCCAAGCGGACCTCTTCTTATGTGTGCATAAATTCCACTATGCTTTTCAAATTTTGATGAATCTCTATCTATATTCTTATATGCCTCTATGGTATCATAAATATAATCGACCGTTCTATCAAACTCTTTTTGAGAATCATTAAGGTTTTTACCAATTTCCCACATTAATAACTTGACAATTTCTTCCCTCTTAGATTTCATTTGATCAGCAAAATTTCTCATGCATTTAATTCTATCTCGGACTTTCATTGTTGGCCAACTACCCCTTCCGTTATCAAATGCATTACATGCAGCATCTAAAGCCTCTAGAGCTTCTTTTTTACCAAGACTTGGGATTTTACCTAAAAAGGTGGGAGAATACTTTTTAGTGGATGAAATTGTTGAATATATTTCAGAATATTCACCTTGCCATTTGATTAATTCACCATCAGATAAATAGGTTTCCTGCATTAATGGTTTCTTAATTTGATATTGATCAGGAATTTGAGTGAAATCATTCATATTTTAGCAAGGTTTTATATTAATAATGTACAAATTTATAATTTTTGATCCTAAATAGTATTAATTATATATAATAATTATCAAAAAGTTATGAATTTAATAGAGCACTCATTTGGTCGTTCCAAATAAGTGCTTTTTTTTCAATTTCTGGCATTCTGCTTTGATCGTTATTAGCACCACAGATAACACATGCTATGTTTTTTCCAATTATTTTATCGGAGTATTTTCTTAGCGCACTTACAGACATAGCTCCAGCGGGCTCAACCCAAATATTTTCATTTTTATGAAGATCAATCAAGTTTTGGCATATTTCGCCTTCATCGATTAGGATTATATCATCCAAATATTCTTTGCAAAATTTGAACGAAATCTCACCTACTCTTTTTACACTTGCACCATCAACAAAAACATCAATAGAATCTAAAGTGATATTTTTACCATTTTCTAAAGAATTTTTCATAGCCGGTGCTCCAGCAGGCTCAATACCTATAATCTTAGTGTTTGGAGATAATTGCTTAAAAACAGATATTGCACCTGAAATCATCCCTCCTCCACCAATTGGGACAAATAAATAATCCAGTTTTTTTGGGGATTGTTGAATAATCTCTAAAAATAAAGTGCCTTGACCCGTAATAATATCCATATCATCAAACGGATGAACATAAGTATGATTATTAGATTGACAAAATGAAATTGCAGCATTGTGAGATTCATCATAATTATCACCAATTAAAACTACTTCAATATTATTCTTGCCTATTTTTTTTACTTGATTAACTTTTTGATTAGGAGTATTAACTGGCATAAAAATAGTACCAAATAAATTTAGAATTCTACAAGATTGGGCAACACCCTGGGCATGATTTCCAGCACTAGCACAAACTATATTATTTTGAATTAATTTAGAATTTAGTAATGATATTTTATTAAAAGCTCCTCTTATTTTAAAAGATTTAACTTTTTGTAAATCCTCTCTTTTAAAAAATATATTGCCTTTAAATTTATTACTGTAATTAGAGTTTTTATTAAAAGGTGTTTTAATTACTATTTCTTTAATATTTTTTTGCGCTTTTTTAATAGCTGAAATATCAATAAGTCTTAAGGCCATTTTAAACTATATTTTTCATTTCAGTCATTGATTTTCTTAATATTTTTCCTATTTTTTCAACCGAATGAGAACTTATTTTTAAATTAACTTCAATTAACTCCTTATCATTGATAGTTGAATTTTCAACAAACGAATGCCCAATAATATTTTTTGGCAATTGATCTACATAACTTTTAATTAAAGGCTTACAAGCATGGTCAAATAAGTAACAACCATATTCAGCGGTATCAGAAATAATTCTATTCATTTCAAATAATTTTTTTCTTGCTACAGTATTTGCGATAAGAGGTAATTCATGTAGTGATTCATAGTACGCAGACTCTTCAACTATACCAGATGACACCATTGTTTCATAAGCTAGCTCAACACCAGCTCTCACAAATGCAACCATAAGGACACCATTATCGAAATATTCTTGCTCGCTAATTTCATCGGTAGTCGCTTGAGTTTTCTCAAACATTGTTTCACCAGTCTCTGCTCTCCATTTTAGCAAGTTTACATCATCATTTTTCCAGTCATCCATCATTGTAGCTGAGAAACGGCCAGACATTATATCATGCATGTGTTTTATAAACAAAGGAGTCATTAAATTTTTAAGTCCTTCTGAAATAGTGTATGCTTTAATTTTAGATGAATCTGAGAGCCTATCCATCATGCTAGTTATCCCTCCGTGCTTTAACTCTTCTGTTATTACTTCCCAACCATTTTGAATTAATTTAGAAGCATAATTTTTATCACTACCATCGTTTATCATTTTATTAAACAGCAATATTGATGCAGTTTGCAAAACTCCACATAAAATAGTTTGCTCACCCATCAAGTCACTTTTTACCTCAGCAACAAATGAGGATTCTAACACTCCTGCTTTATGACCACCAGTTGCAACCGCATATGCCTTGGCTTGAACTAAACCTTTGTTTTCCGGATCATTTTCTGGATGAACAGCGATTAATGTTGGGACTCCGAAACCTCTTTTAAATTCTTCTCTAACTTCTGTTCCAGGGCATTTTGGAGCTACCATAATAACCGTTATATCTTTTCTAATTTGCATACCCTCTTCAACAATATTAAATCCATGCGAGTACGACAAGGTTGAACCCTTTTTCATTAAATGCATAATGGATTCTACAACATCTGTGTGCTGCTTATCGGGAGTCAGGTTCAAAACCAGATCAGCATCTGGGATTAATTCTTCATATGTACCAACAGTGAAACCATTACCACTTGCATTAAGAAAAGATTGTCTTTTCTCTTTAATAGATTCCTTTCTTAAACTATAAGAAATATTTAGGCCTGAATCTCTCATGTTCAGGCCTTGGTTTAAGCCTTGAGCTCCACAACCAATTATAACTATTTTTTTATTTAACAGCGCAGTTACCCCAGTACTAAATTCATCTGAATTCATAAATCTACATTTAGAAAGCTGGTCTTTTTTTTCACTTAGAGAAAGAGTATTGAAGTAATTTTTCATTGTATATTTTAATTAGTTTTTAAACTCAGATAATATTTCTGATATATTCATTGGTTCTTTAGTTATTGCAATAGCTCCTGACCTAACAAATTGCAGGATTCCATACTCATTCAACTTAGCATACAGAATATCTATTTCTTTTCTTCTACCAGACTTTTCTATTACAAAAAACTGCTTATTAACAGTAACAATTCTAGCATTACTATCTTTTATAATATTTTGTATCTGCCTATCATCAAACAATAGGCTTGATTTGATTTTAAACAAGCAAGACTCTTGATAAAAAGTATCATCCTCATTATGATAGTAAGCTTTAATTACTTCAATTTGCTTGTCAATTTGCCCAATTATTTTCTTTATTTGAGTTTCAGTAACATTTACAAGAATAGTAAACCTATAAACTCCTTCAATTTCTGAAACAGACGAGTTTAAACTTTCTATATTAATATGTCTTCTTTGGAATATTGCTGAAATTCTATTAAGCAATCCTATATTATTTTCAGTATAAATTGATACTGTAAATGTTTTAATTTCTTTCTCCATAATTATTTTAATCTAATTTCTGAAACTGAGGCTCCACTTTGTATCATAGGAAACACATTCGCTTCTTTATCAACAACTACTTCTAAAAAAAAGGAGTCTTTTGAGTTTATCATTTCTTCTACAGCAGAAGATAACTCTTCTCTTTTAGATACTTTTTTACTTTTAATATAATAGCCCTTTGCTATAGCAGTGAAGTCTGGATTTACCATTTCAGTAGAAGCATATCTTTTTTCAAAGAATAGTTGTTGCCACTGCCTAACCATTCCTAAAAAACTATTATTTAAGACTACAATCTTAACTGGTACTTTTGACTGAAATATTGTTCCTAATTCTTGAATAGTCATTTGAAAACCACCATCACCTATAACCGCAACTACTTCTCTTTCTGGGCAAGCCATTTTAGCACCAATAGCCGCCGGCAATGCAAAACCCATAGTTCCAAGTCCTCCAGAGGTTATATTACTTCTGGATTTATTGAAGTTCGCATATCGACAAGCTATCATTTGATGTTGACCAACATCAGAAACTATTGCAGCGTTACCTTTTGTATAGGTATTTATTTCTTTCAATACCTCGCCCATAGTTAATCCGTCTTTGGTAGGAAACAAATCATCTTTTATTACGGAATCGTATTCTATATCATATAACTCCTTGAATTTAACTAACCAAGAATTATGAGTTCTTGTTTTTAGCAGAGGTAATATCTTACTTAAACTTTCTTTAGCATCGCCCAATACAGAAACATCAACTTTTACATTTTTATCAATTTCAGCTGGGTCAATTTCAAAATGAATTATTTTAGCTTGTTTAGCGTATTTATCTAAATTTCCAGTAACCCTGTCATCAAATCTCATTCCAATAGCTATAAGCAAATCACATTCATTTGTTAGCATATTGGGAGCATAATTCCCATGCATACCTACCATTCCAACATTTAATGGATGAGAAGTGGGTATAGCAGAAACTCCCATTATAGTCCAAGCTGCAGGAATCCCTGTTTTTTCTATAAATTTTTTAAATTCATTTTCTGCCTCTGCAAGAATAACTCCCTGACCCCAAACTATCATTGGCTTGATTGACTTATTTATTAAGTCAGCTGCTAAATCTAAACTAGTAATATCTAGTTTAGGAATTGGCTTATAGCTCCTAATTCCAGTCACCTTTTTGTAATTAAAGTCTAATAATCCAAACTGGGCATCTTTAGTTATATCAATTAATACCGGGCCTGGTCTACCACTTTTGGCTATGTAAAAAGCTTTTGCTAACACTTTTGGTATATCAGATGCTCTAGTAACTTGATGGTTCCATTTTGTTACAGGAGTAGAAATTCCAACTATATCTGTTTCTTGAAAAGCATCACTACCTAGTAAACTTGATGGTACCTGTCCTGTAATACAGACCATTGGAGTTGAATCGATTTGAGCATCAGCTAAACCTGTAACTAAATTTGTTGCTCCAGGTCCAGAGGTGGCAATTGCTACACCTACTTTACCAGAAATTCTGGCAAATCCTTGAGCAGAATGCGTAGCACCTTGCTCATGTCTTGTTAAAACATGATGAATTTGATCTTCGTATTTATATAGCTCGTCATATACCGGCATTATAGCCCCACCTGGATAACCATATATTATATCAACTCCTTCAGCTATTAAGCATTTAACAACAGCTTCACTTCCACTTATTTTTTTTGTATTATTCATTTCTAAAATTCATCGGTTACACAGCCCTTTGAAGCTGATGAAACAATTTTTGCATATTTATATAAAGAGCCTGAATCGACTTTTAATTTTGGCTGACTCCATTTATTTCTTCTTTTTCTTAATTCATCATTATTAACATCTAAAACTATAGTATTTTGTATAGCATCAATTATAATAATATCTCCGTTTTCAATTAAAGCAATATTACCACCTACTTGCGCTTCTGGTGTTATATGACCAACAACAAAGCCATGCGTTCCACCTGAAAATCGACCATCAGTAATAAGAGCAACATCTTTACCAAGTCCTGCACCCATTATAGCAGCAGTAGGTTTTAACATTTCAGGCATACCTGGGCCACCTTTTGGGCCTTCGTAACGAATTACTATCACATCACCTGTTTTTACTTTCCCTTCACCTATTCCTTTATTGGCATCATACTCAGAATCAAAAACTATAGCAGATCCTTTAAAAATCAAACCTTCTTTTCCAGTGATTTTAGCAACAGAGCCTTCTTTGGCAATATTTCCATATAATATTCTTATATGGCCAGATTCCTTAATTGGGTTTTCTACAGTTTTTATAACATCTTGGTTGGCTTTCAAGTCATCCACATTTTTTAAATTTTCTTCTAAAGTATGACCAGTTACCGTAAGACAATCTCCATGAATTAATCCTTTTTTCAAAAGGTATTTTAAAACAGCAGGAGTACCTCCAACTTCATGGACATCTTCCATTAAATATTTGCCACTAGGTTTTAAATCAGCAATAAAAGGGGTAGTATCACTTATTTTTTGAAAATCATCTAAAGTGAAATCTATTTTAGCTGCTCTAGCAATTGCTAAAAAATGTAATACTGCATTGGTAGACCCACCTAATGCAACTACTAATCTAATTGCATTTTCTATAGATTTTCTAGTAATTATATCCAAAGGTTTTAAATCCTTAACTAATAAGTTTTTAATTGCCTTACCACATTTTTCAGACTCAATTTGTTTTAATTTACTATTTGCAGGGTTTGAAGAATTAAATGGTAAAGACATTCCCAAAGCCTCTATTGCAGATGCCATGGTATTTGCTGTATACATACCTCCGCACGCACCAGCCCCAGGACAAGCTTTTTTGATTATAGATTTATACTCATCGTTTTTCATCTTTCCCGAAACTTTACTTCCCCAAGCTTCAAAGGCAGAAACTATGTCTAATTTTTTTCCGTTATGACATCCCGAATCAATAGTCCCACCATAAAGCAATATTGAGGGTCTATTTAATCTTATCATTGCCATAAGCGCTCCTGGCATATTTTTATCACAACCAACAACTGTTATAAGACCATCGTAACTCATTGCTTGCACAACTGTTTCCATAGAGTCTGCAATAATATCTCTTGATGGTAATGAGTAGCGCATTCCTGGTGTTCCCATTGATATACCATCACTAACTCCAATGGTGTTAAAAATCAAGCCTGTAATATCTTCAGACTGAATTCCATCCTTAACATATTTAGATAAATCATTTAAATGCATATTACAAGGATTACCTTCATAACCTGTACTTGCAATTCCAACTATGGGCTTTTCAAAATCAGTTTCTTTCATGCCAATAGCATGTAACATTGCTTGAGCAGCAGGTTGAGAATCATCTTGGGTTACAGTTTTACTAAACTTATTTAAATTCATTTTATAAGATTCTCAGTATTTGCGTATTAAATTAAATAATTCTTAATGAATTATGGATAAAACTATTTAATCCACAATTAACTATTTTTCAATGGTTTACACCTTAAAAAACAAGTATGAATATATATTTATTAATTGGATATTAAAAATTAATATTAGGAATATTAATCATAAATTTTTACGGATATCACAAAGTGGATTTAAATAAATAAATAAATATTGATTAACAGAGGTTTAAAAACTCGCGAATAATTAAATAGAATGAGATGTACATGTATTTAATGATGAAAATAGTACCATTAGAATAAGCGTATTAAGTTTAAGCTAAACTATGAACTTTACTATAAATCATAAACTAATCTAAAAGTGATAAATCTTGGCTGAATAAAATATTCAGTGGTGCTAATTGAGATATTTCCAGTATTAGATTGATTTTGAGATTTAGTGTTAAGCAAATTAGTAGCTTTTAATTCGAACTCCCATTTACTATCCTGATCTTTTTTATATGCCAACGAAGCATTCCAAAATTCATACTCATTTAAAAGAGCTCTTTCATTACTGAAAGAGTTATTGGTGTATCGAGATCTAAATGTAAAAGATTTTAGTATTAAAGCATCTATATCAATATAGGGTGCTTTTGTGTAAAACTTACTCTCTATATCTCCAAGATTATTGTTTGTTAGTGTATACTTATATCCTAGCTCAACATTTGGAGCTTCCCTAAAAGATGTTCTAAGGGTTAAGGCATAATTCTGAGACAAATTTTCACTCAATGTTGGTGTTGTACTATTTTGAATAAACTGATTAAATTTTGAGAAATTAATACCACTAGATAATGAAGCTCTTAATTTTCCGAATTGCCTTTGAAACCTCCCATTAGCAGAAAAGTTCTCATCTGCAAAAGCCGAATTAAAAGGAGAGCTAGAGGCAATAACACTCTCAAATATTGTTAAATTTCTAATTTGATCAATACTTTTATTGTAAGAAATTCTTGCAAATATATTCGTGTAATTAAATAAATTAAAACTAAAATAGTTCAAATTTAAACTGTGTGAAACTGCATTTTGAATTTCATTGTTTCCATTAAAAATAGAATTATAATTATTTAAAACTAATCCTTCTGCAATTTTAGAAACATCCGTAAACTGAGTTCTCATTGCGTAATTAAACCTAATTGATTCACTTTTTTTAAGTTGAATTATTGCATTAAAATCAGGCAATATCTTAAAAAATGAATCTGAATAATCAACAGAAAACTGACTATTTTTTGAACTGTATGCATGTGCAGTAAAACCAGGGCTAAGAGTGAAAATACCAGATTTAAGCCTATAATGCATCCCAATGTAATAATCAGTGAAATTATAATTCACATTGTTATAATCGATACCATTATTGGCTAATGGAATTGACTCATAGATGTCGCCATTATCTAAATACTGAAATATGTTAGAGTCAAATTTTTGATCACTTAAAATCGTCCCCAAAGTAAAATTGATGTCACTTTTTAAATTTAAAATGTTCCAATAATCTAATTTTGCGTCTAACTGATTAGTCTTTACTAGTTTTTCTTGATTTATATTAAAATTAGATTGATTGTTATCAAAACCTAATCCTATAGCTGTGTTTTGATAATTTGCATCATTTTCTAAAACAGCATTATAAAATGGATCTTCTTCACTAATCAGATGTAATGCTTCAAATGCAAAAATGTTTTTTTCATCCAAAGTATAATAATAATTAAGATTTTGATTTATACTAAATGCTTCAGCATTTTCATCTTGAATTGTATTTCCTAATACAGAAGAAAATAAAGTTTGGTCTTGACTTTCTATTGAGTTTCTAGTTAAAATCTCATAATCTAACTGATTATTTGAATTTGGCCTGTATTTGACTGTAAATTTAGACAATGCAAGATCACTAACCTGAGCAGTATTACTTTGTGTTTGTTCATCAGGAATTCCAAGTTCAGTATTTATATATTGAGTGGAATTGTTTTCTTGTAAATCAATATCACTTCTTGTTAAAATGACAAATCCATAAAGATCGAGTTTTTTATTAGGTGAATAACTAAAATTAGCTGCACCAAATTTTGAGGATATATCTTTTGCTCTGTTATTTTGTAATTGTAAAAAACCTAAGTTATTGTTACCTAGATTAATTGACGTACCACTTTTGCTGCTTGGTTGGCTGAATCCACCTGAAAAATTATAATAATCTCTTCTAGTAAAGGCTAACTCACCTATATTATTTAAATCGCCTATTACATTAACAGTGTATTTGGGACTGTAATAAAATAGTTTAGGTTGAAACAAATACAAACTCTGGTTATCGACATCTGTATCAGTGGTATTATTCAATAATCCTTCAATTGCAGAAACTCCAGCAGTGACGTTTCCAAACCAAAATTTATCTTTTCCTTTTTTTAATTTAATGTTAATAGCAATATTGTCTTGGTTGTTTTGGACACCACTTAATTGCCCTACTTCAGAATAATTTTTAAGAATCTGAATTTTATCAATCGCGTTTGAAGGTATATTTTTGACAGCAATTTTAGTATCTCCATCAAAGAAATCTTTACCCTCAACCATTAGTTTACCGACTACTTTTCCTTCTACCTCAATCTGACCATCTTCGTTTACCTCTACTCCAGGAAGGTTCTTTAAATCATCTTCCAACTTTCTTTCTGTACCAGTCTTAAAAGAATCTGCATTATAAGTTAAAGTATCTCCACTAACAGTTACAGGCATTTCATAGATCAGCTCTACTGCGTCCAACATGTTACTTTCATATAAAGTAAAATCTTTTTTTAAATTAGACTCATTGGATTGAATTAGCCTTGAGATAGATTCCATCCCAATATAACTTATCTGTAAATCATAAGCAGTATTCTTTTTTAGGGATAGTTTGTATTCTCCTTTCAAATCAGTAATAGCAAAGCTTTCTAACGCACTAGTTTCCTTGTTAATTAGAATAACATTAGCAAGTTCTAAAGGATTATTTAAACTATCTTTTACTAAACCTTCCATTTTAATTTGAGAAAAAGTCAGACTTGTAGTCAATAGCAATATAAAAGTATATAATATTTTACTCATAATTTTATTTTTATTATTTTTAGTTCCATCTACCACCACGAGATCTACCTCTATTATCTCTCATTTCTTGCATCTTGAATTGAACCATGTCGGTATATTCTTTTTTAGAAACAACATCTCCTTTGGTTGGTCTTATAATTTTATCCTTCTTCTCAGGATTTAATACAATCTTTGAACATAACATTGTTGTGTTTTTTGTGTTTAACTCCAATATCAGTCCAGGAAGTCCAAAGGATTGTTCTGGTCCATTGCTAATTGGAATTTGAGGTGTGTACCAAGCTACAATAGTTTCAATCTTTGCATCGACTACGACTTCTTCTATCAATTCTACTTTAGTATTTGTTTCATCATCAACTGCTGAGATTTTTTCATTACTAGCATTTTCTTTACTATTTGTTGAATCTTTGGATTTTTCATTTCCTTGTCTCCTTAAACTCTCCCAACTAAAGTTATTATTCACTCTGGTTCCGACAGCTTTAAAACACATGTACTGGCCAATTTTTTTTTGTTCTCCACTCATTTTCCACTCAAATTCTGGTAACTTATCATCAACCAAGAACTTTTTACCAAAAAATTCATTTTCCTGTAGATAAATCTTTTCTTTAATGTTTTTATACATCTCAGGATTACCACTTCCAGCACTCATAAACATAGCGCCCATCCCCGATCCTCCTGAACCTGGAGCATCAAGTCTTTCTTCTTCAAAATAAGTAGACTCTGTCTTATTAAAAGTTAGTATAAAAGTCTTTTCTAAATAGGGTTTCATCCTGTCTTTCATTGCACTTTTTTGCTCAGCAGACATTCTATTTCCCCAGGTACCAAGATCCATGGTAGTTTTAGTTTGATAGTAAGCCTTACCCTGAAATTCTTGAGAAAACAAGTTGGTAGAAATTGTTAAAACAAAAACTATATAAATTAAATTTTTCATGTTCAAAATATTTTTTTACAAATGTATAAAGGCTGTAAATTAAAATAGTTAATAATATCTTAAAAGATTGTATCTTGATTTCATGAAATTATTAGTGCTTTTTTATTTAATTCATTTTTCTGGATTTACTAATGAAAACAAATTAATACTAACACTAATATCAAAAAATTCCACTGATAATAAAGAGTTTAAGGCAGTAGATAATTTTAGTAATCTATACTTTATTAAAAATAACGAACTGATTAAAATATCGGAAAAAGACACCTTTTACTATAGAAATAATTTTTACTCAAACATAACTTCACTTGATGTTAAAAATCCTTTGAGAATACAATTATTATATGAGGATTTTAACTCTTTACTAGTTTTAGATAATAAACTTTCAGAAATTTCAAAAGTCAATTTTAATTTTATTGAACCCACAAAGACTGTCTCTAAAGTTTCTGCCTCCAGTGATAATAATATATGGATATACAATGAATTAAATTCAAAGTTAGAATTATTTAATTATATAAATCAAAAGAGTAAAGTGATTAATTATGAAATTTCAGGAGAGATGATTTCATTAATTAGTAATTATAAATATTGTTGGGTTCTTACTGATAGTCACATATTTAAGTTCAACTATTTCGGTAGTCTAATTAGTAAATTAAAAGTTACTAAAATTCAGCAAATTGAAAATTTCAATAATACTTTGATTTTTAAAAGAGACAATCAGCTATACTACTATAGTGAAGATTTTTTAACTGAAAATAAATTTGATTTAGGAGATTTATTAATAAAAGATTTTTTTGTAACCAATCAAAGCTTGTATATTTACGATTCTGAACATTTTATTAAATATCAAATTCAAAAAAATTAAATTATGCATATAGCAATTGCGGGAAATATAGGCGCTGGAAAAACTACTTTAACTAATTCACTTGCGAAACACTATAATTATGAAGTTCAACTGGAAGATGTTATAGACAATCCTTATTTAGATGATTTCTATAACGAAATGGAAAGGTGGAGTTTTAACTTACAAGTTTATTTTTTAAATAGCAGGTTTAGACAATTAATTGAAATAATTCAAAGCTCTAAAGATGTAATTCAAGACAGAACAATTTATGAAGATGCAAATATATTTGCTCCGAATTTACATGCAATGGGCTTGATGGCTAATCGAGATTACGAAAACTATAAATCTTTATTTGAATTAATGGAATCAAAAGTTAAGTCTCCTGATTTATTGATTTACTTAAGAAGTTCTATTCCAAATTTAGTGTCTCATATCCACAAAAGAGGAAGGGATTATGAAAATTCAATTAGTATTGATTACTTGAGTAGATTAAACGAAAGGTATGAAGCTTGGATTCACAACTACGATAAAGGGAATTTATTAATAATTGATATTGATAATTTAGATTTTGTCGACAAAAAAGAAGACTTAGAGAAGATAATATCTTTAGTTGACGAAAAACTAAATTTAAATAAATAATTATATAAAAAAAAGCCTCATAAAATATGAGGCTTTTTTTATGTTATCATCAATACAATTAATTTTCTTTAGCTTCCGCTACAAGATCTTTAACCGTTTTTTTTACTTCAGATTCAGTACCATCAATAGTAGCATTTACTTCAGTTTCAACACCATCTTTATTTGTAACTATATTAATTTCTGCTGTCATATTATCTTCCTCACTTGAAGTTGCATTAACCTCCACATTTACCTCATGACTAACAGGGTCCATTGATGAATGAGACTCTGAATTAGCGTGCCCCCCTAATATTGGAGCAATCACTAAACCTATAAGACAAGTCAGTTTAATTAAAATATTCATTGAAGGTCCTGATGTATCTTTAAAAGGATCACCAACAGTATCTCCAGTTACAGCAGCCTTGTGTGCTTCTGAACCTTTGTATGTCATTACTCCATTGATTTCTACTCCAGCCTCGAAAGATTTCTTAGCATTATCCCAAGCACCTCCAGCATTGTTTTGGAAAATAGCCCAAAGTACTCCACTAACAGTAACTCCAGCCATATAACCACCTAGCATTTCAGCAACCAACATATTATTATCTTGATAAACTAATTTACCTACCAATACTACAAGTATTGGAAAACCTATAGTTAATAGCCCTGGTAACATCATTTCCTTTAAAGAAGCTTTAGTAGAAATATCTACACATTTATCATATTCTGGTTTTCCAGTTCCTTCCATAATCCCTGGAATTTCTTTGAACTGTCTAACCACTTCATTTACCATTTCCATTGCAGCTTTACCAACAGCATTCATTGCTAAGGCAGAGAACACAACAGGGATCATAGCTCCAACAAATAGCATTGCTAGTACGGGAGCTTTAAAAATATTAATACCATCAATTCCTGTAAATGTTACATAAGCAGCAAATAGTGCTAAGGAAGTTAACGCAGCAGATGCAATGGCAAAACCTTTACCAGTTGCAGCGGTTGTGTTTCCAACAGCATCTAAAATATCTGTTCTTTCTCTTACAATAGGATCTTGCTCACTCATTTCTGCAATACCTCCTGCGTTATCGGCAATTGGTCCAAATGCATCAATGGCTAATTGCATAGCTGTTGTTGCCATCATTGCTGAAGCTGCCAAAGCAACACCATAAAATCCTGCTAAAGCATAGGAAGACCATATAGCTGCTGCAAATAATAATACAGATGAGAACGTAGAGATCATACCAGTTGCTAAACCAGCAATAATGTTTGTTCCTGCTCCAGTACTTGATTGTTGTACAATTTTTAAAATTGGTTTTGAACCTAAACCAGTGTAGTATTCAGTAAATGCTGAGATTCCAGCTCCTACCACTAAACCAACTAAACAAGCGTAAAATACTCGTATTGAAGAAATATCCTTAAGACCTTCTCCAAAGAAATCCATTTGCATAGTTTCTGGTAACATCCATGTAACTAATCCATAACATGCTATAGCAACCATTGCTATAGATGCCCAGTTTCCTATATTTAAAGCTTTTTGAACGTCAGCTTCTTTTGCATCATTGGAGGAAATTTTAACTAATAAAGTTCCTATTAAAGAAATGATTATTCCAACTCCTGCGATAGACATTGGTAATAGTATTGGTCCAATTCCACCAAATGCATCTTGAATTACACCTCCCATATCCTTAATAACATAGTTACCTAAAACCATGGCAGCTAAGACAGTAGCAACGTAAGAACCAAATAAATCAGCTCCCATTCCTGCAACATCACCAACATTATCACCAACATTATCAGCAATAGTCGCTGGATTTCTTGGATCATCTTCAGGAATATCAGCTTGTACTTTACCAGCTAAATCAGCTCCAACATCAGCAGCTTTTGTGTAAATACCTCCACCTACTCTTGCAAATAAAGCTATAGATTCAGCTCCTAAAGAAAAGCCGGCTAATGCTTCTAATACAACAGTCATCTGATCAGTATTAGTCCATTGACCACCCATAAACATTTGATAAAATATAATAAAGAACATGGTCAAACCTAAAACAGCTAAACCAGCAACTCCAAGTCCCATAACAGTACCACCACCAAAAGAAACTTTTAATGCATTTGGTAAACTAGTTTTTGCAGCTTGAGTAGTTCTAACGTTTGTTTTGGTTGCAATTTTCATTCCCATGTTTCCTGCAAATGCAGAAAATATTGCACCAATAATAAATGCAACTACAATTGAGTATGTGCTACCCATGTAAAAAGCAATTCCAGCTAAAACAACACTTGCTCCAGCAACAAAAATTGCTAATAATCTATATTCAGCTTTTAAAAATGCTAAAGCACCTTCGTAAATATGATCTGAAATCTCTTTCATTTTACCATCTCCTGCATCTTGTTTCATTACCCAAGATTTCTTTACAAGCATGTAAGCTAGTCCTAATAATGCCATTACAATTGGCATCCAAATCATCATTGATTCCATATATTATTTTTTTTAGTAATTTTTATTTAGCTGGCAAAAGTAATAAAATCAGATTTAATTAAAAAACTTAATACATTTATAGCTTAAACCAATAATTTATTTTCTGTAGAGAACTTTTTTAACAGCCTTAATAACATCATTGCTATTAGGTAACCACTCTGCAAATAAAGCAGGTGAATATGGCGCTGGAGTATCCGCAGTATTTATTTTTTCAATAGGAGCATCTAAATAATCAAAAGCTTTAGATTGAACTTGAAAAGTAATTTCGGTAGAAACATTTCCAAAAGGCCATGCCTCTTCTAAAATAACAAGTCGATTAGTTTTTTTTACTGATTTTAATACAGCATCAATATCTAAAGGTCTGACTGTTCTTAAGTCAATAATTTCACAAGATATATTTTCTTCTTGCAATACATCTGCGGCCTTGTATGCTTCTTTAATTATTTTCCCAAAGGAAACTATTGTAACATCTGTACCTTCTCTTTTTATATCTGCAACTCCAATAGGTAATGTGTATTCACCTTCTGGAATTTCACCTTTATCACCATACATTTGCTCACTTTCCATAAATATAACAGGGTCATCATCCCTAATAGCTGACTTTAATAATCCTTTTGCATCGTAGGGGTTAGATGGTACAATAACTTTTAATCCTGGAGTATTTGCAAACCAACTTTCAAATGCTTGAGAGTGAGTAGCAGCTAATTGACCTGCAGAAGCTGTAGGTCCTCTAAATACTATAGGGCACTTAAACTGACCACCAGACATTTGTCTAATCTTCGCCGCATTATTAATTATCTGATCAATCCCAACAAGTGAAAAATTAAAGGTCATGTATTCAACAATTGGACGGTTTCCTGTCATTGTAGATCCAATTGCAATTCCTGCAAAACCTAACTCAGCAATAGGGGTGTCAATAACTCTTTTTGATCCAAATTCATCTAGCATGCCTTTAGAAGCTTTATACGCTCCATTATATTCAGCTACTTCTTCACCCATAAGATAAATAGTCTCATCTGTTCTCATTTCCTCCGACATTGCCTCACAAATAGCTTCTCTAAACTGAATTGTTCTCATAAATATTATTTTATGCGACAAAAATACTAAAGGATTTAATATTTGTAATCAAAAAAAAAAAATAATTACTATGCATGCATAGTAATTTGTGTATAATTAATTATATTTGAGGCTTAATATATATTTAATATGAAAATAATAGTTTGTATTAGTCACGTGCCTGACACAACTTCAAAAATTAATTTTACTGAAGAGAATACTAAATTTGATAGAAATGGAGTTCAATTTGTAATTAATCCAAATGATGAGTTTGGACTTACAAGAGCAATGTGGTTTAAAGAAAAACAAGGTGCATCTGTGGATGTTATAAATGTTGGATTGTCTGACACGGAGTCAACTCTTAGAAAAGCACTTGCAATAGGCGCAGACAAAGCAATTAGAATTGATATGAGCCCTGAAAATGGATATAACGTAGCTACTCAACTAGCAAGTTATATAAAAAGCGGAAATTATGATTTAGTAATTGCTGGTAGAGAGTCTATTGACTATAATGGAGGAATGGTTCCTGGGATGATTGCTGCTTTAAATAATTCTAATTTTATAAATAATTGTATAAGTCTTGATATAGAGGGTGCAAAAGTTACTGCTGCAAGAGAAATTGACGGAGGTAGAGAAACTATTGAGTCTTCTACTCCTCTAGTGATTGGAGCACAAAAAGGTCTAGTTGAAGAAAGTGATTTAAGAATACCAAACATGAGAGGTATAATGATGGCTAGAAAAAAACAGCTTGAAGTTATTCCTGCAATAGAATCAATAAATCAAACAAATTCAATAAAATTTGAAAAACCAATACCAAAAGGAGAAGTAACGCTAGTTTCTGCTGACAATCTGGATGAGTTAATTAACCTACTTCATAACGAAGCTAAAGTAATTTAAATATGGCAATATTAGTATATACAGAATCCGAACAAGGAAAGTTCAAAAAAATAGCTTTTGAAGTAGCTTCCTACGCTAGAGCAATAGCAGATGATAATAATACGACCGTAACTGCTGTATGTATAAACGCAGAAAGTCCTATGGATTTGGAAAGCTATGGAGTTGATAAAATTCTTAATATTTCAAGTCCAGATTTAACAACATTTAATGCACTTTCCTATTCTCAGTCAATATTACAGGCTGCAGAAAATGAAAAATCCAATATAGTTGTTATCAGCTCTAGTGCAGATTCGAGATATCTAGCTCCACTGTTAGCAGTTAAACTTAATGCTGGTTATGTATCTAATGCATGTGAATTACCTTCAAGCTATAAACCACTAACTATTAAAAGAACTGCATTTACAAACAAGGCTTTTGAGAATGTACAAGTAAACACTGAAAATGTTCTAATCAGTCTAGCAAAAAATAGCTTTTCTATTAATGAAGTAAAAAGCAGTACATCCGTAGAGGAATTTTCTGTAACTATTGTAGAAAATGACACTAAAGTAATATCTGTTGAAAAAGCAACAGACAAGGTAACTATTGCTGATGCAGACACTGTTGTTTCTGCTGGTAGAGGTTTAAAAGGTCCTGAAAATTGGGGAATGATAGAAGAATTAGCAGAAGTTTTAGGAGCAGCCACGGCTTGCTCAAAGCCAGTATCAGATTTAGGGTGGAGACCACACGGAGAACATGTAGGTCAAACAGGCAAACCTGTTGCAACTAACTTATACATTGCAATTGGAATTTCTGGAGCAATACAACATTTAGCAGGAATAAATTCTTCTAAAGTTAAGGTTGTAATCAATACTGATCCTGATGCCCCATTTTTTAAAGCTGCAGACTACGGAGTTGTAGGAGATGCCTTTGAAGTTGTACCAGAGTTAATAAATAAGTTAAAAACTTTCAAGGCTCAAAATTAATAACTTTTTGTGTATAACATAAAAAGGTTAAATTTGATTTCAAATAGTTTAAATCAAGTATGAGCTTAGTACGTCTGATAATAAAAGGGATTTCTTACAGTCAAACTCAAAATGGAGCTTACGCACTGATTCTTAGTGAATTAAAAGGACAGAGGAAACTCCCAATTGTTATAGGAGCTTTTGAAGCACAGTCCATTGCAATAGCACTTGAAAAAGAAATTAAACCACCCAGACCATTAACACACGATTTATTTAAAAATTTTTCTGTGCGATTTGATATAATTATTAAACAAATAATTATTCACAAACTTGTAGATGGTGTATTCTACTCAAGTATAATTTGTGAGAGAGATAAAATAGAAGAAGTTATCGATGCTCGAACTAGTGATGCAATAGCGTTAGCACTAAGATTTAATGCTCCAATTTTTACTTACGAAAATATTCTTACTAAAGCAGGCGTTATTCTTAAAGTTGAGGAAACTAACGAAAGTGAATCTGTCATTAAAGAAATTAATCAAGAAGATACAGTAGATTCAAAACAAGATTATAAAAATAAAAATACAGAAGAATTACAGAAATTATTAAAGCTCGCAGTTTTAAAAGAAAATTATGAAAATGCAGCCTTAATTAGAGATGAAATATCTAAAAGACAATAACTATGTTAAAAAAACTTTCGATTCTATTATTTATTTTTTCAATTGGATCTATATTCTCCCAATCTGTTGAAGGGAAATGGCTTTTTGAAAACATCCAAGACTCAAAGGGAAATGAACTTTTTGAAATACAAAACACTGATATATTAAATATTACTGAGAACAATTTTAACTATAGTTTACAAGCAAAAGATAACCTATATGCTGAAGGTAGTTACAGCTTAGAAGATGACAAAATATCTTTTAAATATAATTTACCAACAGACACTCTGAGAGTTTACGATATTTCATTATTATCTAATAATAATTTAGAGTTTACAGAGAATAATGTCACTTATAAATTTACAAAAGTTGAAGTTTTAGTACCAAGTCAAGGGTTTTCCATAACTGGAATAGTAAAAGGAATAACAGGGATGTTTGCACTAATCTTTATAGCATTTTTGTTTAGCAAAAACAGAAAGGCAATAAATTGGAAAACTGTCATAATTGGGCTAGTAGTACAACTATTGCTAGCAGTTGGTGTTTTGAAAGTGAGTTTTATTCAATCAATATTTGAGTTTTTCGGTAAAATATTTGTCAAAACACTGGACTTCACAATGGAGGGTAGTAAATTCTTGTTAGGAGACATGATGAATGTGGAGAGTTTTGGATATGTATTTTTATTTCAGGTTTTACCTACAGTTATATTCTTTTCTGCTTTGACTTCAGTTCTTTTTTATCTTGGAATAATCCAACGATTCGTAAAAGCATTGGCATGGGCTTTAACAAAATTATTGAATATCTCAGGAGCAGAAAGTCTAAGTGTTGCTGGAAATATATTTTTAGGTCAAACTGAAGCTCCATTATTGATAAAAGCTTACTTAGAAAAAATGTCTAAATCAGAAATATTGCTTGTTATGATTGGAGGTATGGCAACTGTAGCTGGTGGAGTACTAGCTGCATATATAGGTTTTCTAGGTGGAGAAGACGAAGTAGTTCGACTCTTTTACGCTAAACATTTATTAACCGCATCTGTGATGGCTGCACCCGGTGCGATTGTAATTGCAAAAATATTATACCCTCAGACAGAAGAAATCAATACAGAGGTACATGTATCACAAGACAAGATAGGATCAAACTTATTAGATGCTATTGCTAACGGGACTACGGAAGGTTTAAAGCTGGCTGCGAATGTTGGAGCTATGCTATTGGTTTTTGTAGCTTTTATTGCAATGATAAATTTTGGTTTTGAAAAAGTAGGTACCATTGGACAGATAAATAGCTGGATAGATTTAAATACAGATTATGACCAACTTTCTTTAGAGTTTATACTTGGTTACACCTTTTATCCACTTATGTGGTTAATTGGGGTTGCAAAAGAGGACATGGCTTTAATGGGGCAACTACTAGGAATTAAATTAGCTGCTAGCGAGTTTATTGGATATATGCAGTTAGCTGAATTAAAAGACATGACTAATTTGGTTCATTTCAAATATGAAAAATCTATAATCATGGCCACATATATGCTATGTGGTTTTGCTAATTTTGCTTCCATCGGAATTCAAATAGGTGGAATTGGTTCATTAGCTCCAGGACAGAGAAAAAACCTATCTCAGTTTGGTTTTTTAGCTCTTATAGGCGGAACGCTAGCATCTTTATTATCTGCAACTTTTGCCGGTATGATTATTGGTTAAAAAGTTAATAACTTTAGTATCTTTATTATTTAATTTTCTGGCGATTTATCTATTTTTATTTTTTAAAGATTCAAAATGAAACAATACTTAGATTTAGTTAAAGAGGTTTTAGAAAACGGAAATCAAAAAGGGGATAGAACGGGTACCGGTACGAAAAGTATTTTTGGGCATCAGCTAAGATTTGATTTAAGCAAAGGTTTTCCGATGGTTACCACAAAAAAACTTCATCTAAAATCTATAATTTACGAACTATTATGGTTTATAAATGGAGATACAAACATTAATTATCTAAATGAAAATGGAGTTAAGATATGGAATAGTTGGGCTAATGAAGATGGAGATTTAGGACCAGTATATGGTTATCAGTGGAGAAATTGGAATGGAGATGAGATTGATCAAATTAAAGAGCTAATTACTACCTTAAAAGATAACCCAAATAGCCGAAGAATGCTTGTTTCAGCATGGAACCCTTCAGTGCTTCCAGATACGACTAAATCTTTTGAAGAGAATGTAGCAAATGGAAAAGCAGCACTTCCACCTTGCCATGCTTTTTTTCAATTTTATGTAAATAACGGAAAGCTGTCTTGTCAATTATATCAAAGAAGTGCAGATGTATTTCTAGGTGTGCCATTTAATATTGCTTCTTATGCACTATTTACAATGATGATAGCTCAAGTGTGTGGTTATGAGGCTGGAGATTTTGTACACACCTTTGGGGATGCTCATATTTATAACAACCATATCGATCAAGTCAATTTACAGCTAAGCAGAGACACTAAATCTTTACCTAAAATGGAGATAAATCCAGATGTTAAAAGCATATTTGACTTTAAATTTGAAGATTTTAAATTAGTTGATTATAACCCACACCCACATATTAAAGGGTCAGTAGCAATATAAAATAATGACTAGAACTAATTTAACTATAATAGTTGCTGCAGGCACAAACAATACAATCGGTAAAGACAATAAATTAATTTGGCATTTGCCAAATGATTTAAAAAGGTTCAAAAGATTAACTTCTGGTCATAATATTATAATGGGAAGAAAAACTTTTGATAGTTTTCCAGGGTTATTACCTAAAAGAAAGCACATTGTAATTACTAGAAAAAAAGAAAATAAAAATATAGAAAATGTTATTTATGTGAACTCAATGGAAGAAGCTATTGAGGTAAGTAAAGAAGATCCTAATCCATTTGTAATTGGAGGGGGAGAGATTTATAAAATAGCAATGGACTACTCTTCAAAAATAGAGTTAACTAGAGTTAATCACCAATTTGATGGAGACACCTATTTTCCGGAGATAAATAGTGAGAATTGGAATAAAATATCCGATGAATTTAACGAAATAGACGAAAAGCATAAATTCTCATTTAATTATGAGACATACGAAATAAAAAATATATGAAAGCGTACGTATTTCCTGGGCAAGGAGCTCAATTTTCAGGAATGGGTTTAGACCTTTATAATGAAAATGATATTGCAAAAGAATTGTTTAATTCTGCTAATACTATTTTAGGGTTTAAAATCACTGAGATAATGTTTCGGGGATCTGCTGAGGATCTAAAACAGACTAAAGTAACACAGCCTGCTATCTTTCTTCACTCTGTAATTTTAGCAAAGTTAATGGGAAATAGTTTTAATCCCGATATGGTTGCTGGACACTCTTTAGGTGAATTTTCTGCGCTTGTAAGTAGCGGTGTAATTACTTTTGAAGATGGACTGAAACTAGTTTCTAAACGTGCAATAGCTATGCAAAAAGCGTGCGATCTACAAGAGAGTACTATGGCCGCAGTATTAGGACTAGAAGATTCTATTGTAGAGAAAATATGTGAGGAAATTAATGGCGTTGTTGTTGCTGCTAATTACAACTGCCCTGGTCAATTGGTAATATCAGGTGAGGTAAGTGCAATTAACAAGGCCTGTGAAAAATTAAAAGAAAATGGAGCTAGAAGAGCATTAGTACTGCCTGTAGGAGGAGCTTTTCACTCCCCACTGATGAACCCTGCAAAAGAAGAGTTAGAAAAAGCGATAAATAATACGGTTTTCAAAAAACCAACTTGTCCGATATATCAAAACGTAACAGCAAGCGCTGTAGTTGACGAAAGTGAAATAAAAAACAATCTTATATCTCAGCTTACTTCACCCGTTAGGTGGACGCATACGGTACAACAAATGATTGCTGATGGAGCAAAAGAATTTATTGAAGTTGGCCCTGGTAAAGTATTACAAGGTTTAGTTAAAAAAATTAATAGAGAGTCTGAAGTATCTTCAGCTACAATAGTTTAAGTAGAATGAAAAAAAATAGAAATTTATATATTATTTCTCTAGTGATTTTAAATATCATTTTAGATCAAATTTCAAAGTTCTGGATTAGAAATAATGTTATGTACAGAGAAGATATTCAAATAATTAGTGATTATTTTATTATTACTAATGTAGAAAATAGTGGTGCATTTTTAGGTCTTGGTAGTGATTTCCCTCCCATTGTAAAAAATATATTATTACTTGCATTACCAGTATTAGTATTAATATCCGTACTAGTATATGTGTTTAAAGACAAGTCTCTTGACAAATTAAGTCTAGTTGGATTTAGCCTAATCATAGGTGGTGGGATAGGAAATATCTACGATAGATTCCTTTATGGATCTGTTACAGATTTTTTATTCATAGATCTAGGAAGTGTTTTTAAAACAGGCATATTTAATATAGCTGACCTATCAGTAACTACTGGAATGGTATTAATTTTATGGGCTAGTTTTAAAAATAAAAAACAAGAATAGTTTTATTGCTTGTAAACAATTCCTTCTTTCATAACAAATACTACATTTTCCATTGTTGAAATATTATCTATTGGATTATCTTCAGTAGCTACAATATCAGCAATGAAACCTTCTTTGATTTTACCTAAATCATTTTCCATACTTAGAATTAAAGCATTCGTAGTAGTTGCTGACTGAATACATTCCATTGCTGGCATACCAACCTCGTTCATGTATCCAAACTCTTTACCATTTATTCCATGAGGATAAACACCTGCATCTGAGCCAAAAGCAATTTTCACTCCTGCTTTATACGCTTTTTGAAATGTTGCTTGAATTTTAGGACCGATAGCTAAGGCTTTTGGAACAACTAATTCATCATAGTATCCTTTTATTTTTGCTTTTGCTGCCACTTCTTTCCCAGCTGTTATAGTAGGAACATAATAGGTTCCGTATTCTTTCATTAGCTCCATTGATTTAGCACTCATAAGTGTCCCATGTTCAATGGTAGTAACTCCACCTATTATCGCTCTTTGGATACCTTCATCTCCGTGAGCGTGAGCAGCGATTATCATCCCGTAATCTTTTGCAGTATCACAAATTGATTTAATTTCTTCTAATGTAAACTGAGGGTTTTGACCATTCTTGGCAATACTCATTACCCCTCCAGTTGCAGTAATTTTAATATTATCTGCACCATCCTTATATCTTTGTCTAACCGCTTTTTTAGCTTCATCAACACTATTAATAACTCCTTCTTTTGGCCCCGGGTCTCCTCTAAGTGAATTTTTCCAACCATTAGTAGGGTCAGCATGACCACCTGTAGTTCCAATTGCTTTTCCAGCAGTAAATATTCTCGGCCCAACAACTTCCCCTTTTGCAATAGCATCCCTTAATGAAATATTTATTCCAGAACCTCCTAAATCTCTAACTGTTGTAAAACCAGCCATTAAAGTTATTTCTGCAAATTTTAAAGAACCAAATGCTATATCAGCATCATTTGCTGTAAAGGCATTCATGTATTTTTGAGGATTGAACTCAGATTCAATATGAACATGCAAATCAATAAGACCTGGCATTACAGTTTTTGACTTTAAATCAATTTCTTTGTCCAATGGGTTTTCTGATGAAATATATCCGTTTTTAATAGCTATAATTTTATCAGAAGAAACAATAATAGTTTTATTTGTTAGAACCTTACCGCTCTCTGTATCTATAATTTTACCACAATGCAAGTAAGTGTCTTGAGCACTGATGCTGAAACATATAAAGAATGTAAATAGGCTTAAATATTTTTTCATAATTGGGGATTTTGAGTTACGATAGTATACTAAAGTACATATTTTTTTGTCTTTTGAGAAAAATAATATAAAGTAGTGTATTTTAGCTATAAATAATTTTATCATTTATAACATAATATTACATATAAGTAAATTCATTTTACAATTACTATCGCTGTTTAATTCTAAAATTAATCTTGGAGTTATTGGTAGACAAGAAACTTTTGATCGACTTAATAAATCTATTAATACAAATGAGAAAACTATTTGGTTTCATTGCGCATCCCTTGGCGAATACGAACAAGGGCTTCCGCTTTTTATAGAGCTAAAAAAGAAATACTCTGAGCATAAAATGGTTTTAAGTTTTTTCTCACCATCAGGTTATGAAGCTAAAAAAGAGTCAAGCATTGCAGACATTGTCGTATACCTTCCTGTGGATAGTAAGAGTAATTGCAAGAAATTTTTAGATTTAATCAATCCTGAAATAGTAGTATTTGTTAAGTCAGAAATTTGGCCAAACTATTTAAATGAGATTCAAAAAAGAAAAATAAAATCTTTACTTATTTGCGC
>CASIAX010000025.1:0-52686 GCA_949372955.1 uncultured Flavobacteriaceae bacterium | reverse complement strand
TTCCCCCTACGTCGTCGCATAAAAAGTATTCCATTAACATTGTAGTAGAAACTTTTAGGCTAAATTTTTTTGAAGAAGCTTTGGTAACAAGTTTCGTTTTTAACAAAAGATGAGTTTGAGAAAATTATAGCAGCGGTAGAATCAAAGTCTTCATTTCAACATACAAGAACCAATGGAAGAAGAAGGTAACTCATAAACTTGGATGGTAAATACATTTAAACTCTTTCTACTTGTTGGTGGACGTAGAGAGGAAGTACTCAGTCTAAAATGGAGTGATATTATCCAAGGCAATAACGGAGTGCTGTTTTTTAAATTTAGAAACCTAAAAGTTGAACGATTAGGGAATAAGAATACTCCAAAAAAGTACTCCCCTATTAACGAGGATCTGATGACGCTTTTAAAAGAAATGGGATATGATCAAATGAAAGGAAAAAATGTCAAACTCATCGATCCTGAGAATACCTATACAATTAATACCATCTCCGCTTTGGCTTTCTTAGTAAGAGTTTGGTAATCCTCTTCACTGATTCTGAACATAATATTCCTTTCTTTTTTTTTCATGTTTATTTTTTATTATTAATATAAATAATTTAATGTATTACACCTTCTAACTATCTATATCTGTTAAATTGAATAAATTATGTATATTTGTTATCTGTTATAGAAGTTTAAAATTGACTAATAAGAAGCGAATATTCTAATTACGGCTCAAGAGGTTGAAGGTTTGAATCCTTCCGAGGTCACGAAGGGAATTACAGAGATGTAGTTCCCTTTTTTATTTATTTAGATACTTCTAAATCTCCTTAATCCTGTCCACGCAACTCTTTTAGTTCTTCCTAAATATGATTTAGTTACAATTCTATCGTTAAATTCATTTCTTGCTGAATTTATTTGAGCATTTCCGTTGTCTTGATTTTTCATTATATAATGTTATTAAAAAATAATTCGGGCGCAAAGGTAATATCAACAATTGAATTTATATGCTTTTTTTTAATAAATTTTAATTAATAATTATCTTTTTTTGAATAATTAAAAACTCCCCTTCAAAAAGTTCAACATAATATAGTAAATGCACTGTTACTACTCTTATTTTTTGTAGCAGTATTTCATCTTAAACTTCATAAATTACATGAATTATAATTCTATAATTTGGGCATCATCTATTTAACTCATGTTTATAATCATTATTTTTATATTTTTGTAATTGATTTATTAATAAAAAATTAATCATATTTTATTTATGTGGAATAAAATTATTTATCGTTTTACTAAATTAACTGTTGACGGTGTATATTTCGATATTGACTATAAGCGAAAACATTACATCAGGATACGTCTATTATAATATCTTAAAAACATTATTTTTGTCCTTACAATCCTTAAATTTCTCTTCAGAACATAAAATTTCCTTATTTAGAAATAATATAGTTTTTATTTAAACTAACTATTTTATTTTTCATCTATTTATTAATCTAATAAATACACATCTAATTTCGCATTGTTTCTTATTTTTACCGCTCGTTAAATTATGTCAGCTAAGGCAAATGCGATTTTAAAAAATTTAAAAAATTGAATAGTAATATTTCATACAAAACATTACAAGATTTGGAGTTTACAACAGTTTTGCAACAAGTTGCAGAACATTGTATTACAGGACTTGGTAAGAAGCGTGTTTTATCTATTATTCCTTTTGTTTCTAAAAAGAAGCTATTAACGGAACTTAAATTAGTGGATGAGTACTTATCTTCTTATGAGAGTGAAAATATAATTCCTAACCACGGCTTTGATGATATTACTGAAAGTGTTAATCGAATAAAAATTGAGAATAGTTTTATTGAACCTGAAGCTTTTCTAAAGTTGGCTTCTACATCACTAATAGTAAATCAACACATTAAGTTTTTTAAAAAATTTAAAATTCATTTTCCAGTATTTTTTGGTATTTCACAAAAAATAGAATTCACTACTTACATAAATGATGAAATAAAAAACATAGTCGAAATTGGGACTGGTGTTAAGAATAATGCTTCTCCAGTATTAAAACAAATTCGTAAAGATATTAACCATGTTAGGGGTAGGATAGGAGCAAGCTTTAACAGTGCTTTGTCTAAATCTATCGCTGCTGGTTTTTTGGATGATATTAAAGAAACTGTAGTGGATAATCATAGAGTTCTAGCAGTAAAAGCTATGTATAGAAAGAAAGTTTCTGGTAGCTTACTAGGTTCTTCTAAGTCTGGTAGTATTGTATATATTGCCCCACAAGCTACACTATCATATAGTAGAGAGTATCAAAATTTAGTATACGAGGAAAAGCAAGAAATTGTAAATATTTTACGTGACTTAACAACAATTATCCGACCTATGGTTTTTGTTTTAGAGCAGTATATTGAGTATTTAGTGCATATAGATGCAATTGGTGCTAAAGCAAAATATGCAAAAGAAATAAATGCTGTTTTGCCAAAGATTTCAACAGAAAAAAGGATTTATTTTAAAAATGCTCTTCATCCTGTATTATGGAGAAAAAATAACGAACAGAAACTACTAACGATTCCACAAACCATAGAGCTTAATAATAAACAGCAAATTATTGTAATATCTGGACCAAATGCAGGTGGTAAGAGTATAGCTTTAAAGACTGTTGGTTTGTTGCAAATAATGTTGCAAAGTGGTATACTAATTCCTGTTGGTGAACATAGTGAAACTTATATTTTCAAAAACATACTTACTGATATAGGAGATAACCAATCTATAGAAAATCAACTGAGTACTTATAGCTATCGTTTGAAAAATATGCGCTCTTTTCTTAGGATGTGTAATGAAGAAACTTTGTTTTTAATTGATGAATTTGGTACAGGTTCTGATCCTGAATTAGGTGGAGCTTTAGCTGAGATTTTCTTAGAAGAATTTTATAACAATGGAGCTTTTGGAATTATAACTACTCACTATTCAAATTTAAAAGTGCTAGCTAACGAGCTGGATAATGTTACTAATGCAAATATGCAGTTTGATGAGAGTTCTTTAGAGCCTTTGTATAAGTTACTTATTGGTCAGGCTGGTAGTTCTTTTACTTTTGAAGTAGCTCAAAAAAACGGAATTCCTTTTAGTGTAATAAATAAAGCGAAAAAGCGTGTTGAGACAGATAAAATCAGATTAGATAAAACTATTTCTAAACTGCAAAAAGAAAGAAATAGATTACACAAAAACTCTGATAATCTTGAAAAACAAAAAGCTAAAGGACAAGAGCATTTAGATAGTCTACAAGAAAAAGAATTTAAAATACAAGCTAAGTTGGCAGGTTTTCAAGAGTTGTACGATAGTAATCAGAAAATGTTATCTCTTGGAAGGAAGTTAAACGAACTATTAAATAAATACTTTCAAACCAATAATAAAAAAGAATTTACAGCTAATTTCAATAAGTGGATCGAAGAAGAAAAAGTAAAGCGAGCAAAAAAAATTCTTGAAAAAGCAGGCTCAAAATCTCAAAAAAAGAAAGCTAAGATTGTAGAAAAACAAATGCAACAAGTTATTGAGAAAGTTGAGAAAGAAGTCTTGAAAAAAGTAGTTCAAGTTAGAAAAAATAAAAAACTAACTGCAGATAAAGTTATTAAACAAAGAGCTGAATATATATATAAAATAAATGATCGTGTTAGGGTATTAGACTCAGATTCAGTGGGAACGATAGATAATATAGACAAAAAAAAAGTGACTATTAATTATGGTTTCTTCACAACAAAAACAACTATTGATAAACTAGAGCTAGTTGAGGATACTAAATAGTTTATGGATTTCTTATTTTTCTTAATAAATATTACATAATTGTTAATAATGTTTTGATTATTTAAGAATTAACTCGGAAATGTATTTTTATTTTAGCTATATAAATTATTCTAATTAAAACTTAATATAATGAAAAGAACAACTATTTTTTTACTCATGTTTATTACCTGTGCGATCTCTTTCTCACAAGTAACTACATCTGGTATAAAAGGAAGTATCTCTGATGAGACAAATTCCGAATTACCTGGTGCTAATGTTATAGCTGTGCACAATCCAACAGGAACTACCTATGGAGCAGCTACTAATATTGATGGAAGATTTAATTTAGTAAACCTTAGAGTAGGTGGGCCTTATACAATTACTGTTAGTTATGTAGGGTACAAGGACCAAACTTTTACTGATGTATTTCTTAATTTAGGTCAAGCAGAAAGTGTATCACTAAGTTTAGTTCCAGACTCGGAACAACTTGATGCAGTAGTAATTCAAGGAAGTACCTCAAGAAGTGTATTTAGTAGTGGAAGAACTGGTGCTGAAACTAGTGTTGGTCGTAGAGAGTTAACTACTCTTCCTTCTATTTCTAGATCTGCAGCAGATTTCACAAGACTTGAACCTACAGCTAGTAATGGATCTTTTGGAGGTCGTAATGATCAATTTAATAATTTCTCTTTAGATGGTGCAATATTCAACAATCCTTTTGGATTAGATGCTGCAACCCCTGGTGGGCAGACGGATGCTCAACCAGTTTCTTTGGATGCAATAGATCAAATCCAAATATCTACAGCTCCTTATGATGTTACTCAATCTGGATTTACAGGTGCAACTGTGAATGCTGTTACAAAAAGTGGATCTAATGAACTGAAGGGAACTGTTTATAATTTTATGAGAAATGAAAATTTCACAGGATCTAAAATTAATGGGGAAGATGTTTTTGTTCCAAATTTATCACAATCTCAAAGAGGTTTTAGTGTAGGTGGACCAATTATTAAAAATAAATTATTTTTCTTCACAAATTTTGAACAAGATGATAGAGAAGATTTAGGTCAATCATGGTTACCTAACAGAGGTACTGGAGCGATTAATGAATCTAGAGTTGACGAAAGTGATTTGATATTAGTTCAAAATACTTTATTGGGTATTGGATATGATCCTGGTGCTTATGAAGGTTTTAATCACAAAACTGAATCAACGAAAGGAATATTTAAATTAGATTGGAATATCAATGAAAAGAACCAATTAGCAGTTATATATAACTGGTTAGATGCTTCTAAAGATAAGCCAGCTCACCCAACTGCTTTAGGCTTTAGAGGGCCTAATGCTTCGGTTTTACAATTTGAAAATTCTGGTTACCAAATTAATAACAAATTAAATTCTGTTCAGGTAGAGTTAAACTCATCTATTTCTGATGCAGTTTCAAATAAATTTCAAGCTGGATATACGCATTTTGAGGACTTTAGAAATCCTATGTCTTCTCCAATGCCAGCAATCACTATTCAAGATGGAGCAGGATCAAACTATATTATTGCAGGTCATGAGCCATTTTCAATAAACAATGTATTGGATCAAAAAGTTTTCCAATTTTCAAATAATCTAACTTATACAAAAGCTAACCATACTTATACGCTAGGTTTCTCTTTTGAAAAATTTGAATTTGATAATTCATTTAATCTAGGTACTTACGGCTATGGTAATGAAAACGGTTATGTTGGCGCATTTGGAGCTTTTGCTTCTGTTGGCGACTTTGTAGCTGCTGGAAATAATGGTTTATTATCTGAAGCATTAGCAAATGCTCAAGCAGTTGCAGGTGCAGATACTTGGTCATTAGCTGAAACAAATGTTGGTCAATTAGCATTTTACTTACAAGATGAAGTGGATGTGAATGAAGATTTTAAATTAACTTATGGTATAAGATTTGATAAGCCTTTATACTTTGATACTGATGAAAAAGCAGGAGATGTTATAGCAGGGACTGGTGATTATGCGCCAAACACCCCTTATATTAATCCTAACAGCGGTAATGTTCAGTTATTGGATAATACTCAAATGCCTTCTAGTTCATGGTTAATCTCGCCTAGAGTTGGATTTAACTATGATGTTAATGGTGATAGCACTATGCAATTAAGAGGTGGATCAGGATTGTTCTCTGGTCGTATTCCTTTTGTTTGGTTAGGAAACCAAATAGGGAATCCAAACTGGTGGTTCCACCAAATGGTTGATCCTGATTATAAGTACCCACAAGTTTGGAGAACAAATTTAGGACTTGATCGTAAGTTGGATAATGGACTAATCTTGACTGCAGATGTATCTTATTCTAAGGATACAAATGGAGCTCATGTTCAAAATTGGGGTTTAACAACTCCCTCAGGAACTTTAGGTGGAGTTGATAATAGACCTGTTTATACTGCTGCTGATCATGTTTTAGTAAACGGCGATGGATTAGGTTTTGGAGCTCAAGCTAATGGTTATGTATTTAGTAACTCGGACAAAGGTAGAATTTGGAATGTAGCTTTTAAAGCTCAAAAAACTTTTGAAAATGGTTTATACACTAGTTTCGCTTATAGTTATTTAGATTCTAAAGATGTTAATTCAATAGAAGCTGAAATTACAGGAGATGCTTTTGCATTTAACCCTGTAGTTGGAGATGCTAATGCCGATGTTTTATCATACTCTAAGTATGGTGATTCACATCGTTTTATTGGTGTAGCTAGCAAAAACTGGAGTTATGGTGATGACAATAAATGGGGCTCAACAATTTCAACTTTCTTTGAATATAGTAGAGGAGGAAGATTTAGCTATACTTATGGAGGAGATATTAATGCTGACGGTTCAGGTTTAAATGATTTAATTTATGTACCAACATCTTCAGAAATTAACCAAATGAGTTTTACTGGAGCTGGTCAAGCTGCTGCATTTGATGCTTATATTAATCAAGATGATTACTTGAGTGATAGACGTGGACAGTATGCTGAGCGTTATGGTGCTTTATCTCCTTGGAGAGGTCGTTGGGATGTTAAGTTTCTTCAAGACTATAATATCAAAAGAGGTAATGGAAAAACTAATACAGTTCAGTTTAGTATTGATTTCTTAAACATTGGTAACTTTATAAGTTCAGAATGGGGTCTGGTTCAACAACCAAATGCTGTTCAGCCAATCGGTGTAAGTGTTGATGCTGCTGGGGATCCAACCTATACTTTTAGTCCTAACCTTCAAAATACATTTGGATATGATTCTAGTTTAATGTCTAGATGGCAAATGCAATTTGGATTACGTTATATTTTCTAATATTATTAAAAATAAGTAAAAAAAAAGCACCCATTACGGGTGCTTTTTTTTTACTTAATTTTTAAATTTAATTATTTTACTGGCAACGAGAATTGTTTCCATAAAACAATCTTGTTATCTATAATATAATACTGCTCATGTAATTCTCTTACTAGGCTATCTCCAGAAGTAACATTGAAACTTGCTTGTACGTGTTCGCCACCCATACTAGGGTCAAGATCTACAGAATATGCACTGACAAAATCCCATTTAGTAGTGCTATTTTGTTGGTCAGTGCTGATTTGATTGATAAAATCATTAGTGTTGTTTATAAATTTACCATCTCTAAAGTAAAACTTTGCAGTATCAGCAAAAAACTTTCTCATTTCTGAGTAGTTTTGCTTTGCCCACACTTTATCTAATTCTACTACTAGATCTACTGCTGCATCAGTTCCTAAATGCCATTTGTAAATTTCACCATTATCAGACCAGTTAGTAAAGCCAATCGCTCTATCATTAGATTTTGTATCACAGGAGAAATTTAGAGATACCATGATGATTAGTAATGTTGCTAATTTAATTTTTTTCATAATATTAGTTTTTTTAATTTTGATAAAAATACAATCTAATATTACTATTTCTCTATAATTATTTTATTATTGAATATAAATATTAATTATAATGTTTTAACTTTTACTTTAAAATAAAAGTTAAGCCTGCATTATCTTCAAGTCTTTTTAGTAAGGAATCACCCATAGCCACAGATGGAGTTATTACTCCATTATAATCAGTTAAATTATCTTTTGCTAGGCAAATTGCTGACTCAGCCAACATTTTGGAAGTTGATCCATATCCTGGATCCATATCTCCAATAACTCTTGCTATCTTTTGTGTATCATCCATAGTTTTTATGAAAAATTTAAGATTGAAGTAGCCGTTTTCTCTTTGTTTTTTAGTAGGTCCCTGGCCTGGGTTTGGAAGCATTGCATTTGCTATTTTCTTTAACATTGAATTAGGTCTAGCAGCTACAAAAATTAACGGTATAGCGCCTAAGTATCCTCTAACTTTTCCTTTAAATCCCTTTCCTGAAAGAGTAGCTTCATTATAACTAAAATTTGTTCCATATGAAAAATTAGTTAGAGCATTACTTCGTCTAACTACTTTGGTATTAATGGACGCCATAACAAATGGACCTATCCAATTTTTTGATATTTTATCAAAGACTACTTTCATAAGATCTTTTTTGTCTTTTCCAGTTTGATGACCCACTGGATTTAATCCGTATGGGTTAGATAATATTTTATAGATACTTTTATCTTTATAAGATTCCTCGATTACATTGCTTAGGCTAGCGTATGTTCCACCACTTATTCCTCCTTTAATCCCAGCAACACGCATGTCTATACTTTTAATTGCAAGATTATTTTTCTTTAATTCTTTGTTGATGAAGTAGACTCCCATATCCGATGGAATTGAGTCAAACCCACAGGTGTGTACAATTTTTACTTCATTTTTTTGAGCAGAATCATGGTGTTTAGTAATCATTTTATGCATCCATTGTACTTCTCCAGCTAAATCACAATAATGGGCTTTATTGTCAATGCATGATTTAACGAGTTTAGATCCATATTTAGCATAAGGTCCGACAGTTGTACATATTACTTTTGTATTTTTTGTTAATTCGTTTAAGCTGTCTATATCATCACTATCTGCTATTAAAATGGGAATAGTATTATTTGCAAATTTTCCTCTTATTTGTTTAAGCTTAATAAGGTCTCTTCCAGCCATAGCCCACTTTAAATCACTTCCTTTTTTAGTATAATTTTGATATATATACTCGCAAACTAATCTACCAGTGAATCCACTAGCGCCCCATACTACAACATCGTATTTATTGTCCATATTTTATTTTTTTAAATTATTCCATAAACTTTCCCAATCCTTTTCTTTGAAATCCTGAAATTTTTTTGATTCTATTGTAGGTTCGATTTTCTTAATTGGCTTAATAATACTAATATTCTCTAAATCTAGGTAAAATAATTTATTTATATCTAAATCTAACACATGAGCCATTTTTAGTCCAAGTTCAAGACTAGGTTTGTATCGATATCTCTCAATAGAAATTATAGTTTGTCTACTGACTCCTACTAAATCTGCTAACTCCTGTTGAGTTAAGCTTTTTTTTTGTCGCTTCTCTTTAATTGAGTTTTTTAATTTCATTGAACAATAATAATGTAAAGTTTGTTTTACAAATATATAAAAAAATTTATAAAGTAAAGTATGCTTTACATGTAATGTTGTTTTTTTTGTTTTCTTTGTAATATGAAATATTTACTAAATTCTAAACTAGAATTAAACAGAATAAAGATTTTTACATCCATTTTAAAAATAAACTCTTCTGATTTAAATAATAATTCTCATAGTTGGTCTGTAGCTCAGCATTTGTATCATTGCTGGTTAGTAGAGTGTTTAACGGAGAATTATATTAGAAAAAAAATTCTTAACCCTAAATTTATTGGAAATGTTTCCGCTATTACTTATATCCGATCTTTTTTCCTTCAACTTTTTTTTAAATTGGGTTATAAGGCAAAAGCTCCAAAGCCAACTGCTATTTTTCCTGATCATATTGACATTAATAAGCTAAAATTGGATTGGGATAACTCTAGAAAATCACTTGATAATTTGATAATTATATTACATGAAATGAAATTAGAAAAAAAAGGTTTTTTCAATCACCCAGCCATTGGAAGACTAAATTTATGGCTAGTCCTTAACTTCTTAGAGTTTCATCTAATTCATCATATTAAGCAAATCGATAAACTTATTACTAATATAAATTAGTTAAGTTATTTTTTTTTATCATATCTGCCTGGAGCTAGAACCTTTACTAGTAGAGAAAATACGTTTAGCGGTGCTACTTTTAATATAAACGCAAAGATTTTGTAGGTTTTAGTAGGTATGCTAATTGATTTCCCTTTTAATGTATCTTCTACTGCTTCAGTAGCTACTCGCAAGGCTGTTTTCTTTAAAAATCCTGGTACACGATCCATTTCTTTTTGAACTCCACTAGAGGTGTGAAATTCTGTGTATGTAAAGCCTGGACAAACAGCAGTTGATGTAATACCTTTTCTGTTATAGTTAGAATTGATTGAATCACTAAATCTGTTCATAAAAGTTTTAATTGGACCATAGAGCGATTGAATTGAAGAAGGTGGCGCAAATGCTGCTACAGAAGAAATTATCATAATTTTTCCCTTTTTCTTTTCTATCATAGATGGTAAAAACAGTTTAGTTAGGGCTATCACCGAAATGCCAAGTACTCTCAAGAAATTTTCCTCATCCTCCATACTAGTCTCAGTAAAAGTTGAAGGAATTGCATATCCTGCATTATTAACTAATATTTCAACGTTATAATTATTTTTTACACAAAAGTCATAAATTTGATTTGGAGCACTTTTTTCACTTAAGTCACAGCTGATAAGATCGCATTTTACTTTGTAATCTAAAATGATTTTTTTTGAAATTTCTTGTAATCTTTCTTTTCTTCTGGCAGTTAGAATTATATTAAAGCCTTTAGAAGCTAATATTTTAGCAATTTCTAATCCAATTCCTGATGATGAACCTGTAATTAATGCGAATTTCCCCATTCTATAAATTTATACAATTAAATATTGATAAAATTTATTTTCTCCAATTTTGACCTTTTATTTTTAAAGCTGCTGTGATTATATCCGATCTGCTTATAATTCCTAATATCTTATCTCCGCTCATTACTGGGAATCGTTTCCTGTTTAAGTCTAGAAATCTTGACGCTGCATCGAAAATAGTCTTATTAGGGCTTATGGTATCAACAGTTTTAGTCATAAAATTACTTACAGAGTTCTTACTTGTTGGCATATTAAAATATCTACTCTCTAAAATATGTTTCATTATATCAGTTTCTGAAATTACTCCTACTAGTTTGCCAAATTTATTTATAACAGGTGCACCAGATATCTTATTGCTATGTAGTATACTCATAACTAAGTAGATAGATTCGTAATTATAAAATGTTATTACATTCTTACTCATGTAATCTTTTACTAATATTTGAGAATTAGTTTTTTTATATTCTTTTTTTTTAGGGCTTATGTAATTGATTACCATTTACTTAAGTTACAATTTTTTTTAATAACATGCAAAAAAATTAATTATAATTATATTGAATAATTATTTAACTAGCTATTTGAGTTTTATATTTGTTTTAATTAATTTTGTCTTTTAATTTTTTCTTTTTGTCTTATGAACAATTTCACTCCTTACAAATTAGATCTTCATGGCACATTTTATAAAGATGTAAGCATAAAGGTAGATAGGTTTATTAGTAAATGTATTTTAGAAAAGGCCCTAGAAGTTGAGATTATTACAGGAAATAGTGATCGTATGAAAGAGCTGGTTAATGAAGTTTTGTTAGACTATAATTTAAAGAGTGAAACTCCAGTCTATAACAATGGAACCCTACTAATTAATATGTTAATTAAGCTGTAAGTCAAGATACTTAAAGTAGATGTTAGTATATTTATAAAAAAAACATTATGAGTAGCGAATTCTTTGGTAATAAGAGTAAAGATAAATCCCTTGAGAAAAAGGGGGTTAAACAAAAGTTTAAAAATAGTACTTCTTTTAAAACTTCAGCAGTAAGAAAGACTGGTAGAGGTAAATAATAAAAATGAGAAATTGGCTTTACTCATTATTATTTATAACCTCTTGTAATTTTGTTTTTTCACAAAACTGTGATTCTGTATCTCTTGAAAATATTAGTAACCCTGGTCCTTACAATTATGAGGTAATTCTAGAAAGCGATGGTATGAGAGATGGCCCCAATTATTATGGAGCAACTTTATACTATCCAACTGATTCGGATGGTCCATTTGCTAGTTTAGTTTTAGTTCCAGGTTATGTCAGCCCCGAGTATACTGTTTCATTATGGGGTCCTTTTTTGGCATCCCATGGAATTATAGTGATGACTATAGGCACTAATTCACTTACTGATTTACCGCAAGATAGGGCCATAGCACTTTTAGACGCTGTTCAAACACTTCAAGAAGAAAATAATCGTGAAAACTCTCCTGTTTACCAAAATATTGATTTAGATAAATTTTCTGTTGGTGGGCACTCTATGGGTGGAGGTGGAGCTCAAATTGCAGCTACTTTAAATACTGATCTAAAGTCTGTGATTAGCTTAACTCCATGGATAGAGCCTTGGCTTGTTAATTCTGATTACTTAAATCACTCTGTACCATTATTAATAATTAGTGGTGAAAATGATTCAACTGCTAGCCCAGAGGAGCATGCAAATGTACATTATCAATATACGCCTAATTCTACCCCTAAAGCTCTCTACGAAGTTCAAAATGGAAGTCACTCTGTTGGTAATTATCCTACATCAGCTAATAATTATATGGGAAAAATTGTGCTAGCATGGTTAAGTAATTTTTTAATAGGTGATGAGTGCTATTATCCCTTATTGCTAGAAACCCCTGAGTTTGCATCTGAATATGTAAATAACCTAGAGTCATTCAATTTAATTGAAGAGAATTTTATAGACATATCATTTTATCCAAATCCCGTAGTTGATATCTTAACGATAAAGAGTGATTATTACATATCCAGTTAGCTACGAAGTAATAAATTCTCTAGGACAACAATTATTAGATGGCTATATAGCTCAAGGTATTTATGAAATAGATTTATCTAGTCTAAAAAGTGGTATGTACTACATTATTATTAAAGAGAATATATTTAAATTTTTAAAAAATTAATACTTAATATTACATATGAAAACTCTATTATTTTTACTTATACCTTCAATTATGTTTAGCCAAACTTATGAAACTCAGAAATACACTCTTGTATCCAAATCTGATAATTTTGAAATCAGATATTATCCAAAATCATTAAAAGCAAGAGTAGTTTCAAATGCAAATTCTAATAATAACTTCATGAAATTATTTAGGTATATCAGTGGAAATAACGAAGAGCAAAATAAAATTTCAATGACTACTCCAGTGTATATGAATAATGATTCTGTTGGTAGTTCAATGGACTTTGTAATGCCTAGTAAATTTGATTTAAATAATATATATAAGCCCAGCGATAATGATGTTAAAATTATAGAATCTAAAGCGGGTTATTTTGCAAGTTTTAAATATGGTGGTTACTCTAATTCCTCTAAAGTTGAAAACTATACTAATAAGTTATATGAAATATTGGATAATAAAAACATAGAACACATTGGACATCCATCGAATGTCTCCTACAACAGCCCTTATAAGTTTTTTAGTAGAAGGAATGAAATTATTATTGAAATAAAATATACAAAATAGCTTTTATTGTTATTGACTAGACTTCATTTTGATTACAATTGCACCTCCACGTCCTTGTCCCCCATATCTATTTGTAGCACTTATTGATTTTAAAATCATAATGCTTTTAATATTTTGTGGATCAATAAAGCTAGGATATTGTGTGTAGACCTGTCCATCTATATCATATATTGCATAAGCTGGATTATTTAAAGACGTCCCTCCTCTAATAATAAACCTTGGGCTTGAATTCGACATGTTAGCACCCTCTGTTTTTATACCTGGAAATTTACCAATAATTACCTCTGCTAATGTAGTTGCACCAGGGGAAATCCCAAAATTAGAGCTTTTGATTCTATTTGAAGTATCAACTGTTGAGGATTTACAGCTAAAAAAAATTGTTAGTACAGAGATTAGTAATATTCTTTTCATGATTTAATTTTTTATAATCTTCATAGATTGAGAAATACTGTTAGTTAAATCTCTAATCTTAATAATATATATTCCTTTGCTTAACTCTTCTAAGTTAATGTTTTTTGAATTGCTTTTTAGAACTTCCTTTCCAGTAATATCATATACAATTGAATTAATTTCATTCGCACTGTTTATGTAAAGAATATTATTAACTGGATTAGGGTATATTTTAAAGTTAGACTCATTGGATATTTCATCTTGACTTAGTGAAAAGTCACTCCATTTCCATATTCCTCCAGTTAAATCTCCATTAAAAGAACCTGCCCATCCGGTAGTTGAATTAATAAATTCAACTCCTAAAAAGACTTCGTTATCTATTGGGTTCCATGTCAAGCCTCCATCAAAACTTTGGGATGACCCAGATTGCGATGTAGAAAATAGTGTATCAGTACCTTCAATATAGCAAACTCCAATAGTGTTAACTGGTCCATTCGGATCAATTTGCGTCCAGTTTTCACCAGAATCATAAGTTCTGTAAACATTTGTTCCACTAACAATTATTCCATTGTTAGCATCACTAAATGAAATTGCATCTCCACTAAAATCATCAACAGGACATTGATATGCTTGCCAATTATTTCCTCTATCGGTTGAATGATATAGTGTTGTTGAATTTGTTGTAAACCAAACATTATCATCTACTATCTCAATTTGACCAACATAGCCATACTCACCACCACCTGGGTTAGGAATATTAGCCCCTGGAACTGACTCCCAATTATCACCTCCATCAGAAGTTACATAAAGTTCGTATTCTCCTCCAATAGGATCACCCTGAGCAAATCCATAATTTTCATCCCAAAAATGAACTACATTAGTAAAAGATCCACTTGAATTATAGGATGCTGTATTTTGTCGTGTCCAGTTGCTACCACCACTTGTAGTTTTCCAAATACCACCTGTTTGACCAGCAGCTGTTGGGTAACCAACAGCCCACGCTGTAGTTGAGCTAATAGCAGATACCATAGCAATCCCTAAATCAGTATCACCTATGTTAATAGTTCCGCTACTCCAAGATGAACCACCATTAGTAGTTTTTGTAAACACTTGGTAGTTTTCACCATCTCCACTTCCATTATATCCAGAAGCCCAAACAACATTTTCATCTACAATTGAAATGTTTCTAACACCTGTACTAATGTTAGGAAAAGAAGTATTTTGACTAATCCAAACACCTGTAGGCTCTTCTGAAACTGTAATATGTGATTCTTTCGTTAAGATTTGTGTGCTTTGTGAGTTAGTAATCTCTAAGCTAACATCATAAACCCCTTGAGTTGAGTAAAATATTTCTGGTGGATTTTGGCCATTGTAACTTGAAGGGTTTCCATTATTAAAGCTCCATTCCCAGTTAGTAATTTCGTTTCCACCTCCAATTGAATTATCAGTGAAAATCACTGAACCCCCTTCATATATGTTTAATTGAGATGTGTTAAAAGCTGGAATTGGATCTCCTGTGAGGGTAGACAAAACACACTCTAGTGCTGCATCTGCATCTATTCTATTTCCAATATTTTGATCTATTTCAACTCCAGTAGATTGTAAGCAATTTAATATTTCGTCATGATTCAAACTTGGGTTAAGACTTAGCATTTGTGCTACTAGGCCAGCTGCAAATGGTGCTGCCATAGAAGTGCCGCCTTTCTTTGCGTAAGAATCGCCGCTAGCGGAATAAACTGTACTTAACAATCCGCCAAAGGAATATCCCCCGGGAGATGCAATATCAACCCAGGCAAATATTCCTGCATTATAATTTGAAAAAGAAGATTTTAAATCATTACCATCTACCGATCCAACCGATATTACATTTTGATAACCCGCAGGATAAAATATTGTACTAACATTGTCATTTCCTGCTGCTGCAATAAATATAACTTCAGGGTAATTATTTATAAGATTTTGTATTGATTCTGACTCGTTTGCAGAACCGTAGGACATACTAACAACATTAGCTCCATTTTCGCAAGCCCATTGAATTCCGTTATAACTATTGTAAATAAGACCACTATCACCAGAATCAGGAGTAGCTTTAACAGCTATTATTTCTGCATTACCACCAAGAGAGGCAATTCCAGTTCCGTTATTAATATCTGCTGCTGCTAAACCTGCACAGTGTGTCCCATGAGACCAGGCAGAGTCTTGATTATAATATGCCCCTGGATTAGCATCGTTGTCATTATCAGAAACATCTCTTTGTTTGTATATTGTTAGATCAGTATGGTTGTTAGCAACCCCATTATCAATAATTGCAACCTTAATATTGCTATTTCCTAATGTTATGTTCCATGCTTCCTCTGAATCTACTAGAGTGTGGTACCATTTGTTATTTCCAAAATGTTGAGCATCATTTGGTATAAAGTCAATTTTATAAGTTGGTTCTTTTTCAGCGTAATCAACAAAACTTAACAATTCTAATTGAGAGATTAGTAAATCAATTTTATCAAAATCAGAAAAAACTACTCTAAAAATAGTTTGAAGATTTCTTTTGTTGCTAAAGTAACTAGGTCTTTCAAATGTAGTTACCTCTACATCATTAAATATTACTGCTATTTCAGGATAATTAGAGATATTTTCATTTTTACTTAGTATGTTTTCGTCTGGTTGAATTGTTTTATCAAAAGACAAAATATTTTCTTTTAATTGGAACATTATAGTTCCATCTAGAAATTCTTCACTGTAAGTTTGTGAAAAGCTATAATTTATTGATAAACAAAAAAGTACTGATAATTTGATAAAATTTTTCATATAATTTTAGATATGGGGAAATAAAAATTAAATTTATTGTTTGATCACTTTTTTTGTAATAAATAATTTCCATCCAAATAAGGCTAATTCAAATTTAGTAGCTTTACTAAGGTCCAATCTTTTTTTAGATAAACTGGGTAGTAAATACCTGTTTAGAATAGCTATAAATTTAAATAGAATTAGTTTCATTGTTTGGTTTTAATAATGGTAAATTTAGTAAATAAAAAATTTGATTAAAGTATATTTGTAAAAAATAAAGTCTTGAAAAAAATATTAACATTTTTTGTAATACTATTATGCTCGAATTCTATTTATTCTCAGTTGTTTGTAAATGAAATAGATTCAGATACCGATTCTTTTGATGAACTAGAATTTCTTGAAATCAAATCCGAATCTCCTAATTTCTCTTTAAATGGTTATATAGTTGTTTTTTTTAATGGCTCAAGTAGTGGAGCCGACAGCAGTTATCTTACACTTGATTTAAATGGTTTTCAAACAGACCTTAATGGTTTATTCTTAATTGGTAATATTAATGTCTCTCCGTCTGCTCAGCTAATAATCCCAAATAGTTCAATTCAAAATGGTGCCGATGCAGTGGCAATTTATGAGGCTTCTGTTGATGATTTCCCAGATTCTACATTAGCAACAACTGTTAATTTAATTGATGCTTTAGTTTATGACACTTCGGATAGTGATGATGATAACTTAATGGCATTACTTGGACTTAATTCTCAGATAAATGAAAATGAAAATGGTAATAAAACGACTGAGTCAATACAAAGAGCTAATGATGGGTCTTATTTTATTACTTTACCTACTCCTAGAGAAGTTAATGAAGGAAATGGGGTTTCTCTTAATGGTATAGATTTCAGTTTCAATCAGGAATCCTATTATGAAGGCGAGCAAATAGAGATTAATTTTACTACAGAAGAGGCAGTAGAGGAACCAATTACTATATTTTTCACTCTTGATTATGAGAATTTTGATTCTACAGATTATTCTGATATTGAAAGTGTGACATTTGAATCAGGTCAAAATTCTGTAATGCTTACAATTGATATTATTGATGATGACATAGATGAGGGTGATGAGGACTTTGTTTTATCTTTATCAATCAATGATGAGAATTATTTATTGTTAAATAATAATTCTATTGTTAGGGTTAATGACAATGATTTTATTGTAGCGAACTACGGTACTCCAATAGAACCAACCTATAGCGAGATTAGTAATGATTTCCCTGATAATTATTACTCTAATTTAAATGGTTTATCTGGCCAAGATCTAATAGTTGCCATTCAAGCTATAATTTCAGATAATGAATTAGTAAGAGCACACAGTTATTCTGACATAAAAGATATTTTAAAGCAAGCAGATGTGAACCCTGAAAATAGCAATCAAGTTTGGCTGGTCTATACTGAACAGGGAAGATCAAAAATTGATTTTCAAACTACTTCTAGTAGTACAGGAAAGTGGAATAGGGAGCATACATACCCTAGGTCAAGGGGTGGATTTAACAGTATTGGTGCAGACTCTTATGCAGATGGTATTGATGCTTATTGGCAAACGGATATTGACTCATTAAGACACGCTAATTCAGATGCCCACGGAATAAGAGCTTCAGACGGTCCTGAAAATAGTTCAAGAGGTAATAAACACTACGGTGATTATAATGGTCCGTCTGGTAATTTAAGCAGTTTTAAAGGGGATGTTGCTAGGAGTGTTCTTTTTTTATCTTTAAGATATAATGGATTAGAAGTAGTTGATGGTTTCCCTGAAACTGTAGGTCAATTAGGAGATCTTGAAACTATACTAGCTTGGGATCAATTAGACCCAGTTGATGATTTTGAAAAAAATAGAAATAATGTAATTTATAATTGGCAAAATAATAGAAATCCTTTTATTGACTTACCAGCTTTAATAAGCTATATATGGGGAGATAACTCTAATGAAGTTTGGTTCGATAATTTAAATGTTTATGAATTTAACAGTGAACTTACTTTTTTTCCAAACCCAACTAGCGGAAGAGTATTCTTTAAATCGGAAGTAGATAAAGTTGATATTTTTTCTTTGTTAGGGCAGAAAATAGTTAGTTATTCGAATATCACAATATTAGATATTAATTTAGAAAAAGGGGTATATTTGATGCGATTGTATGATGGTTCTAAATCATCAACTCATAAAATAATTATCAATTAAATTTGAATCATGACTTTAGTTTGGATGTTTTTGGGTTTTCTGCTTTTAGTACTTGGAGGTGAATTTATTGTCAGAGCATCCATTGCAATTTCTTTAAAATTTAATATTTCTAAAGTAGTTATAGGGATGACTGTTGTAGCATTTGCAACTTCGCTACCAGAACTCTTAGTTAGTCTAAAGGCAGCTGTAAATGGTTCATCATCAATTGCGATAAATAATGTAATTGGGTCAAATATTGCAAATATTGGCTTGGTCCTTGGATTAACAGCTATAATTGGAAATATTCCCGTAAGTAAATCTTTTTATAAGCTTGATTGGCCAGTGATGATTTTATTCTCACTATTATTATATTGGTTTTTATATAACGACAATCTTTTGAGTAGTGTTGAAGGATTAGTACTGTGTAGCTTATTAATTATTTTTTTGTTTTTTGTTATTAAATACAATGTAAATGATTCAAATACAGAAGAAATTATTGATGACAATTTAAACAATACCTCTGAATTTAAGATATTGATTTGGGTTATTTTCGCATCGTTCTCTTTATACTATGGTGCAGAATGGCTTGTTTATAGTGCTGTTGATTTAGCTAGTTCTATTGGGGTAAGTGAAGCTGTCATTTCAGTTACAGTAATTGCTATTGGAACTAGTATCCCCGAATTGGCAACTTCAGTTATAGCTATAGCTAAAAATGAAAAAGGTATTTCAATTGGAAATTTAATTGGTTCAAATATCTTTAATATTGGATCCGTTTTAGGACTGACATCTATAATTAAACCAATACTTATTACAGATTCTAATATTTTAGATAGAGACATTATCTGGATGTTAGTTTTTGCATTATTAGTTTTAGTTATTTCTTTAATTCCTAAAAAAAATAACATAACTAACCTGAAAGGTTTTCTTTTGGTATTTCTTTACTCGGTATTTATTCTCTCTACTTATATCAACTAAAAAAAACCACACATTTCTGTATGGTTTTTTTAATAAAAATTTTTATAAAAATGCTAAAGTGCAGACTTTACTGTTTTAACAATTCTTCCTGCGATTTTATAAGGATCACCATTTGAAGCTGGTCTTCTATCTTCTAACCATCCTTTCCATCCTTGCTCAACAGTAATTATAGGGATTCTAATAGATGCTCCACGGTCAGAAATTCCATAACTAAAGTCATGAATTGAAGCAGTCTCATGAAGCCCTGTTAAACGTTGTTCATTGTCATGTCCATAAACAGCTATGTGTTCTTTTACAACTGGTCTAAATGCTTCACATACCTTTTCATATGTTTCTTGAGATCCACATGTCCTTAATAAAGAATTTGAAAAGTTTGCATGCATGCCACTACCGTTCCAGTCACCTTTTATTGGTTTTGGGTGATATTCAATATAATAACCATAACCTTCAGTTAAACGATCTAGTAAGTATCTTGCAATCCACATTTCATCTCCTGCTAATTTCGCCCCTTTAGCGAATAATTGAAATTCCCATTGCCCACTAGCAACTTCTTGGTTAATACCTTCAAAATTTAATCCTGCTGAAATACATAAGTCTGCATGTTCTTCAACGAAATCACGACCGTGAGTATTTCTACCTCCTACTGAACAGTAGTACATTCCTTGTGGACCAGGATATCCGCCTACAGGGAAACCAAGAGGTAGTTGAGTTTGTGTGTCCATTATAAAGTACTCTTGTTCAAACCCAAACCAGAAATCATTATCATTATCATCAATTAATGCTCTTCCGTTAGATTCATGTGGAGTTCCATCTGCATTTAACACCTCAGTCATAACAAGAAAACCATTTTCTCTGGCTGGATCTGGATATACTGCTACAGGTTTTAAAAGACAATCCGAAGAACCACCTTCAGCTTGTTTTGTTGATGATCCATCAAATGACCATACTGGACAATCCTCTAATTTACCACTAAAGTCTTCGATTACCTTAGTTTTGCTTCGCATGTTTTGTGTTGGCTTATAACCATCTAGCCAAATGTACTCTAGTTTTGATTTACTCATTTTTTAAAAATATAAAAGTTAAACATATTACAATGATTTCCTATGAATAACAATATTATCAGCAACGAATTATAATAATAAATGAAAAATATCTATTAAATTCATATAATTATTGAAATAATACTGAAAAAAAAACAAATTTAGGTTTTTTTATTTCTTTTGTATTCTTTTTGTTAATAAAATCTATGTTTTTATTAATAAATAATATTTATGAATCATTATACTCTTTTTATTATTTTAAACTGTATTAGTTTAATATTTTTGTTTAAAATATTTTTTTAATATTATGGCTGATAACGAATCTAACAACAGATATGATTTAAGGGGTGTTTCTGCTTCTAAAGAAGATGTACATGCTGCTATTAAAAATATTGACAAAGGGTTATTTCCAAAAGCTTTTTGTAAAGTAGTTCCAGATTATCTAACTAATGATGAAGATTACTGTATTGTAATGCATGCCGATGGAGCTGGTACAAAAAGTTCACTTGCCTACATGTATTGGAAAGAAACAGGAGATTTTTCAGTTTGGAAAGGAATAGCCCAAGATGCACTGATTATGAATATCGATGACTTACTATGTATTGGAGCAACAGATAATATAATGCTATCCTCTACTATTGGTAGAAATAAAAATTTAATTCCTGGAAGTGTAATCTCTTCAATAATCAATGGAACTGAAGAAATAATTAAAGATTTAAAAGGTCATGGGATAGGGATTTATTCAACTGGTGGAGAAACAGCTGATGTTGGAGATTTAGTTAGAACTATAATTGTAGACTCTACTGTTACCGCTAGAATTAAAAGGTCAGATGTTATTGATAATTCGAATATTGTTGATGGAAATGTAATTGTTGGTCTCTCTTCTTTTGGCCAATCGACTTATGAAAAAGAATATAATGGAGGTATGGGTAGTAACGGTTTAACATCAGCTAGGCACGATGTATTTGCTAAATATTTATCTGATAAATATCCGGAGAGTTTTGATGATTCAATTCCTAGTGATTTAATATATTCAGGTAAAATAAAATTAAATCAAAAAATTGATGGCTCACCCCTTGACGCAGGTAAATTAGTATTATCTCCAACTAGAACTTATGCTCCTGTAATTAAAGAAGTTTTATCAAAAATTGATAAATCTAGTATCTTTGGAATGGTTCATTGTAGTGGAGGTGCTCAAACTAAAATACTTCACTTTCTAAATGATAATTTACATGTAGTGAAAAACAATATGTTTGATGTGCCAGTTTTATTTGAATTGATTCAAAATCAATCAAATACCTCTTGGCAGGAAATGTATAAAGTTTTCAATTGTGGTCATAGAATGGAGTTATATGTGAACCCCGATGTTGCGAATAAAATTATACAGATATCAGAAAGCTTTAATATAGAAGCTAAAATAATTGGTAGAGTTGAAAAATCAACTGAAAAAAAATTGACTATAAGTTCAAAATATGGTGAATTTATTTACAAATAACTACTAACCTTTTTCAATTAATATAAATTATTAATTGTTGTATTTTTACATTTCAAATTAAATAATGTTACAAAAAATAAATATAGTAAATCAAAGATTTGATGAGTTAAATGATCTTATAATACAACCAGATATTATATCTGATCAAAAAAAATATGTTAAATTAACAAAGGAGTATAAAGATATAAAGACCATTGTTGAAATTGGCGAAATTTATAAGTCACTCTTAGATAATAGATCTGAGGCTGAAGAAATAATTTCTAATGAAAAAGATGTAGAAATGATTGAGATGGCTAAGCTTCAATTGGAGGAAGCCAAAAAAGAAATACCTAAAATTGAAGAAGAAATTAAAGTTCTTCTTATTCCTAAAGATCCAGAAGATGCTAAAAATGTTGTAGTAGAATTAAGAGCTGGAGCTGGAGGTGATGAAGCTAGTATATTTGCTGGAGATTTATATAGAATGTATACAAAGTATTGTGAAGGAAAGGGTTGGAAAATTAATTTAGTGGATTATAACGAAGGTACATCAGGTGGATATAAAGAAATTATTTTTGAAGTTTCTGGAACAGAAGTTTACGGTACATTAAAGTTTGAAGCTGGTGTTCACAGGGTGCAAAGAGTTCCTCAAACAGAAACTCAGGGTAGAGTTCACACAAGTGCTGCATCTGTAATTGTATTGCCAGAAGCGGAAGAGTTTGAAGTAGAATTGGATATGCAAGATGTAAGAATTGAGAGAACAACTTCAACAGGCCCTGGAGGTCAATCTGTTAATACAACCTATTCAGCAATAAAACTACACCACGAACCTACTGGTATGATAGTTAGTTGTCAGGATCAGAAATCATCTCATAAAAATTTAGAAAAAGCTTTAAAGGTTTTAAGATCTAGGTTGTATGAAATTGAATTAGCAAAAAAACAAGCTGCTGATTCTGCAAAAAGAAAAAGTATGGTTTCCTCTGGTGATAGAAGTGCGAAAATAAGGACTTATAATTATTCTCAAGGTAGAGTTACAGACCACAGAATAGGTTTGACTTTATATGATTTGTCTAATATTATAAACGGAGATATTCAAAAACTAGTTGATGAACTAATGTTGGCAGAAAACACAGAAATATTAAAAGCCTCCAACGAAACTATTTAAATGAAAAAAGAAGATTTATTAAGCCAAATAATAAGTAAAAAATCTTTCTTGTGTATTGGCCTAGATACGGATATAAATAAAATACCAAAATTTTTATTAGACTCTGATGATCCTATTTTTGATTTTAACAAAAAAGTAATTGATGCTACTAATATGTATTGTGTAGCATACAAACCCAATATTGCATTTTACGAATCCCAAGGTCTATCTGGATGGAAATCTTTAGAGAAAACAATTAATTATATAAACTCTAAATATCCTGAAATATTCACTATTGCTGATGCAAAGAGAGGGGATATTGGTAATACAAGTTTCATGTATGCTAAAGCATACTTTGAAACTCTTAATTTTGATAGTATTACAATTAGTCCTTATATGGGTAAGGATTCTGTGGAGCCATTTTTAGAATATAATAATAAACATACTATTCTTTTAGCATTAACATCTAACGTTGGTGCATTCGATTTTCAAACTAAAGATATAGCGGACACATCCAATAAGCTTTATGAAGAGGTTATTAAAACAAGTACTACTTGGAAAAACTCTAATCAATTAATGTATGTAATAGGAGCAACCAAGGCTACTTATTTAAAAGATGTTAGAAAAATAGTCCCAAATAATTTTCTATTAATTCCTGGAGTAGGGGCACAAGGTGGTGATTTAAAAGAAGTTTGTGATAATGGTTTGAATAATGAAGTTGGACTTTTAATCAATTCATCTAGATCTATTATTTATGCTTCTAATGACATTAAATTTGACGTTGATGCCGCTAAAAATGCTCAAGAAATCCAATCTAAAATGGAAGCTATTTTAACTAGTAAAGGATTTATTTAATTAATTGTTTTGAAAAAATATTTATATCTTTTTATCCTTCTTAACTTTTACTCTTGTGTAAAGCAGGACCAAACAGTCAAATCTGATCAGTTTATTACAGTTCTTGGAACAATACAAGACGCTGGGTACCCTCAAATTGGTTGTGAAAGAGATTGTTGTAATAAATTATTTTCAGATAATAAAACTAATTATGTAACTAGTATTGGAGTTACTGATTTAAATAATAACAAGAACTTCTTATTCGAAGCAACCCCTGATATTGGAGAACAAATAAAAAAATTGAATCATAATTTAAATAAAGATTTAATTATAGATGGTGTTTTCCTTACCCATGCACACATCGGCCACTACTCTGGTTTAATGTATTTTGGAAGGGAAGCACTAGATGGATTTAAAATCCCTGTATTTGTAATGCCTAGAATGCTATCTTTTTTAAAAAATAACGGTCCATGGAGTCAGCTTTCCAATCTTGAAAATATTGATTTAATCCCACTGAAAAATAATATTTCATTAAATATTACTAGTAATTTATCTGTTGTCCCATTTGAAGTACCACATCGTGACGAATTCTCTGAAACTGTAGGATATAAAATTATTGGACCAAATAAATCAGCCCTATTTATCCCAGACATTAATAAGTGGGAATTATGGAACAGAGATATTGTTAATGAAGTTATGTCTGTAGATTATGCTTTTTTGGATGCTACATTTTTTCAAGATGGAGAAATTAATAGACCAATGAGTGAAATACCTCACCCATTTATAACGGAAACTTTAAAGTTATTTGAAAATGAATCTAGAGAAGTGAAAAATAAAATTTATTTCATTCATTTTAATCATACAAACATATCTTTACAAGTCAACAATCCTGTTATAGACAGTATTGCAAACTTGGGATATAATTTCACTCGATTTGGAGATCAATTATCCCTCTAGCATATTTTTTGTATATTTAAATAAAAGCACTATAATGAAAAATTCAAGCTGTAGTTGTAATTGTAATAGTTGTAAAAATGGAGATTGTAAAAACTGTACTTGTACTTCTTGTTCTTCAGAAAACTGTAAATGCTAGTTAACGCCAGGTTGTTTAAGCTTCCAGTTTGTTTTTGATTTCTCAAGGTCAACCATTTTTTTCACATCTTCTAATAATTTTTTCGCATCATATACTATTCCATCTTTAACGGTATACTTTACACCACCCACTCTAACAACTTCATTATCTTCTGTTAGTTTTATTGCGCCTGTGCCGTATAAGGTTTTTAAATTTTCTAAAGGATTTTCTTCTAGTATAACAAAATCTGCTAATTTCCCAATCTGTACAGATCCTATCTTATCATCCATATTTAGAGCTTCAGCTCCATTTAGAGTTGCAGATCTAATTACTTCTAGAGGATGGAATCCTGCCTCTCTTAAAAGCTCTAACTCTCTAATATATGCAAATCCATATAATTGATATATAAATCCAGAATCTGAGCCTGTAGTTACTCTTCCTCCTCTATTTTTATATTCATTTATAAAGGTCATCCATAGTCTGAAATTTTCTTTCCATTCAATTTCTTGTTCAGTTCCCCAATAATGCCAATAAGATCCGTGTGATATTTTACTAGGTTCAAAAAATTTCCATAGTGATGGAAGTGTGTAGTCTTCATGCCATTCTGCTCTTCTAGTTCTTTGTAAATCTCTACTAGCCTCATAAATATTAAATGTAGGGTCTAATGTAAAATCTAGAGATAGTAACTCATCCATTACACTGTTCCAATGATCTGAATACGGTTTCGCTGCTTGTTTCCATAGCTTACCTGCTTCTTCAAATCTGTGTTGTTCGTTTTGATAGTTATAATCCAAAGGATAATTTTGTACTGTTCTGTCATCAAATAAAGCTTCTGGTAATCCATACCAATGTTCCATAGAAGTTAATCCAGCTCTAGCAGAATTTAAAACATTCCATCTGGCAACACTTAATTGTGCATGATGACAAGCAGATCCTAAGCCTAATTTTCTATTTTCATCTAATGCCGCAGCCATAATTTCAGGTTCAGCACCAAAAAACTTAATTCCGTCTGCACCTTTTTTTGCATTTGCCCTAACCCATGTTCTTGCCATTTCAGCAGTGCTAATTGGAGCACCATCCAATGGGTTGAAATCATCTCCAGTTTGACCAAAACCAGTATAGGCAAAAATCCTTGGAGCTATTATTTTATTTTCTGCACTAAGTTTTTTTAAATTTAAGGTCCAGTCTATACCTTTCCCACTTGGCTCTCTTACTGTAGTCACCCCGTGAGCCATCCATAATTTAAATACATATTCATAGTCTGCTCCTTGTGCATCTCCTCCTATGTGTCCATGCATATCGATAAAACCTGGCATTAGATACATTCCATTTGCGTTTATTTCAATGCCTCCTTTTTCTAATTTTGGTCTGCTTTTTTCATCTATTTTAACTCCAGGATAACCAACAACTTGAATGTTTGAAATTATATTTTTTCTTACAACAATATCAATTGGCCCTCTAGGCGGAGATCCATCTCCATTAATAAGTGTTACACCCCTAATAATTAATTGATCATGTTGTTTGTAATTCATTTTTTCTATTTCAGCTTGTTGTGAATAGCCAATGCTAAATAATAAAAAAGAGAGTATGAATATTATTATGTTTTTCATATAATTTGAATTAGTTAGTTGGAACATTAATATTATCACCAAAAAATATAGCATTTAAAAATAACTTATTAGTTCCATACCAAGAACCTCTAAAATTAGGATTGTCAGCAAAAATTATTACTCTACCAGAGCCTAACTTTGAAACAATTAATGAAGCAGTATTTTTAAAATTATTTTTGATATTTTTTTCTGAAATATATCCATCGATATGTGGATCTTTAGAATAAACCCCAACTGAAGAATAGTGATCCTTAGTTTTGTTAATAAATACATTATTATTTTTATATACTGGAATTGAAGAATCCCTGTAACCAAAAGCTAATGGGTGGGTTAAATCTAGATCAACACTTAAAATAGCTCCTCCGATTCTTTCTCTACCAATATTTTCTGCTGCGTTTACATAATTTTTTCTTGAAAAAATTGAATCTTTAGTAGGTTCTAATAATGATTCTTTAACTAATTTTTTATTAATAGCCCAGCTAGACCCTTTTGCAATAGTTATTAGTGTATTACCTTTTTCAACCCAATCATTAATTTTTTCAATGTCATTTTTGTTTAATTGATTGTAAGACCCAGAAACCATTATCATTGTAGTATACTTATCTAATGATACTCTACTGAATTGGTTTAATCTTATTTTTGAAAGGGGCATTCCTATTCTTGTGTCCAAAAGATGCCAAACTTCTCCTGCTTCATATGAATTAACTCCTTCTCCAACTACAAGCGCAACTTTCACAGGTTTGTTGATTCTGAAATTATTACTACCTAAATCTATTCCTTTAATACTAAAACCAGACTCAGAGTTGAAGATTGGTACATTAAATTTCTCCTGCGCAGTTTTAATTATTTCATATAACTCTTCGGATGATATTTTTTGTTTACTTACAGGAATTAAAATAGACCCGTAGTTGAAGTTTTTTATACTCTTTGTTTCATTAACTTTAACTGAAAACGGCTTAAATGCAGAATATGTAATTAAATTATTTTTTTGTAAATAATTTAAAGTTGCGACAGAGTTATAGTCATCCCAATCTAATATATAAGAGTAATTCGATTTATTGACTTTTACATTTTTCACTAAATCTTTGGTTGATAAAACCTCTGATTCAGCGGTAAAGCTTTTGAGTTTTTTAGATTTCATATTATAGAAATTTGACATACTCCATGCTGATGCATCATAAAAAACACTATCTACATATTTATCATAGGTTTCGAAGAAATTTTTAACCATTCTTGACTGTCTCTGATTAACAGGGACTACATATTTATCTTTACTTTTATAAACTTTAACTTTATGAATTAATAATTTATCAATAAAAGCTTTGGTTCTATTTTGATCATATAAATCACCAAACTCATATGCTTTAACCTTTTCGTCTTTAAATTCTTTTAATGATGAATCAAAAAATCTTTTTTGATAATCTCTAAGCATTTTTTTATTATCAACTGCTGCTTCAACTGTTGCTAAACTTGATAAATATTGATTTCTAATAGTAAATCCAAAGGATATTGTACCATAATTTGTTTCTTGTAAGTGTCCTCTTGAACTGGCTTGTTCAAATAATATAGCTAATCCTCCTTGAACATCGGGATATGACGACCCATAACCTGGATATGTTTCATCAAAGGATTCCTTTGTATAGTAAAATGAACCAATACTATCTAAGGCTTTTACATAATATTCAGCAAATTTTGGACTAAGAACATTATAATTTTCTGCAGGAATTAATGGGCTTACAGATGCATTTGTTTTCATGGGTTCAAAGAAGTAATTACTATTAGTACCCATTTCGTGAAAGTCAGTTACTACATTTGGATACCAAGTATGAAACCATTTTAATTTACCACGACTTTCAGGATTAACTGCTAATAACCAATCTCTGTTTAAATCAAACCAATAATGATTGGTTCTTCCTTTTGGCCATGCTTCATTATGTTCAGAATCATATTCATCAGCTACAAGATTGATGGATTTGTTTTGATTCGCCCATTGGGTATGCCTATCTCGACCGTCTGGATTAATAGTTGGATCAATAAAAACAACAGAATTTTGTCTAAACTTCTCAATTTTTTTACTCTTCGAAGATACAAGTGTATAGGCAGTTAATAAAGCAGCTTCAGAACTAGAGGGCTCATTACCATGAACTCCATAACCGAGATTAATAATAATTGGTAAATCTTCATTTGATGTAACTGTTACTCCAGGAATAGTATTTTTCAGGTGTTCTTTTTGAATTTCACCTAATCTATTTAGATTATTTTTAGATGAAATAGTCAAAATAACTAGGTTTCTTCCCTCATGAGTTTTACCATAGTTAATTAAATCTGCTTTATCTGAAACACTACTTAGATAGGTTAGATAGCTAACAATCTGGTCATGTCTTGTATGTTGAAAACCTATTTCATAACCTAAAAATTCTTCAGGAGATAAAATTGAATTATTGTATGGTTCATATTTCTCTAGGAAATAATTTTGACTAGTTATTATATTGCTTAAAAGCATAAAGACTAGTAATAACTTTAAGTTTTTCATATAAATTGTATTAAGTAATGCATATAAATATAATTATTTATAAATTGTTGGCATGAAAAATCTAGTTGTATTAGTAATTATTATTACTGTTTTGCATACATGTAAAGATCAAAAAAGATATATACCTAATTTGACTGAATTTCAAAAAGCATTAAATTCCTCTTTCAAAGATGTTACTAAATCACCTCTATCAAAAGAGGATAGACAAAATTTTATCTCATTGGAATTTTTCGATTTTGACTCTAGTTATGTTGTTAAGGGAATTTTAATACCCTTTCAAAAAGATAGCATATTTGATATGAAAACCAATACAGATAGAATGCATACCTACAATAAATTTGGTAAAATTAAATTTAATCTTGATAACACTTACTTTGAACTTAATGTTTATAAAGACCAGGAATTAATTAATGATCAGACTAATATAGATGATGTTTTTCTTCCTTTTTATGATAATACTAATGGAATTACTACTTATTCAGGAGGTCGGTATATGGATTTAAAAGTTAGTAAAGATTCAATAATTTCTATTGATTTTAACAAAGCATATAACCCTTATTGTGTGTATAATTATAAGTTTTCTTGCCCCATAGTCCCAAGCGAGAACTTTATTGCATTAGAGATTAATGCTGGAGTGAAAGATTATAACAAAAAATAATTATTTTTTATTTAGCCTGTAAATTAAAATTGATAATAATACAGCTACAATAACATCATAGATTGGTTTAACCTCAGGCCAACCGTAGTTCCATAAACAAACCAACAATAACCATATAAACCATATTTTGTTAAACTGTTTCATTTAAAGTGGTTGCTGTGAGTTTTTGTTTTTGTTAATGTATAAATTAATTCTTATCTCAAATATATACAATTCAAGTCATTAGATTTCTTTAAGATTAATTATTTTGTATTAATAAAAAATCATAATTTAGGCCATCAATTTAAAATCTACTCAAATGAAAATCAAATTAGTTCTATGTAATCTTTTTTTATGTTTTATTCTTTTTAACTGCAATAATAGTGATAGTGATTTAATCACTTTTGAAGATAATTTCGAATATTCACTAGATGAATTTTCTGATATAAAGGTATTAAGGTATGATATACCAGGATGGGAGAATTTAACTCTAAAGGAACAAAAACTAGTTTTCTATCTAACTCAAGCAGGTTTATCTGGAAGAGACATAATGTGGGACCAGAATTATAGACATAATTTAGATATAAGAATTGCTCTAGAAAATGTATTCCGTAACTATGCAGGAGATAAAAGTTCCTCTGAATGGTTATCCTTTGAAGTTTATTTAAAGAGATTGTGGTTTAGTAATGGAATTCATCATCATTACTCCAATGCTAAGATTAAACCAGAATTTAATTTTGATTTTTTATCAAACTTGTTGAGTGATACAAATACTATTTTAAGTGATGAAGCTATTGATGTTATTTTTAATGATTCTGATTCAAAAAAAGTTGATATATCTAAAGGGGTAGATAATGTATTGCTCTCAGCTGTTAATTTTTATGGTCCAGATGTAACTTCTAATGACGTGTATGATTTTTATTCACAGGTTAAATCTCCGAATCCATTAAAGCCATTATCTCATGGATTGAATTCTAGGCTTGTCAAAGAAGATGGAGTCTTAGTTGAAAAAGTTTACAAATCTGGCGGTTTATATGGTAATGCAATTGACGAAATTATAAAATGGCTAGAGTTAGCTCATGGAGTTGCTGAAAACAAACCACAAGCAGATGCACTGACTTTATTATCTAGCTACTATAAGACTGGAGACTTACAAACTTGGGATGATTATAATGTTGCTTGGACTTCTGCAACAGAAGGAAATATCGATTATATAAATAGTTTCATCGAAGTATATAATGATCCATTAGGTTACAGAGGGTCTTATGAAAGTATAGTTCAAATTAAAGATTTTGATATGTCTGCTAAGATGGCTGTACTTTCAGAAAATGCTCAATGGTTTGAAGACAACTCTCCCTTAATGGAGATACATAAAAAAAAGAATGTAGTTGGAGTTTCATATAAAACTGTAAATGTTGCAGGAGAAGCAGGGGATGCCTCACCTAGTACTCCAATAGGGGTGAATCTTCCTAATGCAAATTGGATAAGAGCTTCTGTTGGAAGTAAATCTGTTTCATTGGGAAATATAATTAACGCATACAATAATTCTGGTAGTTCAGGAAGATTGAAAGAGTTTGTAAATGATGATTTAGAATATGAGTTAGAGTTAAAACATGGTAAGCAGGCTGATAAGTTACATACTGCTTTACATGAAGTTATTGGTCATGCTTCTGGGCAATTAAACCCTGGAGTTGGTGAAACTAAAGAAACTCTAAAGACATATGCTTCTACAATGGAAGAGGGTAGAGCAGATCTAGTTGGTTTATATTATCTATATAGCCCAAAATTACAAGAATTAGGGCTAGTAGATGATTGGAAGGAATTGGGAACTGCTGCATTTGATGGATATATTAGAAATGGACTAATGACACAGTTAATTAGATTAAACTTAGGGGATGATGTAGAGGAATCTCATATGAGAAATCGTCAATGGGTAAGTGCATGGGCTTATGAAAGAGGCTTAAAAGATAATGTGATTTCAAAATTAAGCAGAGATGGTAAAACTTATTTTGAAATTAATGATTATGAAAAGTTAAGAGAAATATTTGGAGAGTTATTAAGAGAGACTCAGAGAATAAAATCGGAAGGAGATTTTGCTGCTGCGGAAGCTTTAGTTGAAGATTATGGAGTTAAGGTAGATCAAGCAATTCATTCAGAGGTAATAGAAAGAAACATGCAGTTTACTGGTGCGCCATATTCTGGTTTTGTAAACCCAATTCTTGTTCCAGAATTTAATAGTGAAAATGAAATTATTAATATTAAAGTTAAGCATCACTCAAGTTTTGAGGATCAAATGCTTTATTATTCAGAAAATTTTGGATTCTTAGAATCTGAAAAATAATAATTACATAAAAGCGAATTTTATTAGTGCTATAAGCCCTATAAAACTTATAAAGGCAATTAGTACTCTATAGCTTCCTTTGTAGTATTTACTGTGTAATTTAGAATCTTTTTTGTAGGCAAATGCTACAAGAATTGAAAAAACAATAAAGAAAATGATTCCAAAAGTTATTTGTCCTTCGCTAAACATATAGTAGATTTAAAAAAACAAAACTATAAAATAATTAACTAACAAATTCCATAAAAAATGCAAAATAAAACATCTTCTGTAAAGAAATTTCACGAATCCTTTAAAATCGGATATAATAATTCTCCAGTTGCAGATTTAGGAAAAGAAAAACATAAATTAAGATTTGATTTAATGGCGGAAGAAAATTCCGAATATCTAGAAGCTGCTGATAATGGAGATCTAGTAGAGGTAGCTGATGCTTTGGGAGATATGCTATATATTTTATGTGGAACTATTATAGAACATGGTTTACAAGATAAAATTGATGATGTATTTAATGAAATACAAAGAAGCAATATGAGTAAGTTAGGATTAGACGGTCAACCTATATTCAGGGAAGACGGTAAAGTATTAAAGGGACCAAATTACTTTAAACCTAATATATTAAAAATATTAAAGTCCTAATCATCAATACAAACAGTCCATTTGTGTAAATCAACTACTTTATTTGTCTGTATAGAAATTAACTTTTCTTTTAATTGATCAGCATACTTATTTTCAATGTCAGGTAAATCAAAATACTCACCAAGGTGATCAAAACCAATCACTTTACTAACTACTGCAGCTGTGCCTGTACCAAATATTTCTTTTAATGAGTTGTTTTTTGCTGCATCTTTTAGCTCATCAACACTAATCTTTCTAATTTGAATGTCAATATTAGAATCTTTACATAGTTGAATAATACTCTTTCTTGTAATACCATCTAGAATTGTATCACTTGTTGGAGTTGTAACTAGGGTATCATTAATTCTAAAAAACAAGTTCATTGTTCCTGCTTCCTCTAGATATTTATGTTCACTCGCATCAGTCCAAATAATTTGTTGAAATCCTTTTTCGTTAGCTAAATTGGTTGGGTAAAATTGTCCAGCATAATTTCCAGCTGCTTTTGCATAACCTACACCCCCGCTTGCAGCTCTACTAAACTTATCAGCTACAATTACTTTGACTCCACCAGGATAATAAGGAGCCGAAGGAGAGCAGATAATCATAAACTTATATGTATTAGATGGAGCAGCTTGTATAGCGTGTTGATTTCCAATTACAAATGGTCTTATGTATAACGCAGAGCCCTCTTCCTTTTTTATCCAATCAATATCTAATTTTAATATTTCCTTTATACCATTAATAAAATATTCTTTTGGTATTTCAGGAATAGCCAATCTTACGGAAGATTTATTAAACCTATCCCAATTGTCTTCAGGTCTAAATAGCCATACCTTCCCATCATTATCTTTGTAGGCTTTCATACCTTCAAAAATTGCTTGACCATAATGAAAGACACTTGCAGATGGATCTATTGCTAATGGGCCATAAGGACGAATAACTGGCTTTTGCCATTCTCCGTTTATAAAATCACATTCAAGCATATGGTCTGTAAAAACAGAACCAAATGTTAGTGTACTAAAATCGACATTATCTATTCTAGTTTTGTTTATTTTATTTATTTTTATAACCCCACTCATGATTGTATCATTTAAAGTGCAAATCTACGTAATATTAACATTATAAAAAATACATTTATTATATTGAAATTATTAATTTTAGATTTTAAACATACCAATAAATGAATATATTAATTACAGGCGCTACTGGTTTGATAGGCAGGAAATTAACCAATGATTTATTACTTAATGGATATGCAGTTAATTATTTAACAACTAGAAAGTCACAAATAAAATCTAACTCAAAAATTAATGGATATTATTGGAATCCAGAAAAGAATATTATTGATTTAGAATGTTTTAAAAATGTAGATACTATTATAAATTTAGCTGGATCGAACATAGCTAAAAGGTGGTCAGACTCTAATAAATTAGATATACTAAATAGTAGAATTAAATCTTTGAATTTATTAAAGCATTCAATTTCTAATAACAAAATAAACATCAAAAAAATAATATCTGCTAGTGCTATAGGGATTTATCCTAGCTCAGTGGATAATGTTTATAAAGAAAATGAGAGTTTAATTAGTGATTCTTTTTTAGGTAAGGTCGTTTGCCAGTGGGAATCTGCTGTTAATTCTTTCAAAGATTTAGAAATTGATGTGGCAATAGTTAGAATTGGCTTAGTACTTTCAAGAGATGGAGGAATATTGTCAAAATCTATATTACCGATTCAGTATGGCTTTGGTTCTTTTTTTGGTAACGGAAATCAATGGCAATCTTGGATCCATTTTCAAGATATTTCAAATATATTTTATCATATACTAAAGTATGATTTAAGTGGGGTTTTTAATGGTGTTTCTCCAAATCCTGTTACAAATAAAACATTTACTAAAAAGATTGCTAAATTTTTAAATAGACCTTTATTATTACCGAATCTTAAAAAGTGGATGATGCGTTTATTATTAGGAGAGATGCATACAATTATTTTCGAAAGTCAAAATGTGTCCTGCGAAAAACTAACTAAATCTAAATTCAAATTTAAGTTTGACAACTTCGACCAGGCCATTGCAGATTTATTAAAATAATTGATGACATTTTGACATTATTTAATTTATGGCAGTACTTTTGTTATATGATAAATATCAAATATTAATTTATTGAAATGAGCAAGAAAAAAAGTAAGATAAAAAAAGAAAATACAGAGTCAAAATCTGAGGAAAAAATCTTAGACATTGATATAGAAAATAATGAGGCAGAAGATTTACAGAAAGAAAAAGATAAGTTCTTAAGGCTGTTTGCTGAATTTGAAAATTATAAAAAAAGAACTACCAAAGAAAGAATTGAATTATTCTCTACTGCAAGTCAGGAGTTGATGACTTCTTTGCTTCCTGTTTTAGATGATTTCGATAGAGCAAACCAAGAAATAATAAAGAACAAAGAAGATGAACTTTATAAAGGAGTTGCATTAATTCAAAATAAACTATTTGATACCTTAAAATCAAAAGGCTTAAAGGTCGTTGAAGTTAAAGCTGGAGAGCTCTTTAATGCTGATGATCATGAAGCAGTTACTCAAATCCCGTCTCCAACTGATGATATGAAAGGGAAAATTATTGATGTAATCGAAAAGGGCTACAAACTAGGTGAAAAAGTAATTAGATATCCAAAAGTTGTAATAGGTAAATAATATGAAAGAAGATTACTACGAAACGTTAGGCATTAGTAAGAGCGCTAGTGCATCTGAAATTAAAAAGGCATACAGGAAGATGGCAATTAAATACCATCCTGATAAAAATCCTGATAATAGTGCTGCTGAAGAAAAATTTAAAAAAGCTGCTGAAGCTTATGAGATACTTAGTAGTTCAGATAAAAAAGCTAAGTACGACCAGTATGGCCATCAAGCATTTCAAAATGGTGGATCAGGATTTGGTGGAGGTGGTATGAATATGGATGACATCTTTAGCCAGTTTGGTGATGTTTTTGGTGGAGGTTTCGGAGGTTTCGGAGGTGGATCTAGACAAAGAGTAGTCAAAGGAAGTAATCTAAGAGTTAGGGTTAGTCTTACTCTGGAAGAAATTGCTAATGGAGTAGAGAAGAAAATTAAGGTAAAAAGAAAAGTTAAGGCACCTGGAAGTACTTTTAATACCTGTTCAACCTGTAATGGTTCAGGACAAGTAACTAGAATAGCAAATACTATCTTAGGTAGAATGCAAACATCCGCTCCCTGTAATAGTTGCGCAGGTGCTGGAGAAACATTAAGTAATAGGCCAAAAGGATCCGATAGTCAAGGGCTTATGGTTAAGGAAGAAACTGTTCAAATTCCTATCCCAGCTGGAGTTGTTGATGGCATGCAATTAAAAGTTTCTTCTAAAGGAAATGATGCTCCAGGAAATGGTATTTGTGGAGATTTGTTAGTAGTTATTGAAGAACTTAAGCATGAAAAACTACAGCGAGAAGGAGATAACCTTCATTATGATTTATACGTAAGCATACCTGATGCAGTTTTAGGTGGCTCTAAAGAAATAGATACGGTAAGCGGTAAGGTTAGAATTAAAATCGAACCAGGCTTACAGTCAGGTAAAATTTTAAGATTAAGAAACAAAGGCATTCCAAGTATAAACGGATATGGATCGGGAGATTTGTTAGTTCATGTTAACGTATGGACGCCTAAAACACTCAACAAAAATCAAAAGAGCTTTTTTGAATCCATGAAGGATGATGAGCATTTTATTCCAAAACCAGAAAAGAGTGATAAATCCTTTTTCGATAGGGTAAAAGATATGTTTGCTTAATATTTTACAGAGTTTTTTATCTAAAAATAAGAGATTAGCTAATTTTAGAATATTATATTTACTTCCTAAAATTATATAATTTCTATGAACAATTTTTTAAGTATTGATTCTGTATCTAAACACTTTGGTGATTATAAGGCATTAAACAATGTGTCTGTAGATATCCCTAAGGGAAGTATTTTTGGTCTTCTTGGTCCAAATGGAGCCGGTAAAACAACACTCATTAGAATAATTAATCAAATTTCTATTCCAGATACTGGAAAAGTGATGTTTAATGGGGAGCTTCTTAGCCCTAAACACACTAAAAATATAGGTTATTTGCCTGAAGAAAGAGGTTTGTATAAGTCTATGAAAGTAGGTGAACAGGCTCTTTACTTAGCTCAATTAAAAGGCATGAGTAGGGTAGATGCTAAAAAACAACTTAAATATTGGTTTGATAAATTTGAAATAGGAGAATGGTGGGACAAAAAAATCATTGAACTATCCAAAGGAATGGCCCAAAAAGTACAATTTATTGTTACCGTGCTTCACAAACCTAGTTTATTAATTTTCGATGAACCATTTTCGGGGTTTGATCCAATCAATGCTAATATAATTAAAGATGAAATTCTTCAATTAAGAGACGAAGGGTCAACTGTTATTTTTTCTACCCACAGAATGGAGTCTGTAGAAGAATTATGTGACCATATTGCTCTGATACACAAGTCTAATAAAGTTTTAGATGGAAATCTTAACGATATTAAAAGACAATATAAAACAAACTCTTTTGAAGTAGGGCTAGTGTCTAATGACAAAAGCGGATTAAAGCAATTAATTAGTTCAAAATTTAAGTCTGTCGATGCTAACTTTAGATCTTTAGGAAAAGAACTAAAACTAAACATATCCCTAGGACCTAATCAAACTTCCAATGAGTTACTGAATTTTCTTAGTTCCAATGCAGAAGTAAATCATTTTATGGAAGTTGTTCCAAGTGCAAATGATATTTTTATTCAAACTATAAATAATCAAAAATAATGAACCATACTAGATTAATTATCGAACGAGAGTACTTGACTCAAGTAAAAAACAAGAAGTTTATTATACTTACCTTATCAATTCCATTTTTAATAGTTGGTTTAGGTTTATTTATTTCGTTTTTAACAAATATTAATAGTGATAGTATTAAAAATATAACTGTTGTAGATAATTCAGGCATTTTTGAAAATTCATTATTAAGTTCCGATACAGTTAAGTTTTCTTTTCTAGATGATTTAGACGAGGATGAAGCGAAACTGATTTCACAAGAAAGAAACGATGATGCATTAATATTTATCCCATACGTTACGGATACTAAAAATATTAATTACGTTGATTTATCAAAGTCTATTAAACTTATTTCTGAAGATTCTCCATCTTTAACACTTATTGATAGCATTGAAAGTAAATTAGAGAAAATTTTAACTGATTTAAATTATACTAGTTTAGGGTTAGATTTAAATACAATTAAAGAATCTAAAATTTATATTGATCTAGTTCAAGTAAGTTTTGAGGGGGAAGAATCAACAAAAATAGATGGATTATTAAAAATGGCCTTTGGATTTCTCTTGGGCATGTTATTATACATGTTTGTTTTTATATATGGTAGTATGATCCTTCGAAGTGTTTTAGAAGAAAAAACAAGTAGAATTGTTGAAATTATCATTTCTTCGGTTAAGCCTACGCAATTAATGATGGGAAAGATTATAGGTACATCTTTGGTAGCTTTTACTCAGATATTTATTTGGATAGCTCTAACATTAGTTATTTCAACTTTAGTTTCATCTATTTTTGGGGTATCTACCTCGGAGATTAATTCTTTAGATGTGAGTGATGCTCAAGTTAATTCTGGAATTCAAATTTTCTTCTCTGCTTTATTTAATCTACCCCTTTTAAATATTTTGATTGCATTCGTGTTTTTCTTTATTTCAGGCTTATTCCTTTACGGATCTTTATTTGCAGCTGTTGGAGCAGCTGTGGATAGTGAAACCGATGCGAATCAATTTATGTTACCACTTAGTATGCCATTAATAATTGGACTTTATGTAGGAATTTTCACTGTTGCTGAAGATCCATCTGGAACTATTCCAACTATTTTTTCACACATTCCATTTACCTCTCCAATAGTTATGATGATGAGAATTCCATATGGAGTTCCTATCTATGAACAAATTATTTCATTAGCTATATTAATAGCTACTTTCTTTGGTACAGTCTGGTTTGCAGCTAAAATTTATAGAGTAGGAATTTTAATGTATGGTCAAAAGCCTAGCTATAAAGACCTTTATAAATGGTTAAAATATTAATCTATGTCTAAAATATTAATTGTAGAGGATGAAATAGCAATTCGAAGAGTTTTGACTAAAATTCTTCACGAAGAAAATAACGATTTTATTATTTCTGAAGCTCACGATGGATTATCTGCTGTGGACCATATAAAAAACAATGATGTAGATTTAGTTTTATGTGATATTAAAATGCCTAAAATGGATGGTATTGAAGTTTTAGAGTATGCAAAAAGAATAAAGCCAGAAACTCCAATTATAATGATTTCAGGGCATGGAGATTTGGAAACTGCCGTAGAGACTATGAGATTAGGAGCATTTGATTATATATCTAAACCCCCAGACTTAAATAGATTACTTACTGCTGTAAGAAATGCTTTGGATAATAAGAAATTAATAATTGAGAACATCCGATTAAGAAAACAAATCAACATTTCCTATGAAATGATTGGTCAAAGTGATGGTATAAACCAGGTAAAATCTCTTATTGATAAAGTAGCACCAACAGATGCTAGAGTTTTAATAACTGGTCCTAATGGATCTGGAAAAGAACTAGTAGCTCATTGGTTACATCAAAAAAGTAAAAGATCTTCTTTTCCATTAATTGAGGTTAATTGTGCAGCAATTCCAAATGAACTTATCGAAAGCGAATTGTTTGGACACCAAAAGGGATCCTTTACTGGGGCGAATAAAGATAAAATCGGAAAGTTTGAAGCAGCTAATAATGGAACAATATTTTTAGATGAGATTGGAGATATGAGTTTATCAGCTCAAGCCAAAGTATTAAGAGCACTTGAATCCAATTCTATTCAAAAAGTAGGAGCTCAAAAAGATATAAAGATTAATGTACGTGTTGTTGCTGCTACTAATAAAAATCTAAAAGAACAAATAGTTAAAGGTAATTTTAGAGAAGATCTATATCATCGTCTTGCAGTAATTTTAATTAAAGTACCTTCTTTAAATAGCAGAGTTGAGGATATCCCTTTATTAGTTGACTATTTTTCTGAAAAAATATCTAAATCTCAAGGGATAACCAATAAGCCATTCACTAAAGATGCTATAAATTTATTAAAATCTTATGATTGGTCTGGTAATATTAGAGGTCTTAGAAATGTTGTAGAGAGATTAATTATATTAGGTGATGAAACAGAAATTACTGAAAATAATATCAAAGAATATTCGAATAAATAATTAATTATTATGAAAAAATTCGTGCAATACATTTTATTTATCATTCCCTTTTTTATTTTTTCACAAACTGATGAGAAAGTAATTTCTGATATTTATTCGAATTCACTAACTGATGGTCAAAGTTATAATTGGTTAGATCATTTGTCAAACAATATCGGTAGTAGACTTTCTGGGTCTTTAGGAGCTGAGAAGGCAGTAATATGGACAAAAGAAGAACTAGAAACTCTTGGATTAGATAAAGTTTGGTTACAACCTGTTATGGTTCCAAAATGGGTAAGAGGGATTCCTGAATTTGCTTATATAGAAACTAGTCCTGGTAATACTATCAAAGTAAACATCTGTGCTTTAGGAGGTTCTATTTCTACACCATCTACAGGAATTAAAGCTAAAATTATTGAAGTATCTGGAGTTGAAGACTTAGAGAAATTAGGTAAGGATAATATTCAAGGCAAAATTGTTTTTTTTAATAGACCAATGAATAGTTCTTTAATTAACACATTTGAATCCTATGGAGGATGTGTTGATCAAAGATATTCAGGGGCAATGGAAGCTAGCAAATATGGAGCTGCAGCTGTAATAGTTAGATCCATGAATCTTAGAATAGACGATCTACCTCATACAGGCTCTATGACTTATGGTGATATAAATCCGGAGGATAGAATACCATCAGCAGCAATTAGTACAAAACATGCAGACTTACTAAGTAGTATGGTTAAGCTTGATAATAATATCCAGTTTTTCTTCAAGCAAAATTGCAAGCAATTAAAGGATGTTTTATCTCACAATGTCATTGGAGAAATAACCGGAAGTGAATTTCCAAATGAATATATTGTAGTTGGGGGTCATTTAGATTCTTGGGATCTTGGTGATGGCGCCCACGATGATGGAGCTGGATGTGTTCAGTCAATGGAAGTCTTAAGACTATTAAAAAATACAGGAATTAAACCCAAGAGATCTATTAGAGTTGTTTTGTTTATGAATGAAGAAAATGGTTTAAGAGGTGGTAATAAGTATGCAGAAATAGCAGCTCAAAAAAGTGAAAATCATATTTTTGCCCTAGAAAGTGATGCGGGTGGATTTACACCTAGAGGATTTTATTTTGATTGCAATCAATCAAATTTTGATCAAATATTGTCTTGGAAGAATTTATTTAAACCTTATTTAATACATTTTTTTGAATTAGGAGGTAGTGGTGCAGACATTGGGCCACTAAAAACTAAAACAAATGTTTTGTCAGGACTTAAGCCTGACTCTCAAAGATATTTTGATTATCATCATGCTCCAAATGACACATTTGATGCGGTTAATAAAAGAGAACTTGAATTAGGTGCAGCTACTATGACCTCACTAGTATATTTGATTGATAAGTATGGTATCAAGAAATAAACTTTAGATATTTATGAAAAAATTATTATTACTTTTAATATTTACTCAATTAACTTTTTCACAATCAAAAATGGAAATTCCTTATTATCAAATTTCAGAATACCCTGACACCTATTCTTCAGAAAATATAATGTCCAGAATGATAGATGGCCTAGGTTTTAGATATTATTGGGCCAGTGAAGGATTGACAAAGACGGATTTAGATTTTAAAATATCTAAGGATTCTAGATCTACAATGGAAACGATAAGACATATACATTCTTTGTCTTTGATGATTTTGAATGCAGTATTAAATAAACCAAATGAATCAAAAAGTAATACTGATCTAGACTATAAGTCTCTAAGGGAAAACACTTTATCAAATATTAAGCGATCATCAGAAATCGTCTCTAAATCTAAAGACTTATCAAATCTGAAAATAATATTTAATAGAGGTGGTAATAGAAGTGAATTTCCTTTATGGAATCTTATCAATGGTCCAATACAGGATGCGGTATGGCACTCTGGTCAAGTTGTAGCTTTTAGAAGAGCTAGTGGAAATCCAATTAATTCAAAAATCTCTGTTTTTACTGGTAAAGTAAATGATTAAAAATTATTTATTGTTTTTCTAATATCTACTAAATTAGAAATCAATCCTTCTAATAGTTCTAGATCTAACATATTAGCACCATCACTTTTTGCATTTTTTGGATCAAAATGTGTCTCAATAAATAAACCATCAATATTATTTACAACTCCAGCTCTAGCAATCGTTTCTATCATTTCAGGAACTCCACCGGTAACTCCACTTGTTTGATTTGGCTTTTGAAGAGAATGAGTTACATCTAATATTGTAGGTGCGATAGATTTCATTGTAGGTATACCTCTAAAATCAACTACCATATCGTGGTAACCAAACATAGTTCCCCTGTCAGTAATTAGCACATTATTGTTATTAGAGTCTTTTACTTTTTGAACCGCATACTTCATGCTTTCGGGACTCATAAATTGTCCTTTTTTAAGGTTTACTGTTTTTCCAGTTTTTGCAGCTGCTACTACTAGATCCGTTTGCCTTACTAAAAAAGCTGGTATCTGCAATACATCTACATATTTTGCAGCTAACTCTGCATCTTTTGCCTCATGTATATCAGTAATTGTAGGAATATCAAAGTGTGTAGAAACCTTTTTTAATATCTCTAAAGCTTTAATATCTCCAATTCCTGTAAAACTATCCAATCGACTTCTATTTGCTTTTTTGAAGCTTCCCTTAAAAATAAATGGAACATTGTACTTGTTAGAGATATTTAAAATTCTTTCTGCAATTTTAAATGCCATTTCCTCACCTTCAATAGCGCAAGGACCAGCAATAAGAACAAAGTTGTTTGATTCTAAGTATTTAAGTTTGGGAATATTCATGTGTATTGAAAAATTTATTTAAGCAAAGTTACTGCTTTTTTAATATCTGTATAAATATTATTTAATTCTTCTTATGATAATAATATAGCTTACATTTGCACAAATTTTAATATTTAGTCATGTCTAAAACAAAAAATATTGCAATTATTGCCCATGTAGATCACGGTAAAACAACTTTGGTGGATAAAATTATGTTTCATTGTGAGTTGTTTAGAGAGAATGAAAATAAGGGTGATTTGATTTTAGATAACAATGACTTAGAGAGAGAAAGAGGAATTACAATTACTTCCAAAAATGTATCTGTAGTTTATAAGGATACCAAAATTAATATTATTGATACACCTGGTCACGCTGATTTTGGTGGCGAGGTAGAAAGGGTTTTAAACATGGCTGATGGTGTTCTACTTTTAGTTGATGCTTTTGAAGGCCCTATGCCACAAACTAGATTTGTTTTACAAAAGGCTTTAGACTTAGGTTTAAAACCATGTGTGGTTATAAACAAAGTTGATAAAGAGAACTGTACTCCGGAAGAAGTTCATGAATCTGTATTTGATTTAATGTTTGAGTTAGGTGCTGAAGAATGGCAACTGGATTTTCCAACTGTCTACGGCTCTGCTAAAGAAAACTGGATGAGTGACGACTGGAAAAATGTAACAGAAAATATTGAGCCATTACTTGATATGGTTATCGATCATGTTCCTTTTCCAACAATTAAAGAAGGGACTTTGCAAATGTTAATTACATCATTAGATTACTCTTCCTTCACTGGAAGAATTGCAATTGGAAGATTACAAAGAGGTAAATTATCTACTGGAATGAATGTTTCTTTAGTTAAAAGAGATAAATCTATAGTTAAATCTAAAATTAAAGAATTACATGTTTTTGAAGGTTTAGGTAGGATTAAAGTTGATGAGGTTCAACCTGGAGATATATGTGCCATAGTAGGTTTAGATAATTTCGAAATTGGGGATACTATCGCTGATATTGAAAACCCAGAGTCACTCAAGACTATTTCTATAGATGAACCAACGATGAGTATGTTATTTACTATTAATGATTCTCCATTTTTTGGAAAAGACGGAAAATTTGTAACTTCAAGACATATTAAAGATAGACTATATAAAGAGCTTGAAAAAAACCTAGCCCTTAGGTTAAGTGAAACTGATAGTGCTGATAAATTTATGGTTTTCGGTAGAGGTGTTTTACACTTATCAGTCTTAATTGAAACAATGAGAAGAGAAGGTTACGAGCTACAAATTGGTCAGCCTCAAGTAATTATAAAAACTATTGATGGTAAAAAATGTGAACCTTTTGAAGAAATGACAATTGATCTGCCAGAAACAGTTTCAGGAAGAGCAGTAGAAATGGTTTCTCTTAGAAAAGGAGAAATGCTAAGTATGGTTTCTAAAGGACAAAGAATGATATGTGAATTTCTTATTCCGTCTAGGGGTATTATAGGCCTAAGAAATCAGTTGCTTACTGCAACTGCTGGAGAAGCTATTATGACACACAGATTTAAGGAATACAAGCCAGTTAAAGGAGGTATTCCAGAAAGACAAAACGGGTCATTAGTTTCTATGGAAAAAGGTAAAGCTATTCCTTATTCAATTGATAAATTACAAGATAGAGGTAAGTTTTTTGTTAATCCAGGTGAAGAAATCTATGAAGGACAAGTTATTGGTGAAAATTCTAGAGGAGACGATATGGTTATAAATATCACAAAGACTAAGAAAATGAGTAATGTTAGGTCTTCAGGAGCTGATGATAAGGCAAAAATTGTTCCTGCTATAAAATTTTCATTAGAAGAAGCTTTAGAATATATACAGAAGGATGAGTATGTTGAAGTAACTCCTAACAGCCTTAGACTAAGAAAAGTTCTATTAAAAGAGGTTGAAAGAAAAAGAAATAAAAGCATTTAAAAAATAAATAGTATTTTCATATCAAATAAAATATTATACTATTTATTCTATAAAAACATATTCAAAAGAATTAAAATCAGACTGGAACAAATTTGTTCTAAATTCTAGAAACGGTACTTTTTTGTTTCTAAGAGATTTTATGGATTATCACAGTGATAGGTTTCTTGATTATTCTCTTCTAATATATAAAAAAGACGTATTAATATCCATCCTGCCAGCAAACAGGGTTGATGATCAACTTTATTCTCATCAAGGTTTAACTTATGGAGGTTTTGTATTAGATGAGAAATCTAAATTTAATGATGTAGTTGAAGTTTTTAAAACTACCCTTAAATATCTTTCTGATAATAATATTAAAAACTTAAACTATAAACCAATTCCATCTATATATCATGTTTTGCCAAGTGAAGAATCCAAATATATAAGTCATTTGTTAAATTCTGAAATTGTAAAAAAGGAAGTGCTTTCTGTTGTTAGAAAAAATAATTTATCTCTTTCTAAGGATCGATCAAACGGTCTTAAGAAAGCAATTAAAAACAATTTAGTTGTAAAAGAAGTTGATAGTTTTGATGACTTTTGGAAAACTCTTTTAATACCTAATTTGAACTTAAAGCATGGTGTTTCTCCAGTGCATACGTTAAGTGAAATTACATTGCTGAAAAAGAATTTTAATAATAATATCAGACAATTTAATGTTTATAATAAAGAGACATTAATTGCTGCTACTACAATATTTGAATCCAAAACAACTGCTCATGTTCAATATATCTCTTCGGATTCTTCTAAAAACTCTACAGGAAGTTTAGATTTTTTATTTTCTCATTTAATTGGTAATGTATTTAAGTCAAAGGAGTTTTTTGATTTTGGTAATTCAAATGAAAACAATGGCCAGTCGATTAATAAAGGTTTAATATATTGGAAGGAAGGTTTTGGTGCTAAATCTATAACTCAAGATTTTTATAAAGTTGAAACCAATAATTATGTTAATCTGAATGATTTATTTATATAAAAACATCTAATTATTTCTCCATAATAATTTTCTGAAATATATATTTAATAGTAGAAAATGTATAATGTAAGTACTAAAGTAAGCTATTGAAAGTCCTACAAAACCATATATATTAGCTAAAATAATTGATAAAACAACAAATACAATTGACCATTCTACTTGAAATAAAATAAAGTGGTTTGTTTTAGCCTTAGCAACCAAAATATTTCCAAGTACCCAGCAGTTTATTTTAATAATATCACCGAGTAAATGAAAAAGAATTAAGCTATTAATCAAGTTAAACTCACTAGTAAATAAAATATCAATAATTAAATCTTTAGCTATATAAACTCCTAATGTTATTATAACTATTATAGGTAATATGGTTTTCCAAATTTTAAAGACCTCTTTTTTTAAGCTATTATTTTCTAAGTTTGTAAATGTTGGTACTAAATAGAATTTGAAAGTCGTAGTTAAAAACAATAAATATATAGCTGATATCCTCCACATAGCTTCCCAAGAGCCAGCATGGTTAGAGTCAAATTCATCATAAATATAATACCTAACTGTAAATGTTGCACCAACAAGGCATATTGGTGCCATAATTGCCATTAATGAGAATTTAGATAAATTTTTAAAATATTTTATTTTTAATACTGAATTAAGAAAATTTAATTTAAATGGTTTTAAAAATAAACAGATTATTAAAGCTGTAATTAAAGTTATTATTGGGCTTAATATTAAAGCATAATATGCTCCAACAGTGAAGTAATTTATTACTAGAAAAATTAGAACTCCACCTGAAATAATTGTTGCAATTATATTAATTAAAATGAATATTTTAATTTTCTTTAAGCCATTTAATACAGACATTATAAATGTTTGTATTGAAAAAGATACAATAGAGAAACATAATAGATACTTAAATGAGTAGTTGTTAATTTCACTCATTTCTTTTGATATAGATAGTGTTAAATAGTTATAGAAAATAAGAATTAATCCTATTATTATCAGTGAACTGTAGAGGTGTATTTTAAAACTAGTGCCAACAAGATCTTTGAAATCTTTTTCTTTATTATTTAATTCAGATGTGTATTTTACAGTCCCAGTTTCAATACCCATAGTTCCAAGAGTATTGCCAATTTTCAAAAAGTCTTTTAATTGACCCATCAAAAACATTCCGTTCGTACCAAGGTATAATGCTATTACCTTATTAGTTATTAATTTTACTAATAAACTTATAGTTGTACTCGCTGCTGAATATATGGATGTTTTTATAAAATTCATCTGTAACTAATTAAAGTCTTTCCATTCTTTAAATGGATAATCAAAAATATCTTTTAATTTTTTAACATCATTATTATAACCAGCATCTTTTAAGTGATTTCTGTATTCTGAGGTTAAAGTCTCGTATTTAAATTCTTTAGTTTTCCAATTTGCTATTATTTTTTTCATTTTATTTTTAATCAAATGAATAGATTTTTGTGATAAAAATAATTTAGCAAGCTTTGTATACTTCATTTTACTTATTGAAGATTTTCTAATAAAGTGATATAACCATGGGTATTTAATTTTGGTTGTTTTGTTAGAAGAAATTAATGGTAATGATTCTAGTTTTTTTAAATCTAAAAAATCAAAACATGAATTAATTGTTTGGAGTCTATTGGACACTAAACTTTCAAGAGTAATTACTTTAATATTTTCAATTCCAAAATTATCAATAAAGTTTTGAATCCATTTTGAGTAAAGTCCAAACTGATAATAATGCTTTGGGTAATAATTGTAGTCAATTACTTTAACTTGACTCGGTATTTTTTTTATTATTTTTTTAATATCATCTTTTTCTAGACCTAAACCTTTCATCCACCAGAAATGTGAAATAAAACGATCAATAGGGTTTCTTAAAATAAAAATAAATTTTGGCGAATCCTCATAATTAATTTTAATGTTACTTATGAATGATTCGTAGTACATATAGGAGGTTGTAGATTCTCCATTTATTTTGGAGTCTGTGTTAAATAACTCTTTGTATTTTGTCCAATCTTCATTGGAATAGCTATTGAATTTTTTATTATTCCAAAAAACAGGTTCTTTGACGCTAGACATAGAAATATCTGGGTGTAAATCTAACAATTCATGAAGAGTTGTAGTACCTGACTTTGCTGCTCCTGGTATAAATAAATTAGGATAAAATTTATTTTTCATTCTTAAGAGCTTTTAACCATTTGTCTTCATAAATACTTGCAATGCTTTTAAAGTCGTGATGATTCTCGATAAATTTTCTAGCATTTACACTTATACTTTCAATTTTTTCAGGATTATTAATTAAGTCAGTTAACTTATTTACTAAATAATTGGTTTCAGGTAATGCATTAATAGCAATACTGTCTTCTATCAAGTTATAGTGATCTAACCACTCTTTTTCTGCTCCAGTAAACACCACCTTGCCTTTTGCCATTGCTTCTAATGCGTTATATCCTTGATCATAAGCATATACTTGGTCTAGAAAAATATGACAGCTGTCATAAGATTTTACGTAATCGTTATAATTCAAGTTCTTTACTTCAATATATTTAATTTTATTTCCATGCAATTCTTTAATTATTTTCATAGATTTTTGAAAATAATTATTACCTTTTTTGATAGAGTTCTTTATGTTAATTCCATGAAATATTATTATTTCTCCATCTATTTTTAGCTTATTGTATTTTATCTTACTTAGGTTAATTGGGTTAGGGATCATACCTAAATACTTGATCTCTTCTTTTAATGGAATATGATAATCTAAATCCGAGCTTATAACACCTTTTATATTTTTATAAATATATTCATGAAGGTTTTTGAAATGTTTATTATTATATTTTAAAATGTGGCGATAGCTATTTTTTAGTTTTTTATTATTAAAGTATGGAGTTAATATTGAATATCTAAAATTTTTATTCAAAGCATATTGAATGCTTTTAAAATCTGTGCCACAAGAAAGTAAAAATATATTCTTGTTATTTTTTTTAATTATTTTTATCAACTTTACTTCTAAAATAGGAGTTGTTTTAAAGGAATTTTCATTTACTAACTGTACAATATCAAATCCTTTTAATTTTTTAATTTTAAAAAATGTTTTAATACCTATCTCAATATCATTAAGACTTACTTTGAATATTTTATCAATTATTTTTGCTATAAATTTAAAAATAGGGATTTCAAAAAATGTTGATTTTATTAAAATATCAACTGGGTATCTTTTAAACCCATCACCCGTACCCAATAAAGTAACTGTATGCCCGTTTAATTGTAGACCATCTTTTAGAGAATTATGAAGTCCACTATATTCACCTATTAATAGAATTTTCATTAATTTATCTACATTTGTTTCAAATATAATTTTAATGAGTAATGTAAACAACAAAAATATTAGTTTAGAAATTTTAATTTCTACGAAACAAAGAGATAATCTTGATTTCTTACATAATATCTTTGTGAATAATAATTCTCATTCTAATTCTGTCTTAATTATAAATCAAACGGAGAATATTAACTTTTCTTGTCCATCTACTGGCAAAATTAAATTAATTAATAAAAATGAAATTGGTTTATCAAAAAGTAGAAACTTAGCAATTCATAGCTCTACTGCAGATATATGTTTATTAGCAGATGATGATGTAGTTTACGAAAAAGATTTTGATAAAATTATTCTTAATGCTTTTTCTAATAATCCAAATGCAGATATTATAACCTTTATGATGAAGGATTTTGATGGTAAACTATTTAAAAAATACCCCAAGAAGAAACTTCACGATAAAAAAACTTTAAACTCTGTTAATTCAGTTGTTATTGCATTTAAAAGAGATTCTATTATTTTTAACAATATTAAATTTGATAATAACTTCGGGCTTGGATCTATATTTCAAACAGCCGATGAGTATATCTTTTTGAGAGATGCTATGGATTCAAATCTTAATATAATTTTTCAAAATGATGTAATTTTATCTCACGATATTATCAGTTCAGGAAAAGATGTTGGAAGTGATAGAATTTTATTTGCTAAAGGTGCTTTGTTTTACAAGTATTATAATTTTTTTTCTTTTTTTAAGTTAGTCCACTATGTTTATTTAATGTTTATATTTAAACATATTAGCGTTACAGAAATAATACCTAAATATTTAACTGGACTTAAGGGGATTTTTCAATTTATAAAAGTGAATAATGAAAAGAAGTAGTATTGAAGATGTTTTTGAAATAAAAATACCAAAAATAGTTTCCCCTGAAGGTATGGGTTCATTGTCTTTTGTTGAAAATGAAATTGTTCCTTTTTCTATTAAGCGTGTATATTATTTATATGATGTCCCAGAAAATGGCGAAAGAGGAGGGCACGCACACAAAGATTTATCTCAAGTATTATTTGCTTTAAATGGAAGTTTTGATTTACTGATAGATGACGGTTTTAATAGTAAGGTTATTACTTTAAGTAGTCCAAATGTTGGTTTTTTCTTACCCAAAGGCATATGGAGAGAAATGAATAATTTTTCAAAAGATTCTGTTTGTCTTGTTTTAGCTTCAAAGAGTTATGATGAACAAGACTATATTAGAGATTATGAAGATTTTAAAAAATCTTTATAATTATTTTATACTACACAAATAGGAAAGTCGGTATAAATCAAATAATAACAGACTAGGCTTAGCGCCCAACAGATTAGATTCAATACTTTTTGAAAATAAGTTAATAATAGCAGTTGTAATTTTTCTTAGCCCTAAAAAACTTAGTACATTATAGTATTTTAAAATAGTGATATCGTTCTGGCCAATTAATTTATTTCTTTTTAAATAATGTAAGCTTTTTAACGCTTTTTTAGTTTTAGTTAAAAATTTTAAATTCTCATCCAAACCATGGTGATTAACTTCGTTGTCAATATGATTTATAGAAATTAAATTATTTTTCAATAATGCTCCAAACAAATAATCCATTCCGTAACTATCACTTTTTATTTGTTTATTGATTGACTTAAACACATTTTTCTTAATTAAGAAATTAGATGATATGGTATATTTATAAGGATTTTTATTTCTTAATTCACTTGGTATTTGTTCCCTAAATTTTCCGAATGTCTGCCTTAAACTTCTTGAGTTTATTATTTTATCTTCATAGTAAAAACCACCAAAAGTAACTTCAAAATCTTTTTTTATTTGATTTGTATATATCTCCAGGAAATTACTGTTAAGTGGAATAACATCTACATCAATAAATAAAAGCCAATCGTATTGAGCTTTATCCGCTAATAGTTGTCTGTTGGCAGATCTTCCTATGTTTTTTTTACTTTCAAAAAACTTGCAATTAGTAAGTGTGTTTATTTTTTGATTGGTTTCATTTAAATTAGAAAAAGATGCATCATCGATACAGATAATTTCAAAAATCACTCCAAGAGTTAATGCCTGCTTTTCTAAGATGCAAATTAGATTGAATGCGTTATAGTTATAACAAGGGATTAAAATTGAAATCATTCGTATATGTTTTCAATACTCATACCAGTAATGTCAATTTCATTTATTGATTTGTTATTACATAAAAGTGTTTTGTGTGGATACTTTTTTATCATCATAAAGTCATGAGTAGCCATAAGAATTGTATTTCCTTTCTTATTTAATTCTAATAACAAGTTCATGATTTCCAAGCTGGTTTTTGGATCTAAATTTCCAGTCGGTTCATCTGCTATTATTAAATCTGGACTATTTAGTAATGCTCTAGATATTGCTACTTTTTGCTTTTGACCACCTGATAATTGGTGAGGTAGCTTAAAAATCAAATCCTTTATTTTTACAATTTCTAGTACTTCATTGATTCTATTTTTTATCTTTTTTTTATCACTCCACTCTGTTGCTTCTAAAACAAATTTTAAATTATCAAAAACAGATCTGTCCTGAAGAAGATTAAAGTCTTGAAAAACAACACCTAGCTTTCTTCTTAAAAATGGTATTTTTTTCTCCTTTAGGTCTTTTAATGTAAATCCACCAACTGAAATGAATCCTTTTTTTAATTTTAAATCTGCGTAGAGAGTTTTTATTAGACTACTTTTTCCAGAGCCAGTCTTCCCTATAAGATAAATAAAGTCCCCTTTATTAATATTAATATTAATATTTTCTAAGATAATTTCGTCTTGTTGATATATAGAAACCTTATCTATATTTAATATGCTTGTACTCATAATATAAATATAATACTTAATTGTATTATTTTAGCAAAGAGATGTTTTTTTAATAGTAACAAATACATGAAAGATAAAATTGAAAATATTGCTAAGTTATCTAAACTTAATTTTAAGGAAAACACTTCTTTTTTTAAGAAATTAAAAAAAAAACTACCAAAGCAGTTTGATTATTTAATGAATGATATTCATGATGATGAATTCTCAAAAACTAATTGTCTAGATTGTGCGAATTGTTGTAAGACAACTAGTCCAATTTTTACTTCAAAAGATATTTCAAGCATTTCTAAGCATTTACGATCTTAAAATTGATAAGTTCGTTTCTCAGTATTTAACTATGGACTCGGACAATGATTATGTTTTAAAGGGATCTCCTTGTACTTTTTTAAATGAAGATAATAGTTGTTTTATATACGAGCATAGACCTAAAGCATGTAGAGAATACCCACATACAAACAGAAAAGATTTTCATAAGATATCA
>CASIAX010000024.1:0-6658 GCA_949372955.1 uncultured Flavobacteriaceae bacterium | reverse complement strand
TATTCATATTCTTCAATTAGCTTGTTTCTTATAATTAATTCATTTTCAAAAGAGATCTCATCAATAGCTAGTTCAGCAATGAGTATGTTAATCCTACGCTCCTTATCATTATCATAATTAGAGCTACTCTGCATTGTTCTTTCTAATTCTATAAACAAACTATCTAACGAATTGTTAGCATGTAAAAAATTGCCGATAAAAACAAGTACTATAAACAACTTTTTATTAATCATTTGATAACTCTATTAATCGTGCACTTAGATCAGGGTTAGACATATCTTTATCAAATGGAAACATTGGTCGTTTAATTCTTTTGAACTTTAATTGTCCTAAATCTTGGTCTACCCCACCGGGTGTTAATGCCATCACCCAATCTCCTCTAATTTCATAAAGTTCTGGAACAAGATATCCAATTTTAACCATCAATATATCTACATTAATAGGATCTAATTTTAGATCTGTAAAATCTTTTAAATAATGATAAGGCTTACGTTTATTTGTGACAATTACACTAATACTACCAGTTTTAACTACAACTTCAACTTCAGCATTAATATCTCCTTTTTTAATAGATGTAATTTTTCCTGACAAAAGAATTGGAGGGCTATACCTGTCATCAACAATGGCTCCAACATAACCCTCAACAAAAGAACCAACTTCTAAATCTAAAGCTTTTTTTATAAGATCTGGACCAGGAATTGAAGCATAAATTAGAGATGGACCATTTGAATATTTAAATTCAGGACGTGATAGTAATTGATTTAGAGTATAGGTTACATCTCCTGCTCCCCCAGCAGTTGGGTTGTCTCCCATATCGCTAATAATAAAAGGGTTTAGTTTACTTTTAAGTGCTAATTTTAAACTTTCATCAAGTGTTGTTGTAGGTGCTACAAATTTAAAATCATTCCTTGATTCCCAAAATTGATTAGCTAATTTTTCTGCACCAGATGTCACAGCCTTTTTATTATCTCCTGTAACCATAACTACACCATGATTTCTAAACTCATCAGCCCAAGGGTATCCAACCCAAATTGCAGCGTCAACAATCCCATCATTTTGAGTTATTAAGGGTATTTGCTCATAAAGACTCTTTCCTGGTTCTATTCTGGTACTTGTTTTTTCTCCAGGAAGTAATATTGGTACAGGAATCCAAGCTTTATAAGCTGGTCTACCTTTTTTATTTATTAAACGGTCTAAAAGATTAGTTACGGCTCTTTTTTTAGATTCTATAGCATCTTCATGAGGAGCCATTCTATAGCAAGTTATTAAATCAGATTGCTTTGCTAATAATTTGGAAACATTTCCATGTAAATCCATAGAAGTTGAAATTAAAGTTTCAAAGCCAACAATGTCTCTTACTCTTGTGATTAAATCTCCTTCAGCATCATCAATTCCTATAACACTCATAGCTCCATGAATATCAAAAAACACACCATCATAGGGACCATTCTGTTTTAACATTTCTAAAGATTCCTTAACTAAAGATTCATATGCTTCACTAGTTACAATTCCTCCTGGTAGAGCCTTGCCGACTAATATAGGAAGCCATTCGGCACTATTACGAGTTAAAGAATCTTTATGTAGAAAAGGATACTTGTCAAAAATTTCTATTCCTCTTTTAGCATGAAATGCTTCTTTACTAGTTGTAGCTGGAGAAAAGGTACTAGATTCAATTCCGAGACCAATTATAGCAATTCTTGGATTTTTAATTTGAGTATTTTTTGAACAAGCAAAGATTAATAAAACGTGCAGTAATAGTATTTTTTTCATTTTGTAAAAATAATAAAACTGGTACACCATATAGTTATATATGTAGGAAATAAAAAATTTATTCATGCCTCATCTTCCAAAGGAGTCATCTATTCAGATATAAATGACCCCCATTACTGGGGAAATAAGTTTATTTTTGGAATTAGATATTAAAGAAAAAAGAGTAACCATTTCTGATTACTTCTTAGTAGATATCTCGTTCGAAATATCGAACATAAGTTTTACTCCAAAAGATTTCTTTAGAAACAATTTTAATAACAAAGACCATATCAAAAGACAAGGATATACATCCATTAGTGTGACCTTTATTCTTTATCTCAATCCATTAATATCATATCTAGATACAAAATTCCAAACCAATTCAGATGCGTCCTGACCTTGATAAGTGGCGCTAAACCAAACATGATCTCCTCCTATGAATTTATAATGCTCAACAGAAACTGAGCTATCTCCTTGGTCATAGACATAATGTTCAATTGACATTCCTCCGCTATTGTCATTACTTACAGTTGGGGTTATAATAGTATTGTTAAAATTAATCCAATAGTCTAACGTGCTTTGTGCAGAGTTCCAGTCATTGTTCCCATTATATGGAAGATCACCATCAGAGGTTCCATGAAGATGTACTACCGGCATAGGATGATTTGTAGATCCTGTACATTCTAACATTACTCCAGAAACAGATGCTACCGCAGCAATTAAGTCGCTTTTATAATTCGCGAGCCCATATGCCATCATGCCACCGTTTGAGTATCCTGCAGCATAAATTCTCTCCATATCTACATTATACTGAGATGAGATCTCAGTTATCATGGATTCAACAAAACCAAAATCATCAGCATCACTTTTATTGTCTCCTCCTAATGGACAAGCGTTCCAATGAGATAAACCATCCAAACAACTACCTTGAGGATAGATTAAAATAAAAGTGTCAGCTTCTGCCAATGAGCGCATATCTGCTTCTTGCATATAATCACTTGCACTACCACCAAACCCATGAAAATTAAGCATTAGTGGAACAGAAGATGTTCCATCATATGAATTAGGTATGTATAAAACATATTCTCTATTGACACCATCGTGAACTATGGACTGTGCATTATTATTTGAGTAACATTCCTCTGGATTTTTATTATCATCTTCTTTACAACTACTAAGGATCGTTAGTAAGATAGTAAATAGTAAAATTGATTTTTTCATCGGATTCTATTCTTTTTTTTAAAACGACGACTTCTTTTTATTATTGTGCATAAATAAAAAAACGGTTACACTTATAATAGTATAACCGTTTTATTGTTTTAGTAGATAACTCTATTGAAATATCGAACATCAGTCTTACTCCAAGAGACTTAATTGACACTCATCACATAATGACTCTTATTATGAAAAGTTGAACTAATATGATTTTGATTTCCCCTCACCCTATTATTCAAAGCTGCAGCACAAACTGAAGCGATTGTTTACTTAACTACCTGCAAAAGGAGTTCCAAAAAGACCTACTGCCAACTCTGCCCATATTAACATAAATATTATAACCAATATTCCAATGTATAGGACTCGATTTTTTAAATTCTTTGTACGATTACTCACAAAATTAATTCCAATACTAAGGAAAATTAGTAGAGAACCCATAATAATGAAATCAAATGGACTCCAGTTAATTTCATCAGTGATAGTCATTCCAATTAAAGGAATTAATAACAAAAAAAGAGGATAAAAAATTCTTTTTGACATGCTCAAATATAAAAAAACGGCTACACTTTATAAAAGTATAACCGTTTTATTGTTTTAGTAGATAACTCTATTGAAATATCGAACTTAAGTTTTACACTAAGAGATTTCTTAAGTATTATAGAAAGTATAAAGTTTGTTATATTTGAATAAAATATCACATATGAGAACACTTATTTTTCTAATGGTCATTCCTTTATTCACTTACTCACAGACTGGTGAATTGGGAAGTATTTCAACTAACCAAATAGTTTTTGAGGGAAATACTGAACTCGACTTAAACAATCTTGAAGTAACTTTCTTGAATGTTGCTGCTGACTTACATTTTAACGTTGATGGGGATGATTTTTTATTACTCCCTGGCACTATTCCATCTGAAGGTCCTCCTGCACCAACTATCTTGATGAAAAAAAATAACGGAGAATGGAATTTACATCAAATCTATGATCAGGTTTTAATGAAAGCTGCCCGAAATATTAAAATTATAAATGAGAATGAATTTGTTATTGGTGATAGTGGAGAACATGGAAATCAGCCTTGGCTTGGGAATATTTGGTGGGGGAAAATAACCTCAAGCGGAATTGATTGGACTAAAGTCAATGATGATAATGAAATGGGGTACTTCCACGGCGTATCTATGGGAGATTTGAACAATGATGACCTAATTGATTTTGCTGGGGTTCCCAGCACATCAGCAGATGGTGTTACTTGGTATACATATGGAATCTTTATTCAAAATAATGATGGAACTTTTACCCGAAATAATGACTTTTGGACACCTGAAAATGATATGCCTTTTACAATTGATATTGACAACGTTTTAGGTGATGACAGAAATGAAATTATTACGGCTTCATATGGTGGATCAAGTTCAGGCTGGAATGATGATGCAAATAGAATTGAAGTATACTCTTATGACGAAAACACACAATCTTACCAATTGGAATTTAGGTCAGATCAAATTGATGATTTCGGCCAGCAAGTTTTGGGTGCAACCAGTATTATATCTCAAGATTTTAACAATGATGGAATAAAAGACATTTCTGTTGCAAGAGAGTTTTTCGCTGGCGATATTGATGGTGATGGAAATGATGATGGAGATCTTAGTTTTAATTCCTTTGAAGTGTGGCTTAGTGATGGAATAGGTGGTTTTAATTTATCATACAATAATGTCTTTCCCTTTGACGAACTCAGGTTTAGAGAATTTGTTGTTTTAGATGCCAATCAAGACGGAAATTTAGATATTGTATTAAGAACAAATGGAGGTACAGACTACTTTTCAGGAGATTTATCTGGTAATCCTGACACTTATTGGGATGAAATACAAAGAGCTATTACTTTAAATAAAAGTATTTGGCTTGGAAATGGGGCCGGAACATTCGATTTTTATAATTCAGAAGAATTAAGATTTGAAATGGAAAATTATTCACCTAGTGTAATTAACCCTTTTATGCGAGACGATAAGTTATGTTTTTTAGGAAGTCAAAATACTTCTCAGAATAATAATGGTAATTTAGAGATAGATATGATTGATATTGAAATTGATCTAAATTATTCAAATTTATCCTATGACACGCCGAGAAATTCAGTTCTTACAATTTACCCCAACCCTTCATCGTCTTTTTTAAAGCTAAATAGCGATAAAGAATACGACATAGAGTTATATGATATGATAGGAAATAAGCTAATGGCACTTACAGGCAACTTTATCAATATAGAACATCTTTCTAGCGCTACCTATATTGTTAAAGCAGTAGACAAATCAAATAATAAAAAACTCACTTTTAAGATTGTAAAGAATTGAAAAGTATGTTCATTTTTTTCAGGAGTCTTATTTAATTAAAAAACGGCTACACTATAATAGTATAACCGTTTTATTGTTTTAGTAGATAACTCTATTGAAATATCGAACATTAGTTTTACACCAGTAGAATTCTTGGAAGTTAATAAATCAATTCAATTAATTATTTAGATCCCTCATAAAAGAAGAGTTCCTCAATAGCTATCTCAAATAACTTTGACATCTTAAATGCTGTGGGTAAACTTGGATCAAATTTTTCTTTTTCAATCGCATTTATCGCTTGACGTGAAATACCAATTAAGTTGGCTAATTCTTCTTGTGTCAATTTTTGATTTTTCCTTAATTCTCTTACTCTATTTTTCATTTAAATCTTAATGAATTAACGATAATAGAAGTCATGTATGAAAAGCAAATGAAAAACACTAAATATTCAAACTCAGGTTCCGAATTAATAACTCCAAAATCAAACGAAATCTCATACACAAGACCAACAACTACAGTTAACCCTAATGTAAGGGCCATTGATTCAAAGTGAATTTTCTTTTGTAATTCATCATAATGCTTAAATAAATTTTTATTTGCGATAATCATACCAACCCCAATAGCAAGATTTATAAATAATCCTATTTTGGTAATTAATACGTTATCCCATAAATTGTTTACTCCCGCTGATAAAATTGCAGTACTTACTACCCAAGCAAATAACCATCCAAGTAAAATTTTTGTTTGCTTTTTTTGTTCTTTCATCTTTTTATGTAATGTTTACTTTACAAAAGTAGTCAAAATAAATTATAATGTAAGGTTTTATTTACAAAAAATATGTTTTTATAAAAAAACGGCTATACTATAATAGTATAACCGTTTTATTGTTTTAGTAGATAACTCTATTGAAATATCGAACATAAGTCTAACTCCAAAAGACTTAATCGACACTCATCACATAATGACTCTTATTATGAAAAGTTGAACTAATATGATTTTGATTCCCCCTCACCCTATTATTCAAAGCTGCTGCAAAACTGAAGCGATTGTTTACTTAACTACCTGCAAAAGGAGTTCCAAAAAGACCTACTGCCAACTCTGCCCATATTAACATAAATATTATAACCAATATTCCAATGTATAGGACTCGATTTTTTAAATTCTTTGCACGATTACTCGCAAAATTAATTCCAATACTAAGGAAGATTAGTAGAGAACCCATAATAATGAAATCAAATGGACTCCAGTTAATTTCATCAGTGATAGTCATTCCAATTAAAGGAATTAATAACAAAAAAAGAGGATAAAAAATTCTTTTTGACATGCTCAAATATAATAAAACGGCTACACTTTATAAAAGTATAACCGTTTTAT
>CASIAX010000023.1:0-41602 GCA_949372955.1 uncultured Flavobacteriaceae bacterium | reverse complement strand
CTTTTCTTTTTTAGACCTCTGCATAGGGGGTCTAAGAATAAAGAAGTAAAAGATAGCAAGCATTGCTAGTGGAAAAATATAATCCATAGAACCTTCCATTATTGATTTAGTTTAGGTAACATTGGTTGCTTAACAGAGTTAGGATTATTTATAAAAGCAGAGATTCTAACTGACTCTTTACCTTTTTTTGTATTCGCAGTAACAGTTACAGTTTTAGATACTTTATTCGCACCTTTTCCGTTAAACTTAACAGTAAATTGAGAAGATTCCCCAGGAGATAATGGTTGTCTACTCCAACCTTGAGGAACAGTACATCCACATGTGCTTTTTATATCAGTAACTACTAATGGACTATCTCCTGTATTTGTGTAACTAAATACAGTTTCTTGTGCAGCTCCATTACTAATAGTGCCAAAGTCATGATTAGTTTTGTCAAATGTCATTTCAGCAAAACTTGTTGATACAGCATCTCGCTTTGAAGCAACTTCGACATTTTTAGTATCCACCTTACTGAATGGATCATTTTTACAAGAAGTTAAAGTGAAAATTAGAGATAATGCAGATAAAAGAATTATGTTTTTCATTTTGATGTATTTGTAATTAATATTTTATATTATATGGTAAAAATAGAAAAAAAACTTATTCCACCAAACCTCTACCCTCTTTATTGATTAAACCATTTTTAGAATAGTCTTTTACAATCGCGTCTAATATACCATTAACAAACACATTACTCTTGGGTGTAGAGTATTCTTTTGATAATTCGATGTATTCATTGATGGTAACCTTCAATGGAATAGTTGGGAAATTAAGAAATTCACTTATAGCTAAATTCAAAATAACATAATCTATGTTAGCAATTCTGTCTGGATCCCAATTTGCAGTTTTCTTTGAAATTTCATTATTATAAGTTTTAAAATTATTAACTGTTAATTTTAATAAATCTCCAGCAAATTCTTTATCATCTGAATCTTTAAAAAGAGTAGGAATAAAATATGACATAGGAGAATCATCATTTGACTTGTTTAGCATTTTAACTATTGAAGTATTTACGACAGGAAAATCATCACTCCATGTAATGTTTTTATCTTCTAAGTAATTATATAGCTTTTCATTAGTAGCTACTATTTTTTTAAAAAAAGAAACAATAAATATCTTGTCTGAATTGAAATCATCATTAGAATCACTTAAATAATCAGAATAAAGATCGCTTTTTATTAAATCATGAAAAACAGCATCAACATATTCATTATCTAACTTCCATACATTTAATTTTCTTTTTTTTAACTCCCCTTCTATTAACTTGTTAGTTCTTAACAATAGTAACATCCTATTATTAATAAACTTTTTATTAGGGTTAATATCATCAGAGGTAGCTAAATGTTTTTTTTGAGCTATTTTAAGATAGGTTTCGGCTTTGATTTGAACTTCAATCATTAGAGAGATTAAAATAAGATATAAATCATAAATATCTTCGAGACTTTTAAATAATTGATGATTAATATCCTTATCATAATTGAAATCGGATATTTTTAATGCATAAATTAGTTGCATAATTTTTAGACGTATATGTCTTCTGTTTAACATTTTAAAGAACTATTTATGGATATTAATATTAATTAAAAAACTTTACTCTAATTTTGCGCAATATAATATAAAATATGAAGTATTATTTATAAGTTAGACATTTAAATACATATATTAATTGAAAGAGTTATCCTACATAAATAAATACTTTTTTAAGTATAAGAAAAATTTAATAAGTGGAATTATAATAATAATTGCCGCTAGGATGTTATTACTAATTACTCCTGGTCTAATAAGAAATTCTATTAATGTTATTGATGATTACAGAACAGGACTAAGTACTGATTTAAAGCTAGTTGAAAGTGAATTAATAACAAATATATTTTTAATTCTACTAGCTTCAGCTCTTGCAGGATTATTTACGTTTTTAACAAGGCAAACTATTATCAATGTTTCCAGGTATGTTGAGTTTGATTTAAAAAATGAAATATATAGTCAATATCAAAAATTATCGTTGAATTTCTATAAAATGAATCAAACTGGAGATTTGATGAATAGAATAAGTGAAGATGTAGCAAAAGTTAGAATGTATGTTGGCCCTGCTTTAATGTATTCAATAAATACTATAACTCTACTAATTATAGTTGTTATATACATGTATAAACAATCACCTATACTTACCTTTTACACATTAAGCCCTTTACCATTTTTATCCATTACGATATACAAATTAAGTAAGTTAATTAATAAAAAAAGTACAATTGTTCAAGAATGTCTATCCGAATTATCTTCGTTTAGTCAAGAATCTTTTAGTGGAATAAGCCTTATAAAATCTTATTCAATTGAAGGAAAAAACTCTAAAGACTTCGAAGCTCTTTCAGAAAAATGTAAAAAAAGCCAAATAAGTCTAGTTAAACTTCAAGCATTATTTTTTCCACTAATGATTTTATTAATAGGTCTTAGTAATTTATTAGTGATTTACGTTGGTGGTATACAATACCTGGAAGGCAAGTTAGAGGGGATTGGTACAATAGCTGAATTTATCATATATGTTAATATGTTAACATGGCCTGTTGCATCACTAGGCTGGATAAGTTCTATAATACAGCAAGCGGAAGCATCTCAAAAAAGAATAAATGAGTTTTTAAAACAAAAATCTGAAATAATAAATAAAAGCGAAGAACAAGTAGAAATAAATGGAGGGATTGAGTTTAAAAATGTAGGTTTCACTTACAAGGACACCGGAATAAAAGCTCTAAAAGACATTAATTTTAAACTTAACATTGGAGATAAGCTAGGGATTATTGGTAAAACAGGGTCCGGTAAATCTACACTACTAAATCTAATTGTCAGATTGTATAACATTGATAATGGAGATATAACTATTGATAATAAAAATATTGAAGAAGTTAATATTAAATCTTTGAGATCCCAAATTGGATATGTACCACAGGATGTATTTTTGTTTTCTGATTCTATAGAGAATAATATAAAATTTGGATCTATTAATTCTAGTATAAAAGAAGTTATAGAAGTTAGTAAAATTTCAGATATTCATACTGATATTTTAGGCTTCAAAAATAAGTATAAAACTATTTTAGGAGAAAGAGGAGTTAATTTAAGTGGAGGACAAAAGCAAAGAATATCAATCGCAAGAGCATTAATCCGTAAACCAAAACTATTAATTTTTGATGATTGTCTTTCTGCAGTTGATACAGAAACAGAGGAGAATATTATAAATTCCTTAAATAATTTAGACTACTCAACAACATCAATAATTGTTAGTCATAGAATATCATCTATAAAAAATGCAAATAAAATAATAGTTTTAAATAACGGAAAGATTGAAGATATAGGCACACATACAGAGTTAATGGAGAAAAAAGGATACTATAAACAAACCTACGAGCAACAACTAATTGAAAAAGAAATTTCTGAATAAGTTGTGAAGTTTAGTTTTTTTTATAGATTTGAAATAAATAATTAAATTTTGTATTATGGAAAACAGTGATTTTAAAGACAGAGAAGAAATTTTTTCTAAGGTATTAAGAGCAGGAAGAAGAACATATTTTTTTGATGTAAGGTCCACTAGAGCAGGAGATTACTACTTAACTCTTACTGAGAGCAAAAAATTTACTAATGATGATGGTTCTTTCCATTACAAAAAACATAAAATATACCTATACAAAGAAGACTTTAGTGAATTTTCAACTATACTTAATGAAATGACGGATTACGTTGTTAATGAAAAAGGAGAAGAAGTAATAAGTGAACGTCATCAAAAGGATTTTAAAAAAGAAGAATATTCTGAGAGTGAGATTATCAAAACAGAAAATATAGAAGACACAAAACCAACTGATGATAAACCTACAGATTTTACAGATGTGAGTTTCGAAGACATTTAATACTATTAATAATATTTTTTAAAAAACCGTAATGAATAATTACGGTTTTTTTATATTTATATCTAAATCAAAATTTTATGAAAAATATCTTTTTATTATCGCTTTTAAGCTTTTCAATGATTTCCTTTAGTCAAAGTGAGGTTAATTTAGAGTATTATTTTTCACAGCAAGATATTACAACTCTTAATAAAGATATTCCAACTCCTGAGAGCGTTATCGGACATCAAGTTGGTAAATGGCATATAACTCATGATAAACTTGTTGAATACATGAAGAAATTAGCTAGTAGTTCAAATAGAATCACTATCGATAAGAGAGGTAAAACATTTGAGGACCGTCCCTTAGTTTTATTAACTATTACCTCCGAAAAAAATCAAAAAAATATTAAAGAGATTCAGAAAAACCATATATCATTAACAAATTCTAGCCAGGAACCTAACCTAGAAAAAACTCCATTAGTTGTTTATCAAGGGTTTTCTATTCATGGTAATGAACCTAGTGGTTCTAATTCAGCATTATTATTAGCATATTACCTAGCAGCATCAAACAGTGACTTTGTAAATCAATTATTAGAGAATACCGTTATACTGTTAGATCCTTCTTTTAATCCTGATGGACTACAAAGATTTGCATATTGGGCAAATAGTAATAAAAACATCAATCTAAATCCGGATCCAAATGACAGAGAATACAGTGAAGTTTGGCCGGGGGGAAGAACTAATCATTATTGGTTTGATATGAACAGAGATTGGTTACCTGTTCAGTTACCAGAATCTAGAGCAAGGATTAAAACTTTTCACGAATGGTTACCTAATATCCTTACAGATCATCACGAAATGGGGACTAATTCTACTTTCTTTTTCCAACCTGGAGTACCTTCAAGAACTCATCCATTAACATCGAAATTAAATCAAGATCTTACCCGAAAAATATCAAAATATCATGTAAAAGCACTTGATCAGATTGGGTCACTATACTACTCTGAAGAACAATTTGATGACTTTTACTACGGGAAAGGATCTACGTTTCCTGATATAAATGGGGGAATTGGAATATTATTTGAACAAGCTAGCTCTAGAGGTCATATTCAAAATAGTGATAACGGAATTCTTACATTTCCATTTACAATTAAAAATCAGCTAACAGCAGGCCTATCTACCCTCGATGCTGCTTTAAATATGAGAAAAGAAATATTAAACTATCAATACAATTTTTATAAAAATTCAAGAGAAGAGGCTAAAAAAGAGAAAAATTCTGCTATAGTATTTGGAGATGAAAAAGATGCAGCAAAAGCCTACCACTTAGCTGAAATTTTAAAAAGACATAAAATTAAATTTCATCAAATAAAAAATGATTTTACAAAAGAAAAAATAAATTATAAAAAAGAACACGCTTATATTATTCCTAAAAATCAAAAGAATCTTAAACTAATAAATGCAATGTTTGAAAAAAGAACAAGTTTTCAGGATAGTTTATTCTATGATGTTTCTGCATGGACTTTTCCACTAGCATTTAATTTAGATTATAATATGGATGTTTCAATGGATATGGCTGGAGAAGAAATAGTAAATTTAAATCTGCCTAATGGAGTTGTTAATTCTAAAAGTGATTATGCATACTTATTAAGTTGGAACGATTACTACTCCCCAGGGCTTTTAAATGAAATTTTAAATCATAATATAATAGCTAAAGTAGCTTTAAAAGAATTTGTATTAAATAATAAGAAATATGATTATGGAACAATTCTTATTCCTGTAAAAAATCAAAACATTTCTAGTAAATCGTTGTATGAATTGCTGAACAAATTAGCAAACAAAAATCATTTAATTATAGATGGTGTAAATACTGGACTAACTAACGGAATAGATCTAGGTAGCTCGAAATTTAAAAAAATAGAAAAACAAAATATTGCCATAATTGTTGGGGAAGGAGTAAACTCTTATGATGCAGGTGAAATATGGCATCTTTTTGACACTAGGTACAACATTATGGTTACAAAACTGGATGTTAAATCTATTTCCAGATCTGACTTATCAAAATATTCATCTATAATTATCCCAAGCTCTAAAGGTTTATCCGATATGAATTCAAAAAAAATTATTGAATGGACAAAAAATGGAGGTAATCTAATAACTTTTAAAAATTCATTGAATTGGGTAAACAAAAATAAGTTGTTAGATTTAAAAATAAAATCAAGTACAATCCCCACAAAAAATGTATCCTTTGGTCAAAAAGATAATCATCGTGGTGCACAGGTAATAGGTGGAGCTATTTTTGAAGCCAAACTAGACTTAAGTCACCCTATTAGCTTTGGATATAAAAACGAACATATTTCGCTATTTAGAAATACAACAATATTTATGGATATTGATGAAATCAGCTATAATAACCCAATAATTTATACGGAAAGCCCTTTACTAAGTGGATATGTTTCTGAAGAGAATTTAGAAAATTTGAAATTAAGTGTTCCATTTAAAACAGGGGGTTATAAAAAAGGGCAAGTGACTTGTTTTACAGATAACACAAACTTTAGAGCATTTTGGTATGGTACTAATAAATTATTAATGAATGCCATTTATTTTAGCGATCAATTTTAATTTAAGAAACGACACTTCCGTTAATAACTCTATCTAATGGTTTAATCAATGTGACATCACCAGACTGTGCTACACCTAAAACTAAGCAAGAACTCATTGTTTTTCCAATTTGTTTTTTAGGAAAATTTATTATAGCTGTCACTTGAGTATCAACTAAACTCTGAGCCTTATAGTTTTTTGTGATTTGTGCTGATGATTTGTAAACTCCTAGAGGTCCAAAATCTATACTTAGGATATATGCTGGCTTTATAGAATCTTTATTAAAATAAGCATCGATAACAGTTCCTACTCTTATATCTATTTTTGAGAAATCATCAAAATTTAGTTCTGTGCTCATATTACAATAATTAACAATTAAACAATAAATATTTAAGTAAGACAAATTAATTAAAAAAAAATGACAAGTCTTAAAGTCTAGTATTAACTACAATTTAAATAGAAAATTAACTAATTACATCTACAAGTTCCACATCAAAAATTAGATTTGCATTAGCAGGAATAACTCCACCAGCACCAGCTTCACCATATGCTAGATCACTAGGTATAATGAACCTTGCTTTGTCACCTACTGACAATAGCGCTAAGCCTTCGTCCCAACCTTTGATTACCTGACCAATACCTAAAGTAAATTCAATCGGCTCATCTCTTTTAAATGATGAGTCAAAAACTGTTCCATCTAATAATTGCCCTTTGTAATGAACCTTAATGTTTTTTCCACTAATAGCCTTTTCACCAGTTCCTTTTTCAGAAATTTTATATCTTAACCCTGATTCAGTAATATCAAAACCATCAGAAAGATCATTTAAAGCTTTTAGATTTTTTTCTGTAATTTCTTTTTGTCTTTGAACTGCAGATTCGTTAAGAGAATTAAAAGAATCAAGCGCTTTAAATTTACTCGCATTCTCGCCAATTCTAGATATTTTAATAACTTTTATTTCATCACCCTGCGTTATAGAGTTAACTACATCCATACCATTAACAACATTTCCGAATACAGTATGTTTATTATCTAGCCAAGCAGTAGGAATATGAGTAATAAAAAATTGACTACCATTTGTTGCTGGACCAGCATTAGCCATAGATAAAATACCTGGTTTATCATGCTTTAAGTCAGGGTGGAACTCATCATCAAACTTATAACCAGGGTTACCTGAACCAGTACCTAATGGACAACCTCCTTGCACCATAAAGTCATTAATAACCCTATGGAACTTCATGTTGTCATAATAAGGAACTCCAAGATCTTTTGATGAGTTTTTCATTTCTCCCTCACAAAGAGCTACAAAGTTTCCTACTGTAGCTGGAGTTTTTTCAAATTCTAGGTTTAATGTAATTTCTCCTTTTGAAGTTTCAACTATTGCATATAAGCCATTTTCCATAATATAGTTTTATTTTGTGCGCGAAGATACAATATTAGTTAATCTATTGATAAACAGAATTGTATTAATTTGCAACTTCACTCAAGAATTTAATTCTAAAGAGTCTAAGGTCTTCCTCCTCATAATCACCTTCAAATTCGTCAATTGCTAATTTTATATCATCTGACTCAGCTTCCATAAAGTATTCACCAAGCTCTTCTTGTTGATCTTCGTCAAATAAGTAATCAATCCAATACTTTATGTTTAGCTTTGTGCCAGAATAAACAATTACTTCCATCTCTTTTATAAAATCTATCATATTTAGTGACTTAGCAGAAACAATATCATCAAGAGGAAGTTTTCTGTCAATACTTTGAATTATATATAGTTTTAAAGCAGAATTTGAACCAGTAGATTTTACTACTACATCTTCCTTTGTAGCAATATTATTTTCATTTACATAATTTGTTATTAGTTCAATAAATTCTGGACCATATTTTTTAGACTTACCCTCACCTACACCATGAATAGTAGACATTTCAGCGATTGTTGTAGGGTATTTTAAAGTCATATCGTTCAAGGAGGGATCTTGAAAAATTACGAACGGAGGTATCTTTAACTTATGAGCAACATCTTTCCTTAGATTCTTTAACATTTTTAATAAAATATCATCTCCGGAAATATTTGAACTTTTAGTGAAGTTATTTTTAACAGACTGACCTGTATAATGATGATCTTTTGTCATCATGAAAGACACAGGTTTATTTAAAAATTTAAAACCCATTTCAGTGATTTTAACAATTCCATAGGTTTCTATCTCTTTTTTCAAATATCGAGCAACTATACATTGCCTAATCAAAGCCATCCAATACTCATATGGCTTATCATTTCCAATTGAAAATAATGAGCTATTTCTAATGCTGTGGGATTTAATTAATGCATTTTCTTTACCAACTAAAATATCAACTAAATCTTTTGATTTATATATTTCTTTAGTTTGATTTATTATCTTAATAATATTAAGAACATCTGACTTAGCTTCCGACTTTGGTTTAGGAAACTTCATATTATCATCCAACATGCCACCATCACCAGTGTCATTATCAAATTCTTCACCAAAATAATGCAATATAAATTTTCTTCTAGAAATTGATGTTTCCGCATAGGAAACCATTTCTTGTAAAAGAGCATGACCAATTTCTTGTTCAGCAACAGGTTTTCCAGACATGAATTTTTCTAACTTTTCAATATCTTTATATGCATAATAAGCTATGCAATGTCCTTCTCCTCCATCACGACCAGCTCTACCGGTTTCTTGGTAATAACTTTCAATACTTTTTGGAATATCATGATGTATTACAAAACGAACATCTGGCTTGTCAATACCCATTCCAAAAGCTATTGTAGCAACAATAATATCAACATCTTCCATCAAAAACATATCTTGATGTTTAGCTCTTGTTTTTGAGTCTAAACCAGCATGATAGGGTAAGGCGTTTAACTCATTAACTTGTAATAAATAAGATATCTCCTCAACCTTCTTTCTACTTAAACAATAGATTATTCCGGATTTACCAATATTATTTTTGATATATTTTATTATGTCCTTTTCAACTTCATTATCCTTTGTTCTAACTTCATAGTATAAGTTAGGTCTATTAAAAGACGCCTTAAATGTATTAGCACCTGATATTTTTAAATTTTTTATTATATCCTCTTGAACCTTTTCTGTAGCAGTTGCTGTCAATCCAATAATTGGAATTTCTTTATCTAATTTATCTAATATATTTCTTAAATTTCTATAGTCAGGTCTAAAATCATGTCCCCACTCACTTATGCAGTGAGCTTCATCAACTGCCATGAATGAAATATTTTGTTTTTTTAAAAATTCAATATTTGACTCTTTTGATAATGACTCTGGAGCCATATAAAGCAGTTTAGTTTTCCCGCTGGAGATATCCATTTTTACAGTATCAATTTCGGTCTTACTTAGAGAAGAATTTAACACATGTGCAACTGAAGCTTCATTTGAAATTGATCTAATAGAATCAACTTGATTTTTCATAAGAGCAATTAATGGAGAAACTACTATTGCTGTTCCTTCTTTTATCAAGGCAGGTAACTGGTAACACAAAGACTTACCGCCACCTGTTGGCATTATTACAAAAGTATCTTGTCCGTCAAGCAGGCTTTTAATTACAACTTCTTGTAATCCTTTAAAATGATTAAAACCAAAATATTTTTTTAACTCTAAATGAAGATTATGTTTCAATATTTGTTTAAAATTTAAAAAAATTATTACAACTCAATTGTCTTTAATAAATATATTATCTTGATAAAAAATTAGAGTCTGATAAAAATTTTGTTTTTTTGTACATAATAAATATAGTGTTTAAGTAAATTATTAAAAAACTAAAACTAAAAAAATTTGAATTCAAATCAATCAATATTAAATATAATTAAAGAAACTATTGATTTACAGAGTAATAGCATCAGTGATTTAAATAAATATATAAATATTGACTTTGTTAATTCTATACAGCTGATTCTTAAATCAGAAGGAAGAGTCATAGTCAGTGGGATAGGAAAAAGTGCAATTATTGCACAAAAAATAGTAGCAACGTTTAATTCAACTGGTACTCCTTCTATTTTTATGCATGCTGCAGATGCAATTCATGGAGATTTAGGTCTAATTCAAAAAAATGATATCGTCATTTGTATTTCTAAAAGTGGTAATACTCCTGAAATTAAAGCACTTATCCCTTTTATCAAATCTAGTAACTCGAATAAATTAATAGCAATAACTGGTGATATTGATTCCTTTTTAGCACTAAATGCAGACTTTATTTTAAATTCTAAAGTTGAAAAAGAAGCATGTCCAAATAATTTAGCTCCGACTACTAGTACTACAGCCCAGTTAGTAATTGGTGATGCCTTAGCGGTAACACTGTTAAAGCTCAGAGGTTTTGGATCTAAAGATTTTGCGAAATATCATCCAGGTGGTAGCTTAGGGAAAAAATTGTATTTAAAAGTAGAAGATATAATTAACACACAAGAAAAGCCAGAAATCAATATTAATTCCAACATCAGTAATGTAATAGTTGAAATGTCAGAAAAAATGTTAGGAGCAGTAGTTGTATTGGATGATAAAAATGATATCATGGGAATAATAACTGATGGAGATTTAAGAAGACAATTAGTAAAAAGCTTAGATATAGCAATGGTTAAAGCTAAAGAAATAATGACAAAAGAACCTTTTGTTATTAACTCAAATTTAATGGCAGTTGAAGCTTTAAAAATTATGAAATCAAAAAAAATATCTCATCTAATTGTTAAAAAAAACAATAAATATTACGGAGTTATACACATACAAAATATTATTAAAGAAGGAATAATATAGAGATTATGAATAGCAATAATGAAATGTCTTTTTTAGATCACTTAGAGGAACTCAGATGGAATATCATTAGATCATTAGTAGCTGTAATGGTTATGGCGTGTGTTTGTTTTATTTTTAAAGAATTTATTTTTGATGTAATAATATTTGGTCCAAAAAAATTATCTTTTCCTACTTATAAGTTTCTTTGTAACGCTGCAACTTTTGTAAATATAGAAACTCACTTTTGCGGTGAAGAGTTTCCTTTTGTCATTCAAAATAGAACTATGGCTGGTCAGTTCTCTGCTCATATTTGGACTTCAATAATAGGTGGATTTATCATTTCTTTTCCATATGTAATTTATGAATTATGGAAATTTATAAGTCCAGGTATGCATGAAAATGAAAGAAAAAGATCAAGAGGATTTATCTTTATTTCTTCATTGTTGTTTTTTACTGGAGTTTTATTTGGTTATTATGTAGTTACCCCTTTCTCTATTAATTTCTTGGGTTCTTATCAAGTATCTAAAGAAGTGTTAAATGAAATTGATCTAAGTTCATTCATTGGATTAGTCAGGTCATCATCATTAGCATGTGGAATAGTATTCGAACTGCCTATAATTATGTATTTTTTAACAAAAGTTGGCTTAGTAACCCCGGATATTTTAATTAGATATAGAAAATATGCTTTAATAGCTGTGTTAATATTAGCAGCAATAATAACACCTCCTGATGTCGCAAGTCAAATAATTGTTGCTATTCCAATACTAATTTTATATCAAATAAGCATATCCATATCCAGATTTGTAATAAAAAAGGATTTAAAAACAAATAAATGATATTAAAAGCTCAAAATTTAATGAAATCATATAATGGGAAAAAAGTTGTAAAAGACATTTCATTGACTGTAAATCAGGGTGAAATAGTTGGGCTTTTAGGACCAAATGGCGCCGGTAAAACAACCTCTTTTTACATGATTGTCGGTTTAATTAAACCAAATGGAGGTAATATTTTTCTTGATAACGAAGAAATTACTAGTTTTCCAATGTATAAGCGAGCTCAAAGTGGAATAGGGTATTTGGCTCAAGAAGCATCAGTTTTTAGAAAATTAAGTGTAGAGGATAATATTCTAAGTGTATTACAGCTTACAAAGCTTTCAAAAAAACAACAATTAGAAAAAATGGAATCTTTGATAGATGAATTTGGATTAAACCATATTAGAAAAAATAGAGGAGATTTACTTTCAGGTGGTGAAAGAAGAAGAACTGAAATTGCTAGGGCATTAGCTACTGATCCAAGCTTTATTTTATTAGATGAACCATTTGCTGGAGTAGACCCAGTAGCTGTTGAAGACATTCAAAGAATAATATCTAAATTGACAAAAAAAAATATAGGTATTTTAATTACAGATCATAATGTCCAGGAAACATTAGCAATAACCGATAGAACATATTTAATGTTTGAAGGAAACATATTAAAGGATGGTAAACCTGAAGAGTTAGCAGAAGATGAAATGGTTAGAAAAGTATACTTAGGTCAAAACTTTGAATTGAGAAAAAAAAATCTAAACCTTTAAATAAAATATTTACCTCAAGGTAAAGATTGATACCACAAAATATACCAAGAAAATTAGAGGTATTGATATATAACCTAATAAAACAAATAGTATTATAGAACTTAGAATTAAAAAGTAACGACTATTGTTTTCTTTATTAAATAAATAGTTATTGAATTTAAATGAAATAAATTTTAAATTTGAATTCATTAAAAAGCTTGAAATAATAACTAGGCTAATTAGGAAATATTTATTTATAATTAGCTCTACAACAAATGAGTTAGCACTTAATTCTGATACCAAAAATAATGACAATATCATTATGGTATTTGCAGGAACTGGTAAACCTATAAAATAATTTGTAGTAGAATCTTTGGTGTTAAAATTTGCTAGCCTGTAGGCTGAAGCCATAGTAATAAAAAATGCAAAATACGCAATCCATTCAGCAGAAATAAATGAAAGTTCTGCAGCAGATGTATTCTTAAATAATCTAAAAATAATTATGCCTGGGATCAAACCACTTGTAATTAAATCCGCTAAAGAATCTAACTCTAAACCTAATTTAGATTGAACATTAAGTTTTCTTGCCAAGAAACCATCCAATAAATCAAAAAAAATTCCTAAGCAAATAATTAATGTAACTGTATTAACATTAATATTATTTTCAAACAAAAATACTGTTGCTAAACACCCACAGAAAAGATTAGCAAGGGTGAAAAGGTTTGGAACATGTTTTATCATAATAATAATTTAAATGTAAAAGTAATAAACTAATTTTGTAATAATTATTATATACACAATAAGCTTTAGTTTAGTTTGTTTTTAAAGTATGAAAGTTTTTAGATTTTTAATATTCTTTTTTTTAGTAACAAGTTACTCTCAGAACAATTCAAAATACTCAAATGAGTTTATGAATATAGGAGTAGATGCTGCTTCAATTTCAATGAGTGGTGCAGTTACATCTTCAATAAGTGGGGTTAACTCTGGATATTGGAATCCTGCTGGACTAATAAATATTGATAAAACGGAAATTTCTCTAATGCATTCTAATTATTTCGCAAACATTGCTAATTATAATTATTTAGCCTATGCATCATCAATTGATAAGCAATCTACAATTGGTTTTTCAATGATTAGATTTGGAGTAGATGATATACTAGATACAACTCAACTTATTGACGAACAAGGCAATATTAATTATGATAGAATAAACTTATTTTCTGCGGTTGACTATGGATTTATTGTTTCGTATGCTAGAAAAATGCTAACAAAAGATATTAGCTATGGCATTAATGCAAAAATAATTAGAAGAATTATTGGTGACTTTGCTACATCATGGGGTTTTGGTTTTGATATGGGTATTCAGCTCAAAACTAAAAACAACTGGAAATTTGGATTAATGGCTAGAGACATTACAACTACTTACAACTCATGGTCTATAAATGAAAGTAGACTGAATGATATTCAAAATGCTATTGATGGTCAAAATCAAGAAGTACCAAATTCAACTGAAATTACAATACCTAAAATTCAATTTGGAATTTCAAAAATTCACACTTTTAATTATGATTATAGTTTATTAACAAGTTTTGATTTAATAATGAAGTTTGAGCAAGACAATAGTGTGATTTCTACAGAATTTGCAAGTATAAACCCCGCAATTGGGCTACAGCTTGGCTATACAGATATAGTTTTTTTAAGGTTAGGGTTGGGTAATTTTCAAAATGAGATTGAATTTGACAATAGCACTAACTTGACAATGCAACCTAATTTTGGAGTAGGTTTTAAATATAAAGATATAGAAATTGATTACGCATTTACTGATGTAGGTGATCAAAGTGTAGCTTTATACTCTAACATATTTTCTTTAAAAGTTGATTTTAATATATTTAAATAAATTATGAGGAATATCATATTCACATTTTTATTTTTTTTATCAACGACACTAGTTGGCCAGACTGAAGATTATACTGTAAGTATACTAACTATTGGTCCTGGAAATTCATTAAATGATTCCTTTGGTCACAGCGCTATTAGAGTACAAAGCAAAACAAAAAAATATGACCTTGTCTTTAACTATGGAATATATGATTATAATGATCCGAGATTCTACTCTAACTTTATTAAAGGGTATTTAAAGTACAGCTTAGGAGTTAGTTATTTTGAAAATTTCAAATCTAGCTACATAGCTAATGATAGATACATAAAGGAACAAGTTTTATCCTTGCCAAATGATTTAAAAGAAAAGTTAGTAGACAAACTAATTTTTAATTCTAAACCTGAAAACAAAGATTATTTTTATGATTATTTTAATAATAATTGTTCAACAGTTATAAAAGACATAATTAAAGGTTTACTTAGTCAATACGATTATCACAATACATATGAGTCAGTAACTTCAAACAAGGACTCATACCGAAGTTTGATTTATGAAAATATAAACAAAAATTCCTGGGGTTCATTAGGTATTGACATATGCCTAGGCTCTTATATAGATCAACAAATAGATTCTGAAAAAAACACCTTTCTACCTGAATACTTATTTGAATATTTAAATTCTTCTTATTACAGTTATTCAAACAATGATAAAAAAATTGAAAAAGTTAAACTTATTGAAAATATTATATTTATAAATAAAGTTAAAGATGTTGAAAAATCAACATTCAATATTTTTTTAACTTCTCCTCTATTTATTTTTTTATTAATATTTACAGCTTTATTCTTACTAAATTATAGAAATAAAAAAAATAAAAAAATTCATTTAGCATTAGAATCTATTCATATATTAACCTCATTCATAGGATGTTTATTACTATTTTTATGGTTTTTTACAGACCATACTACAGCGGCATTTAATTATAATTTACTATGGGCTAATCCAATAAATTTTATACTATTAATTAACGTACTTAATAAAAAATGGAAAATAGCATACCTAAAGTTACTACTATTGTCATTAATATTAATCGTCTTGCATTCTATAACAGGAGTTCAGGTTTTTAATATAAGTTTATATCCTCTTTTTTTATTCCTTGCTTTCAGATATTTACAATTAATTAAGTTTTACTCATAAGCCTGATGATTTATAAAGTTTTAAGGTTTTTAAGTCATAATTTTAATTCTTCAAATCAATACTCTGTTCATTCACCTGTTGTTTACAAATTACTGACAGAATGTATTTATAAACAGAAAAAACATATATTAAAAAAAAATATTCATTTCTTAAACTTAAGGCTTGTAGATTATTACAATAAACAGTTTTTAACCCATACCATTGAAAATATATTATCTAATAAAGTATCTGAAGTTTTAGAAGAGTATTGCAAAAAAAAAGAAAACACAATTTTATTAATAAAAAATATAAAACTCAAGAATGAATATTCTTGTTGGAAAAAGTTGATTAAAAAAAATGAAATACAAGTAAGTATAGATTTTTATTATTTTGGAATATTAATTTTAAAAGTTAATAAACTACAAAAACAAGATTATATAATTAGGCTATAATATTTGTATATTTAAATCAAGTAACAATTAACTTATGAAAGTTTATACAAAAACCGGAGATAAAGGAAAAACTTCTTTAATTGGTGGAAAAAGAGTAGCTAAGGATGAAATTCAAATTGAAGCATATGGAACTGTCGATGAGCTAAACTCTAATCTTGGATTACTTAGAGATCACTGTACATCTGAGGATGATAAAAGTTTTATTTTAAATATTCAAGAAAACTTGTTTATTATAGGGTCATTGCTTGCCATAGATTACTCTATCAAAAAAGAAAATAATCCAATTAAATTTTCTAGCAAAAAAACTGATCTTATTGAAAAGGAAATAGATAAAATTAGTTCAACATTGCCAGAAATGACAAACTTTATAATTCCTGGGGGGCATATCACTGTTTCTATCTGTCATATATCGAGAAGTATCTGCCGAAGGGCAGAAAGAATATGTGTTAAGTTCAGTAAAGATTATGAAATAAATCAAGATATCATTATTTATATAAATAGGCTATCGGATTATTTATTCACTTTATCTAGAAAAATTTCTTTAGACACTAATACAAAGGAAACCAAGTGGATTAATAAGTAAATGTAAAATAATATTCAAATAACTTGTGAAATTCCACTAAAAATTTATTTTTGCAAAATATAAAAATCATAATAAATATGTATTGGACACTAGAATTAGCATCATTTTTGAGTGATGCACCATGGCCTGCCACAAAAGATGAATTAATAGATTATTCTATCAGAACTGGATCTCCATTAGAAGTGGTAGAAAACTTACAATCAATAGAAGACGAAGGTGATCTATATGAATCCATACAGGAAATTTGGCCTGACTACCCTACTGATGATGATTATCTTTGGAATGAAGATGAATATTAATTAATAAAAAAAAGTCTCTAATGAGGCTTTTTTTATTTTGTATTTTCTTCAAAAGAAATGCAACAAATCGTATCTTTGATTTTCTATTAAAAAAAACAAATTAATGAGTATTTTAAATTCTATTCTTAAAATATTTGTAGGAGATAAGTCTAAACAAGATGTTAAAATGATATCTCCTATCGTCAAAAGCATATTGTCTTTTGAGCAAAAAATTTCACAACTTTCTAATGATGATTTAAGAGCTAAAACAGATGAATTCAAATCTTCAATAGCTGATTCTACTAAAAATATTACTGATCAAATAAAAAATTTAGAATCGGAAGTTGAATCTACAATTGATTTTGATGAAAAAGAAAATCTATACAACAAAATAGATGATTTAAAAGAGGAAGTTTATTTATCAACTGAAGAAACCTTAAAAAAGATATTGCCCGAAGCATATGCAGTTATTAAAGAAACAGCAAAAAGATTTAAAAACAATACTCAAATAAAAGTAACTGCTAGTAATTTTGACAGAGAACTTTCTGGCTTAAAAGACTATGTTAATTTAAATAACGAACATGCTATATGGGAAAACTCCTGGGATGCAGCTGGAAAGCCTGTAACATGGGACATGATCCATTACGATGTACAACTTATTGGGGGTATATCAATGCACCAAGGAAAAATTGCAGAAATGCAAACTGGAGAAGGAAAAACTCTAGTAGCAACTCTACCAGTATATCTAAACGCATTATCTGGTAAAGGAGTACACCTTGTTACGGTAAACGATTATTTAGCTAAAAGAGATAGTGCATGGATGGCGCCAATTTATGAATTTCACGGCCTAAGCGTTGACTGTATTGATTATTACAAACCTAATTCTGAAGACAGAAAAAAAGCATACAGAGCTGATATTACTTTTGGAACTAATAATGAATTTGGTTTTGATTATTTGAGAGATAATATGGCTAACTCACCAGATGATTTAGTTCAACGCCCACATCATTATGCAATTGTAGATGAGGTTGATTCTGTTTTAGTAGATGACGCAAGAACACCGCTAATAATTTCTGGAGCAACTCCTAAAGGGGATATTCATGAATTTAATGAACTAAAACCTAAAATAGAAGATATAGTTTCTGTACAAAGGAAATATTTAACCTCTTTACTATCTGAAGCCAAAAAAATGATTTCTAATGGAGAGGAAGAAGAAGGCTCTTTCAATCTACTGAGAATTTATAGGGGAATTCCTAAAAATAAAGCTCTTATCAAGTTTCTAAGTGAGGGGGGTATAAAGCAATTACTTCAAAAAACTGAGAACTTTTACATGCAAGATAACAATAGAGAGATGCCTAAGGTTGATGAAGAGCTCTATTATGTTATAGATGAAAAAAATAATCAAATTGAATTAACGGACAAAGGAATTGATTTCTTGTCTGGCAAGGACAATCCTAATTTCTTTGTAATGCCTGAGATAGGTCTAGAAATATCTAAAATTGAAGCTCAAAATTTGGACTCTAAAAAAGAAGCTAACTTAAAAGAGGTTTTATATCGTGATTTTGGCGTTAAATCAGAAAGAATTCACACTCTTAGTCAGCTTTTAAAAGCATATGCATTATTTGAAAAAGATACTCAATATGTAGTAATGGACAATAAAGTAATGATTGTTGATGAGCAGACAGGTAGAATCATGGACGGTAGAAGGTATAGCGACGGTTTACATCAAGCTATTGAAGCGAAAGAAAATGTAAAAATTGAAGCTGCTACTCAGACATTTGCTACGATTACTTTACAAAATTACTTTAGAATGTATAAAAAGCTCTCTGGTATGACTGGTACGGCAGTGACAGAAGCAGGTGAGTTATGGGAAATATACAAGTTAGACGTAGTTGAAATACCTACAAATAGACCTATAGTTAGAGATGATAAAGAAGATCTAATTTATAAAACTAAAAGAGAAAAATATAATGCTGTTATTGATGAAGTTACTAAACTGTCTAAACAGGGTCGACCTATACTAATAGGAACAACATCAGTTGAGATTAGTGAAGTGCTTGGTAAAATGTTGGGTATAAGAAAAGTACCTCATAATATACTTAATGCTAAATTACATAAGAAAGAAGCTGATATCGTATCTCAAGCGGGTAATCCAGGTCAAGTTACCATAGCTACTAATATGGCAGGAAGAGGTACTGATATTAAATTATCAGACGAAGTGAAAAATTCTGGTGGTTTAGCTATAATTGGAACAGAACGTCACGATTCTAGAAGAGTAGATAGACAGCTTAGAGGTAGAGCAGGAAGACAAGGTGATCCTGGAAGTTCACAATTCTACGTTTCATTAGAAGATAATTTAATGAGGTTATTTGGAAGCGAAAGAATTGCAAAAATGATGGATAGAATGGGGCTCGATGAAGGAGAAGTAATACAGCATTCTATGATAACTAAATCAATAGAAAGAGCACAGAAAAAAGTCGAAGAAAATAATTTTGGGATAAGAAAAAGACTTTTAGAATATGATGACGTTATGAGTGCACAAAGAGAAGTCATCTATAAAAGGAGATATAATGCTTTATTTGGAGATAGATTGAAAGTCGATATAGCGAACATGATTTATGATACTACTGAGATTATAGTTGAAAATAATAAATCAGCGAATGATTTTAAGAATTTTGAATATGAATTAATTAGATATTTTTCATTTACAACAGATATCACAAGTGAAGAATTTTCAACAATGTCATCTGTACAAGTTACCGATAAGATTTATAACGCAGCATTAAAACATTATATAAACAAGATCCAAGAAAATGCAGTTTTAGCTTTTCCAGTTATTAAAAATGTTTATGAAACACAAAAAGATAAATTCAAGAGAATAGTAGTTCCATTTACTGATGGTATAAAAACCTTACAGGTAGTTACAGATTTAGAAAAGGCATATCATTCTAAAGGAGAACAATTAGTAAATGATTTTGAAAAGAATATCTCATTAGCAATAATCGATGATTCTTGGAAAACTCATCTAAGAAAAATGGATGAATTAAAACAATCTGTTCAACTAGCTGTTCACGAACAAAAAGATCCACTTTTAATTTATAAGTTTGAGTCATTTGAATTATTTAGAGGAATGATAGATCAGGTTAATAAAGAGATTTTATCATTTTTATTTAAAGGAGAGATACCTAGAGAGAATACAAATATCATTAGAGAAGCGAAATCCTCTAAAAAAAGAGATCTAAACACCTCTAAAGAAGAAATTCCAAATATGGATGAGTTGAGTGCTAGAAACAGAGCAGCTGGAAACAATCAATCCAATAACAGAGAAACTGTGGAAACAATCGTTAGAGATCAACCAAAGATTGGTAGAAACGATAAGGTTTTTATAAAAAATGTGAAAACTGGAGAAAGTAAAGAACTGAAGTACAAACAAGCTGAATCATTAATTGTTAAAGGAGAATGGGTTATTTTTAATAAAATTTAGTTAAATTATTAACAATTTAAAAAAGCCACATTGGAATATATTCCAAATATTAAAAACATATCACACACAGATTTAATAAAAAAAATCTTAAAAGGAGATATCGTTTCACTTAGCCGAGCAATAACGCTAGTAGAAAGCAAAAAAAGAAGTGATAGAGAAATAGCTAATAAGATTTTAAAAGAATGCTTACTTAGAAAAAACTCATCAATAAGAATAGGTGTTACAGGTGTCCCTGGTGTAGGGAAAAGCACATTCATAGAATCATTCGGATCTTATTTATCTAAAACGGGAAAGAAAATTGCTGTACTAGCCGTAGATCCATCAAGTAGCCTGACCAAAGGAAGTATACTAGGAGATAAGACCAGAATGGAAAATTTAGTAAGAGATAAAAACGTATACATAAGACCGAGCCCAGCTGGAAATCATTTAGGTGGGGTTTCAAATAAAACAAGAGAATGCATAATTTTATGCGAAGCTGCTGGATTTGATATAATTCTAATTGAGACTGTTGGAGTTGGACAGAGTGAAATAAGTGTCTATGAGATGGTTGATTATTTTTTGCTTCTAAAATTATCTGGAGCTGGTGATGAACTTCAAGGAATTAAAAGAGGAATAATTGAAATGGCAGATTCGATAATCATAAATAAATCTGATGGAGATAATATAAAAGCAGCAAACCTAGCTAAATCTGAATTTAAAATGGCTTTAAACCTTTACCCACTCAAAGCTTCAAAATGGAAACCAAAAGTATCGACTTGCAGTTCAATTAATTCAGATGGTATTAAAGAGATCTGGACAGAAATTAGTAGTTATTTTAGACTAACTAAAAATAACGGCTATTTTACTAAAAATAGAAATGATCAAAAGAAACATTGGCTAATACAAACTTTAAATACTCAAATACAAGCAGATTTTTTTCATAATAAAAATTTAATAGTTGAGCTTGAAAATCAGATAAAACTATTAGAAAGTAATCAAACAACAGTCTTAGCAGCAGCTGAATTAATCATCAATTCTAGTAAGTAGAATGAGAGAAACGTTAACAATTATTATCCCTCTATTTAACGAAGAAGAAAATATTCAAAGACTCGATAATGAGTTAAGTAAATTTTTAAAGATATCAATAGTGGATTCTCAAGTCTTATTTATAAATGATGGGTCTACAGATAATAGTGAGGATATTCTTAGGAAAATTTGTGAATCGAAAAAAAAATTTAAGTTAATTAGCTTTAAAAAAAATCACGGTCTAAGTACAGCTATTAAAGCTGGTTTTGATTATGCTGAAACTACCTTAATAGGGTATATAGATGCTGACCTGCAAACTAATCCAGAAGATTTTAATCTATTACTAAAAAAAATTGATAAGAATGATTTAGTTACTGGATACAGAAAGATAAGAAAAGATTCTATCATTAAAAGTGCCTCGTCATTTATTGCTAATAAAATAAGAAGATTATTTACAAGAGATGAAATAATAGACACAGGTTGCCCTTTAAAAATAATTAGAACTAGTTTTGCTAAAAAAATACCTATGTTTAAAGGCCTTCACAGGTTTTTACCTGCAATGATTCTTTTACAGAACGGAAAAGTAAGTCAAGTTCTTATTAAACATTACCCTAGAAAAGCTGGCAAAGCTAAATATGGATTTTTTAATAGGCTAATAGAGCCATTAATTGATTGTATAGCTTACTTATGGATAAAGAATAAGTATATAGATTATCAAATTAAAGACAATCAGGTTTAACTAACTTGCAACTGAAAATTTATTAAATAGTTTGTAAGCAATACTACCAAAAAAGAATCCAAATATTAATCCAAATAATATATCTACAGGGAAATGGACACCAAGGTATATCCTACTATATGAAAAAACAATTACCCAACAAATAAGAAAATAATTTAGAATTTTAAAGTTCTTAAATAGCTTATACAAAAAGACGGAAACAGCCATAGAGTTTGCTGCATGAGCTGAAAAGAATCCAAACTTACCACACCTTACATCAATCGATCTTAGAAAGAAATTAATAGAATCATCACGACAAGGTCTAAGTCTTTGGAAAGAATCTTTAATTAAATTAGTGAATTGATCAGTAAATAATATTAATAATGCTATGGTTAACAAAATAAATAATAATTCTTTGATTGTGAATTTCTTATATATAAAGTAAATAATTATTAAAAAAAAAGGTAAAAAAGTTAGCTTATCAGTAATTATTAGCCATAATAAATCCCAATTATCAGAGCCAAGATTATTTAAATAAATTAATAAATCTCTATCAAACTGTAAAAACTGTTCTAACATAATTATTTATATCTACTAACTTCTCTGTCGTAAAAATCAGATGCCTCGTCAATAAGTTCTTTTGTTTGTGCTAAAAGTTCTTCCTCATCTAATTCACTAAAATTCTCAAACCATTTAATAGAATCATTTTCAAGATTTAGAATAAATCTAGGATAATCAGTATGTATAATAAAAATTGAGTCAGGAAAATCAGTGTTATCTCCAAGTATAAACTTAGGTAAATCCATGTGTTAATTATTTAAAATTAATTTTTTAGTTAAAATATCAAACCTAATATACAATAAAACTGCCGCGGTTGTTAAACCTGTTAATAGTCCAATCCAAATCCCTTGACTACCAAGCATCTCTTCAGAACCTAAGAAATAACTAACAGGAAAACCTATTAACCAATAAGAAACAAAAGTGATTACCGTAGGTATCTTTACATCTTGCATACCCCTTAGTGCAGCTAGAATAATAACTTGAATAGTATCAGATATTTGATAAATAGCAGCTATAATAAGTAATTTAGAAGTTATACTAATTACCTGTAAGTTATCTTCATAGTTTAAAGGGTTATTTAAATCTATATAGATATATGGAAGTAAATCATTTAAAAATATAAAACAGAGCGCGAAAAATAAAGCCAGTAGCAATCCTAATAAGAGAATAGAAAAAGAAATTCTTCTTAAATCAACATAATTCCTCAACCCTTTTTGATTACCTACCCTTACCATTGCTGAAACTCCAAGACCACTGGCAATCATAAAGGTCATCGAGGATAAATTTAAAGCTATTTGGTTAGCAGATTGTGAGTTTTCACCTAGTAAACCACTTAGCCAAATTGCAGTAGTAAAGAAAACAACCTCAAATACCATCTGCATAGAACTTGGAATACCAATACTTAAAATCTTTTTAAACATTAGTTTATCAAATTTTATAGCCCAAAGATTACTTAATCTCTTTTTTATTCTATTATTATATTTGATAATTAGTATTAAAAATATGAGCATTATTGTTCTAGATACTAAAGTGCCAATTGCAGCACCGATAATACCCATTTGAGGAAATCCAAATTTTCCAAAAATTAATATATAGTTAATTATCACATTAATAACATTTGCAATAATAGCAGCATACATAGGGTAAATTGTAAGAGATAGCCCATCAAAAAATTGCTTGAAAGCTTGAAATATAAGAAGGGGAATTAAAGATATGACAACTAGTTCTAAATAAGGTAGTGCTAGCACCACGACTTCTTTAGGCTGGTTCATTAATAGCATTATATCTTTAAACAGGAAAATTGATAAAAATAAGACTAAACTAAGCGCTGTACACAAAACTATTCCATGAATAAAAGTCGATTGTAATTTTTCTTGATTGCCCTCTGAGTCTGCCTCGGCAACTAAAGGAGTAATTGCTGATGAGAATCCTATCCCAATAGCCATGCCAATAAAAATAAAACTATTGCCTAAAGAAACTGCAGCAAGATTAGTAGGATCTAATTTACCAACCATAATATTGTCTACAAGACTAACTAAAGTATGACCTAGCATTCCCAACATAACTGGCAATGATAACTTTAGATTATAACTAAATTCTTTGGTGTAATTTTTAAACACTTATCTCTTTTTTGAACTTTTATAAAACTCCATTTCGTAATCAAAACTTAATTTACCCGAAGAAATCTTGAGTAATTTTTTTTTAAGTAATTGCTTTTTAAAACTAGATAATTTATCAGTAAATAAAATTCCTTCAACATGATCATATTCGTGCTGAATTACTCTAGCCAATAAACCGTCAAATGATTGTACATGTTTGATGAAATTTTCGTCAAAATATTGAATTTTAATTTCAGGCTGTCTTAAAACACTTTCTCTTATGTTTGGTATACTTAAACAACCTTCATCAAAACTCCAATCATCACCTGACTCTTCAATTATTTCTGGATTTATAAAGATTTTTTTGAAGGATTTCAGTTGATTTCTTTCGTTATCACTTAAACTATCATCCTCTGAAAACGGAGTAGTATCCACTATAAAAAGTCTAATAGATTGACCTATTTGAGGTGCGGCTATACCAACTCCACTTGCGTTATACATTGTTTCAAACATATTGTCAATAAGTTCCTTTAATTTAGGATAATCTTTAGAGATAACTTCAGCTTTTCTTTTTAAGACAGGGTGTCCGTAAGCTATAATAGGTAACAACATAAAACTATTAATTTTTTGCAAAAATACAATACTTATTTATACAATGATTAAGTAATTAAAAAATTTTGCTCTGTAAATAATCCTGAAGAATTATCGTAGCACTAATCATGTCTATAGTCTCTTTATTTCTTCTTTGCTTTTTTTTTAAGCCCCCATCAATCATAGCTTGAAAAGCCAGTTTTGAAGTAAATCTTTCATCAAACCTGTCAGTCTTTACTAAAGGAAAAGTAGTATTAATGGTTTTAATATACTTTAATATCAAAGGCTCAATTGAGGATTCTTCATTATTCATGTTTTTTGGTAAACCGACAACAATAAGATTAACTTCTTCTTCTTTAAAATAATCTTTTAAAAAATGAATTAAATTTTCAGTTTTAACAGTTTTAAGACCGGAAGCAATTATCTGACTTTCATCAGTTACTGCAATCCCACATCTCTTAGAACCAAAATCAATAGATAATATTCTTGGCATATTGTTTACAAATATAGTATAACTCAAAAAAATAAGTATTTTTTATTCATACTTTATTAAATGATTATATAATAGAATTATATTTGTTTATATAACTATAAAAATGGATTTAAAACAAAAAATAGAATCAGCGTGGGACGATAGAAGCTTATTAAATGATTTAAACATTGTTAAAGCTATTAATGATACAATTGAACTACTTGACTCTGGAGAGTTAAGAGTAGCTCACTGTGAGGGCTCTAAATGGATAGTCAATGAATGGATTAAGAAAGCTGTTTTATTATATTTTCCGATTAATAATATGACCACTCTACATGCTGGTCCAATGGAGTTTCATGACAAGATTCCATTAAAACGAGATTATGCTAAAAAAGGTATAAGAGTTGTCCCTAGTGCAATATCTAGATACGGATCGTTTATTTCAAGCGGCTGTATACTTATGCCTAGCTATGTAAATATAGGTGCTTACATTGGTAAGGGTACAATGGTTGACACATGGGCAACAGTCGGTAGTTGTGCGCAAATAGGAGAGAATGTACATATATCTGGTGGAGTAGGAATTGGAGGGGTTTTAGAGCCTTTACAAGCAACTCCAGTAATTATAGAAGATAATGTATTTTTAGGATCTAGAAGTATCATTGTAGAAGGTGTAATTATTAGAAAAGAAGCTGTTTTGGGTGCTAATGTTGTTTTAACAGCATCTACAAAGATTATTGATGTAACAAATAATGATGCTGTTGAAATTAAAGGAGAAATACCAGAAAGATCAGTTGTTATTCCTGGCTCATTTCCAAAAAAATTTAATGCTGGAACCTACAATGTTCCTTGTGCTCTTATTATAGGAAAAAGAAAAGAAAGTACTGATAAAAAAACATCCTTAAACCAAGTTTTAAGAGAACACAATTTAGCTGTTTAAGTATTATGAAAATAATTTTAATTGATGCTTGGAATACTCTTGTTAAAAACAAAAAGTTAGATATTGATTTATATAACTTATTAGAGAAATTTGAAAATCGTAAGATTATTTTAACGAATGCTAACATTAACGAACTAATTAAATACGGCATAGTAGAAATGCCATATGATGTATTTAGTCTTTCACACAATCCAAATAAGGACGACTCTTTGTATTTCAAACTACTTATTGAAAAATACAATCTAAGTAATACTAATTTGATATATATTGAACACAATTATGAAGCAGTCCAATCTGCAATGTCTATTGGAATAAAGACACATCATTATAATCCAAAGGATTCTAATGATAAGGTTTATCAATTTTTATTAAAAAACATATAATTGGCATATAAAATTACATTATCAAATAAGAATAAAGAGATCGCTGAATCACTGCTTCTTGATGTAGCTAAGTCTTTAAATATTTTATCTGTTAACTATTGGCTTGAGGGTGGGACTTTATTAGGTATAAAAAGAGAATCTAGGCTATTGCCTTGGGACAACGATCTAGATTTATCAATAAACAGCTCAGAAGTATCTAAAATTGATGATTTAATAATAAATTTAAAGTCAAAAAACTTACGTGTTAGGGTTCGAAAATTTGATAGTACATCTGAGTTTTTTAACAGAGGAGATATTAGAATAATTAAAATCAGAAATAAAAGGTTTTTTAACCTATTAAAAGGCTCAGTTTGTCTAGAAATATTTGTTAAATACCCTAAAAAAGAAAATACCTATTGGATGATTGGTAACACTACTAAAAATGTCCCTTCAAAATACTATGCTAACCAGCAAACAATAAAATTTAAAGACTATTTATTTTCTATTCCGATGTTAACAGAGGAATACTTAACCTATAGATATGGGGATTGGAAAAAGCCTGTAAAAGAATGGAATACTTTTACAGATGATAAAGCGTTAAATTAAACTTTATTTATTGATAATAAATCTTTAAGGATAGTACTACTAACACTGGGTGTATAACTAAAGTATTCAACCGGACAAGAAGTTTCTGGGTATCTACCTTTCCAATCATCTCCAACTGAAATTGCATCAATAGTATATTTATCAATAGCCTCTTGCTTGTTTTTATTAATTTGAGGAACTACTAAATCAACATATTTAATAGATTCAATAATTTTAACTCTCTCTTTAAATGGAATAACAGGAAGCTTACCTTTTTCTTGAAGTATTAATTCATCTGTTGAAACTCCAACTATTAATTGATGACACAATTCTTTTGATTTAGTTAGTATGTTTAGGTGACCATAATGAAAAATATCAAAACAGCCAGTGGTATACATTGTATTGTACTTTTTCTTAGCTGAGATAGAGTTTACGGAGATAGTTGTTTTATTCTTAAAGACAATCGATATATTATTTCCGTATTTATCAAAAAGTTCATTTAACAAATCAACTATATTGGAAGAAAAAACCTTGGAACAATGAATTGAAAAGCAAGTGGAATCAACAAAATTTAGCTGAATATCTGTGTATCTTGTTACTAATGAGAGTAAATATTTCTTTTCCATAATTTTATTATTAATCAAAATTACAAAAAACATATCTTAAGATAACATTCAAATTAATTATTATAACTTTGAAGAATAATAAATATTAATATGAAGATTATAATTTTAGCTGCTGGGATAGGATCAAGGTTAGGTAATCCTTTTCCAAAACCTTTAACAAAACTTAAAAACCATAAAAGCATCATGCAAATGATGACTGAAAATATCTCGTTCTCATACAGTTTAGATTTAGTAAATCTTGTAGTTGGCTTTAAAAAAGATTTAATAATGGAAAGTTTCCCAGACTTAACCTATGTCTATAATCAGTATTTTGATCAAACTAATACAGCCAAAAGTTTATTAAAAGCAATTAAAAAAAATAAAGATCACTCTATACTTTGGATGAACGGAGATATTGTTTTTGATAAAAACATATTAATAAAATTAAAGGAATATATTGATAAAGATGTGTCATTTGTTGCTGTTAATACAAGCAAAGTTGCTGAAGAAGAAGTTAAATACACTTTAAAGGATAATTATATCGATGAATTATCTAAGACAGTAGAAAATGGATTAGGAGAAGCTGTTGGAATAAATTTTATCTCTTCAAAATATATAGATTCATTTATTAAAAGACTTGAAGAGTGTGATGACAATGACTATTTCGAAAGAGCATTGGAAGTATCTATTGAAAAAGATGGCTTTAAAATAAAACCAGTAGATATTTCGGAGTTTAATTGCATAGAAATTGATTTTGAAGAAGATCTTAAAAATGCAAATAATTTAATCTAATGAATTCAATTCTATTTTGTAAAAATAAATATGCATTTGGAATTTTAGAGCCGATTAGAAAAGAGCTTAAAGCTCTAAATCATGATTACATTTGGTATATAGATAAAAAAATATTGGGAGACTTCCCTTATAAAGCTGAACCACACTCCAGTAGCATAAAAGAGCTAAAGAATTATAATAGTGAAGCTATTTTCGTTTGTGGAAATGCTGTTCCTCACTACTTAAAAGGAGTTAAGACTCAAGTTTTTCATGGTTTTGCAGGAGAAAAAAAAGGTCATTTCAGGATAAGAAATTACTTTGACTTGTATCTTACTCAAGGTCCATATTTCACGAAAAAATTTATTGAAAAAAGAAAAAAACACCAAGATTTTGAAGTGACTGAAACAGGTTGGTCTAGAATAGATAATCTGTTTATAGAAAATTCCGATTTAAATAATAAAAAAATAGAACTGTTAAAAACTTACAGTAAAGAAAAAATACTGCTGTATGCACCTACTTTTTCACCTAAATTAACTTCAGCCCCTTATTTACAAAAAGAATTAATATCTATCTCTAAAGACACTATTTTTCTAATAATCATAAAGTTTCACCCACTGATGAGCAAATCATTAAAAAATGAGTATGAAAATTTAGCAATAGAAAACAAAAATATTTTAATTTTTAATGATAATGATATAACGGATTTATTAAAAATATCTGACTTATTAATCAGTGATACATCCTCTGTTATTTATGAATTTAGCCTTTTAAATAAACCCGTTATTACATTTAATAACATAGCCCAAATTAAATATTGGGAAGATTCTAAAAAATATAAATTACTAAAATCTCTAGTAGAGAATAATTTAAAAAAAGGAGCTTTTTCTAAAGAAAGAGATGAACTAATTAAAAACTACCACCCCTATACCGACGGTAAGTCATCTTATAGAATGGTAGAAGCAGTACAGAGTTATATTACAAAATTTGGGGTTCCTAAAAAAAGAGAATTATCTTTTTTTAGAAGATTAAAAATCTATAAGATATTTGGGAATTAAAAATAACGCTTCTTTAATTTTTTTGTTCTTTCTCTGTTAGAAAAAAACTTCTCTGAATAACTCAACATTTTATTGTAAACTAAGTCAATATTTTGATTAATTAAAATAGCATATTCTTTGCTGAAGATTTTAATTACACTAGAATCTTTAGTGAGTCTATTAAAATTTTGCATTCTATCGTCAAAACTCATTTTTTTAAATTGCATCCTGTTTAAATCTATTAAATAAAATTCGTACTCGTTATTATTAAATTTAATTAAGGTATTTCCTGGGGAATGATCCAAGTAATTAATATTATTTTCATGTAACTTATAAGTAAATCTTGAAAACATTTTTAAAATCTGTATTCTATCTTTGAAATTATCGTCTTTGATTACTTCTCTAATTGTAAAGTCATAATCTAGTTGCTTGGATATATAAAAACTGTTTCTTAAAAAAAACCTGGTTTTAAATTCAAAATATGCAATTGGCTCAGGAGTTTTAATACCAAGATTTAATAATTTTTGGGCAAACTTATAAGATCTCTCTGCTTTACTAGCCCGCAAGTTATTGTAGATGAAAGCATTAAAAATATTCGGTATTTTAAATGATTTGATATTAAAAGTAACTATATCAGACTCATAGGATTTTATCACATTCCTGGAATCCTTAATTACATCTCCAGATTTTGAGAAATTATTGATAAGATTTTCAATAACGTCAGAATAAATAGTATAATCAGTATTTATTAATTTAACTTTTATCAAATGGTTATTTTTATATTTGTTGTAAATATATTTATTAATGAGTGATATTATTATAAAAGAGGTTGAAAAAGCCTGTAAAGTTTTAGAAAATGGAGGAGTTATAGTGTACCCTACTGATACAGTATGGGGAATAGGCTGTGATGCTACTAATGAAGAAGCGATAAAAAAAGTTTATAAAATAAAGCAAAGGAATTCTTCAAACCCTATGCTCTGCTTAGTTAACGATCACTTGATGTTAAAAAACTATCTTAAATCCGTACCAAAAGAATCAACTAAAATATTACAAGAGGCCGTATTGCCAACAACCATAATTTATAACCATTCAGTTAATGTTTCTAGGTTATTACTGGGTGAAAATGATAGTATAGGTTTTCGAATAGTAGATAATGAATTCTGTAAAAGATTAATTGATAAACTTAAAAAACCTATTGTATCTACTTCCGCGAATCTAAGCGGTTATAAATCTGCATATAATCTAAAAGAAATCAATACCAAGATTTTAAAAGAAGTTGACTATGTCGTAAATTTGCCAAGTACTAAATCTTGCAATTCAGCATCTTCAATTATTAAAATTAATTTAGATGGTACAATTTCAAAAATTAGGTAACAGATTAAAGAAATGATTTACAAAGAAGCTTTAGAAAATAATATATTCAATCATATCTGTAGTTGTGCGGATGAATTAGGTATGGAATGTTATGTAATTGGAGGTTTTGTAAGGGATTACATAATTAAAAAATCAACTCCTAAAGATATCGATATTGTTGTTGTTGGAGACGGTGTGAATTTTGCGAATTATGTTTCTAGTAAGTTAAAAAATACTCCTCATGTTACCGTTTTTAAAACCTATGGCACTGCTATGTTTAAATACAACGACATGGAAATTGAGTTTGTTGGTGCTAGAAAAGAATCTTATAGTCTAGAAAGCAGAAACCCCAAAATAAGTATTGGATCCTTAGAAGACGATCAAAACAGAAGAGATTTTACAATTAATTCCATGGCATTTAGTCTAACCAAGGCTAATTATGGTGCTTTATTGGATCCTTTTAGCGGATTAGAAGATATTCAGAACAAAATTATAAGAACTCCTCTAGATCCCAAAATCACATACAACGATGACCCTCTAAGAATGCTTAGAGCAATTCGTTTTGCTACTAAACTTGGTTTTAAAATTAATGATGAGTCTCTAAATTCAATCCAAAGTTTGTCCTCTAGAATAGAAATAATTACAAAAGAAAGAATTATTGTTGAGTTAAATAAAATATTACTTACCGATAAGCCGTCTACAGGGTTTATTTTATTAGATAAATGTGGACTATTAAAATACATACTTCCTGAGATAACTTCTTTAAAAGGGATTGATGAAATTGAGGGTCAAACTCACAAAGATAACTTCTATCATACTCTGGAAGTTTTAGATAATATTTGTAAACACACTGATGATTTATGGTTAAGATGGGCTGCTCTTCTTCATGATATTGGAAAAGCACCAACCAAGAGATTTAGTAAAAAAATTGGATGGACATTTCATGGACATGAGTTTGAAGGGTCCAAAATGGTATATCATTTATTTAAAAGGATAAAACTACCATTAAATGATAAAATGAAATATGTTCAAAAGCTCGTATTTATGAGTTCTAGACCGATTGTTTTAGCACAAGATATTGTTACAGATTCTGCAGTTAGAAGATTAGTATTTGATGCTGGCGAATACGTGGATGACCTTATGACACTCTGTGAAGCTGATATCACAACTAAAAATGAAAAAAAATTTGATAAATACCACAACAACTTCAAACTAGTAAGAAATAAAATTATTGAAGTTGAAGAAAGAGATAGCATAAGAAATTTTCAACCTCCAATTTCAGGAGAAGAAATAATGACTAAATTTAGTCTAAAACCTTCCAAAGTTATTGGAACATTAAAGGAAATAATAAAAGAAGCAATCTTAGAGGGTGATATTCCAAATGAATATAATGCTGCTTATGATTTAATGATTAGAGAAGCAAAAAAACTAGGTTTAAAAGAATGAATAAACTGTTCAACCGACTTACTAAAACCTCATTAGTTTTAATATACCTTGTAATCGTTGCTGGTGCAATAGTTAGAATGACTGGCTCTGGGATGGGATGTCCAGACTGGCCAAAATGTTTTGGCTACTTGATCCCTCCTACCCAAGAAAGTGAACTACTATTTATATCCTTTCATGATTATAGTAAGGGTGAAATGATAATTTTAAATTCTGAAAATCTTTATACAGCAACAAAAGATTTTAAATCTAATGAATTTATTAAATTAAGTAATTGGAGTTTGTATGAAAAACATGATTATGTTGTATACGACCCAGTGCACACATGGATAGAATACATTAATAGACTAATTGGCGCTTTAGCTGGAATACCAATACTGATTTTTACTCTAATTAGCATTTACTATTGGAAAGATTACAAATACCTTACAATAATATCCATCTTAACAGTAGCAGGAATGGCTTTTCAGGCATGGCTTGGAAAAACAGTAGTAGATTCGAATTTAGCACCATATAAAATAACTATACACATGTTAATGGCTTTGGTCATTGTAGGCTTAATTTTAGGTTTAATAGTACAAACTAAAAAAGGTGATTTTGTAAATAACAAACTTTTTAAAAACCTTGTTATTTTTTCTATTGTACTTACATTAATTCAGGTAGTTTTAGGAACACAGGTGAGAGAATTTGTAGATGAAAAGGTAAAATCAATTGGTTACGATAAAGCGAATTGGCTGACCGATGTTCCAATAAAATTTTATATACACAGAAGCTTCTCAATTGTAGTATTACTAGTAAACTTTTATTTGTTTTATCTTAATAAAAAATTAAGGTTAGGCTTTAATAAGCTTAGCTACGTAATTATTTTAATTGGGGTAGAAATTTTAACAGGAATTTTAATGTACTATTTTGACTTCCCTGTACTAAGCCAACCCATACACTTGGTAATAGCAACAATAATATTTGGATTACAATTTTATATTTTACTAGAGTATTTACTTAGAAATAAGTCAATTAAACAAATAGAACTATAATGATTTACAGATTAAGAGTAATATTAGATAACGATACTGAAGATGATATTTTTAGAGATATTGAATTAGATAAAACTAGTAACTTAGAGGATTTTCATAACACAATCACACAATCTTTTGGTTTTGAAGGCAATGAAATGGCTTCTTTTTATTTAACAGATAAGGAGTGGAATCAAGGTGAGGAAATTTCATTATTTGACCTTGGAGATTTAGGTCAAACCAATAGGCTAATGAGTGATATATTGCTAGAAAGTATAATCGATAAGACTAAAACTAGATTAATTTATGTCTATGATTTTTTAAATCTATGGACATTTTTAATTGAATTAGTGGAAGTAGTGGAACAAACAACTGGTGTGAATTACCCTAATTTAATTTACTCAAATGGTCAAATACCTACTAAAGTACCTGAAAAAAACTTTAAGGCTGAAAACACTTTTGAAGACGAAGATTCTGAGGATGAACTAGGAGATTATAACAACTATGATGATTTTTATAATTAAACCTAATTATTTATTTTAAATGGAATTTAAGATACACTCTGATTTTAAACCAACTGGTGACCAGCCTAATGCAATAGGTCAGTTAACAAAAGGAATTGAGTCTAACGAAAGGTATCAAACTCTACTAGGGGTAACAGGTTCTGGGAAAACATTTACGGTTGCAAATGTTATAGAGAATGTTCAACGACCAACATTAGTTTTAGCTCATAATAAAACTTTAGCAGCACAATTATATTCAGAGTTCAAGCAGTTTTTTCCTGAAAATGCTGTTGAATACTTTGTCTCTTATTATGACTATTATCAGCCAGAGGCCTATATGCCTGTAAGTGGGACCTATATAGAAAAAGATTTGTCCATTAATGAAGAAATCGAAAAGCTTAGATTAAGTACCACATCCTCCCTACTTTCTGGCAGGCGTGATATTATAGTTATAGCGTCGGTTTCATGCTTGTATGGAATTGGTAACCCAGTTGAGTTTCAAAAAAATATAATTGAACTTTCTGTAGATCAAAAAATAACAAGGACTAAACTACTACATAGATTAGTTCAAAGTCTATATTCAAGAACTGAAGCAGATTTTAATAGAGGTAATTTTAGAATAAAAGGAGATACAATTGATGTCTTTCCTGGATATGCTGATGAAGCATATAGGATTCATTTTTTTGGTGATGAGATTGAGGAAATAGAATCCTTTGATCCTATTAGTAATAATAAAATTGAAGGTTTTCATACATTGAATATTTTTCCTGCTAACATATTTGTCACGTCTCCTGATATATTACAAAATGCAATTAAAAATATTCAAGATGATTTAGTGTTACAGCATGATTATTTTAAAGAAATAGGAAAACACCTAGAAGCTAAGAGATTAAAGGAAAGAACTGAGTTTGATTTAGAAATGATTAGAGAGCTAGGCTATTGCTCAGGAATTGAAAATTATTCCAGATATCTAGATGGAAGAGATCCTGGAACAAGACCTTTTTGTTTATTGGACTATTTTCCTGAGGACTACTTAATGATAATTGACGAAAGTCATGTAACTGTTTCCCAGGTTCATGCAATGTATGGTGGTGATAGAAGTAGAAAAGAAAACCTTGTTGATTATGGATTCAGACTTCCTGCAGCCATGGATAATAGACCGTTAAAGTTTGAAGAATTTGAAAGTTTACAAAAAAATGTAATTTATGTTAGTGCTACTCCAGCAGATTATGAACTCTCAAAAACTGAAGGGCTTTACACAGAACAACTTATTCGACCTACCGGGCTACTAGATCCCATAATTGAAGTAAAACCTAGTAAAAATCAAATTGATGATTTAATCAATGAGATTAATATAAGGGTTGAAAAAGACGAAAGAATATTAGTAACTACACTTACCAAAAGAATGGCGGAGGAGCTAACTAAATATTTATCCAAAATAGATATTAGAACAAGATATATTCACAGTGATGTTGATACTCTTGAGAGAGTAGAAATAATGCAGGAATTAAGAGAGGGGATTTTTGATGTACTTGTTGGCGTTAATTTATTAAGAGAAGGACTTGATTTACCAGAAGTGTCCTTAGTTGCTATTATAGATGCCGATAAAGAAGGTTTTTTAAGATCTGCTAGAGCTTTAACTCAGACTGTAGGTAGAGCTGCTAGACATTTAAACGGTAGAGCAATAATGTATGCAGATAGAATTACGAAAAGTATGCAAAAGACTATAGATGAAACTACTTATCGAAGAAAAAAGCAGATGGATTATAATAAGAAAAATAACATTACTCCTACTGCAATAAAAAAATCTCTTAATAATGCTCTAACAAAAAACAAAGAAGCAGAATCTGCAAAATTAGATATAATAAATAGCAGAAATCAGCATTTTATAAACAAAAAAGAAGTTGATAAAAAAATAAGGGAAGTTAGAAAACTTATGGAAGATTCTGCTAAAAACTTAGACTTCCTACAGGCAGCAAATTATAGAGATCAAATAAAAGAATTACAAGTAGTAAAGTCGAAAAAATTTAGCTAGCTAATACTTCTTTAACTTTCTGTGCAGCTTCTTCAAATTCTACTGCGCTTTGAACATCTAAACCAGAATTATCAATTATTTTCTTAGCTAAATCAGCATTTGTACCTTGGAGTCTAACTATAATCGGAATATGAATCGAATCTTTCATATTATTATAAGCATCTACAATTCCTTGGGCTACTCTATCACATCTTACTATACCACCAAAAATATTAACTAAAATTGCTTTTACACTAGGGTCTCTTAGTATAATTCTAAAGGCGATTTCTACTCTCTCAGCATCAGCAGTACCCCCAACATCTAAAAAGTTAGCTGGCTCACCACCAGATTGTTTTATAAGATCCATTGTTGCCATTGCTAAACCTGCTCCATTTACCATACACCCAACATTTCCATCTAGATCAACATAATTCAATCCAGCTTTGTTTGCTTCTACTTCAATAGGATTTTCTTCTCTAAAATCTCTAAGAGCTAAATAATCTTTATGTCTAAATAATGCATTATCATCAATGGTCACTTTAGCATCCACAGCTAAAATTTTGTTATCACTTGTTTTTAGTACTGGATTAATTTCAAATAAGGAAGAATCCGATTTGTCATATGCATTGTAAAGAGAAACAACAAACTTTGTCATTTCCTTAAACGCCAGACCACTTAATCCTAAATTAAATGCAACTTGACGAGCTTGAAATGGTAAAATACCCGTAGATGGGTCAATATCAGTTGTATGAATTAAATGAGGTGTTTCTTCTGCAACTGTTTCTATGTCCATACCTCCTTCTGTAGAATACATAATCATGTTATTACCTGTAGCTCTATTTAATAAAACTGACATATAAAATTCACTTGTCTCTGATTCTCCTGGGTAATAAACATCTTCAGCTACTAATACTTGATGAACTTTTTTCCCATCAGCAGAGGTTTGAGGAGTAACTAAATTCATTCCAATAATATCATTTGAAATAGATTTTACTTCATCAAGACTCTTTGCTAATTTAACACCACCACCTTTACCACGACCACCTGCATGAACTTGTGCTTTAACTACAAACCAGCTAGTTCCGGTTGACTCCGTTAATTTTTTAGCACAATCTACTGCTTCATCAGAATTTTGAGCGACTAAGCCTCTTTGAATACGTACTCCAAAACTACTTAACATTTCTTTACCTTGATATTCGTGTAAATTCATTCTACTTATATTAATTATTAGCAAAGCAAAAGTAATTAACCTTAATGTTTTGACCAACTATATATAGGATTTATATCGATTAAAAAATGATGTTAATTTGGCATACTAATTGAAGTGTTATTAAAAATAATTACTACTTTTGGATTCGTTCATAAATCAGTAAACTTAATATGATAAAAAAAATTCTTTTTTTTCTTTTATTGATTTCCCAAAGTATCTATTCACAAGACGGCAATCTACCTCCAGAAATATTTTCTGAAGGAAATGAGTTTTACTGTCCTTTAACTGAACAGGCCATAGTAACATCTTTTAATATAACAGATCCCGATGATGATTCTATAGAGGCTTTATACATACAAATATCAGAGGGTTATGTCCAAGGGGAAGACGAACTTACTTTGACTGGTGTACACCAAGGAATTCAAGAATCTTGGGACCCTGTTACAGGAAAATTAGAATTAAAAGGGCCTGGAGGTGCAGATGCACTATATACGGATATCATTGCTGCAGTATATGATGTTAGATTTAGTAGTACAAATAATAACCCAATAGATAAATCTTTTTCTTTTACGATTGGAGATGCTAATTACTTAGAAGAAACTGGACATTATTATGTTTATTACGAAGATTTAAATGTTTTTTGGACAGAAGCTAAAGGTTTAGCTGAAAATTTAACTTATTATGGTTTACAAGGATATTTAGCTACAATTACAAGTGCAGAAGAAAATCAAATTGCTGCTGTCCAAACTAATGATGTTGGTTGGATTGGAGCTAATGATGCAGCTACTGATGGTGATTGGAGATGGGTTACAGGACCTGAGGGAGAGAAAAATAACAATACAGGAGTTCAATTTTGGAGTGGACTTGGAAGTGTTAATGGTGGTTCAGCAGTTGCTGAAACCATTGATGGAAATATTGATGGAACTCCTACTGGTAATTTAATGTATTCTAATTGGAACGGAAGTCAAGAACCAAATGATAGTGGTGCGGGTTTTAACTCTGAAAGCTATGCTCACGTAACATCTCCTTCAGTTGGAGCAATTGGTACTTGGAATGATTTAGATAATGATGCTAGTCCTGGTAGTGCATCTTATGAATCCAAAGGATATATAGTAGAATATGGTGGAATGGAAGGAGATCCAATTTTAAATTTATCATCCAGTACAAGTCTACTGGCTCCCATTGTTGAAATAAATGTTTTTAATGCATGTGCTAACGAATTCACAGGTTTAGAAGCTTCGTCAAATATTGGAAGTGGTGAAGTTTATTGGTATGAAAGTGTGATTGGTGGAGATTTAGTTTCTACAGGAACAACTTATAATCCTGATATTACTGAAACTACTTCATATTTTATCTCTCCTTTTGCACCTGGAATATGTGATAACTACGATAGACTTGAAGTTCCTGCTATATTTATTCCTGCACCCACACCTGTTGCTCCAAATGTAACGGTTGATCAGTGTACTTATACTGTAGAGGAACTGGTAACAGAAATATTAATAAATGACGAGTGTTCAAATATTTCTAATATAACTTTTTCAACTGGAACTAATTTTAATGATGTAAATGGTATTGGATATTTTAGTGAAATATCTGATAGTTTCGAATTTTCAGAAGGGTTAATATTATCATCCGGAGACGCTAATTTAGGAACTGGACCAAATTCAGGGAGTGGCCAAGGAGGTCCCCAAGATAGTGGAGGTTTCGGATGGCCAGGAGATGAAGATCTTACTAATTTATTAGACGGGAATACAGAAAACGCTTCTGTAATAGAGTTTGATTTTATCCCTTTGGCAACCACTTTAAGCTTTAGATTTATAATGGCATCTGAGGAGTATGATCAAGCAGGTTTTGAATGTAATTTTTCAGATGTTTTTGGTTTCTTTCTAACAAACGAAAATGGAGTAACCACTAATCTAGCTGTAATTCCGGATACAGATATTCCAATAGCTATTACAAATATTCATCCTGCAAATTCTGATTGCAATAGTGATGGGGTTGTTGACGAAAATGATGCCGCTAATCCAGAATATTTTGGTGAATATGTAGATATAGGTGTAGGCCCAATAGCCTATGACGGTTACACAAGAGCCTTTACTGCTCAGTCTGAAGTAAATATTGGTGAAACGTATAATATTAAATTGGCAGTAGCAGATGCAACTGATAATCTGTTAGACTCTGCAGTATTTTTGGAAGCTGGAAGTTTTGATATTAGCTACAATATAGGGGAAGATATTTTTATGGATTCTCCAAACGCGCCATGTATTGGTACGGAGTTTACTTTAGATGCGCAAATTGAAAATGCGCTATCGTATACTTGGTACAAAGATGGAGATGTTATTATTGATGAAAATGAAAGTTCACTACTACTAAGTGAAACTGCTACTTACTCTGTAGAAATTGAATATGCTACTGACTGTACTATCACAGACGATATACTAATTGAATTTTTTATTCCTGAAACTGTTGATAGTCCCTTACCACTATTTAGTTGTGATAATAATACAGTAGATGGTATAGGAATATTTGATTTAACAGAGCAAACTAGTATTTTATCCAACTTACTTACAGGGACTTATGAGATTACTTACTTTGAATTACTAGAGAATGCTGAAAACAATATTGATGTAATTGAAAACCCTGAAAGCTTTATTAATACAATTAACTATTCTCAACCTATATACGTAAGACTTGTAGAAGAATCTTCTAATTGTTTTACTACAACTAGCTTTGAAATTAATACAATTAATCCTCCTATCATTACAATCCCAACTCCATTTGAGGAGTGTGATAATGATTATGATGGTATAGATATCTTTGATTTATCTCAAAAAACAGATGAATTATTAACAGCTGGTGAATCTAACGTCACGGTTTCCTATCACGAGACGCAAGTTGACGCAGATAATGCTGACAATCCTATTACAGAACCTTATTCTAATATAAATAGTCCAAATTCTCAAATCATATTTGCTCGTTTAACAAATATGGAAACTTTCTGTTTTGCTACCACTACCCTAGAACTTGTAGTAAACCCTATTCCTGAAGTAATTGATCTTGCTATTATTGAAGTGTGTGATGATGATTATGATGGTGTTGGATCTTTTGACTTAAGTTTAGTTCAAGACTATATACTTAGCGAACAACCGAATACTACATCGGTTACCTTTCATCAAACTCAAGAACAGGCAGACACTGCTGCTGGGGTGTTACCTTTGGACTATGAAAATACTACTAGTCCAAATACCCAAGAACTTATTATTCGTCTAGAAAATGCAGAAGGTTGTTATTCAACTTCTGTTCAAGGTCTTATTGTTTATCCTCTGGCTTTAATTGAAGTTATCGATTACGAAATTTGTGATTATGTCAATCCTGGTGATATGATCGAGGTCTTTGATATTACCTCTTACATAGACGATTATTTTAGTTCGCAAAATGTAACAGAAACCTATCACATCTCCTTAGCAGATGCAGAATCTGGTGATGCCCCTTATACTACTGCAGAACTGACTAATTACTCTAATTCTACTTCTGCGTCAGAAGAAATATTTATTCGATTAGTAGATAATGTAACCGCTTGTGTTACTACAGGGTCGTTTAACGTAGTGGTTAATCCACTACCGAATGTGATTGTTAATACTGATTTAGTGCAGTGTGATATTGATGATATTCAGGACGGAATAACAATATTATAATTTAGAGGAAGCAGCTGAAAACATTGTTATACCAAACGGTTCTGAGGATAGTTCGGATAACTATGTGCTTACCTTCCACCTTTCCCAAGAAGATTTAGATGAAGGTATAAATGCTATAGCTAATCCAACTTCTTACGTAAATACCACTGTTGATGCAGATGGTGTGGAGACTATTTTTCCGTTACAAAATATCTATTGTAGAGTAGAAAATATAGCAACTACTTGCTATACACACTTCTTACTTTTACTTAGAAACGATCTTTAATCCTATACCAGATGATGCAGGATTAATTGTTTGTGATAATAGTGAAGGTAATGGCAATGATTACGACGGTCTTGGGTTATTTACCCTTAGTAATGCAGATGAGGACGTTCTATCTCTAATTGTAGCAAATCCTAATAATGATATTACAAGTGCTGATCAATTAACTATCGCCTATTACGCAAGTGAAAGCGATGCTTTGT
>CASIAX010000022.1:0-9231 GCA_949372955.1 uncultured Flavobacteriaceae bacterium | reverse complement strand
TTAATGAATCCTTTAAAATAATAACATAAATAGTTCTTAACATTAATTTAATGTTTTGATCACTTATATATAATGTATAATTAACGTTTGGGTTAACTAGCTTAATGTTATTTGTAAAATAAATAATTAAAAAATAAATAATGAAAAAACTATTAAAATTTAAATCTTTTACTTTAATCATGCTTACTCTTTTTGTTGTTTCTTGCTCAAGCGACGATGATAATGTGGAAGGCATCAATTCTTTTCCAGTTGCTATTGATATGTCTGCTACGTCTGAAGCAGGTGCAGCAGTAGAGATTGAATTAGTTGCTACGGATGATGATTATGACCCTCTTACATTTTCAATTGTAACTCAACCAACCATTGGTATTGTTACAATTTCTGGTAAAATGGCAACCTATACGCCTAACGAAAATGCAGATGGTACGGATACCTTCACTTACAAGGCTAATGATGGAGTTGCTGATAGTAATACCGCTACTGCTACTATAAATGTTAACGGAAGTTTTACTTTAGGTGGTACATACACTAAAGACAAAACTTTGACTGCTGATAAGATTTGGACATTAAAAGGAAGGCTGTTTATTGCTGATGGAGCTACATTAACTATACCTGCTGGTACTATTATCAAAGCAGAAGGTGGTACGGGAACTGATTCTTCTTTTATTTGTATTGCTAGAGGTGGTAAAATAGATGCCCAAGGAACAGCAGACAAACCTATTATTATGACATCTGTTGCAGATGATATTGCTATTGGCCAAAAAAATGGCACAAATCTAGATGCCTCTAATGTTGGATTGTGGGGAGGGTTACTTGTTTTAGGTAAAGCACCGGGATCTTTTAAAGGTGATGTAAGTGAGTATCAAATTGAGGGAATTCCTGCTGAGGAGACTAATGGATTATATGGCGGAAGTGATCCAGCAGATAATTCAGGAATAATAAATCATGTTTCAATCCGACATGGCGGAACATCAATTGGAGAAGACAATGAAATTAATGGTCTTACTTTAGGCGGAGTTGGTACTGGAACTACTATATCTAACGTTGAAGTTATAGGGAATCAAGACGATGGTATCGAATTTTTTGGTGGAACTGTAAATGCTTCTAACCTGTTGGTTTGGGGGCAAGGTGACGACGGTTTGGATATTGATCAATCTTACTCAGGAACAATTAGTAATGCTATTGTAATTGCAAATTCCACGTCAGATCATGGACTTGAAATTGATGGCCCAGAAGGATCTATGGAAGGTAGTTTTAAACTGGAAAACATTACTTTAATTGGAGATAGTTCTGCAGCTAATGGAGAATATGCAGATTTTAGAAAAGGAGCTTTAGGTTCTATTACTAATTTATATGCTTACGGATTTCAAGTAGGAAAAGATTTTGAGTTAGATGCAGATGCTGACAGTACATCTTTTGAAGCGGGAACATTAACTTTTTCAAATATTGAAATAGTAATTCCTGATGGATCAAGCCTAACTGGAGGAAATTTATTTAATGATAAATCAGATACTCCAAATGCAATGTTTGAAGATGCTAAAAACTTAGATGGAGAAACATTTGGAAAAGGGGTGACAAAAGAAACTAGTTCAGTTGGTGCTGACAGAACTGCTTTTGCATGGACTTTTGCAAATTATAAAGAAGCTATTAGAGAATAATCTAATTGATTTTTGTTTATTTTAAAAGGCTTGATTGAAATAAATCAAGCCTTTTTTATTTAACCTTCACTTAACATTAGATCAATTAGGTAAACAGATATTTGCAAAATAATAATAATTAATCAATGAAAAAATACATATTTACTCTACTAACAATTGGACTTCTTTCTTTTTATTCACAAGCTCAAACTGGACTAATTAGAGGAGCTTTAATTGATAACGATTTTCAAGATCCTGTTCCATTTGCAAATATTGTGGTAAAGGGAACTGGCACGGGTACAACATCAGATTTTGATGGTAATTATGAGTTAGAATTAGTTGAAGGGATATATACAATTGTTTTTTCATTTATTGGATATGAAACGGTTGAAATAAAGGATGTTAATGTAAATAATAACGAAGCGGCTATAGTAAATGTTACTATGAATACACTAGCTCAAGGTTTAAACGAAGTAGTTGTAAGTGTGAGCGCAAGCACCAATACTGAAAGGTCAGTTCTTGAATTTCAAAAAAAATCAATTAGTCTAGTCGATGGACTTTCTTCTCAAAGAATAAAGTCTTCAGGCGCATCTAACATTGCGTCTGCAGTCAAATCAGTCCCTGGAGTTTCTGTACAAGGTGGGAAATATGTATATGTACGTGGTTTAGGCGATAGGTACACTAAATCAATTTTAAATGGAGTAGATATTCCAGGTTTAGATCCTGACAGAAATACAATTCAAATGGATATTTTTCCTACAAGTATTTTAGATAATGTAATTGTTGTAAAGTCTGCTGCTGCTGAAATGCCAGCTGATTTTACAGGGGGAATAGTAGATATTATTACAAAAGAATTTCCTAACTCAAAACAATTCTCAGTCTCATTTAGTTCAGCTTACAACCCAAAAATGCATTACAACGACAGATATTTAACTTCAAAATCTAGTAGCACTGACTTTTTAGGATTTGATGATGGATTAAGATCTATTCCGGTTGATCCAAACCAAGGTTATACTGTACTAGAAGGAATTAATAGCCCAAAAATTACGCTAGTCACTAGAAAATTTAATCCTAATATGGCTGCACTCAAGAAAACTAGTCTTGGAGATTATAGTTTTAGTGTTTCTGGGGGAAATCAATTTTTATTAAAAAATGAAAATAGAATAGGATACTTTGGTGCATTAAGCTATAAAAATACAACTGACTTTTATGAAAAATCTCAAAACAACACATACTACAGAGATTCAGACAAAGGTGTTTACAATTTGTTTGAAAATAGAATTCAAAATGGACCGCTTGGTGAAAACTCAGTGATTCTAAGTGCTATGACAGGAATTTCCTACAAAACAAATTTATCAAAATACAAAGTGAATATTTTACATATTCAAAATGGAGAATCTAGCGCTGGAATTTTTGATCAAACGGTTAGTTTAAATGATTCTAAAGATCTTCTAAAACATAACGTTGAATACACTCAAAGATCTATTACAAATATCTTACTATCAGGAACTCATACATTCAATAATGAAAGTGAATGGAAATTAAATTGGAAAATTTCTCCCTCCATATCTTCAATTAAAGATAAGGACATAAGAACAACATCTTTTGAAATAAACGATGAAGGAAAATATCTAATCCCTCTTAATGGAAAGCCAAGTAGAATATGGAGGAATTTAGATGAAACAAATATTGTTAGTAAAGTAGATTTACAAAAAAAGCTAAAATTATTTAATAGAGATGCAAAATTAAAGTTTGGAGCACTAAACTCTTATAAAGAAAGAGAATATGATATCTACAGCTTTAGAGTAAATGTACCTACTAATCTTGGTGTAATTGATAATGGAAACCCAGACAATTTATTTAAAGCTGAAAATACTTGGACTCCAACAAATACAATTGGTAATCATATTGCTTTATATACAAATGGAGGGGTTGAAAGAGGGAAAAATTACGATGCTAATCAAATGAATATTTCAACTTATTCCTCAATTGAATTCAAAATAAACGATAAAATTAAATCTGTTATAGGTTTAAGAGCTGAAAATTTTGTACAAAAATATACAGGTGAAAATAGTGGGGGAACAGTTAAGTACGATGATGAAAAAGTAATTGACAAACTAGATATTTTCCCTTCAACGAATTTTATTTATTCTTTAAAAGAAAATTCCAATTTACGATTGGCATATTCAAAAACTACTGCAAGACCATCATTTAAAGAAGTCTCAATTGCAGAAATCTATGATCCTTTATCTAATATGACTTTTAATGGAAATATAAATCTAAAACCGAGTTATATAGACAATTTAGATCTTAGGTATGAACTATTTGGTGAGGACAATGAATTATTTGCTATTAGTGGTTTCTATAAATCGTTCAAAGATCCCATAGAGTTAACATATTATGAAGCTTCAACAGAAAACTTCCAGCCAAAAAACTTAGGAAATGCAAAAGTATATGGTTTAGAACTTGAGTTAAGAAGACAATTTAGCCAATCTTTGGGAATTAACCTCAATGCATCAATAATCAAATCTAGACAACAATATGGAGCAAGCGAACTCAGCTTAAGGACTAAAGGTCTCAGAGATGGTGAAACGTTGGGTACTTATAGAAACTTACAAGGACAATCTCCTTTTTTAATAAATTCAAGTTTGGACTATAAGAATGAAAATGGGTTAAGAGCGGGATTGTTTTTTAATATGCAAGGCAAAACACTTGAGGTTGTTGGAACAGGGTTTTCACCAGATGTTTACACTCAATCCTTTAAAAGTTTAAACTTAAACTTATCGAAATCATTTGGTAAAAATCAGAACAAAACTGTAAATTTAAAAGTGGAAAACATTCTAGAAAGTAAAAAAGAAAGTTATTATGAGTCATTTAAAGCTAGTAATAAAATCTTTTCTTTTAGAGAGCAGGGAAAAGCATTTTCAGTTGGATACAGTATAAAATTATAAAATGAGCTTAAACTTAATTGTTAACGTTTAGATAACAATTTAATAACATAACAATTTCTTAACATTAGAAATTATTTAGGTGTTTAAATTTGTTAAATAATTTAAAGTAATGAAAAAGACAATTCTGCTAATACTAATTTTAATTACAATTAAAAGCTATTCTCAAGATTCAAGTTTTGGTAAACCAAATTTTAAAATTTTCTGGAATTACCATAATGATTTTACTAAAGAAGTAACAAAGAAAAGTGCTTTTGAACTTAAAAGAGTTTACCTAGGATATAAATATAATTTTAATGATAATATTTCAGCTAAAGTTACATACGATATTGGGTCTAACTCAGGTGGAAGTGCATATACAGCCTATGTCAAAATTGCTCAATTAGACTGGAAATTAAATCCCAAAATAAAACTTAGTATGGGTTTAATTGGAAACAAACAGTTTAATGACCAAGAAGGATTGTGGGGCTATCGCTACGCACAAAAAGGCTTTCTTAACGAATATAAATTTGGTGCAAGTGCAGATCTTGGGTTTAATTCGGAGTTTACTATTAATCCAAAATTTAAAATAAACTTATTTATTTTAAACGGCGAGGGTTATAAATCTCTTCAAGATGATAATGGACACCAAAAAATGGGAACAAGTTTTATATATAATTTCTCAAAGAAACTTTCTGGAAAAATATATATGGATTCTCAACGTTCGAAAAACACAAAGTCAATAAAAAATAATTCTATTTTTTTGGGATACAATAGTACTGGTTTTAGAGTTGGAGTTGAATATGGTAAAATTGAAAATGCTAGAACATATAAAAATGCTGAGGATGATCATAACAGAGATGGTTTCTCTGTTTTTGGATCAAAAAAATTATCTAATAATTATGAATTATTTGCTAGATATGATCAAATTAATTCAAATATTCTTACAGGAGAATCTAGAGCATGGAATTACAATAATGACGGAAGCTTAGTAATGTTTGGAACACAATACCAAGCAACAAAAGGCGTGAAATTTAATTTAAATTACAAACTATTTAATTATAATAATTCAATAATTAACAATAAATCTATTCTGTCTTTAAATGCAGAGTTTAAAATATAACATATGAACTTTCTTAACATTAATTTTACATCAAATCTTATAGATTTAACTTACTTTACTAATCAATTTAGTAACGATATGGATATATATTTAATCATGATAATCGCCTTGGGTCTTCTTGCTATTGGAGATTTAGTTGTTGGGGTTAGTAATGATGCTGTAAACTTTTTAAATTCAGCATTGGGGTCTAAAGCTATTTCAGTTAGAAACATTATGATACTTGCAAGCTTAGGTGTTGCAGTTGGATCTGTTTTTTCTAGTGGAATGATGGAAGTCGCTAGAAAAGGAATTTTCAACCCAGATATGTTTTTCTTTTCCGAAATCATGATCATTTTTATGGCAGTTATGATAACCGATATTCTTTTACTTGATTTTTTCAATACATTAGGAATGCCGACATCAACAACTGTATCTATAGTTTTTGAACTTTTAGGCGCTGCTGTAGCTGTATCATTAATTAAAATTTATGCAGCTGGTGGCGACTCAAGTATGCTCCCTGAATATATTAATGTAGCTAAGGCGACTCAAATTATTTTAGGAATTTTACTGTCGGTTTTTGTAGCTTTTTCAACAGGTGCGGTTGTTCAATATGTTTCTAGATTACTGCTTTCTTATAATTATGAACAAAAAGCTAAATGGGTAGGAGCATTATTCGGAGGGGTTGCACTTACTTCTATAGCGTACTTTATTTTAATGAAAGGAATAAAAGGAACAGCATATGCTAAGCAAAGTTTTGAATTATTAAACGGATCTACTATTGCTAGTTTCATGGAAAGTCAGGTTTTCTTGATTGCATTTAGTTTGTTTATTATTTTGTCTGCAGTTTCTTATTTTCTAATCTTTATTTTTAAAATTAATATTTACAAAATAATAATTGGAGTAGGTACTTTTTCGCTTGCTTTAGCATTCGCTGGTAACGACTTAGTAAACTTTATTGGAGTTCCTATTGCAGCATGGCAATCTTATGAAGCATGGAGTGTTTCTGGAATTGAAGCTACAGAATTTTCTATGGCTTTTCTATCTAAAAAGGTTCCTACACCTACAATATTATTATTTGTAGCTGGTATGGTTATGGTAGTTACTCTTTGGTTTTCTTCTAAAGCCAAAAAGGTTACAAAAACTGAAATTGACTTGGCAAGACAACAAGACACCAAAGAAAGATTTAATCCTAATTTTCTATCTAGAGGACTAGTAAGGTTTTCAGTTAATGTTTCAAATGTTTTTTCAATGGTTGTTCCAAAAAATATTCAAAAACATATTAATACACAATTTGAGAAACCTGCTATTGAATTATCATCAAATAAATCTATTGAACTTCCTGCATTTGATATGATAAGAGCTGCTGTAAACATGATGGTTGCTGCAATTTTAATTTCTATTGCAACATCATTCAAACTACCTTTATCTACTACCTATGTTACTTTTATGGTTGCTATGGGAACTTCACTTGCTGATAGAGCCTGGGGGAGTGAAAGCGCCGTATATAGAGTCGCTGGAGTTTTAAATGTAATTGGAGGATGGTTCTTTACTGCATTTATAGCCTTTGTAGGTTGTGGTGCGATTGCATTTTTAATTAATCTTGGAGGCCCAACTGCTATTGCAATCTTATTATTTCTAGCATTGTTAATTTTGGCAAGAAACTATATTGCACACAGAAAAGAAACTTCTCAACTTAAAAATGAAGATGCCTTAAGTTCTGCTGAAAGCAGTTCTATACAAGGTGTTATAATTGAAAGCTCAAGTAACGTTTCCAAAGCGGCTAAGAAATTTAAAAAAATATTTGCTTCATCAATAAACGGATTGGCAACACAAGACTTGTCAATTTTAAAAAAGAATAAAAAAGATGTAAAGTCTCTTTCTGAAGAAATTGAAGATTTAAGAAATGATCTATTTTATTTTATTAAAAACTTGGACGAATCTACTATTAAAGGTGCGAGTAATTTTTATATAAATGTTCTTAGTTTGTTACAAGATATTGCTCAGTCTTTAGAGTATATTTCAAAAGTAACTTTCAAGCATATTAATAATAATCACAAAGCTTTAACTTTTAATCAAATAAGAGAATTAAAAGAGATTAGTCTTCAGCTTGAAACTTTATTTGAGAGAACTAAATTCGCTTTTTCAAAAAATAATTTCAAAGAGATCTCTAATATTTTAGACTCCAAACAACAATTACTAGAGTCAATAAGAGAGAAAATTGATAATCAAATTTCAAGAACTAAATCTGAAGAATCAAGTCCTAAAAACACAACACTCTACTTTAGTCTTTTAACAGAAACTAAAGATCTTATAAAGGCAAATATGGCGATGCTAGAGTTGTATGATGAGCAATATGATTCAAATATTGAACCACCATCAGCTAATGAATAGCAATTAATGATTACTTGATATAAAAAAAGCGGTTCAATAAGAACCGCTTTTTTTTATATTAATAATTTGATTTTGAATTAACCCTCGCAACTAGCGCACTCTTTCTTTTGTTTGAATTTTTGTGCTGCATTCATACTGTGTTGATAGTACAACGATTTCAATCCTAATTTCCATGCAGTAATATGAATCTTATTAATCTCCTTGGTAGGTGTGTCAGGGTGTACAATGATATTAAGCGATTGACCTTGATCTAAATGATTTTGTCTATTTGCTGCCTGATAAATGATCACTAATTGGTCAATCTCAGAGTAAGTTTTAAATATCTCTTTTTCGTTTTCAGATAAGAAATCAAGATGTTGAACAGAGCCATCTCTGTCTCTTATATCTCTCCATACTTCTGGTGTATCCATTCCTTTTTCTTTCAAAAGCTTTATCAAAAAAGGATTTTTAATTGTTGTTTTTATTTTCGCAATATCTTTAACATAAATATTAGACCATATTGGTTCTATCCCTTGAGATACTTGCCCTAATATAAAAGCAGATGATGTAGTTGGTGCTATAGCGTTTAAAGTTGCATTCCTTCTGCCATATCCCTTAAGCAGTTCTGGTTCTCCAAACTTTTCTGCCAAGTGTTCAGAGGCTTTATAGGAATACTCTTTTAGAGTTTTGAAAACCTCACTATTTAAATCGTATGCCTGTTGACTATCAAAAGGTAGCATTTTAGATTGTAGTAATGAGTGCCATCCTAGAGTTCCCATTCCCAATGCTCTGTTTTCTTTTGCAAAATTATATGCTCTTTCCATAAACAGAAATGTTTGCTGATCCTCTCTGTTAGGAGAATTCTTATAGGACTCTAATTTTTCTAAAAATTCTGTAATTACAGAATCTAAGAAATAAACCATGGTTTGAACAGCATCCGTATCTTTCCACTTATCATAATGTAATAAATTGATGCTTGATAAAACACAAACAAAAGACCAGTTATGATTTGAGGGCAACATTATTTCTGTACATAAGTTACTTGCATAGATTGGCAGCTTTTTATCTTTGTACACATCAGCAGCACCATTATTTGCATTATCTGTAAAGAAAATATAAGGGTACCCCATTTCTCCACGACTTTGTAAAACTTTAGCCCAAACTGTTCTTTTTTCAACATCACCATCTATCATGT
>CASIAX010000021.1:0-91807 GCA_949372955.1 uncultured Flavobacteriaceae bacterium | reverse complement strand
AAAACAATAATATAATTTTATACATAATTTTTTTTGGGTAATTTTTTTTCAATAAAACTCATATTAGGGTTAATGATTTCCATTAAAATATTTTCTAGGACTAATTTATAGTTATTTAACACATCTTCACTTATATCTGAATCATTATCAAATCTTGTGCCGTAGTTAAATTTCAACAATCCAGACTTTAAGTTTTTAAATGATATAATACCTGCTTCAATTGGAATACTTAGATTATTTGTTTTATTAAATGCATATACATAAAAGAGTAATTGAAACCAATTTTTCATTTTATCGTAATCCATTTCTATATCATCCCAGCTAGATAAGTTTAATTCTCTTTTTTCTGTTTTTTTACCAGTCTTATAGTCAATTATGCGTAGAGTTCCATTTAAAATATCAATTCTGTCAATTTGGCCTTTTAAATTCACTTTACATTTAATTTTGTCACTATCAAATACTACATTAAAATCTTTTTCTATTCCAACTATTTGTATAACATCCCCATTTTTAATTGATTCGATTTCGGTTTTCATGAATTCTGAAACATACTTTATAGCAACCTCAAGTATTATTAAATTCTTGCCAGTCTTGAAATGCCCATTTTTATATATTATTTTAAATTGTGATTTTACAACTTCATCAACAATCTTAATTTGCTTTTTTAAATAGTTTATAGAAAGTAATTTATTTTCTAACGGCTTATATATAAACTTTAATGACTCATGAATTACTGTCCCCAAGGTGTTTGATTCGATAGTCTCCTCAACTTTTAGTTCGTCAGGTATTTTTAATATTTTTTTATAATAAAACGTTATTGGATCTCTAACGTAAGAAAGAACAGAAGAAGCGGAAAACCCCTTTTTAGACAAGTGGATTAATTGATCTAGTATATCATTTGTTTTAGTTACCTCAATTAATTTCTCTTCATTTTTAGGAGTATGAGAGTTTATTATTTTATGATTAATCTTATGAATTCCTTCAAATTCTATTTGTCTAATAAACCTACTCTTTTCACCTCCATTTAAAGTATCTGGTTCAGTATTATAAAGCAAATACACATTCTTAGCTCTTTGAATTAATCTGTAAAAGTGATAAGAATAGATAGCATCTTGTTCTTTATAAGTAGGGATGTTGTTGTCTATTTTTACATCAAAAGGAATAAAAGAATTTTCATTATTACCGGAAGGAAGTATTCCCTCATTTACAGAACTAATTATAACTGTTTCGAAATCTAAAACTCTTGACTCTAAAAGTCCCATTATTTGAATTTTAGAAAATGATTTACTATTGTATTTCAACCTTTCATTTTTTACAATATCCTGAAAGAGTTCAAATAATAGCTGGATAGAGTTTATAAATTTAAATTTCCTTTTAAGTACCTCTAACTCATTAAAAATTTCATTAAACCTATATAAATGTTCTACGGTTAACACCTCTTCTTTTTTGTCATTAAAAAGGCTATTCCTTAAAGTAATTATCAATTCCTTACAATTAGATATAGATTCTTCAACATTATTTGACCAGTCTTTAAACAGAAGGATGATAAGATCTTTATTAACTTTTGTGTTAGCAGTTAAAAATTTTAGATCAATATTTATAATATTTTCTTTATTTATTTTATCTATAATTTGATCTGAGTAATTCCCATTTTCATATTTGAACAACGGTTTAATTAATTCATGAGACAATATAGATGCTACTTCTTTGTAATAAAAGCTGATTGAAGAGTTTATATGTATCTTAAAGAGCTTGTAGAACAAAGAACTCACTGAGCTGGAGAAAAGAGGAAACCCCATGGTTATATTAAGATCTTTTATTCCTTTTGGTAATGAATTAAGCATAGGGATCAGTAACGATTCATCACCTAGAACAATAGCTGTATTATGTTGACCGTTAATGTTTTTTTTAATAATCTCACCGATATACTTTGCCTGCCCAATATTTTTCGAAACTCCTATTGCATGAATATTTTTTTTCTTAGAATAGTTGTCGTTTATCCAATTTATTTCCCTGTCATTATAGTATGACCATTTATTTCTATACTGATTTATAAAAAATGCAGAATTATTAAAGGATGAGTTTATAGAGATTTTATCGATATCCCAGTATATTTCTGACAAACCATTACTTAAAAAAGCTTCAATAATTAAAGCTTCAATTTTATTTAGCGCATTAAACCCAACAAAAACATGATTTATTTCTCCAGAGTTTTGAATGTAATTCGGAGTATTTTCTAAAGCTTTTTTTTCTAAAATTCCTTGGTAACCTGATCTAATATCTAGTAAGTGTCTATAGAATTTATTATAATAAACTTTAATGTTACTCCAGAAATATAAATGCCTTTTTACAACCTCTGTAGGATTTTTATCTAACGACCAGTGATCCATTTCCTTAACAGCCTTTAGATAATCGAACACCTGATTTGTATCAATTATCTCCTTGTCAATTAGATTAAAATCTTGAATTAATGTTCTACTCCACTTAATAAAATCTTCGAATCCTTCTTGTTTATTTTTTGGAGTATTTTCTAAATAAATATTATAAAATTCAAATATTAATTCAGTACTAGAAAGAAGCTTTAATTTAGATAAATCTTCTATAAATTCCTCGATACTTAGAATTTTGGGGGCGAAAATTGTTCTTGAAATTATTTCTGAAAGATATCTTTTTAGATGATAACCTGACCTTTTATTTGGAAGAATAAATACACACTTAGAGAAATCTGTATTTTTATTTTTTAAATCTAATAAAACCTTTTTTATAAAACTCTCCATTTCATAAAAATAAAAAACGCTTCTTATATAAGAAGCGTTTTTTTAATTTATAATTCTAAAAGAATTTTAAAACAATAGTCTTTATTTAACTAGAAGAATTTCTACTCTTCTATTGTTAGCTCTTCCAGCCATTGTATTGTTTGTATCAATTGGCATAGATTCACCAAATCCTTTAGCAGTAAGTCTTGAATTAGCAATACCACTATTAGTTAAGTACTCTACGACTGCATTAGATCTTTTGTCAGATATTTTTTGATTTACCTTAGTAGACCCTTTGCTATCGCAATGCCCTTCAACAGAAAAGTTTGCTTTAGGATAAGCTACTAATATTTCAACAATTGCATCTAATACAGGAGGAGTTCCATCCGTAAATTTTGCAGAATCAAATGCAAAGTTTATAGTTCTTGAATACTCTACTAGTTGAGCAAGAGCTTCATCACTTGGATAAATCTCAGGACAACCATTGTTTGCAACTGTTCCTGCTTCAGAAGGACAGTCATCGTCTTTATCTAAAACACTATCTCCATCACTATCAGGCCATGGACATCCTCCATTTTCTTTAGGACCAGCAACATTTGGACATTTATCTCTAGAGTCTGTAATTTTGTCACCGTCAGAGTCAGGGCAACCATCTAAAGAAGCTAAGCCAGCTTTGTTAGGGCAAGCATCTTTGTTGTCAGATATTCCATCTCCGTCAGAGTCAGGACATCCATCAAATTCTAAAGAACCTGCTAATAAAGGACAAGTATCTTCACTATCTTTTATTCCATCACCATCAGAATCTGGGCAACCATTAAATTCTTCTAATCCTGCAACGTCTGGACAAGCATCATGTTTGTCATAAACACCATCACCATCAGTATCTATACCACCGAATTTTACAGAAAATCCAACTGAGTATCTCATACTACCACCTTCATCAATTATTGGGTAAAGTTCACCTGTTGTACCTGGTGATATTGCTAACGGCGTATTTCCTCTTCCGTTTTCAGACAGATTAAGTTTATAATCCACCTGAGCAGTTAAACCCCATACATCATTAAACCAGTAATTCATTCCAATACTTGCATTTGAAGTCATCCAGAATTGAGAGTCCATCCATGTTTTACCTAAACCAACTCCAACAAATGGTTCCATTTTTTTCATGTTAAGCGCTTCAGCTAAACTATATTTAAGCATCAAATCACTTGCAAAGTATTTTACGTCATTTATAAACTCAGCACCATCTGCAAAATTTGATATTTGGTTCACAGATCCGCTAAGACCAAGTGATATATTATCTCCCAAATACTTAGACAGAGTAAACATAGACATACCATCAGATATGTTCCAGTTTTCATTTACTGCAAAGTACTCATCAAACTGAGTATTTTCATCCGCATCTAAATCAACAGCGTTCAAACCAAATGAGAATTGCCAAGGGTTATTGTTGTCTTGAGATTGAATGTTTGTGTAACTAATTGTTATTAAAAGCACTAACAATAGTTTGCTAAATTTTTTCATAATATTATAATTTAATTTTCTTAGTTATTGCAAAAATATGATTTTTTCCCATATTTATTATCATATAGAAACAAAAAAACACGGTTTATTTAGTATTCTTGATCAAAAATTTTATTTTTCAGAGTAAACTACAACGTAATACTTAAAGGTTATTTATCTAAAAATCAGTTAATTATGAAAATTGTAGCTTAGTTTAAGCTTAATTTTTCTCATTAAATCTAAACCATAATGAATATCCTTGAAGTTATATCAGATAACATCTATTTTACTTAAAAGTATATTAATAATGTCTTTTTTGTAGACTTAACGTTAATTAAAAACTTACAACATTTACTTTACCTACGGTATTTATTAAAATTTTATTTTTTACTTTATATCCCATATCCACTAAAATATCTTCGTAGCTATTAAGTTGTTCATAGTCTTCTTTTTTTAATTTCCCCGTCTTATAGTCGATTATACAAATCTCTTTGGCTGTAGAAAAAACTATTCTGTCTGCTCTAATTGGCTCACTATTTTTTATAATTATTTCCCTTTCGTTATAAGACTTTAACCCTGCAGAATAGTATTGCTTAAGTTCTTTGTGTTCTAAAATATTAGTTATTAAATTTCTGTACTTTTCTTTAGTTTTTAAATCTAATGTACCATTCTCATAAAACTCCTGGATCACTTTCTCTAAATCCGAAATAGATTTTATATTTGACATTATTTCATGTAATAAATTACCATCATCTATAGCCCTTTGCATATTTGTCCCCCATATTTTTGCAGATTTTGCATCAATATTGATATTATGAATTTCTTTTGGATTAATAATAAAATCTTCAATTAAAGATGAACTTAAGAGATGGTTTATTTTTTCTTTTTTCTTTTTTTCACCAAACTCAAAGAGTTCATTATTCTCACTCCATATTTTATTCTTTTTTAAATAGTTAATAAGCATTCCTGAGTACTTATTAATGTTTTCCTCTCCTTTAGAATTAATTGAATTGGAACATATAATGTGTAGTTCGTTTTCTGCTCTAGTTAAAGCAACATATAATAGGTTGATGCTATCCAACTCTTGATCCATTAAATGATTATCATAAATAGATTTCCCAATGCTTTCAAACTGTTCAAAGTCTTTATTAAAATTTAAGAGTAAGCTATCAAACCCATTAAAATCTTTATTGTTTACAGGGTACCATTCTTTCGCGTCCTTTTCTTTATAGATATCAATATCTGCATATGCGTATATTAATATCGGGAATTCTAGACCTTTTGATTTATGAATAGTCATTATATTGATGGCGTTGCTTTCCTCTGGAGCTACAACACTTAGACTATCTTTTTTAGAGTCATAGTGAATTATAAAATCTAAGATGTTGGCAAAATTATTGTTAGAATAATCAAATGCAAAATCTAAAAAATATTGGATGTAACTATTTGACTTATCAGAAAGATTAAATGAAAATATAATATACTCAATTCCCTCATAAAGAGATGATTTTGTCAAAATAGAGGTGTCAAATGCTAATTCTAGATCTGTAAAAAACTCCTTTTTATTTTTTGCTATTAGCTTTTTAATAAAGTCATGTCTAGGACCTTCTATCTTATTTTTATTAAATAAAAAGTTTATAATATTTAATTTTGCACTCATGATGTTTGGATTTGTGCAAAACTTTAATACTTCAACAATAAACTTAACTTCTTCAGATTTACTCATTAATAAAGTTTCTGAAGAAACAATTTCTATATTTTCACTATTTAAATAATCTGAGATTTCAATTCCCTGATTATTTGTTCTCACTAAAACACAGATATCTTTTAGCTGATAATTATTATTTAAACTTTCTTCAATAATTTGCTTTATCCTTTCATTATAGGACTTTTCTTTTGTTATGGTTTCTAATGGCTTTAATATATTTACTCCAACATATCCCCCTTTATTGCCATTAGATTTTTGAGTACAATTAATATAAATATTTTTGTGAATTTCAGATGAAAAAACGTTTTCTCCTATATGGTTAAAAAATAAATTATTGAACTTTATTATTTCGTCTTTACTCCTGTAATTAGTCCCTAATTCGATAACATTACTATTAATAAAAAAGTCAGAATTATTGCTGCAAAGTCTTAGTAACTGTTCAGGTTCGCCTCCCCTCCACCTGTAAATAGCTTGTTTAATATCTCCTGAAATTGTTAATGAAGACTCTTCAGAGGAAAGAGAGTTTTCTATTAATGGAATTAAATTATTCCATTGTAAAATGGATGTGTCTTGAAATTCATCTATAAAAAAATGTTTGTACTTAACACCAATTTTTTCATATATAAAAAGAGCAGGCTGATTTTTAATTTGGCTATTTACGATTCTATTAAATTCCGAAATAAGAATGATATTTCTTTCTTTTTTTATACTCTCAAGTTCCGAATTTATGTACCTAAGGATTGACAAAGGTCTATTATTAGATTCTATATTTTGATAATATTTTAATTTATAAACATTTTTTTTAATGTTTATAAAATGGGTGTATATATCTTCTTTTATAGAGTCAATAATGTTTTTTTTATCTTGATCTAAGGATTTTTTATATAAATAACCGTTTTTTAAATTTTTCTCTAGCTGACTTGAGTATAGAGAATTAAAATTCTTAGATTTTATTTTTTTTAAATGTTTAGGTAATGCCTGACTTAGAAAATCATTATCCACTAAATTGTTAGAGTATATTATGTTTAAACACACCTCAGATTCTTCCAATATTTTAGTCTCAATTTCTAATTTAGAAACATCAATTGTTTTTTTTAAATTTTCGAAATCAGCTAAATCTTTTTTATTTAATTCGCTTATTTTTTTAATGTGATTTTCACTTAATATTAATTTAGAAATATTATTCAAGTCATATTCAATATCCCAGCTTTTATCATTTCCAGATTTTTCAAATGAAAAGTTTATAAGCACATTTGTCAATTCTTTTTTTATGCCAGCTTGAGAAATTAGTTTAGCAGTTGCTTCTTCAAGCAAATCTTTAGATTTTATTTCTACCTCATAATTTATCGGTAATTTTATTTCGTAGGCAAAACTCCTAATAATTTTTTGTGTAAACTTATCTATTGTTGAAACTTCAAACGAAGCATAGTTTATCAATATTGACTTAAGTATTGATATAGACTTTAATTGAATCTGTTCGCTAGTTAACCCAGTCTCTTTTTTAATCAACTCTAAAAGAGGGTTGTTTTTTAGTGTTTTATCTATTTTGGTTAGCTCATTTAAGCTTTCAATTATTCTACTCTTCATTTCATTTACTGCTTTATTAGTAAATGTTATGCAAAGAATTTTCTTATAGGAATCATTTGAATCATTTGTAAGTAATATTTTTAAATATTCCTTAACTAGGTTAAAAGTTTTGCCGCTTCCTGCAGACGCATTGTATATGTTATAAAAATGTTCCAACTTATATAGATTACTTAAGCAAATTAAGTAATCTATATAACTTATTAATAATCCTTTTTGTAAATTTGTATATTAAATATGTATTAATCTTAAAAAACAATATAATGGGATTTAAATTACCTGAACTTAACTTTTCATATGATGCTTTAGAGCCTTCAATTGATGCACGAACAATGGAGATTCACCACTCTAAACACCACAATGGATACACTAATAATTTAAATAATGCTATCAATGGTACTGATTTAGAATCAAGTTCAATTGAATCTATTTTGTCTGATTTAGACTTGAACAATAAAGCGTTAAGAAATAATGCTGGTGGTTTTTATAACCACAAATTATTTTGGGAAGTAATTTCACCTGTCGATAGCAAAGAGCTTTCAGGGACTTTACTAGATTCAATCAATAGCTCTTTCGGATCATTTGATTCATTTAAAGATCAATTTTCTAAAGCTGCAGCTACTCAGTTTGGTTCAGGATGGGCTTGGCTTTGTGTAATGCCTAATGGATCACTTGAAGTTTGTGGAACCGCAAATCAAGACAATCCGCTTATGCCATCTATTGGATGTGGAGGAACACCAATTTTAGGTCTTGATGTTTGGGAACATGCTTATTACTTAAATTATCAAAATAGAAGGGTTGACTATATTTCTGCTTTTATGAATTTAATAAACTGGAAAGTAGTTGAAAACAAATATTTAAATAGATAAATAAAAAAGACGGACATAGTCCGCCTTTTTCCCCCAAATCAAATCACTTAATAAGAAATTATAAAGTGAAAGCTCAAATATATGTAGAGAGCAATGTAAACACTTAAATATAAAGTTTAACTTGTTTAGATATTAGAGGAAAATGTTTAAATATTGGAGATAGGAGTCTATTAATTTAATAGGCTCTTTTTTTATTCCCTTCGTAAAAGTTAATGAAAGCATTATTTACTACCCTATTCCCGCCATTAGTTGGATAATTTCCAGTGAAATACCAATCCCCTAAATTTTCAGGGCATGCTTTGTGAAGATTTTCGATAGACTGGAATATGATTTTTACATCAGAATTTACAACGTCTGTACTAAGTAGAGTTGTGATTTTGTCAGATATTTCATCAGCTGTAAATAAGGCATACACATCCTGAACATAATTTATCAATTTTGCATCAGACAAGGACTCTTGCTCTTTACACTTTTTGTAAGTCTTATTTATAACTGAATATTGATCGGAATCTTTAAGAAGTGCCAATAAGGCTTTAAAAGCGATTAGACTTTCTAAATTTGCCATATCAATACCGTAACAATCTGGATATCTAATTTGAGGAGCAGATGAAACTACAATTATTTTTTTAGGACGAAGACGGTCTAGCATTTTTAGAATACTCTTTTTAAGTGTAGTGCCTCTAACGATACTATCATCTATTATAACTAATGTATCCGTTTTTTTTATTACGCCATAAGTAATGTCATAAACATGCTCAACAAGATCATCTCTACTACTGTCTTCAGTAATGAAGGTTCTAAGCTTAACATCTTTAATAGCGATTTTTTCAATTCTCGCTCTTTCACTTAATACTTCTATTATTTTTTCTTTAGAAATATTTTTATTATTTAATATTTCTTTAGTTTTTTTATTAATTAAATAATTATCAACACTTTCAACCATTCCATAAAATGATGTTTCTGCAGTATTAGGGATATAAGAAAATACAGAGTTATTAATATCATAATTAAGTTCTTTTAGAATTGTAGGCATTATTAATTTCCCCAATTCTTTACGCTCTTTATAAATATCTGCATCACTACCTCTAGAAAAATAAATTCTTTCAAATGAACATGATTTTCTTTCTGTTGGCTTAAGAATCTCTTTTATAGTCAGTTCGCCTTTTCTATTTATCAATAATGCATTTCCAGGTGGAACTTCGTTTATATCGTCTAACTTGAGATTGAAGGCGGTTTGAATAGCTGGTCTTTCTGAGGCAACTACTATAACCTCTTCATCTTTGTAATAAAACGCAGGCCTTATCCCTGCAGGATCTCTAAGGATAAACGAATCTCCATGACCAATCATTCCTCCTATGACATATCCACCATCCCAATCTTTAGAAGATTTCTTTAATATTTTACCAACTTTTATTCTTTCGGTAATTAAGGGAGAGCATTGTGATTTAGTGAAGCCTTCTTTTTTTAAATCCTTATAAATTTTTCTAACTTGAGCATCTAAAAAATGACCAATTTTCTCCATTATGGTAATTGTGTCAGTGTATTCCTTGGGGTGCTGGCCTAATTCGACTAGATTGTTAAATAAATCTTTAACATTAGTCATATTAAAGTTTCCAGCCAAAATTAAATTTCTGTGTTTCCAGTTATTTTGTCGTAAAAATGGATGTACACTTTCAACACTATTTTTACCAAAAGTTCCATACCTAACATGACCAAGCATGACTTCACCAATATATGGAATATGTTTTTTTTGAAGAGAAACATCCTCCTTTAAAGCTGGATTGTTTTCTAAGACTTCGTTAATTCTATTATTAATTTTTGAAAAAACATCTTGAATAGGTTGCTGTTCAATTGACCTAACTCTACTAATGTATCTTTCCCCGGGATCAACATCAAACTTAATACTTGCAAAACCTGCACCGTCTTGTCCTCTGTTGTGTTGCTTTTCCATCAACAAGTACATTTTATTTATTCCATAAAATGCTGTACCATACTTTTTTTTGTAATACTCTAAAGGTTTGAGAAGTCTAATGTGGGCAATACCACATTCATGTTTTAAAGCATCACTCATTAAGATATATTAGGGTGTTGTTAAAACACAAAAATAGAATCAATTTTCACAAAAATCTAAAAAAACAGAGTTATTTTAAACTTTTAATTTTCAAAACCCTTTCTTCGATTAAATTAATGTCTAAATTCATGATGTTATTAGGCCCAAAACCTTCTATACAAAAAGAGGCTAACGCAGTTCCGTATAAAACTCCTTTTTTAACTTCGTCGAATGTAATGTCTTTGCAACTAGCTAAATAACCAGTTAGTCCACCTGCGAAAGTATCCCCTGCTCCGGTAGGGTCTTTTACTTTAGTTGTTGGGTATACTGGAGTGTTGTAGTAATTGTTTTCAGAGAATAATATTGATCCAAATTCACCTTTTTTTATTATTAAATACTTTGGACCAAGTTTAGATATTTTTTTTGCGGCTAAATTTAAATCAGCTTCTCCTGTTAATTGTTCTGCTTCTTGATCATTAATACATAGTAGATCAACTTTTGAAATAACTTTAATTAATTCTTCAAGAGTATTATCCATCCAATAATTCATCGTGTCTAATATCACAAGCTGAGGTTTAGAATTCATTTGCTCTAAAACACTTAATTGAATTGCTGGGTGTAAATTACCCAATAAAACTATCTCTGAATTTTTATAACTTTCTGGAACTAATGGGCTAAATTCTGCCAAAACATTCAATTCAGTGGTAATTGTGTCTCGATGGTTCATATTGTCATGATAAACACCCTCCCAGAAAAATGTTTTACCACCTTTTATAATTTCCAATCCAGAAATATCTATGTTTTTATTTTTTAAAGTCGATAAATATTTTGTTGGGAAATCTTCTCCAACTACTGACACAATCGAGTTATCAATATTAAATACAGATGATGAAATACCAATGTACATTCCAGATCCACCTAGTATTCTACTTACTTCTCCATGTGGAGTTTTAATTGAATCAAAAGCTACAGTCCCAACAATTAATAATTTTTTCATTTATTTATATAAATTTAGATTGCAAATATAAATTATTTTCTTCCAAAATCTGCGGGAATTTCTCCCCAAATTTTAGTTTTCCATTTTAAAATTTTGTTGTTGTAAGAATTGGTTTTGAGCCATATTAGTGCCCTATCAACTAATAAAAAAAGTCTTTCGGTTTTTTCAGTTCTTTCTAATTTAGTATTGCATTTTTTTTTCTTAACCCAGCTAATTGCAGTAATTGAGTCAGTATAAATTGGATTAAGGTTTTTCGATTTTTTTAATTCTGCTAAACCATGAACAAGAGCTAAAAATTCTCCAATATTATTGGTTCCTTGTTCAAATGGACCGTGCTTGAATAACAGCTTTTTAGTTTTAGTATCCACTCCTTGATACTCCATTACACCTGGGTTACCACTTGAAGCAGCATCTACTGAAATAGAATTATAGTTTGGGAGTTCTTTGCTGTTAATTATGTTAGTCTTATTTATGTGATTTTTGTATTCCTCAGTAAGAGCTACTTTAGCCTGTTGCTCGTTAACAAAAGATTTATATTTTGCTCCTTTATAATTTTGAATTTGTTTTTTACACTCCTCCCAAGAATTATATACTGCTGGATTATGGCCTTCCCACACTACATAATATTTAGATTTTTTTTTCATTTTAACTTATAAGCTTTTTTATTACTTCAGGAAAATATTTCATTTCTAAATCATGAATTTTTTCAGCTAAGCTAAAGGGGCTTTCTTTTTCACTAAGCTTAATTGATTTTTGCAAAACTACTTCTCCTTCATCATAATTAATATTAACTCGATGAATCGTTATACCACTTATAGTTTCATTATTTTTAATGACTGCTTCATGGATTCGTGAACCATACATTCCTTTTCCTCCATATTTTGGTAAAAGTGAAGGGTGAATATTAACTATAGGATAATTCAAATCAATAATACTAGGTGGAATTTTCAATAAAAATCCGGCTAAAATAATTATATCTGGTTTTATTTCTAAAATTTTATTTTGGACAATTAATGTCTGAGAAAACTCATATTTATTAAATATTTCACATTTAATGTTTAAATTTTTACATTTACTTATAATTCCTGCATTAGAATTATTCGTAAAAATATGCCAATTTATTTTAAAATTTTTGCCAGATAGTTTTAAAATTAAATTTTCGGCATTTGTGCCTGAACCAGAAGCAAAAATAATTATTTTTTTCATTTTTGTTTTACAAAGTTTTATTAATTCTTCAATAATATTAGCCAATTAAATTAAATTAATTGCACATTTCCACTCTAAATAGTTAAAATAAAATAAAGTTTTTTATTTTTGCGACTTATAACTAAATATTAAATAAACTAAAACTTAAAATTATGTCAGACATTGCATCAAGAGTTAAAGCTATTATTATTGATAAATTAGGAGTAGATGAAAATGAAGTTGTAACCGAAGCAAGCTTCACAAATGACCTAGGAGCAGATTCTCTAGACACTGTAGAGCTAATTATGGAATTCGAAAAAGAATTTGATATTCAAATACCAGACGATCAAGCAGAAAATATTTCTACTGTAGGTCAAGCTGTTTCTTACATCGAAAATGTATAAATAAATCTTATGCAATTAAAAAGGGTTGTTGTTACAGGTCTTGGAGCTCTTACACCTATAGGAAATAATATAGATGAGTTTTGGGATAATTTAATTATTGGCAAGAGCGGTGCCGCACCTATAACCTATTTTGATACCGAAAAATTTAAAACAAAATTTGCTTGTGAGTTGAAAGGTTTCAATGTCTTAGATTTTTTAGACAGAAAAGAAGCTCGCAAAATGGATAGATTTACTCAGTATGCTATGGTAGCTTCAGAACAAGCTATTCGTGATTCAAAATTAGATCTTGATTCAATTGATAATTATAGATCTGGAGTGATTTGGGGTAGTGGAATAGGAGGTATTGAAACATTTCAAGATGAACTAATTAATTTTGCTACTGGAGATGGAACACCTAGATTTAACCCGTTTTTTATTCCTAAAATGATTGGTGATATAGCACCAGGTCATATTTCTATGAAATATCGTTTCATGGGACCAAGCTATACAACTGTTTCGGCTTGTGCTTCTTCTGCTAATGCAATGGTAGATGCTTTAAATTATATTCGATTAGGACATTGTGATGTAATTATTACAGGAGGTAGTGAAGCTGGCGTTAATAAAGCAGGAATGGGAGGTTTTAATGCTATGCATGCTCTTTCAACCAGAAATGAAGACCCTAAAACTGCGTCTAGACCATTTGACTCTACAAGAGATGGATTTGTCCTTGGAGAGGGTGCTGGAGCTATTATTCTTGAAGAATATGAGCACGCAAAGGCAAGAGGTGCAAAAATTTATGCTGAACTTATTGGTGGAGGGTTATCTTCGGATGCTTACCACATTACTTCACCACATCCAGATGGGCTAGGCGTTAAAGCGGTTATAAAAAACTGTTTAAATAATGCTGGGGTTTCTTTAGAAGAAGTAGATGCAATAAATACTCATGGAACATCAACTCCCTTAGGCGACGTAGCTGAATTAAAGGCAATTTCTGAAGTATTTGGAGACCATGCAAAAAACATTAATATTAATTCTACTAAATCTATGACTGGCCATCTATTAGGCGCTGCTGGAGCGATTGAAGCTATTTCTGTTATTTTATCTATTAAAAACAGTATAGTTCCTCCAACGATAAATCATAAACATGCTGACGAAAATATCAACCCTTCTCTAAATCTAACTTTAAATACTGCTCAAAAAAGAGATATAAATATAGCCATGAGCAATACTTTTGGATTTGGAGGTCATAATGCTTGTGTTATTTTTAAAAAATATATTAATTAATGCACGATTCAATATTAAATAAACTCAACTTATTTAGTAAAAAAGACAGTTTCTATTTCCAAATTAAAAAACTTTTAAATTTCTCTCCTACATCTATAGATTATTACAAAAGAGCATTCACCCATAGGTCTTTAAATGAAAAAGATATTAACGGAATTGCAATAAATTATGAAAGATTAGAGTTTTTAGGAGATTCTATATTAAGTTCTATTATTTCAACCTATTTGTTTAACCAAATACCGGAGGCATCTGAGGGTTATTTAACTAAGATGAGATCTAAAATTGTAAGTAGAAAACACTTAAATGAATTAGGCCAAGAATTAAAATTAACTGATTACCTGACTTGTAATTTAAATGTTGACAATTTTGGGGAAAACATAGATGGTAATTTATTTGAATCCTTAATTGGGGCAATATTCTTAGATAAAGGATATAAATCAGCTAAAGATTTTATTTTTAAAAGTGTAATTATCCCTCATGTTGATATAGACAAGCTAGACGGAAAAATATTAAGTTATAAAACTTTAATTATTGAGTGGTGTCAGAAAAATAAATTAAAATACATCTACGAAACATATGAAGATTCTGGAAATGATAGTGTTAAGCATTTTACCTCAAGCTTAACTATTTCTAGCTTTCAAGCCGTTAGAGCAAGGTCAACCTCTAAGAAAAAGGCTGAAGAAAAAGTATCTCAAAGAGCCTTTTATATTAATCAGAAACAAATAGATAAATAATTAGTATTTTTATTTTAAGTATTTAAATAGAATTATCTTTACTAATTATTAATTATGGCAATCAGAAAATTTATTTTCCCAGAGCAAGAATCTCTTCAATATTATTTATTAGCCATACATACGGTTTTAATGGATTATAGATTAGCTTTTTTTTTGAACAAGAATCTAAATATTAAACTTAAAAGAACTGTAAAAGATTTAGATATTTCTAGTCAAACCGGGTTTTATTCAATTTTTGAATATGAAGACGAGGATAATTTATTAAATTGGAATTTAATTTCTAATAGCTCTTTTACAAATATTAAAAATGAAATCAAAGAATCTCTCCTTTTTGAAAACACGGAGGTAGAATTAAAGAAAAACAGATTAATAAAAGAATTAAGTCAAGTAGACTTTTTTCTTAAAATTGAGTATAATATAAATTCAGTAAATACAGCAAAAATTGTAAAGACAGTTAATGAAATTCCAAATGTAATTTCTGCTTATCAACTAAATTTAAAAAAAATTAAAAGTAAAAAAAACTTAAATTTCTCGTAATGAATCATAACAAGAAAACCAAAATTGTTGCAACTCTAGGACCATCAGTTAATTCTAAAAAGCTTCTAAAGGAGATATTAGAAGCTGGGGTTAATGTATTAAGAATAAACTTTTCCCATGCAAATCATGATGATGTTAAAAATACTATTAACATCATAAAAGATCTAAATAATGAATTTAATTATAATGCTGCTATTCTCGCAGACCTTCAAGGCCCTAAAATTAGAATAGGTGAAGTGAAAGGTGAATATAAAGTTAAAAAAGGAGATCTTATTTGCTTTAAAACTGGAGATAAATTTATTTCTACCAACAACGATTTTTACATGAGTTACTCGAATTTCGCTAAAGATGTTACTGCTGGAGAAACTGTTTTAATCGATGATGGTAAGCTAATTTTTGAGATAATTAGCACGAACCAAAAAGATTTTGTTCAAGCAAAAGCGATGTTAGATGGGGTTATAAGATCTAACAAAGGAGTCAACTTACCAAATACAATTATTTCTTTACCCGCTTTAACTGATAAAGATAAAGCAGATGCTATTTTTGCTATCTCACAACAAGTGGACTGGATTGCCTTATCTTTTGTTAGAAACTCTCAGGATTTAATCGAATTGAATACATTGATTAATAAACATTCGGATGTTAAAATTCCAGTAATTGCTAAAATTGAAAAGCCAGAAGCAGTTCAAGCTATTGATGAAATAATACAAAACTGTGATGGACTAATGGTTGCAAGAGGAGATTTAGGAATTGAAGTTCCGTGCGAACAAGTTCCTTTAATCCAAAAAAAATTAGTTTTAAAAGCTAAAAAGAATCGAATTCCTATAATTATCGCAACTCAAATGATGGAAAGCATGATGGATAGCTTAACTCCCTCAAGAGCAGAAGTAAATGATGTTGCAAATTCAATAATAGATGGCGCTGATGCGGTAATGTTAAGTGGTGAAACATCAGTAGGTAAGTTTCCTGTTGAAGTAATCCAACAAATATCCAAAATAATAGAATCCGTTGAATATTCAAGCTTAATATCTGTCCCCGAAAATCCACCACAAATACAAACTGATAGATATATTACAAAATCAATTTGTTACCACGCATCTCACATGGCTGATGAAATTAATGCAAAAGCTATTATGACGTTAACTAACAGTGGTTATACAGCCTTTCAGATTTCTGCGTGGAGGCCACATTCAAATATTTTAGTGTTTACCTCAAATAGAAGAATTTTAAACAGACTAAGTTTACTTTGGGGGGTTAAAGCTTTTTATTATGATAAATTTAGTAGCACAGATTCTACTATTGAAGAGATTAGTGATATAGCCAGCTCAAAAGGGTATATTTCAAAAGGAGACTTCACTATCAGTTTAGCTGCAATGCCAATAAAAGCAAAAGGTATGGTAAATACCTTAAGAGTAAATCAAGTAAGTTAAACTCATTTTGATAGAAATAGAAAGAAAATTTTTAGTCAAATCGTCAGAGTATAAAAAGCTTGCATTTAAAGTGGAAGTATTTACTCAAGCCTACATAAGTAAGAATCCAGCAAGATCTGTAAGGATAAGAATTATTAAAAATGAAGGATTCTTAACAATCAAAGGAATCTCTAAAAACAAGGGTACCACTAGATTTGAGTGGGAGAAAAAATTACCAATTGATGAAGCTTTGGAGTTAATGAAGCTTTGTGGAGAAGAAGTGATTTTAAAAAATAGGTATTTTATTAAACATGACGAAGTAGTTATTGAGGTAGATGAGTTTTTAAAGAAGAATCAAGGATTGGTTATTGCAGAAATTGAATTAAAATCTATTGACCAAAAATTAATATTACCAAAATGGTTAGGCAAAGAAATTACAGGGGAGAATAAATATTATAATTTAAGCTTAATAGACAGTCCATTTATAAGTTGGTAAACTTTAATATTGAACTAAATGTTTATCTTCGTATCCATAAATAAAAAATTTAAAATATGAATATTTCTGAATTCGGAATTAATAAAGCATTAGAAACTCTAGGAGTTAAGAAAAACAATTTAGGCTCTTCTACTGGGTCAGATTTTTTCTCCTCTGGTAAAAATATTGACAGTTTTTCACCTGTTGATGGAAAACTAATTGGCAGTGTTTCTTCAACTACTAACGAGGATTATGAAAAAATCATTAAAACCGCATCAGATGCTTTTATCCCATGGAGAAGTAGAACAGCACCAGAACGAGGTGAGTTAGTTCGACAATTTGGGAATAAACTTAGAGATTTTAAAGAACCTTTAGGTAAGTTAGTTTCGTATGAAATGGGGAAAAGTTACCAAGAAGGACTTGGTGAAGTTCAAGAAATGATTGATATCTGTGATTTTGCTGTTGGATTATCAAGACAGCTCCACGGATTAACAATGCATAGTGAAAGACCTGGCCACAGGATGTACGAACAGTATCATTCTTTAGGAATAGTTGGAGTGATTTCTGCATTTAATTTTCCAGTAGCTGTGTGGGCATGGAATACTGCATTAGCATGGGTTTGTGGTGATGTTTGTGTTTGGAAGCCCAGTGAAAAAACACCGTTATGTGGAATCGCTTGTCAAAATATTATTGCATCAGTATTAAAGGAAAATAATGTTCCAGAGGGTGTTTCTTGTTTGGTAAATGGCGACTATAAAGTTGGTGAATTTATGAGTAAAGATACAAGAGTCCCTTTAATTTCAGCTACAGGATCTACTAGAATGGGTAAAATTGTCGCTAGCGAAGTTGCTGGTAGATTAGGAAAATCACTTTTGGAGCTTGGCGGAAATAACGCAATAATTGTATCCCCTGACTCAGATCTTAAAATGACTGTAATGGGCTCTGTTTTTGGAGCTGTTGGAACAGCAGGACAAAGATGTACCAGCACAAGAAGATTAATTATTCATGAGACTATATATAATGAAGTTAAGACAGCATTGATTGAGGCATATAAACAATTAAAAATTGGAAACCCCTTAGATGAATCTAATCATGTTGGACCACTGATTGACACTCAAGCTGTTGTTTCTTATAATAAAGCATTAACTGAGGTTGTTAAAGAGGGAGGAAAAATTATTGTAGAAGGCGGTGTTTTATCTGGTGATGGTTACGAAAGTGGTTGTTATGTAAAACCAGCCATTGCAGAGGCTAAACCTGATTTTAATATTGTTCAGCACGAAACATTTGCTCCGGTTTTATACCTTTTAAAGTATACTGGTTCAGTGGAGAATGCTATAAATATTCAAAACAAAGTAAAACAAGGATTATCATCTTCTATTATGACAAATAACCTTAGAGAAGCTGAACTTTTTCTTTCTGTTAATGGTTCTGATTGTGGAATTGCCAATGTAAATATTGGAACTTCTGGTGCTGAAATAGGAGGAGCTTTTGGTGGAGAAAAAGACACAGGCGGCGGAAGAGAATCTGGATCGGATGCCTGGAAAGTATACATGAGAAGACAAACCAATACTATAAATTACACTACCGATCTTCCTTTAGCTCAAGGGATAAAGTTTGATTTATAAATCCTTGTTAATTAATGTGCTGCTTGCTTGATCTGAAGGTAATACAAGTAAGTCTGCAATATTTACATGGCTTGGCCTAGTTATAACAAATGAAATAATTTCAGCTATGTCTTTTGCTTGTAATGCTTTGTAGCCTTTGTAAACTTCTTCAGCTTTTTTTACATCTCCCTTAAATCTCACTTCAGAAAAAGAGGTTTTTACTAGTCCGGGGTTAACCTCTGAAACCTTGATATTATACTTATTTAAATCGAGCCTTAAGCTTTGGCTGATTGCTTTTACAGCATATTTACTAGCGCTGTAAACATTCCCTTTGGGATAAACCTCTCTGCCTGCAAGGGATCCAATATTAATAATATGCCCATTTGAATTCTCGATCATTTTATTAACAATAGCTTTTGTAACATAAATCAACCCCTTAACATTGACGTCTATCATTTTATCCCAGTCTTCAATATTTCCTTCTTGAAAAAGATCCATCCCATGAGCATTACCTGCATTATTTATTAGTACATCTATCCTCATCCAGTCTTTAGGTAAACTATTAAATGCTCCAACAACTTCAGTATTAATGGATACATCAAAACACAAGGAGACTGTTGGAGTAATTTTATTTAAGTCTTTTACAATGTTTTTTAGAACTGTTTTTCTTCTTCCGCAAACAATAAGTTTAAACCCAACTTTAGCTAATTCAAATGCAGTGGCCTTACCAATACCGCTAGTTGCTCCAGTAATTAATGCTATTTTATCCATTATATAAATATATGGATCTATTAAAGATTATTAAAAAATATGTTAAAATTATTGTTAAAGTTTATTTTTTTAACCAATAATTAACAGCGAATCAATGTTTTTTTTAACAAATTGCTGATATTGTTATTTTAACTTTAAAACATTAAAATGTAAAGGATGGAAAATAAAATAAATATTAAGGAAATTAATGAAAAAATAGAGAAGGAAAGTGCCTTTATTGACTTGCTATTATTTGAACTAAATAAGGTGATTGTAGGCCAAAAACCGATGATAGAAAGATTGTTAATCGGCCTTTTAGGAAAAGGACACATCTTACTAGAAGGTGTTCCAGGTTTAGCAAAAACATTAGTTATTAATTCACTATCTCAAGCTATTAAAGGGTCTTTTAGTCGAATTCAATTTACACCAGATTTACTTCCCGCTGATGTTGTAGGTACTCAAATTTATAATATTAAAGAAACAAGTTTCTCAGTTAAAAAAGGACCAATATTTGCAAATTTTGTATTAGCAGATGAAATAAATAGAGCGCCTGCAAAAGTACAATCTGCTCTACTTGAGGCTATGCAAGAAAAGCAAGTTACTATTGGTGATGAAACCTTTATATTAGATAAGCCTTTTTTGGTGATGGCCACTCAAAACCCTGTAGAACAAGAAGGTACTTATACTTTACCTGAAGCTCAGGTTGATAGGTTTATGTTAAAAACTGTTGTCGACTATCCTACTATGGATGAAGAAAAGTTAATCATAAGATCTAACTTATCAGGAAGTTTTGAAAAAATAAATCCAGTAGTTACGATAAAAGAAATCATAAAGGCACAAAACACTATTAATGAAGTCTATATGGATGAAAAGATTGAATCCTATATATTAGATATAATCTTCGCAACTAGAGAACCCTCAAAGTATAAGTTATCTGAGTTGGAGCCTTTAATTTCCTTTGGGGCATCACCTAGGGGGAGTATTAATTTAGCTTTAGCCTCAAAATGTTATGCATTTATTAAAAGAAGAGGCTATGTAATTCCTGAGGATGTTCGTGCAGTAGTTCATGATGTTTTAAGACATAGAATTGGAATTACCTACGAAGCTGAAGCTGAGAACTTAACATCAATTGATATAATCAATAAAATTGTTAATCAAATTGAAGTACCATAATTCGGTTAAATAACTTAAGTTGATGGATACTAAAGAGCTTTTAAAAAAAGTAAGAAAAATAGAAATTAAAACTAGAAGACTTTCTGACCATATATTTGGCGGAGAGTATCACTCTACTTTTAAAGGAAAAGGAATGACTTTTAGTGAAGTCAGACAGTATCAAATTGGAGATGATGTAAGGGCTATTGATTGGAATGTTACCGCTAGATATAATGAACCATTTATTAAGGTTTTTGAAGAAGAAAGAGAACAAACTTTAATGTTAATGGTTGATGTATCAGGCTCAAAATTTTTTGGAACTAATGATATTTTTAAAAATGAATATGTCACTGAAATAGCAGCCACTCTATCCTTCTCGGCTAATCAAAATAATGATAAAATCGGTTTGATTTTATTCACTGATATCATTGAATTATACATTCCTCCCAAAAAAGGGAAAACACATATTTTGAGAATTATAAGAGAATTATTAGAGTTCAAACCACTAAATAAAAAAACAGATATCCATAGTGCATTAAAATTTTTGTCCAATATTCAAAAAAATAAATCTATTGTTTTTATAATTTCTGACTTTATATCTCCGGATTATTTTAAAAGTTTAAAAATCAGCTCTTCAAGGCATGATATTACTGGAATTAGAATTTTTGACAAAAGTGAAAAATCAATACCAAACCTTGGAGTAATTGAGGTTATAGATAATGAAACTGGTGATATCTTAACTGTTAACACAGCTTCTTCTAAAGTTAGATTAGCTTATGAAAATGATTATTTATCCAATGTTAAAACTTTCGAAAGTAACTTTAGACGCTCAGGATCGGGTGTGATTAATTGTGGAACTCAGGATAGTTATGTTAGGAAATTATTGGGATATTTTAAAAACAGATAATAAATGAAATTTAATTTTTCTGCATATAATTTGAGTAGACCAATACATCTAATATTAGTTTGTTTTGTATTGCCTCTATCATTATGTGCACAAGAAATTTCAAATACTGTAGATACCACCAATATTAGAATTGGAGAACAAATCATCTACAAAATTAATATAAAAACAGACTCTTTAGGACCAATTCGTTTTCCTGAGAGTAAATATTTTTTACCCTTTGAAGTTATTAATGAATCTAAATTGGACACTAACTTTTTAGATAATAAGTATATCATTAGTAAACAGTTCGCCTTAACTCATTTCGATTCTGGAGTTTTTTATATTCCTGCTCCAAAAATCCAGTTCTTAAATAAAGAAGTACGATTAGATTCTTTTAGGATAAAAATTAACTCTGTAGTTATTGATACTACTAAGCAGGGCCTATATGCGATTAAGCCAATTATGAAATCGAAAACTCAATTTGATTTCCTTTATTGGCTATACGTTATTTTAACACTATCACTAATTGCTTTTTTTATCTATTATAGAAATCAAATTTTTAGTTTTTTTAAAATCCATAAATTAGAAATAGAATATTTCACACCATATGAAAAAGCTATTAAAGAATTATCGGCGATTAAAAAACTTAAATATGACTCCAACGTAGACGTTAAAAATTATTATTCTAATTTAACATTTATAGTTAGAAATTTCTTAAATCAAAAAATAATAAACAACGCATTAGAGTGTACAACGAAAGAATTAATTATCAGATTAAACCTTTTAAAAAACTCTAAAAAATATGATCTATCTAACCCTACTATAAAAAATATTGACAATATATTTTCTAGAGCTGACCTTGTAAAGTTTGCGAAGCATGAACCAGATTATAAAACTGCCTTAAATGATTTAGAATCTTTAGAAAAAGAAATTGATAATATAAAATTAATTTTGCCTGAACCTACAAAAGAAGAATTACAAAAAAACTTAAAGATTCAAGAAGACTTAAGAAGGTTAAAACATAAAAAACGCAACAAGAAAATTGCAGCTTACTCTTTACTTTCTCTTTTTGTCATTTATTTAACTTCTATAATAGTGTATGGTTTTACTTATGTAAATGACACAATATTTAGAAACCAAAATTTAATATTTTTAGAATCTAAAGAATGGGTTAGTTCAAGTTATGGTGCCCCCCCCGTATTTATTAGCACTCCAAAGGTTTTAAATAGGAATATTGATAGCTATCTTTTTAATGTCGATAACGGAACAACTGTTTCGGAGTTTAATTATGAAAATGTCACATCTTCTTTAAATATTACTATTACTAATATAAAATTGACGCCTAATAGCCCTAATATTAACTTGCAGCAAATGATGAATTCTAATATAGAAATCATTGAAAAACTAGGAGTAAAAAATATCATAACTAAGTTTGAAAGTTTTCAAACTCCAAATGGAGCTGAAGGATTATTAATTTATGGCTCTGCAGATTTTCCATCAGAAAAATCAAATGATTTTAAGAAAACTAAATATAAAATATTTGGATTCGTTAACAATGAAGACTTTAAGCAGGTCTTTTTATCATGGCAAGAAGATGACGATTATATCCATAAAATCATTGATAAGATAGTGGATTCTATTGAATTAATAAAAAGTAAAAAGCAATTATGATTCTAAAAATACAGTTTCTAAATCCTGAGTTCTTTTGGATGCTTTTTGTCATTCCAGTAGTTTGCTTTTGGTATATATCCAAAAAGAACAAATTAAGTAATAGTATTTCTCTTCCGAACACAATTGCTTTTTTAACTCATTCTTCATTAATTTCAAAACTAAAGCCACTTTTATATATCTTAAGAGTTTTATGCTTAGTTTTTATTATAATCGCATTGGCTCGTCCTCAGATAATAGATGTATCCACAAAAGTTAAGAACAATCAAGGGATTGATATTGTCATGGCTATTGATGTGTCAGCAAGTATGCTTGCAAAAGATTTGTCACCTAATAGATTAGAGGCTTTAAAACAAGTTGCTGCTAGTTTTATTATGGATAGAACAAACGATAGAATAGGCCTTGTAGAGTATGCTGGAGAGAGTTATACTAAAACTCCTATCACCAGTGACAAAAACATTATAATTAGATCTTTAAACGAAATAAAATACAACACTATAATTGAAGGAGGTACCGCTATCGGAATGGGATTAGCCACGTCTGTTAATCGAATTAAAGACAGCAAAGCTAAAAGTAAAGTCATTATACTATTAACCGATGGAGTTAATAATTCTGGGTTTATAGATCCAAATACAGCTGCTGAATTAGCAATTGAGTATGGAATAAAAATTTACACAATAGGTATAGGAACCAACGGAATGGCTCTATCTCCTGTTGGAGTAGATAGTAAAGGAAAATTCAGTTATGCTAATATTCAAGTTGAAATTGATGAAGCTTTACTTATGGAAATAGCTGATTTAACAGGCGGGAAATATTTTAGAGCTACTAATAACGAAAAACTTCAAGATATTTATGATGAAATAAATAAACTAGAAAAATCTGATGTTGAAGAGATAAAATATTATAATCATCAAGAAAAATATAGACTTTATGTTTTATTAGCCCTTTTATTTCTGACATTGGAATTAATTTTAAAATACACAATCTTTAGAAGCTTTATATAATGTACCAGTTAGAAGAAAAAATATGGTTTTGGTTAATGGTTATTCCTGCATTGGTAGTTGTTCTATTTTTTATAAATGAGTTTTGGAAGACACGAGCTCAAAATAAGTTTATTACTAGATCATCATTGTTAAAGTTAAGCCCTAATTTTTCAAGGTTTAAACCTTATCTAAAATCTTTAATGAACTTAATTTCATTAATATTTCTAATTTTAGCCCTAGTTAATCCGCAAGTAGGGAGTAAGATGGAAACCTATAAAAGGTTTGGTATTGATATTGTTTTTGCAATTGACGTTTCCAGAAGTATGTTAGCTGAAGATATAGCTCCAAACAGATTAGAAAAATCTAAACAAATAGTAAATCAAATTATCAATAAACTCAATAGTGACAGAGTTGGTATTGTTGCTTACGCTGGGAAAGCTTTCCCGCAATTACCAATAACTACTGATTATTCTGCAGCAAAAATGTTTTTACAAAACATGAATACAGATATGATTTCATCTCAAGGAACTGCTATTGATGAAGCTATCCAGTTATCAACCACTTATTTTGATCAAAATACTAATACTTCTAAATTATTAATCATTATCTCTGATGGTGAAGATCATAATAATAGCTCACTTGATATTGCTAAACTTGCAGCCAGTAAAGGAATTAAAATATATACAGTCGGCGTAGGAAAAGAGAAAGGATCACCAATCCCCATTAAAAAAAATGGAGTCATACAAAATTACAAACGAGACAATAACGATGAGGTTGTTATAACAAAACTTAATAAAAAAGTATTAACTGAAATTGCCGAGATTACAAACGGAAATTTTATAAATGGAGAAAACACAACTTTTGTAATTAATGAAATTGATAAAATTTTACTAGAGACTGAAAAGGTAGAATTTGAAACTAAACAGTTTTCTGATTTTGATGACCAATTTCAATTGTTCATATTTATAGCTTTTATCCTCTTGTTTTTTGACATATTTATGTTTGATTCTAAAACAAGTTGGATTAACTCACTAAACTTATTTAACGAAAATAATGCAACAAAGAAAGATTAATATAATTCTATTTAATTACCTGATATTACTATTTTTAACAACAGGAGTAGCATTATCACAGCAAAATAAATACGAGACTTTAATTAAAAAAGCCAACAAGTCATTTCAAACTAATGTTAATTTGTCGGAACAAAATTATAGAAGAGCAATATCGGTAAGCCCTGATTCTATAAAGGGTCAATATAATTTCAGCAATAACTTATATGAAAACGGATATTATGATGAAGCTTTATTGAGTCAATCAGAGGCTCTAAAAAACGCTAAATTAGCTATTGATAAACATCAAATATTTCATAATATTGGTAATATTTTAATGCAAAAAAAAATGTGCAAAGAAGCTGTTGAAGCATACAAAAATGCATTAAGAAATAATACTCATGATGATGAATCTAGATATAATTTAGCTTTAGCCTTAGATTGCGCCAAAGATCAGGAAAATGAGAAAGAAAGCGAAGGGGAAGATGAGGACGAGGATAAAGAAAAAGACAAGGATAAAAGTGAAGATGAAGATCAAAAAGACGATAAAGATCAAAAAGGAAATGAAGATCAAAAAGACAATGAAGACCAAAAAGATAATGAAGACCAAAATAAAGGGGATAAACCAGAAGATAAGTCAAAAGAATCACCAGAACCGCGAGCAAAAAAGTTATCTCCACAACAAATAAAAAATCTTTTAGAAGCCATGAATCAAGAGGAAAATAAGGTCCAAGAAAAGATTAATGCCAAGAAGTTAAAAGGGGTTAAATTGAAAAATGAAAAAGACTGGTAATGAATTATAAATATTTTTTAAATATTATTTTATTATTTTTTAACCTTGCGGTTACATCTCAAATTATATTTGAGTCTAATGTTAGTAAAAAATCTTTAGGAATTAATGAGAGATTACGTGTAGAGTTTACTTTAAATGAAGACGGAGATAACTTTAAACCTCCAAGCTTTAAAAACTTCAAAGTTGTTGGAGGGCCCAGCCAGTCCATAAAAAATTCCTGGGTAAACGGAAAAAGATCATATAGGAAATCGTATACTTATTTTTTATCTCCCATAAAAATTGGTTCGTTTGAAATTGGTCAAGCTAAAATTGAAGTAAAAGAGGAGGTCTATAAAACCTCTCCTATTAATATAAAAGTCTTAAGTGCTGTTAAAAACCCTAACAAAGAGAATGACCCAAATTATATTTCAGATACGGAAGTATACTTAGTTTCTGAGGTTTCTAATAGTAATCCTTATTTAAATGAAGGGGTTTCAGTTGTCCACAAGCTTTACTTTTCCTCAAACATTGGAATTACCAACTGGAGAGAATTATCCTCCCCTAGGTATGCTGATTTTTGGAGTCAAAATATAAGTATCGAAAATTACAGTATCGAAGATGGTATTTATAATAACAAAGCCTATAGATATGTTACGCTAAAAAAAACAGTTTTATATCCTCAAAAAAATGGAGAGCTAACTATTGAGCCTTTATCTTTAGATCTAACTTTGCAATTACCAACAAACCGAAGAGATTTCTTTGGCCAAAGGATTATGGGATCTTCCCAAAAAATTGTGACATCTGGCGATAAAAAAATCAATGTTAAGCCACTACCCAAAAATAATGAATTACAGAACTTTGGTGGCGCAGTAGGATCTTTTAATTTTACATTAAATAGTTCAAAAACAAAGCTTTCAGTCTCCGAGGCATTGGAATTAAAGTTAGAAATAAATGGACAAGGAAATTTAAAGTTATTTCAACTTCCAGAGCTTAATTTATCTTCTTCATTAGAGGTATACCAACCTGAAAGAGAAGAGAAAATATCTACAAGTATAATTGGGATGGCAGGTAGTGTCCGTGATTTATATACAATTGTACCATCAAAACCTGGCAGATATAAAATACCAAAAATTTCATTCACTTATTTTGATATAGATTCTGAATCATATAAAATTATAAGTTCTGAAGAATTCACTATTGATGTTTCAGGGAAAGAGTGGAGTAATGAATCCGTAAAAACTAATAATTTTAAAATTAACTCTAAATCAAAAACAGTTGCCTTTTTGCCTTTTAAAACTAAAACTACATTAACCAAAATCAGAAAAAACTTCTTTTTTAATTCGTCATTTTTCTGGACCTTATTTTTAGCTCCTTTTATTATAACACTACTAATAATAATTATATTAACAAATTACTCTAAAGATAAAGGGAAGTATTCAAATAATGATTTGTTGTTACAAGCTAAAAAATTAGCCAAAAAACATTTATCAGAAGCTAAATCAAACCTTGGGAGAAAAGAAGATTTTTACGAATCTTTAGATAGGGCTTTACATAACTATTTGAAATCAATAATATCACTTGAAAACAGTAATTATACAAAAAATAATATTACAATTGAATTAGAAAAAAGACAAGTCCCCAAAGCTATTACTTTGTCTTTAAATAAATTATTTAAGAATTGTGAAATGGCTAGATATACACCAATTACAAATGTTGAGATGAAATCTGATTACACTAAAGCTATTGAAATTATATCACAAATAGATAAAGAAATTAATTGACTATGAAAAATTTTTTATTATTCACACTTATTCTCAATCTTAGTTTCTCACAAGAAAAAGACATATTTGTTACTGCTAATGAAAGATATAATGCTGGTGATTTTTCATTAGCTATAGAAAAATATCATGAAATTTTAATTAATGGAAATCATTCTTCAGATCTGTATTTTAATTTAGGTAATGCATATTATAAAGTCGATAGTTTAGCTTCCGCTATATATTATTATGAAAAAGGATTAAAATTTTACCCAAATAACGCTGATTTAATTCAAAATTTACAATATTTAAATAATCTTATCATCAACAATATAGATCCTGTAAATGTCGATGTATTAAGTAATAAAGCTAATTATATTTATAATTACTTTTCTTTACATTATTGGTCTATCCTGTGTATTATTTTAGGTACAGTTTCATCTTTTTTGTTCTTATTGTATTACTTTTCAAGATCATCAAAAATTAAGAGAATAACATTTACGTTATTTGTTTTATCTTACATAATGACAAGCAGTATTTTATTTATCAGTTTTCAGAATTATAATTCTCGAACTGACTTTCAATATGCAATAGTATTTGATCAAAGTATTGATGTTAACTTAGAACCAAATAGTAATAGTGAAGTTTTATTTAAAATTTATGAAGGAACTAAGTTAGAAATTATAGAAGATTTTGACAATGATTGGTTAAAAATAAAATTACGTGATGGTCAAATTGGCTGGATAATTAAAAATAAATTAAAAATCATATAATGAGTATACATTCAGCTAGTCTTGTTCTCGAGGAGTTACTTCAAGGTAACTCGAGATTCCAAAAAAACCAGAGTAGTACCATTGTCAATAATAAAGAGTTTTTAAGTAAAGACCCCAAGGCAATTATATTATCTTGTATTGACTGTAGGGTCATACCAGAAGCAATTTTTGATCAAGGAATTGGTGATATATACGTAACTAGAATAGCTGGAAATATAGAAAATAAGGATATAATTAATTCTTTTGAATTTGCTTGTGATTATAAGGGTTGTAAAGTGTTATTAGTACTTGGTCATGAAGACTGTGGTGCTGTAACTGCTGTATGTGACGATCATAAAAAACTCTTTACAAATCTGAAGCCATATGTTTCTCCAGCTATTAGTGAGGTCTCAAATAGTATAAGTTTTACAGCTAACAGATCTAATTTTATCTCAAAAGTTTCTGAAAAGAGTATTCTTTTAACATTAGATAGAATACGCTCTAAAAGCACACTTTTATGTAATCTTGAAAAATCTAATAAAATAAAACTAGTAGGGGCGATGTATAATTTACAGACAGGAAAAGTTAAAATCTTAAACTAATTATTTTCTTGTAACACATAGGTTGATATTCGGATGCTAAAATCATTTAAAGGCTTATAATATATAGATGATTCTAGTTTGTTTTTCTCTACTAATTTTAAAGAACGATTAAGCATATTAAACATAAAAAACAGAACACTTAATATTAGCACATTTTTTAGAACTCCAAAAAAACCTCCTAATAATTTGTTGAATATACCTAAAGCTATCAGTTTTGCTAATTTTGTAATTAACTTCCCAGCAATTGAAAATATAAAAATAGTTAATACTAACAATATAAAAAAAGACAAAAAGAGAAGGTAATTATCCTCCCATTTAATAAATTTTTGTAGGTAATAGGACAAGTCATCATTGAATTTAGAGGCTAAGTATATTCCTAAAAGTAATCCGATCACAGAAGCAACCTCACTTATAAAGCCCTTAAACAGACCTTTTATAAACCCATATAAAAGGAAAAGTGAAATAAATATATCGATATAACCCATTAAAATGTTTTTACAAATAAAAGAAATTTTATTTATTGAATAACATAAATGATAATACTAACTTTGTATATTAAACTTAATAATGATTAATTCAAAACTTAAAGAAAGGTGGGGACTATTGACTCAAAAGTTATCAATTGATTTTCGTGATGGGGATGATATTGATTTAGACTCTATAATTTATTTAATTGGGGTTCAAGAACTACAACAACTTCACTCCAAATTTAGCAAAAATCAAAAGTTGGATTTGATGCATATCGCTATATGTAAATTGTTAAGTGATTATGGGTATTATGAATTCGATTATGTTGATGAGCAAGGTTGGCCACATTATAAATGCCTCAAGGAACTCCCAAGTTTAAAAGCTGGTGAGCAATCTATTTTAATGAAAGACGCTATTGTCAACTATTTCCTTAAATCTAATTATATTCAATAAGAATGATTAAATTTGGGTCCTGATTAAAAAAAAATGATTGAACAAATTTTAAATAATATAAAAGAAATTGAATCCTTCAAATCTACTAATAAGGATGAAATTGAAAACTTTAGAATTAAGTTTCTTGGTAAAAAAGGTTTAGTTAGTTATTATTTTTCAGAATTTAAAAATATTGAAAATAGCAGAAAAAAAGAATATGGTTTAAGCATCAATAAACTTAAAATATCTGCTCAAAATAAATTTAATGATTTAAGTTCTTTACTGTCTAGTAATTCAGCTAATTCAAATTCACTAAATGATCTTACTAGGCCAGGAAATTCTATAGAAATTGGTTCTAAACACCCAATTACAATTGTAAAAAACAGAATAATCGATATTTTCTCAAGTATAGGATATAATGTTAGTGAAGGTCCTGAAATTGAAGATGATTGGCATAATTTCACTGCATTAAATTTACCAGAGTATCATCCGGCTAGAGATATGCAGGATACCTTTTTCATTCAAACTAATCCTGATTTGTTATTAAGAACACATACAAGTTCTGTTCAGGTTAGATACATGGAAAACAATAAGCCTCCAATTAGAACAATATCACCAGGAAGAGTTTATAGAAATGAAGCTATTTCCGCTAGATCCCATTGTTTCTTTCATCAAGTAGAGGGACTTTATATTGATGAAAATGTCAGTTTTGCAGATCTTAAACAAACATTAGAATTTTTCACTAAGCAACTTTTTGGTAAATCAAAGATTAGATTAAGACCATCTTATTTTCCTTTTACTGAACCAAGCGCAGAGGTGGATGTGTATTGGGGGTTAAGAAATGAGACAGATTATAAAATGACTAAAGGCACAGGGTGGTTAGAAATTATGGGTTGTGGCATGGTTGATCCAAATGTATTAGATAATTGTGGAATAGATTCTAAAAAATATTCAGGATTTGCATTCGGAATGGGTATAGACAGAATAGCTCTTCTACTTCATCAAATCAAAGATATTAGATTGCTAAGTGAAAATGACACTAGATTTATTAAGCAATTTAAATCAACATTCTAATTCAATTTTTCGTTTAAATTTTTAAAAGTATTTTTTGGACTTTTTTTTAAGTATAGAATATCGTGTACAGCTTCAATAATCGGAGTCTTAGCTTTTTTCGGACTTTCAGAATTTAATTGCATCGCTTTTTTTGTTGAACTATACCCTTCAGCTATCATCTTCATTTCCATTTGAGCTGCCTTAACAGTATATCCTTTTCCTATCATATTTCCAAACATTCTATTTCTTGAAAAAACAGAATATCCAGTAACTAGTAAATCTCCCAAATAAGCAGAATTATTAATATTCCTTTTTATTTTATGTCTTTTTTTGATGAACCTGCTAATTTCTCTAATAGCATTACTCATTAATATACTTTGAAAATTATCTCCATAACCCAAACCATGTGCAATACCGGCCGCTATGGCATATATGTTTTTTAACATGCTTGCATACTCAATTCCTATAACATCATCACTGACCTTAGTTTTTATATAATCATTATTAAAATCTAAACAAACATTCTTAGCTAAAGCTTTTTTAGCACATGCAATAGTTAGATAAGAAAGTCTTTCTAATGCAACCTCTTCTGCATGGCATGGTCCAGCAATGACTAAGAAGTTTTCATTTTTTATTTGGAAATTTTTTACCATGTGCTCGCCTACTAAAAGCCCGCTGTCTGGAATTATTCCTTTTATTCCAGAAATAATAACTTTATTCGAAATATCTACTTTAATTTTATGGAGTTCAGAATTTATAAACTCCGACGGTACTACAAGAATAATAACATCTGCATTTTCTGCAACTTCATTTATGTTACTATTAACATGTACTCTTGATAGATTAAATTCAACAGAGCTTAAGTAATTTGGATTATGCTTATTATTAAGGATATAATCTAGGTTATCCTCATTTCTAATATACCAAGTAACTGACTTCAGATTATCAGAAAGAATTTTAACAATTGCTGTTGCCCAGCTACCACTTCCTATTACTGCATATTTTGAATTAGATTTCATTCTTTTTAGATATTTATTTCAATATTATTACTAGTTAGATACTTAAAAACTTTTGGGTGTATTTTTAAATTACTTACTTGATTAGCAGCAATGCTCTTTCTAATTCCAGTAGCTGAAACATCAATATGTGGGCCATTCAGGTAATGGATATTTTGATGTACCATTTTGGACTCACCTAATAAACTTTTTCTTGGATAAACATAAATCTTGTGATTTTCTATAATTCTATTGTACTCTTTCCAAGTTGTGAATTTGTCCATATTATCATTTCCGATTATTACGCTAAAAATATTTTTTGCATTTTTAGCTTTTAAATACTCTAGTGTGTCTATTGAGTAATTAGGGGACTGTAGATTTTTCTCCACATCTTTTGGTAAGATATTTTTATGTTTCTCAAATGCAATTTGCAACATGCTATATCTGTGTTTGAAATCAATAAGTATATTATTTCTCTTATGTGGACTTTGCGGAGTTAGTATCAGCCATACTTTATCTAATTTACAATTATTTAAAACGTAATTGGCAACACTAACATGTCCATCATGTACAGGGTTAAATGCGCCAAAATATAGTCCTATATTCATTATTAGTTTGTTATAAACTGATAGATTATTTTTTTAGTCTCCTCAATTGCTTCTTGTAAATCATCATTGACAATGACAAAATCATATTTATCTGAAAAGGTAAGTTCGCTTTCAGACTTACTTAGTCTAGTTTCTATACTTAATGCGGAGTCAGTTTTTCTGTTTATTAATCTATTTTTAAGCTCCCTTAAATCTGGAGGTTTTATAAAAATAGAAATACTTTTTTCAGGAAATTGTTTTTTAATGTTTAATCCGCCCACAACATCAATATCAAAAACAATATTTTTATCATTTTTATTTAACCTAACTATTTCTGACTTAGTAGTTCCGTAGTAAACGTTTTTATAAACTTCTTCCCACTCTACAAATTCATTATTTTGAATTTTTTCTTTAAAATTATCTACAGATAAAAAATGGTAATCTTTGCCGTCTAATTCATTATCTCTTTTAGTTCTTGTAGTAGATGAGATTGAAAACCCTAGATTTAATAACTCTATCGATAATAGTTTTTTCACTATCGTAGTTTTACCAGATCCTGAAGGTGCAGCAATTATAATTAATTTTTCTTTTTTCATTACAGAACGTTTAATAACTGTTCTTTTATTTTTTCTAACTCATCCTTCATTTGAATTACAATTTTTTGCATTTCTGCGTTATTTGCTTTTGAGCCTATGGTATTTATTTCTCTACCAATTTCTTGACCTATAAACCCTAATTTTTTACCATTTGAAGTATTATTTTCTAGAGATGATAAAAAGTAGTTTAAATGATTGTTGAGTCTCACTTTCTCTTCTGTAATGTCAATTTTTTCTATGTAATATATTAACTCTTGCTCAAATCTATTGTTGTCATGGTCAATATTTAACTTTTCTACTTCGGCTTGAATTTTGGATCTAATATGATCAATTCTTTTTGAATCAATTTTTTCAATTTCAACTAATAATTCTTTAATTGTATTTGTTCTGTTTATAAAATCATTTTCTAAAACCAACCCTTCATCTTTCCTGTATTTAATAATTTCACTAAGGGCATTTTCAATTTCATTAAAGATTATAGGCCAATCTGCTTTGTTATCTTCAATCTGTTCATTTATAATTGCATCAGGCATCTTAACAGCAATTTTTAATAGTTCAACAGCAGACCCATCTACAATTTCTCTCAATTGATCTATGTAAGTGTTGATGAGTTCTGAATTTAATAAAGAGTGTTTTTTATTAGTACTAGATTCCATATATAATGAAAACTCTACTTTTCCTCTTTTTAGTTTGTCGGATAAATGTTTTCTTATAAACAGTTCCTTAGATCTTACAGAACTTGTTATTCTTGTATTTAAATCTATATTTTTACTGTTAAGTGACTTTATTTCTATGGTTAGGTTTCCACTTTCCAATTGTACGGTAGATTTTCCGTATCCAGTCATCGATTGAATCATAAGATTTTATTTTTATTTTACAAAGATATAGAAAACTCAATTAGTTTTTTTCTTTAAGGAAACTAAATAAATCCCTGTAAATACAAGTGAGATTGATATTATATCTGTCAATTTTAAAACATCGCTTCCTGATGTAATTGCATAAATAATTCCAATTATTGGTTGAAGATATATAAACATTCCAACCGTAGATGCCTTCAGTGTTTTTAACGCATATACATTAAGTAAATAAACAGCAAATGTTGCCCCTGTTATGACAAAACCAAGTTTTAGGAAAGTGATTCTATCATAGACTTGCCAAGGAATGTCTAAAAACTGCTGAACAGAAAATGGTGCATTTAATATCACTCCTAAAAGAAATAACCATTTCATAATTGTTATTACAGAATATTTTTTAGTCAAAGATCTCACAGCGACTAAGTATATCGCATAAGAAATACTATTTAATAACAAGAATAAATTACCAGACCTTATATCCTCAGGATTAATATTGGTTCTGGTATTAATAAGTATTATCGAAATCGCCCCAATAAATCCTATAGCAACACCAATTACCCTAGTTTTTATTACTTTTTCTTTTATCATAATAATAGAAATAATGAATACTATTATAGGAGAAATGGTTGAAATTATTGAGCTATTAATTGGAGTAGATAACTCTAACCCTTTTATGGCAGAAATCATATTTACGGACATTCCAAAAACAGTACAGAATAAAAATTTTGACCAATCCTCTTTTTCAATTTTTTCATGTTTGCTAAATATAGAAATAATCCAAAATAGAGTGCAAGCACCTAATACCCTGGCGAACAGTAAGGCTGAAGGTGTTATGTAAAATGGCATTAAGTTTTTTGTAATAGTATGGTTTAGCCCAAAAATTGATGAGGCTGATAATGCAGCAAAAATTGCAAGTAGTCGATTATTCACTTAGATGTTTTTTTAACTCTAAGACATTTTTTTTGCTATTTCCAATAAAAATTTTATTACCTGTAATTATGACTGGCCTTTTCAGGAATGTGTAGTTTTCTAAAATGTAATTTTTATATTCAAGCTCAGTTAAAATCATATTTTTCAGCTTTTTTTCACTAAATAGTTTAGCTCTTTTATTGAAAATAGATTCATAATTTTTTGACAAATCATGAATCATTTCTATTTCCTTTATAGTTATGGGATTAGATTTGATTTCTCTAAACACAAAAGAGCTATCTAAGTTAAGTTCATTAATTATTCTTGTACAAGTATTGCATGTCTTTAGATAAAAAATTATCTTCATATTCAATTGCATTTTATTTTACAATTAAAGGTATTATATAGTTTTAGATAGTACTAATTAATATCTATTTTTGTTAAAAAATTTAAACCTATGAAATTTAATACTAAAACCATTCATGGAGGTCAAAAGCATGATCCAGCTTACGGGGCTGTAATGCCTCCAATTTACCAAACCTCTACGTATGCTCAAACTACACCAGGTGGCCACAAAGGTTTTGAGTACTCAAGAACCCATAATCCTACTCGAAATGCTTTAGAAAACTCATTTGCTAGTATAGAAAATGGAAAATATGGCTTAGCATTTGGTTCTGGTTTAGCAGCAATTGATGCTGTGCTCAAATTATTAAAGCCTGGTGATGAAGTTATATCTACAAATGATTTATATGGTGGGACATATCGATTGTTTACTAAAATATATGAAGATTTCGGAATTAAGTTTCATTTCGTAGGAATGGAAAACACTTCTAATATAGAATCTTTTGTAAATAAAAACACAAAACTATTATGGGCAGAAACTCCAACGAACCCTATGTTAAATATTGTGGATATCGATGCTTTATCAAAAATAGCAAAAAATAATAATATTCTTTTTGCGGTTGACAATACATTTGCCACCCCTTATATTCAAGCGCCTCTAGATTTTGGAGCTGATATTGTAATGCATTCAGCAACTAAGTATTTAGGAGGACATAGTGATGTCATTATGGGTGCTCTTGTTGTCAATGAAAAAGATTTAGCAGATAAATTATATTTTATTCAAAATGCTAGTGGTGCAATACCAGGCCCGCAAGACAGTTTCCTTGTTCTTCGAGGAATTAAAACCTTGCACATAAGAATGCAAAGGCATTGTGAAAATGCAAAAATGGTTGCAGAGTTTTTAAACGATCACCCGAAGGTTGAAAAAGTTTTTTGGCCTGGGTTAATAAGTCATAAAAACCACAATATTGCTAAGGCACAAATGAATGATTACGGAGGTATGATTTCTTTTACCACAAAGGGAAATGATTATAATAAAACAATCAATATCCTCGAAAAATTAAAAATATTTACTTTGGCGGAATCTCTTGGTGGAGTTGAGTCACTTTCAGGTCATCCAGCTAGTATGACTCATGCAAGTATTCCTAAAGTAGAAAGAGAAAAGTCTGGGGTTGTGGATTCTTTAATTAGACTTAGCGTTGGTATAGAGGATATTTATGATTTAATTGAAGATCTAAAACAGGCAATAGGTTAAGTATTTTATTAATATGATAATATTGTTGTTATTTATAGCAAGATAATTACTAATTTATTATTTTTATCTAGTAAAATAAAGAATAATATAATTTATAATAAAAGAAATTATGCAAGATAAAATTAAAAGTTTTTTAGATTTAGTTAGGAAGAGAAATGGTAATGAGCCCGAGTTTATGCAGGCTGTAGAAGAAGTTGCTGAAACTGTAATTCCTTACATAGTAAATAAAGAGATATATAGTGGAAAAAATATTTTATTAAGAATGGTTGAGCCAGAAAGAGTTATATCTTTCAGAGTATCATGGGTTGATGATTCTGGTGAAATTCAAGTAAACCGAGGTTATAGAGTTCAAATGAATTCCGCTATTGGTCCTTACAAAGGAGGTTTAAGGTTTCATCCTACTGTTGATATGAGTATTCTTAAGTTCTTAGCATTTGAACAAGTATTTAAAAACAGTCTTACAACTCTTCCTATGGGTGGAGGTAAAGGAGGAAGTGATTTTGACCCTAAGGGAAAAAGTGATAATGAAATAATGCGATTTTGCCATGGGTTTATGAGTGAATTGTTTAGACATATTGGCCCAAATACAGATATCCCTGCTGGAGATATTGGTGTTGGAGGCAGAGAGATTGGATTTCTCTTTGGAAAATACAAACAGTTGAGTAACGAATTTACTGGAGTTCTTACTGGTAAAGGTGTGACTTGGGGAGGGTCATTAATTCGTCCAGAAGCTACAGGGTATGGTACCGTATATTTTGCTCAAAATATGTTAAATACTAAAAAAGATGATTTAAAAAACAAAACAGTTGTTATTTCTGGATCTGGAAATGTTGCTCAATTTGCCGCAGAAAAATGTATTCAACTAGGTTCTAAAGTAGTTACTATGTCTGATTCTTCAGGGTATATTTATGATTCTGAAGGTATTGATACTGAAAAGTTAGAATATATAATGAATTTGAAAAATGTTGAAAGAAAACGAATCAGTGAATATTGCATAAAATACCCAACAAGCATATTTGTAAAGGGCGAAACCCCTTGGTCTATCAAATGTGATATAGCCCTACCTTGCGCTACTCAAAATGAGTTAGATGCAAGTGATGCAAAGACCTTACTAGATAATGGATGTATCTGTGTTAGCGAAGGAGCCAACATGCCATCGACAAAGGATGCAGTACATGAATTTCAAAAAGCAAAAATATTATTTGCGCCTGGAAAGGCTTCCAATGCTGGAGGAGTAGCTACATCTGGTTTAGAAATGACTCAAAACTCTTTACGATATAATTGGTCTAGAGAAGAAGTTGATGAAAAACTAAAAGTTATAATGATGGATATTCATAATTCTTGCATTGAATATGGATCTCATAAAGACGGATATGTAGATTATGTTAAAGGAGCAAATATTGCAGGATTTGTAAAGGTTGCAGATGCCATGCTAGCCCAAGGAGTAGTTTAGTTTTAAATTAATATATTATAATGATATATTTGTCGTTCTCATAGAGTGTATCATTATAATATATTTACATGAAATTTATAGTTCTAGTTTTTTTTTCATTCCTGAGTATCCCTTTATGTGTTTCTCAAGAATGGAATGGACACTTCTCTTATAACAATTCTATAGATACTTCCATTGGAAATGGAAAAATTTTTACTGCCTCTGAAAATGCCATTTATATTTATTCAACTTCAACGGATCAACTAGAAGAAATTTCAACAATTGACGGTTTATCTGGAGATTTTATTTCTAATATTCATTATAGCTCAAACTTTAATAAGTTACTAATAGGCTATGAAAATGGGTTACTTCAAATTGTAGATTTCAATTCTGATAGCGTCTTAACAATTTATGATATAATTGAAAAGGAAACTATAGCTCCAAACAAAAAGAAAATAAATGAATTAACAGAATTTGGAGATATAATTTATATAGCTACTGATTATGGAATATCTCTTTATGATTTAAATTTGTTAGAGTTTGGAGACAGTTTATTTATAGGAGTTGGTGGCAGTCAACAAAAAGTTAATCAAACTATAATAGGGGACAATTACTTGTATGCCACAATCCCTGATTTTGGAGGAATTAAACGAGTAAGTTTAGATTTAGACATAATTAATTATCAAAATTGGGATATATTTCATACTGGTAATTTTAATTTTATTTTAAATTTGAATGAAGGTTTTATTTTTACAGATGAAAATAGCGTCTTTCTTTCTCAAGGGAATAGCTATGTAGAAGTGATTTCTCTTCCTCAGCCCATAAATGATATTGTCATAAATGATGGACGGATAATAATTACCACTGAAAATAAAATATTTATTTATGATAGTAACTTTGATTTAACAAATAGTTCAATTAATAGTAGTTTATTTAACACAACTTTTAACAGCTCTGCTTTGTATAATGATAATATTTACATAGCTACTTCTAAAAAGGGTTTATTAAAAATAAACCTAAATAATATCCAACAAAACTATTCAATACTTCCAGTCGGCCCACTTAATAATAACGTATTCTCTATTAATTCACTTTATGGTAATCTCTGGGCTACATTTGGTGACTACACTAATACATATAACCCCTATCCTCTTAAGAGAAGAGGAATTAGTCATTTAACTAATAATATTTGGAGTAATATCAATGTAGATAGTATTCCTGAGAAAGCAGTTAACCTAAATAATATATCTATTAATCCATTTAACTTAGATAACGTATTCATTAGTTCTTATCACGGTGGCTTGTTAGAGATCTCTGGAGAGTCCTTAAGCTTATATGATGAGTCTAATAGCAGCTTAGAGTCATTAGTAACATCTGACATAAGTTATAATAGCATTCGTATCTCCAGTAGTGTTTTTGATGATTCAGGAATGTTGTGGTTAATGAATTCTAGAGTTGATAGCCCCTTAAAATCATATAATTTAGACACTAATCAATGGTCTAGTTATGATTTTACTCAAATCATTGCTGACGGTCAAAATGATGAACTAGGTTTTAGTGATATTGTAATAGACGGAAATGGAACAAAATGGATTGGTGGTCTTAACTCCGGTCTAATAGGCTTTAATGAAAATGGTGGTAACCCACTTATAAAAAAACTAAATGATAACGATACTGGGAATTTACCATCTTCATATGTAAAAAGTTTAGCAATCGATAACAATAATCATCTATGGATTGGAACAATTAAAGGTCTAAGAGTTTTATATAATACCTCTAACTTTTTTAATACCAATGTAGCAACCCAACAAATTGTTATTGAAGAAGATGGTATTTATAAAGAGCTTTTAGAACAGCAGTTTATTTCAGATATAAAAGTAGATGGATCCAATAATAAATGGGTAGGAACTATTGGTTCAGGAATATTTTATTTTTCTCAAAATGGGCAACAAACTATCTATCATTTTACCAAAGACAATTCCCCATTGCCCTCAAATAACATTAATGACATAGCACTAGATTTTGTTAATGGTCTAGTTTTTATTGCTACTGATAAAGGGTTAGTTTCATTTGATTCTGGAGGTTCTTCTACAAGCTCAACTTTGGAAGATTCATATGTTTACCCAAACCCTGTTAGACCATCTTTTAATATGGATATTGAAAAGATAAAAATTGCAGGAATAACAGATGATATTAATATTAAAATTACAGATATTTCTGGAAATTTAGTTGCCGAAGCTAATTCGAATGTTAATAGCAGGTATAATGGATTTAATTTAGAGGTAGATGGTGGTATTGCTTACTGGAATGGAAAAAATTTAGCCAATCGTACAGTTTCTTCAGGAGTTTATATAGTAATGCTTTCTAATCTTAATACTTACGAAACTAAAGTTTTAAAAATAATGATAATTAGATAATGTTAATATCAAGCCCTGCGATTATTTTATCCAAAGTTCGTTATCAAGACAACGACCTTATAGTTAAGTGCCTTACTAGAGACCTAGGAGTAGTTTCATACATGATTAAAAACATATCAATGTCGAAAAAAAGTAAAAATAAATTTGCTTTTTTTCAATTATTAAATATTCTTGATTTAGAAACTAATTATAACTCAAATAGGTCAATACAATATATAAAAGATTTAAAAGTTAAGTATAATTTCACTTCCTTACACACTAATATTTATAAGAGCTCAGTTGTTATGTTTTTATCTGAAATCTTATCTAATATTATACATGTAGAAACTAAAGATATGGAACTGTTCGATTTTATTGAAAAATCTCTTATTTGGTATGATAAATCAGAAGATAGTTCAACTTTTTATTTGATTTTTTTAATGAAAATAACACATTATTTAGGCTTCTATCCAGATTGTACAAACATGAATTATAATTATTTTAATTTAGAGGAAGGCTTGTTTGAATCATCAAAAAATAGTCAGTATGTGATAGAGGGGAGTAGCCTAGTTTTATTTAAAACGATTTTAGGCATAAAATTTGATAGTAACAAGTTGCCATTTATAGATAAAACAAATAAAAAAGATATACTAAAAAATATTTTAACTTACTTTAAATTGCACGTTGATGGATTTAAAGATCTAAAATCTTTAAAAGTGTTAAACCAAATTTTTGCTGATTAATGAAACTCATTTTAAACTTCATAATTTCTCTTTTTTTTATAAATGTATTTTCGCAAGAGATGTTTTTTATTGACTCTTTTACAAAGGATTCAATCCCTGGTGTTGTAGTTTATCAAAAAGATGTATCAAAGAATATTATAAATCAAAGATATTCTAATATTGATGGGAAGCTATCATTAAATGGACTTAACAAGAATGAATTAATTTTTATTACACATGTTTCATATATTGATTTTTCAGTTTTATATGATAGTAATCTTAAAAAGAATATTCTTCTTAGTTCTGATCTAAAATCATTAGACGAAATTGTTATTTCTGCATCTAAATTTTCACAAAATCTCAAAGAAATTTCTCAAAGAGTAATATTCATATCATCTGAAGATATAGTATTAAGTAATCCACAAACTAGCGCTGATTTACTTAGCACAAGTGGTAATGTATATATTCAAAAAAGTCAATTAGGTGGTGGGAGCCCTATGATTAGAGGTTTTTCCACTAATAGGCTTACTCTTTCAGTTGATGGTGTAAGATTAAATAATGCGATCTTTAGAGGAGGAAATATTCAAAATGTAATTTCAATAGACCCATTTAATATACAAAATACTGAAATTGTATTAGGCTCTAGTTCTGTTATTTATGGTAGTGATGCAATTGGGGGGGCAATGAATTTTCAAACTAAATCTCCAATACTTTCAGATTCAGACTCAATGTATTTTAAATCAAACTTAATTTCTAGAAGCTCAACTGCAAATAAGGAGAAAACCGGTCATTTAGATTTTAATATTGGCATGAAAAACTTTGCTAGTCTTACTAGTTTTAGTATTTCAGATTTTGATGATCTCAAAATGGGAAGTAACGGTCCATCGGATTACCTCAGACCTGAATATGTTGATCAAGTGAATGGTGAAGATGTAATAATTAGTAATTCAGACCCAAGAATGCAAAAACAAACGGGATACTCTCAATTTAATTTTATGCAAAAATTTCTGTTAAAAACAGAAAATATAGATTATGACTTAGGAGTTCATTATTCCTCAACTTCTAACATCCCAAGGTATGATAGGTTAATCAGATATAACAATGATACTAATGAGCTTCATTATGGGGAATGGTATTATGGGCCACAAAAATGGTTGATGATTAATTCTAGAATTAAAAAAGAGAGCTTTAATTCTCCTCTTTATGATAAATTAATTTTAACAACTGCTTATCAAAAGTTTAACGAAAGTCGATTCAGTAGAAAAATTAATTCAGATCAGCAAAAACAATTTAAAGAACAAGTAAATATATTCTCTTTGAATTTAGATTTTGAAAAATCTTATGATGAAAAATCCTATTTTTCGTATGGACTAGAGTATTTAAATAATAAAGTTAACTCCAATGCATTTTCTAAAAACTTGATAAATAATAATTCTTCACTAATAGCTACGAGATATCCAGACGGTTCAACATGGCAATCAATCGCGAGTTATTTAAGCTATAAGTATAGACCTAGTAAAGACTTAACTTTTCAGTATGGTTTAAGGTATAGTCATATAATAATTAATGCTGATTTAACAGAGAATAATTCATTTCATAATTTCCCGTTTTCAGATGCTAACCTTAACACAGGGGCTCTAACAGGGGCTCTTGGCATAAGCTGGATTCAAAACAATACTTTTCAATGGAAATTTAATATCACTACAGCATTCAGAGCTCCAAATATTGATGATATAGGCAAAATATTTGATTCTGCTCCTGGGATGGTTGTTGTTCCTAATCCAGATTTAAAACCAGAAAAATCTTTTGGATTAGAACTTGGAAGTTTAATAAAAATTAACTCAAGAATTAATTTTGATTTTGCAGCCTATTATACTCATTTGTACAACAGCATGATTAGAAGTCCATATAGTTTATATATGGAAGGAGATGAGCCTAACAGTTCTGTAATTATTAATGAAATTATTTATAATGATGAATTAAGTGATATTTACGCCATTCAAAACGGATCAAAATCTTGGATTTATGGATTTGAAACAGGGCTAAAAATAAACATCTCAGAAAACTTTAATTTTAAAACTCAATATAATTATATAAATGGAGAGCAGAGAGGAGATCTTGACGGAGATTCAAGCATGTCAGTAAGGCATGTATCTCCGCACTTTGGAAATGCTCATTTTATGTATTCAAAATTGAAAACTAAAATTGATTTATTTCTTAATTATAATTCAGAATTACCATTTTCTAAGTTGTCTAGTTCTGAAAGAGATAAACCATACTTATATGCCTTAGATAAATATGGAAATCCATATTCACCCGCTTGGTATACTTTAAACTTAAGAGCATTATATGAGCTTGATGAGAACTTCCTTTTCACAGCATCTTTAGAGAATATATCTAACAAGTTGTACCGACCATATTCTTCAGGAATTTCTGCTCCTGGGACAAATTTCATTTTTTCTATAAATTATCGCTTATAGCTAAAGCTTATGAGCAACTTATTTAATCAATCGGATATTGTAAAAAAACTACAGAGGTACTGTGTTTATCAAGATAGGTGCCATAAAGATGTTGTTGATAAAATGAAGTTAATGAAAATACCATATAGCCTTCACGATAATGTTATAGTAGAGTTAATTAAAGATGATTTTTTAAATGAAGAGCGGTTTGTATTTAGTTTTGTTCGAGGAAAGTTTCGAATAAAAAGATGGGGAAAGATAAAGCTTAGAAATGAATTGTTTCAAAGAAACATAACTTCTGTTCTTATCAATAATGCAATTAGTCAAATTAATGATAATGACTATATGGATACTTTGGATGAAATTGCATTAAAAAAATTCGATAACCTAAACAATGATACCAGTTTAAATAGTAAAAAAAAGTTTGTTACTTATTTACAATATAGGGGATGGGAGACAGATTTAATTTTCAAAAAGGTTAATGAGCTTTTTAAAACTTAACATTAATCCCTACAAGAACATTTCTACCCGGCATCTCAACTAGGTTTGTTTCACTGTAAACTGTGTCAAATAAATTGTTACCTGTAACATATAGTTTATAATTCTTCAAAGTATAACTTACCTTAAAGTCCATTATAGAGTAGTCCTCTCCAGAATTTCTTTCTGCATATTTATATACAATTGAACTTTTTAAATTCTTTTTTATTTCAAATGAATAGGATGTTGTTAAGTGATTCTTTAAAGAATTAAGAGCGTATCTAGAGAAATTAAAATCAGTCTGTTTTAATTCATCTTTAATATTACTATAGCCTATTTTTATGCTATGGTTTAAAAAAGCAGCAACATAGAAATTATAGGTTAACCCTAACTCATACCCTTTTGTATTTATTTCTCTTATATTAAATGCTTCCCATGGGGCAGATTCCACATTTTTCACATAGTCTATTACATCGGATGCATCTCTGTTGTAAAGTGTAAATGTGAAATCAAAATTATCTTTAGTATAATTAATTCCTATTTCTTTAGTAAAAGCCTTTTCTGGTTTTAAATTTTCATTACCAATTGTTGTCGGGCTAGTATAAAATAAATCAGTGTATGTTGGAACTCTATAGGTGTAACCAACATTGCTATATAATTTAACATCATCGTTTAGTTCATAGCCTATGTCAATTCCAGGATACATAAAAAAGTTTCGAAAAAAGTTATTTTGATAATTTTGATTTGTCGATACGTCAGAAAAATAACTAAAAGCAACTCCAGGAGTTACATCAATTTTATTTTCCGCAAATTTCATTTGATGTTCTAAAAACAAATTAACCATTGTTCTTTTTCTCTCCCCTAGATTATTACTTGATAATTTAATAGATGATATATCAACTCCAAATCCCGTTATCCCGTTATTTGATTCATACGATCCGTTTAATTCTGCCCCTATTTTATTTGTAATATGTAAGTTTCTATACACCGAAGGGTTATCCCTTAAATACACATACATATCTTGATTTCTTTTCCAATATAATTTAGGCTTAATAATAAAATTGTTGCTAATTATTTTCGTAGAAAAACCCAACAAGCTTGCTTGTGTTTCCTCATATTGATCAATAGCTTCAGGGCTTGCATAAAATCCATTTGCACCAAATTTTCTTTCATTAAAAGAAGATACCATATCAATTGGCAGTCCTTTTATTTCAAATCTGTTTTTCAGGAAATAGTTTTCATTTTTATAATCGGTATTGTATTTATGTCCATCCGAACTATTATTAGAATAATGAAAAAGTACGGATTGATCTTCATTTTTTCTACTAATTGTAACTGAAGCATTTTGTTGTTTGTAAGAACCAGACTCTAAACTTACAGACGTCATGTTTTCTGCTACTTTAGAAGTTATAATGTTTATAGCTCCACTAAAAGCATTTTGCCCGTACACTCTAGATGCTGATCCTTTTATGATCTCTATTCTTTCTATTACCTCAATCGGCAATGCCATGTTCATTGTATGGTGTCCCGTTTGAGCATCTTCTACTTTAATTCCATCTATTAAAAGTAGCGTTTGATCAAACCCACCACCTCTAATATATAAATCTGCTTGCATTCCAGAAACACCTCTTCTTCTTATATCTATTCCTGCTACCTGCTGTAATAATTCAGCAACATTATTTGCCGGACTTTCAATAATTTCTTCTTTTGAAATAACTTGTATCGTTTTCGAATTTTCAGAAAATGGCAACTCAATTCTAGGAGAAGAAACAACAGTTATTTCTTTAAGATCTATTTGTGTTTCTTGTGAATGAGCTATAACGTTTACGGCAATTAGGAATACTAATGAGACTATATTTTTCATCTTGATTTTTTAATTTGTTCAAAATTAATCAATTACTTTTTAAAGCCTATATTTTGTTAATAATAAATGCCGAAACTATGCATATGTTTTATTTCAAACATTATATTTATTTCATGTTTGCACTTGTCGATTGTAATAACTTTTATGCCTCCTGTGAGCGTGTTTTTAATCCAAGCCTTCAACAAAAACCGATAGTGATTTTATCCAATAATGATGGATGTATCATCTCTAGGAGTGATGAAGCTAAAGAATTAGGAATACCAATGGGAGCTCCTATTTTTAAGTATAGAAAACTTTTGAAGAAACATAACGTTCAAATTCTCTCTTCAAATTATTCTTTATATGGAGACATGAGTAGTAGGGTTATGTCAATATTAAAACAATTTACTCCGGATATTCAGGTTTATAGTATTGATGAATCTTTTCTAAAGTTAGACGGCTTTGAGAATTATGATCTAACTAATTATGGTGTTATAATTAAGGATAGAATTTTAAAATGGACAGGTATTCCTACATGTGTAGGTGTTGCTCCTACAAAGGCATTATCTAAAGTCGCTAATAAAATTGCCAGAAAATACCCTTCTCAAACTAGTGGGGTTTACGTTATTGACTCCGAAATTAAAAGAGTAAACGCTTTAAAGTGGACAAAAATAAAAGATATTTGGGGTATAGGAAGTAAGCTAAGTAGTAGACTAGCTATAAAAGGGTGTAAAAATGCATATGACTTCACTCAACTTCCAGAAAACTGGGTTAAGTCTAATATGTCAGTCGTAGAATCTAGACTACAAAGAGATTTATTAGGTATTCCAACACTTAACTTAGAGAGTCAAAAATCTAAAAAATCAATAGCTACAACAAGAACTTTTGAAAAACCATTATCTGATTTAGATAGTATCAAGGAACGTATTTCTACTTTTTCTTTTGTTTCAGGCGAAAAATTAAGACGACAAAAGTCTCATTGTCATATGATTATAGTTATACTTAGGAGTAATTATTTTAGAGAAGATTTAAAACAACATTATGCAACTAAAGTAATTAGCTTGCCCTATCCAACAAACTCCTCTCTAGTGCTAAGCAATCACGCTATAAAAGCTATTGAAGATATTTATAAGAAGGGAATTGCGTATAAGAAAGCGGGAATAATACTTACCGGCTTGGTGCCCTCTAACAATTATCAATTAAATATATTTGACTTGGAGAAATCCAGTCATCAACCACTTATGAATGCTATTGATAAAATTAATTATAAATTTAGCAACAAAATAAAACTAGCTAACCAAGATTTGAAAAAAACTTGGAAAATGAAACAAGATTACTTGTCACCACACTACACTACTAATTTAAATGATATAATTACTGTAAAATAATTACAATGAATTCTAAGCCACTACAATTTTTTATTCCAAAACCAGCTTCAGGTGAGGGTACAATAATTATAAATTCAGGAATCGCTGCTGGCTTTCCATCTCCAGCGGATGATTTTAAACAAAATAGAATTAGTCTAGATGCAGAGCTAGTAAAAAATAAAGAAGCTACTTTTTTTGCAAGAGTTAGCGGTCAGTCTATGATTGGGGCAGGATTAGATGATAATGACCTACTAGTAATAGACAGAAGTATAGAGCCACAGAATAATAAAATTGCTGTTTGTTTTATAGATGGAGAATTTACCGTGAAAAGGCTTTTAATTAAAAAAGGCAAGTTGTGGCTTCAGCCAGAAAACGCTGATTTTAAAGCAATAGAGATAACAGATGATAACGAATTTGTTATATGGGGTATAGTAACTAATGTGATAAAAAAGGTGTAGCTGTAAAATTAATCTACTAACGCAATAATTTTGTTTTCTTTAAGCTCTACAGTCCCAGAATCAATTGAGAGATAGGTTCCTTTTTCAGGGCCGTTTTGAAATTTATCTTTTAGGGTTTCATCAATTGTTATATCACCATAGATTTTTATAATTCCCTTTTTTAAAGTAGAAACAATAGAGACATGGTTATTTAACATTTCAAATTCACCATTAACACCAGGTACAGTTACCGATGTAACTTCCCCACTAAATAAAGTAAATTCTGGCGATATAATTTCTAAATACATGTAAACTAGATTTATTATTTATGCTTCTGCTAACATTTTTTCTCCAGATTCAATTGCTTCTTCTATACTTCCTTTTAAATTGAAAGCAGCTTCAGGAAGATGGTCTAATTCACCATCCATAATCATATTGAACCCTTTGATCGTTTCTTTAATATCTACTAATACTCCTGGGATACCTGTGAACTGTTCGGCAACGTGGAATGGTTGTGATAAAAATCTTTGCACTCTACGAGCTCTACCAACAGCCATTTTATCTTCTTCGGATAATTCTTCCATTCCTAGAATAGCTATAATATCTTGAAGCTCTTTATATCTTTGTAGTAATTCTTTTACATTTTGAGCACAATTATAATGATCATCACCTAGTATATCCGCAGAAAGAATTCTTGAAGTTGAATCCAGAGGATCAACAGCAGGATAAATACCTAATTCAGCAATTTTTCTAGATAGTACAGTTGTTGCATCCAAGTGTGCAAATGTTGTTGCTGGTGCAGGATCTGTTAAATCATCTGCAGGAACGTAAACGGCCTGTACTGAAGTAATCGATCCATTCTTAGTGGAAGTAATTCTTTCTTGCATGGCACCCATCTCAGATGCTAATGTTGGTTGGTAACCTACCGCTGACGGCATTCTACCTAGTAATGCAGACACTTCTGATCCAGCTTGAGTAAATCTAAAAATATTATCTACGAAAAATAAAACATCTTTTCCTTGTCCTTCTCCAGCACCATCACGGAAATATTCAGCAATAGTAAGTCCTGATAAAGCCACACGTGCTCTTGCTCCAGGAGGTTCGTTCATCTGACCAAAAACAAATGTTGCTTTTGATTCTTTCATAACTTTTTTATCTACTTTACTTAAATCCCATCCACCTTCTTCCATTGAGTGCATGAAATCATCACCATATTTTATAATTCCTGATTCTAACATTTCTCTAAGAAGATCATTACCCTCTCTTGTTCTTTCTCCAACACCTGCGAAAACAGAAAGTCCACCATGACCTTTAGCAATGTTATTAATTAGCTCTTGAATAAGAACTGTTTTACCAACACCTGCTCCTCCAAATAATCCAATTTTCCCGCCTTTAGCATAAGGCTCTATAAGGTCAATAACTTTAATCCCAGTAAATAATACTTCAGTTGAAGTAGAAAGATCTTCAAACCTTGGCGCTTCTCTGTGAATAGGGAGTCCACTATCTCCAGATTTAGGTAAATCTCCTAATCCATCAATTGCATCTCCAATAACATTAAATAATCTACCATAAACATCATCACCAATAGGCATTTGAATTGGAGAGTTTGTTGATGTAACAACAACTCCTCTACTAAGACCATCGGAAGAATCCATTGCTACAGTTCTAACTGTGTTTTCTCCAATATGAGACTGAACTTCTAATACTAGTAAAGTTCCGTCACTTTTCTTGATCTCTAAAGAATCATATATTTTAGGTAACCCTTTACCAGCTTCGAATTCTACATCGATTACTGGCCCAACTATTTGTGAAATTTTTCCTGAGATTGTAGACATTGTATAGGTGTTTATTTAATAAATAACTTTCAAGTCGCAAAGATAGATTTTTTATCTAAAAAATTTTAATAATTTTTTCAAAAAATGTCTAAAATTTATCAATTATTTTTAAATAAAAAAACCTGTAGAAGAACTACAGGTTTTTTATATTTTTTATTTTAGACTTATCTCAAATTAGGAGAATAATTTGTTGGATAATCTGCAGCTTTTGCAGCTGCGTCTGATAAATTAGATCCGTAATGTGCATCAATTGCTTCCATCATTCCGTTAGCAATTAGCGCACTACCTCTAGCTGTTGTATGTACTCCATCTAAAGAAAAGAAGCCTCCAAACACTAAATCAGTTGTCATTACGTAATCATCAAATGCTACTCCTTGTGTAACTGCTTGATTTAATATTCCATAAGCATCGTACAGGGCCCATCCTTGTTGTGCAGTTATTGTTTCAATAGTAGCATTGAATTGAACTATTCTAGCTTGTGCTTCTGCTATTTCATCAGATGACAAAACAATTCCGTCAGCCAATGGAACACTTACTCCATTTATTTGAGTTGGATTTCCATCAACTGTCGTTCCAATTAATCCAATTGCTGGCAATATAATTTTATCATTCATTGTTGCTTGTCTCCAAGATGGTAGCCCCAAACTAGATAAATTGGTAAGATATTCATCTTCCATAGTTACAGCATTCAAACCTTCAACAAATATGATAGTTCTATTAGTAACTTCTTCAGCTGAAATTAAACCAAATGCTTGCGCTGCAGCTAAACCTCCGTTATATGCAGCAAATCCACCATTTAAAAGATCAGCTGTTGCAGCATCTAAAGGAACTGCATTATAAGGTATTGTATTTAAATAAGCAATTGCAGTTACATCTGGTATATTGGATACAACTCCACCAGGAACCTGAGCTAAAGCTGCCATTGTTGAACCAAATGCAAACTCAAAATCAGCAGAGCTTGTTAAAGTTCCAGCTCCGCCACTAGTTGCGTATCCTAATGCGTCATTTCCTCCTGACCAAACACTTACAAATGTTGGTGATTGAGCCAATACATCTTGAATTATACTAGATCCTGGACTGGACATTACTCTAACTGCGTATGGATTTGCAGTTCCAGTAGCAACACCAGCTAAATTTCCGTAACCTGGGGCAATCATATGAATTGCTTGAGCGCCAGGAACAGCCATATTGCTGTAAGGTCCAGCAACAGAATTCATTAATTCCGTTGTTGGTGTAGCACCTAAATCACCAAGTGATTGTGGTCCAGCTCCGTTAAAAAATAATCTAGGTCCGACTATTTGATTTCCTCCAAGTAATAAACCGCCAATATTATCATTCATGTAAGGCTGAGTGTAGTTGGAAGCCACAGTATTATCCTGAGAAAGACTCATAACTCCGGCCATTATATTTGGATAGGAACTTCTTTGTCCTTCAAAAAACAAAGCTCCATCTGTATATCCAGCAGTTATCGATGCTCCAATTGAAACAAACTTGTCAAAATCAGCGTTTCCAGATCTGATTTCTACCATTTCTTGAACCATCATTCCAGCATCCTCCTCATCTTCCTCACAGGAATTAAATACTATCAATGTCATTGATAGAAATAAATATTTAAGATTTTTTAATTTCATAATTAATTGAATTTGGGATAGTGTTTTTAAAAAAAAACCTGTAGAAGAACTACAGGTTTTTTTAATATTTAATTTGAAATATTTCTAATTCATTGTAGCAGGATAATTCGTTGGATAATCTCCTGCAACAGCAGCAGCATCCGATAAATTAGACCCATAAGTAGCATCAATTGCTTCCATTATCTTGTTAGATAACAAAGCATTTCCTCTTGCTGTTGGGTGAATTCCATCTAAGGAGAAGAAACCTCCAAAGACTAAATCTCCAGTCATTACATAATCATCAAACTGAACTCCTTGCTCAACTACTTCATTAAAGAATGCATGAGCATCAAATCTTGCCCATCCAGCTGGTGCTAAAGCATCAATTGTTGAATTCATTCCAGCGATTGATGTTTGTAAAGCAGATATTTCGCTTCCAGTTAAAACTCTAGTATCATCTAAAGGAACTGAAACACCCCAAACTAAAGTTGGATTGCTTGGATCAGCTTGTGTCCCAAGAATTGCCGATGTAGACAGTAAAATTTTATCACTAGAATTTGTATGTCTAAGATTAGGAAGTACTGGGCCTCCAAAAGCAGTTAAGTCAATTACAGTAAGTTCTTCATCATTAATAAGTATAGGGTTTCCAGGTCCAGCTTCAACTGATAGATATCTTAAATCTGCTTCTACTTGTGTAATACCAAAAGCACCACCTGTTGCAGCATATAAGCCTACGGCAGCATCTAAAGCCCCATTGTATGGAGCAAACGCTCCAGAAATAGCACCTGCTGTTGCAGCGTCTAAAGGAATAGCATTCCATGGAATTGTGTTAAAGAATGGATTGTTAGTAACATCAGGAACGTTAATTACAACACCATTAGCTACATATGCATTTAAACTTCCAGCTGTTGTGCCAAAAGCAAATCCAAATCCTTGTGCAGAAGTTAAATCTGGTAACGGAACGTTAGTTCCTCCGTCAGTAGCATAAGCTAAAGCATCACTAAAACCAGACCACAAACTCACAAAAGTAGGAGCTTGAGCTATTGCGTCTCCAAGAATACTTGCTCCTTGTGACGAAGCCATTCTTACATAGTAAGGGTTTGCTTGACCTACTTGTAATCCAGCGAAGCTACCATAACCTGGTGCTAACATATGAACAGCATTAACTCCTGGAGCAGCCATATTTGAGTATGGTCCTGCTTGGACATTTAAAGCGTCTGTAGTTGTTGTACCTGCTAAACTTGCTGGCCCAGCACCATTAAAAAACAGTCTTGAACCGTTGAATGGTTGCCCACCAATTAATAAACCTCCAATATTATCATCCGTATAAGGTTGAGAGAAAGTATTACTAGATTGGTTTTCGATAGCTTGACTCATAACTCCAGACATTATATTTGGAAATGAATTCCTCTGTCCTTCGTAAAACAAAGCTCCATCAGTGTATCCTGCGGTAACTGTTGCTCCTAATGCAACCATGTTACTAAAATCAGCAGACCCTGAAGTTACTTCTACATATACGTCACTGTAAGCAGGCGAATCCATATCGTCTTCATCACAAGCTGTAAAGACAAGTAATGCCATCGAAAGCAGTAGATATTTGTTATTTAAAATTTTCATAATTTAATTATTTAGGTTAATAATAGTAAAAAAAGCTTCTAAGGTTAATTTAGAAGCTTTTTTAAATATTTATTATAAGTTGTTAATCGTTAATGATACGTAGTACTGAGAACCAATTAAACCAGAACCGAATGCTGTGAAGTATTCGTTACCACCAAGATTGGCAGCACCAGCTTTTAATACAGTTTTAAGCTTAGGTAATGTTAAACTAACCTGAGCATCGAATACGTGGTTTGAAGGAACTTCACCTTCTCCGAAAGTTGCTTCCCAATAGAACTCACTATTATATCTCCAAGCAACATTGAATCCAAAGTTTTTGAAAAGTTTTGGATGACCAAACTGTCCTTTAACTTTATGTTCTGGAGTATTCCAGTTAGTTGCGAAATCTGGATTAAGATCTGCGTCAAAATCTAATATAGATTTAGTGTAGTTAGCGCTTAGATCAAAACCATTAAATATCTTAGTAGATAATCCTATAGCACCACCCCAAGATCTGATTTCTGCAGAAGAGTTTGTATATACACTCCAAGTTTCATAATCTCCATTAACCATTGCTAAAACAGATAATGCGTTGTCGCCAACAGTTCCATATAAAGGAGATAATACTGCTTGAGTATTTATAAAGTCTTCATATGTGTTTTTATAAACACTAAAATCAACTAAAAATGTTCTAGATAATTTTCCTCTATAACCAAATTCTATTGATTTTACTTGTTCAGGTCTAACCACCTCTAATCCAGAAGCTTCTAAAAGTGCAGGATTTCCAGTTGCCCCAAAAGCCATAAGTGAAGCCACAGAAAAAGAGTTGTCTATTGCGCTATTACCATCTAGGGTAACTGACACTAGGAAGCTCCTAATGCTTGTCCATTTGCACTTACAGCGTAATCTCGAACATAATTATCTAAACTTGCAGGAGAAGAACCGATTAATCTAGCTCTACCGACATCAAGACCTATAAATAAATCTTGTGTAGATGGGTTTCTAAATCCAGTTTGAAATCCTAATCTAAAGTTGTGATTTTTGTATTCACCAGCGGTATAAGATAAAGAAACTCTTGGAGTTACTTGTCCATCAAAAAATTCGTTTTTATCATATCTAGCAGCTGCAGTTATTGTCATTCTATCATCATCCATAAAGTTTTTTACAACTTGTGTGTAAATTCCAGTTTCAGAATAATCAATAGGTCCATCGTAATCTGTGTATATTGTTCCAGATGAGTTTAGAGAATATTGTCTAAACGACCCACCCAATTGAATGTCAGCAAACTCTATTTGGTCTGCAAAGCTATAATTCCAGTCACTATGGTATACTTTTGAATTATCTTGAAATTTAGCTCCAGTAGTTAAATCAGGATTGTTTACAACAGTTTCGAAAGCTGCATCAAACTCAGGAGTTCCGGGAAGGTATCTTCCAGTGTCAGCAGTAGCTCTACCTACAGCATGAGCCTGAGATTCTGTAGCACCACCTAATGTTGCGCCAGCAAATCCACTTACATACTCTCCGAACCATTGACTATCACCTTTCCAAGTTCTGTTAATATTTATCGCTGTAAAGTTCATATCGTAAGAATCTCCAGCATTATCTTCAGTTACATACGCTCTTACAAAAAAGTTATCGTTCTTTACTTCTAATTTATGTTGACTCATTGTAAAGTTTTCAATTCCGTATCTGTTAGTTCCTTGGTAAACTGTCTGACCAGTTCCCCATTTCCCTACGTAAGAAATTTCAAAATCATCTTCAAAAGGTCTGTAATAAAGTCCCCAATCTGCCTTCTTACTCTCGGCAACGTGGTCAGTTAAAGATACTTCTCTGTATCCAGTTCTACTAACTACTTGTGATGGGACAAGGTTTTGAATTCCAGCAGGAGCTAAACCTAATTGAACAAGAGTGTTTGCTACACCTTTAATATCTGTAGCAACTTCATCTCCATATATATTAATACCATCATGATCGTAATCCTCTCTAGTTAACCCTCTACCAAGCTTATCTTCCTGACTATCCGCTATCCAGTCAGTCCCAAGTAAGTATCCAAAGTTTCCTTTAATAGCAAGCTTGTCACTAAACTTGTGTCCAAAACGAATACTTAAATCTCTATAAGTATTGTCTCCAGCAGCTTCTTGTGAAGTTATTCCTTGTTTGTATTGTCCACTTAGACCTTGAAAATCAAAAGGATTTTTACTAGTCATAAGAAGTATACCGTTAAATGCATTTGCACCATATAAAGCAGAAGATGCTCCAGGTAACAATTCAACACTTAATACATCTGTTTCTGTCATTCCAAGTAAATTTCCTAATGGAAAGTTTAATGCAGGAGCAGAGTTGTCCATTCCGTCAACAAGTTGTACAAATCTAGTGTTTGCAAATGTTGCAAAACCTCTAGTATTAATTGCTTTAAATGTTAAACTGTTTACGTTTATATCAACACCTTTCATGTTTTCTAATCCATCATAGAAATCCGATGATGCAGTGTTTGCAATCTCTTTAACCCCGAATCTTTCGATAGTAACAGGAGATTCAAATATTCTTTGTGGTGTTCTCGATGCCGAAACAACAACTTCATCTAAAAAAGTTCCATCTTCAAGCTTGAAATTAAGCGATCCAGATGAATCAATATTTTGTGATGATGCTTTGAACCCCATCATACTAGCTGTTACGGTTACTGATCCATCAGAATCAACCTTGAAAGAATAGTTCCCGTCAAAATCCGTCACTGCACCACTTGAAGTTCCATCAGCGATGACATTAGCTCCGGTTAGTGGTTGACCATTTTGGTCCGTTACATTTCCGTTAATTGTGGTTTGTGCATATGAAATGACACAAAAACACATCATAAAAATTTTAAGAATTGTTCTCATAATTATTAGTTAGTTGGTTTATTAAGTACACAATATATGTATATAATCTCTTAATTCCATGGTAATTTGACAAAAAAACACATTTTAAAGGTCTTAATTATTGCGAATAATTGAATAAAAATTACTTTATATTAATATAAAATTATTTATTTAACTAATAGTATAATTTATATGTAATTTTTTAATAAAATAAGTAATTTATCAAAGATCAGGCTATTTTGGGCTAAAAGTCAACAGTAAACCCAAATGAAGGGATTACTGATCCATTAGTAATACCTACCTCAACTAGATTTCTGGGTATAATAACTTCAAATTGTTCATTCCTTTGCAGTCCATATTTTGGAGGAATAGGTATTTTTTGACCTAAGAAATTTTGAATATCTAAATAGAAATTAAATGAATACTTTTCATAATTCCATTTTTTGTCAAATCTAATGTCTGCCAAACTAAAGTTAGAGAGTTTAACTTCTCCTAGCCTTGAATAATCAAAAATCAATTCAGGATACGTTTCTGCACTCGAACTTAAATCATAGGGAACATAAGGAGTTTTCCCAGAGAACCTCCATCTAGCACTAACTTCCCAGTTTTTTTTAAGTTTATAACCCCCTGTGAAAGAAATTAAATGTTTACTGTCCCAAACTGAAGGGATATAGTTTGAATTTATATCAGTAAACTCACTTTTGAAATTCGTATAAGAAAATATTCCATAAAAATTATTAGATAATTTTTGTTGAAATAGGAACTCAATCCCTGAGGATTTACCCTTTCCAGAGGTTACTATATCTTCATTTCCAAAGACCTCAAAGTCTCCACCTTTATTAGCCATTGAAATCCCATCTAAAATCGAAATAGGATATTGCGAATAATTTTTGACAAAGTATTCAAGAGAAAATTTTGAAGAGCTAGAGCTGTTGTAATCTAATCCAATAACATGATGAACACTTTTGGTGTATTTACTGTCTTTATTTGAAAATTCTCCATTATTATTTTGAAATCCAAGCATGGTATAAGTAGGCATTTTGTAATACTCACCATATGTCATGTTTAATTTCCATCTATTATCATCAGAAAGACCATAAGATAACCCCAACCTTGGTGAAAAGTTATCTATTAAATCTGACCCTGTTGAAAACGTATCGGTGTCTAATCGAAATCCAAAAGAAAAGTCCAAATTATTATCTAGAAAACTTTTGGATATATTAGAGTAAATTCCGTATTTATAAAAATTTATTGTTGTGAAGTAATTAATATTATTAATGTAATCCTGTGTGTCATTTAAATAATCTGCAAATTGAATATTTGCTCCAAGTTTAATTTTCCAGTCTTTATAATAACTAATCAATTTAACTTTTAATTTTGTCTCCCATTCGTGAGAATCATTTTGAAAAATAACTCCTTGCTCATTTAAATTATCAATATAGCTTGAAATAAGGTTATTTAGTCTATTAGAGCTAACTGAACTAACCAGGCTACCTGGACTATTTTTAAATTTTCTTTTCCATGTAACTCCCCATGTATTAGTAGTTTGATCTATAACAGGAGCCTGATCAATTTGAATTTGTTGCTCTGAGTTAAAATCCTCTGGTGCTTCTGATGAAAAATCATCTATAGATCCAATTCCTAAAACAGATATTGAATTATACGGGTCAATTATGTGATTAATTTTCCACTGGTAATCCCAGTAGTCGGGTCTAATTGCTAGACCAATGAGTTTAAATAAAAACTTCAAATAGCTCCTTCTTGCTGAAAATATCATTGTAGTTTTACTATCACTAGAATTATTTTTAAATAATGGTCCTTCTAAAGTTATTCCAGCTTCGCTGGCTCCAAGTCTAAAGTTGCCCCTAAATTCTTTATTATTCCCTTCTCTTTGCTTAAATTTTAATACTCCACTTAATGGGTTATCGTATTCAGATTCAAAAGAAGAAGTTGATAATGTAACTTCGCTTATAAAAGATATATTAACTAGCCCCACAGGTCCTCCTGAACTACCTTGTGTGCTAAAATGATTAATATTTGGTATCTCAATATCATCCAAATAATATACAGATTCGTTTGGTGCCCCCCCCCTAATAATTATATCATTTCTAAATCCTCCAATAGATGGTGATATACCAGGCATACTCTGAACAACTTTTGTAATATCGTTATTACCTCCTGGGTAACTTTGTATTTCTACAGCAGAAAAAGTTTGAATAGAAAGAGGACTTTCTTTAGACTTGTAAAATGGATTTTGAGTTATAACGACTTCCTCTAGGGTTTCTTTTAACTGACTTAAATATATTTTTTCTACTGGGGTTCCTTTACTTTTTATAATTACGTTAAATAGTTTTTTTGATTTATATCCGATAAAAGATACAAGTATATTATATGTTTTTGGTTGGACATTGTCAAATTCAAAATTACCATCAAAGTCAGTAGTTGTTCCAAAATCTGTATCCTCAAGTAAGATTGTAGCTCCAATTAATGGTTCGTTAGTTTTTTCATCATAAACATACCCATATAATTGTCCAGATACTTGAGACAAACAATAATTGCTGACAAGAATAAATAATATTAAAAAAACGCTAATAGATTTTTTTTTCATTTTTTTTAAATTACTATATTATATAAAATAAAACCAAAAAATAGTGTGTTGCGCTACCGCCTAACACAAATAAATGCCAAATGGCGTGTGAATATTTCATTTTTTCAAGTCTGTAAAAAATAATACCAAAAGAATAAAACAGACCACTTATAATTAGTAAAGTTATTGCGTTAGTTTCCAAAGAAGAAATAATACTTTTAAAGTCCAATACTACTAGCCAACCCATAGATAGGTAGAGTAAAAGGGATAGTTTTTCGAACTTACCAGTAAAGAAAAGTTTAAAAATAGTTCCTATTAGAGCAATTATCAGTACCCCTGCAAAAATTTTAAACCCTGAGTCACCTTCCAAAGTGATTAAGCAAATTGGAGCGTAAGAACCTGCTATTAAATAGAATATACTAACGTGATCAAAAATCCTAAATTTACGTTTTAGTTTTATGTTAGTTGTATAATGATACAGCGTTGAAGCTGCATAAAGACATATCATACCAAACTCAAAAAACAGAATACTTCCAAGGCTAAAATCTGTAAGATTTTGATTATAAATTATTAAAACAGGCAGTCCTATTAAACTAAGCACCAGGCCTATAAAATGAGTAAGAGTATTCCAAAACTCTTCTTCTTTAGTCTCTTCCATTTATAGATTTGAAGTATATTCCATTAAATAAGTACATATCATTGCTCCGTATGTACCAACAACATATCCAAAAACAGCAAGAAGAACTCCAACTGTTGCTAGTGATGGGTGAAAAGCAGCTGCTACTACAGGGGCAGAGGCCGCACCTCCAACATTTGCTTGACTTCCAACTGCTAAAAAGAAATAAGGAGCTTTAATAATTTTTGCAGTTATAATTAATAATGTGGCGTGAATTGTCATCCATACTACACCAATTAGCATTAGTTTGGGCTCATCTAAAATAGACCCTAAATCCATTTTCATACCAATTGTTGCTACAAGAATATAGATAAATACACTGCCGATTTTACTTGCACCAATTCCTTCATAATTTCTAGCCTTAGTAAATGATAGTCCAATTCCAACGAAGGTTGCAATACTTATCATCCAAAAGAATTTAGACCCAAAAGAAGATAATCCAGAAGATTTATCTGCAACAGATTCAAAATTTGCAATTAAATAGTCTGAAATTATTTCAGCTCCTAAATGAGATAAACCTACTGTGCCAAAGGCTATAGATAATAAAACCATATAATCTGTTAGGGTAGGATTTCTTTTAGAGTTATTGGCAAATAACATCACTTTTTCTTTTAACTCTTCAATAGCAGTAGTGTCTGCGTTAAGCCATTTATTTATCCTGTCTTTTTTACCAATTCCAAATAATATAATCGCCATCCAAATATTTGCTACAATAATATCGACTAAAACCATGCCTCCATATTTCTGTGGGTTATATTCAAATATCTCTAACATTGCTGCTTGATTAGCACCACCACCGATCCAGCTTCCAGCAAGTGTAGAAAGCCCTCTCCATATCGCATCCGGTCCTACTCCATTAAACAATTCAGGAAAAAAGAAAGACAATATTAAAATTGCTAGCGGACCACCAACTATTATTCCAATTGTTCCAGTAAAAAACATTATTAATGCTTTATACCCAAGATTATAAATTGCTTTTAAATCAATGCTCAACGTCATTAATACAAGTGAAGCAGGTAATAAATACCTACTAGCTATATAATATGTTTGAGATTCTTCAGAAGAAATTATTCCTAAAGAATTAAATATTGCAGGAATAAAATAACACATAAGTAACCCAGGGACAATTTTATAAAACTTATGCCAAAATCCGCTTTTTTTAGATTCTGTAAAAAAAACAAAACCAAGAGATATCATTAAAATTCCAAATACTATTGCATCATTTGTAAACGGCATAAAACAAGTGTTTAAATTTTCAATGAATATAGCAAAAAATAATATCTAAGAGTTGAAAATATTTTGCGTTATTCTTAAATTTCACGGTCAATTAAGTCGGTAACAACGTAATATCTAGGATCATCTACAGAATCTTCAATATTATTTTTAAATGCTGGATTAGCTTTAAGGAGTAACATTTTACATTCAGGGCTTAGGTGGGTTAGAATTACTTTTTTATTTAAGTTGCTATATTTTTGAATTAAGCTTTCTAAAGATTCAATACCTGAGTGGTCGCTAACTCTAGATTCTATAAAGTCAATTTCTATTTTTTTAGGGTCTTTTTTAAAATCAAATTTAGAATTGAAGTTTTGAATCGATCCAAAAAATAATGGTCCCCAAATTTCATAAACCTTCGTCCCGTCTTTTTTTACACGTTTTCTAGCCCTAATCATAGTTGCATTTTTCCATGCAAATACTAGTGCAGAAATAATTACTCCAACAATTACTGCTATTGCCAAATCTTGCCAAACTGTAATTGCTGAAACAGTAATTAGAACAAAGGCATCTGATTTAGGGATCTTATGTAAGATTCTTAAGCTACTCCACGCAAATGTCCCAATAACTACCATAAACATTACTCCAACTAGCGCCGCTATTGGTATTTGTTCGATTACACCTGAGCCAAAAAGAATAAAAACTAATAAAGAAACTGCAGCTACTATCCCAGATAAACGACCTCTACCTCCAGAATTTACATTTATAATTGATTGACCTATCATAGCGCAACCACCCATTCCTCCAAAAAGGCCATTTAAAAAATTGGCACCTCCTTGAGCCAAACATTCTCTATTTCCGCTTCCACGAGTTTGAGTTACTTCATCTACTAGGTTAAGAGTCATTAAAGATTCGATCAGTCCTACTGCAGCTAATAAAAAGGCTGTAGATAAAATCAGGTTCCAGTGACCTTCAAGTGTGTATAATAATTCAAATATCTGTCCTTGGAAAACTGGTAATCCTCCGCTAATTCCTTCACCGCCACCATCAAGAATAAATGATCCAACTGTGGAAACTTCAAGATTTCCAATTATAGTAATTAACGCCACAGTTACTATTGCGACAAGAGCCGCAGGAACTTTAGTTGTTAGTTTAGGAAGGTAATACATAATTAGCATTGTTGCTCCAACTAAAGCAAGCATAGTATATAATTCTGTACCAGTTATCCAGCTAGTGCCATCGACTGTAGTTTTTTTAAATAAACTTAATTGAGACAAGAAAATCACAATTGCTAAACCGTTGACAAATCCCATCATAACTGAATGTGGTATTAGTCTAACAAATTTCCCAAGTTTAAAAACCCCAGCGGATGCTTGTATTACACCTACAATTAGAAGTGTGATAAAAAGCCAATGTAAACCTAAATTTTCAACTGGAGCAACAAGAGAACCTCCTACTTCATTTCCTTTTTGAATCATGTGAATCATAACAACTGCCATTGCACCTGTAGCACCAGAAATCATACCTGGCCTACCTCCGAAGATAGAAGTTATTATACCCATAATAAAGGCTCCATAAAGCCCTACAAGAGGATCAATACCAGCTATAAATGCAAAAGCAACTGCTTCGGGCACTAATGCCAGAGCAACTGTTAAGCCGGAAAGAATATCATTTTTTGGGTTTTGACTAAAATTTTTGAGCAATGTTTTCAAGAGTATTTTTTTTGTTTTTTTAAAGCCGCAAATCTAACTTATTCCTGGTACTATGTACTTTGAAAAAGTCAAACTTATTACGGTTTTACTTTATTCTAATTTATTTAATGTGTTTATTGATTTTTCATTAATAAAACATCTTTTTTTTTGTCAAATTAGTTGATGTAGTTCACTTATCATATAAACTTATTTAAGAGAAGTTTTTAAAAACTGTATGTATATTTGGCATATTAATTGATATGTAGAATCTAAAAAACTGATGAGTAAACTTATACTTCCATTAATAATTTTATTAAACCTTAATTTAAGAGCTCAATCTTTAGAAGTTCAAGTTCAAGATTCGCTTACTTTATTTCCAATTGCTTTTTCTACGGTATCTTTTTCTAATAATAAGGCATTAATAACGGATGAAAATGGAGAATTTATATTAATTAAATCAGGTGTAAGTAATCAAGACTCTTTATTTGTTTCATCAATTGGTTACCAAAAAGCTTCATTTGCTTTAAATGAATTTAACGATAGTATTATTTTTTTACTACCAAAACCTGTGATCTTAGCTGATGTGATTCTCACTAGTAAAAGATTAACATCTGAAGAAATAATTGAAGAGGTGATTAAAAATATAGAAAGAAACTATGAAAAGGGGATTACTCAAAATAAAGTTTTTTTAAGAAAAAGTTCAACTTCAAAAACAAAAAGGTTTAACACCAGCAAATTTAAATCATCAATTAATGAAATAAATAGTTCTTTGTTAGATAGTATTTTAAATAATCTTTCCAAAGAAAACAATTCTGTATTAGAAACTTTATGTTATCAATTTGGAAATACAGATGAAGACAATCAAAAAATTAATTTAATTAAAGCTAGAGAAACATATAGTAAGGATGATGAAATATTAGAATCTCTAAATGATAGGCTTGAATTGTATTTAAAAGAAAATATTAAATCGGATTCTTATTTTAAAATTAAATCTAGACTCTTTGGTGCGGACATGACAATTGATGGATTACATGAAATGGACAGTACATCAACTGACTTTATAAGCAAAAAAAATAAAGAAGACTTAGAACGAAAAAAGAATTTTGCTGGAAATCAAAAAAACACCATTAATAATATTTACTCAAAGCTTTTTTATAATGAAGATTCAAACTTTGACTTTATATTAAAACCTAAAAAATATAGTTTTTCTGAACCTGAACTTAATTTCGTTGGTGACGACTTGGTTTATATAATTGAATGTACTCCCAAAGGAAGTGCTAAGTATAAGGGGACCTTGTATATCAATTCAGATGATTTTGCAGTAATAAGATTAGATTTTAAAAATATTAAACCATTGTTTAAATTTAAATTACTAGGTGTTTCTTACAATCAATACCATAGAGAAGGAAAATTCCTTTTATCAAAATTTGATAACAAAAAATATAATTTATCCTATGCTCAGACTACCTCAAATCAATCTTTTTCAATTGATAGACCAATAAGACTTATAGAGAAAAATAAAAATGTCAAAGGTCGTCGTAAGCAAAATGAAATTTCATTTAAAATGGATATGGCCATTAATCAAGAATATAAAACTGAAATACAAGTATTTGAATCTACAAAAATGAATGATGAAGAGTTCCAGAAAATTATAGAAGAAAACAAGGTTCTACCTGAATTTCTTAATGAGTTTACAACTAATTTCTGGGAAGAATTTTAAACTACTCCAATTTAGTGGTTTAATCTATTGAGTTCATCTCTTTTTTCTTCTTTTAATTGTGTTTAATACTTAGTATAACTTTCAAATATGATTCATTATATTTACAAACTATTAATTTTTTAATAAAATTTTTGGAACAAATAAAATCATATTTAGATCAAGTAGCTTCTATTTCTGAATTAGATTGGTTGTTTTTTATGTCCAAATTACAACGACGTGTAATTCTAAAGAAAGCTGTTTTTTTAAAAGCTTCAAAAATAGAAAATTTTATATCATTTATAGAATCTGGAGTTGTACGCTTATTTATTCCGAAAGAAAATCCAGAAAAAGAAATAACTTTTGGTTTTAGTTTTAAAAATCAGTTTGTGAGTGCTTATGATTCTTTCTTAACACAAACTCCTTCTGCTTATCAGCTACAAGCTCTTACAGAAACTACCATTCTAAGTATTACATATGAAGATTTGCAGTTGGTTTATAAACATACGCAGATTGGAAATCTTATCGGTAGATTAACCGCAGAACGTCTTTTTTTAATAAAATCTAAACGAGAACAAAACCTCTTAAACCTCAGTGCAGAAGAACGATATCTTAAATTATTTAAAGAACGTCCAGAACTTTTAAAAAAAATTCCTTTAAAATATATTAGTTCATATATTGGTGTTACAGCACAAGCGTTAAGCAGAATTAGAAAACGTTTATAATTCCTGTTTTTATTGATTTGGGTTCATTGTTTGGCTTTCAAGATCATAGTAGCTTTGTAAAAAAAAAACATGGTGATTCTTATTTTTGTTCTAGCACTCTGGTATGGTGGGTTATTTTTTCAATCTTTCTTTTTACATCGTTATGCCGCACATCAGGTATTTACCATGTCTAAAACAATGGAACGTATTACGTTTGTTTTAACTTGGGTTTTTCAAGGTTCTAGTTATTTAAGTGCTTATGGTTACGGCATTATGCACAGAATGCATCATGCATATACAGATACTGAAAAAGATCCCCACTCTCCTTCCCATGATTCAAATTTATTTGCAATGATGTGGAAAACAAAAACAATCTATCAAGATATTAATCTACAGCGAATACCTATTGATCAGCGTTTTGTGAAAAATGTTCCACAATGGAAAGGCTTTGATCAGTTTGCAAGTTCTCGGTTTTCTAGATTGCTTTGGATTGCTGTTTATATAATATTCTTTATTGTATTTGTGAATAGCTGGTGGCAATGGTTACTATTGCCTGTAATCTTGTTAATGGCCCCTATACATGGTGTTATTATTAACTGGTTTGGTCATATCTATGGTTATGTTAATTATACAATGAAAAACACCAGTAAAAATCTTTTTCATTTTGATTTTTTAATGATGGGAGAAGGATATCATAACAACCATCACAAAAATGCAAGCAATGCTAATTTTGGTGTTAAATGGCATGAGGTAGATATTACCTATTTAATTATAAGATTATTGAATAAAATTGGCTGTATTCAATTAAAATAGTTATATCACTCAACGGAAATGGATTAATTCTATGGGGTGGTTATTCTTAACAATTAAACTTTTCTAAAATCATCTTTCAAGAAAAAATAAATCATCTACTCGACAATCCAATTCTTTTGAAAGTTTCAAACACAATAGTATTGAGGGATGAAATCTGTTATTTTCAATGGAGTTTATTGTTTGTCTAGAAACACCTATTTTTTTTGAAATATCTTCTTGTGTATATCCAGACTTTGTTCGATATAACTTTAAATTATTTTTCATGAGTTATAGTGTTTGAATAGTCTGAATTTAAATATTAAATTAAATAAGAGAATTATTAAAAATAAGTTGAACACCAATACATACATATAGTTAATATTAAAAACTAAAAAGGTAGATATAATTATTAACCCAAAACTTATAAACAGAGATAAGGACAAACTTTCTAATCTAATCCTTGAAATTAATTCATCTTCTATTTTCTCTTTACTAAAAGAGTTTATTAAACCTGAAACAATAATTAATAGGGTAAAAATTTCGTCACCTAACCCATTTTCTATCCAACCAAAACCTGTTTGTTCTGAACCAAACCATTCATATGAAAAAATTGAAAAAACGTTGACAACAAAAATGTCTTGTATTCTATCTGTCAAGAGTAAAAATAATCCAACTAGTATTGATAAATAAAAAACCACACCACTTGTTTTTTTAAACTTATTACTAAATAAATAACTCATATTATAATTTTTATATTTCAACAAATGTAAAGTATTTTTTACATAATGACAAAAAAACTTTACATTTAATCAAAAACGGATTTTTAATTTAACTCCTCAATGATAGGTTGAGACACCTCTACGATATCTTTTCTATTCATTCTTTCTTCACGAATTAAACCTTTCTTATAAATGGAGTGAACATGGTTGTTTTTAAAGGGACTTCCTCGGGGTGTTTTTAACCCCTCCTCATTGAATATTTGAGATATCTTTCTATACCCAATAGGGGTAAGAAAACACTCTTTATATTTACAAATTCTGTTGAATAAATACTGTTGATAATCACTATAATTTGATTCCCAAAGTGTAGTGGTAGTAATTGATATCGAGAAACTTACGATTAGTCTTTGGGGGTAAGAATAACCATATTGTTTTACTCCACAGTAACTGACTTTGCAAGATTTCTAGGTTGATCTACATTTCTTCCAAGTTTTACTGCTATGTGGTATGATAATAATTGTAATGGAATAGTTGTAAGTAGTGGAGTTAATGATTCAATAGTTTCAGGTACTTCAATGTAGTAATCAGCAATTTCCTTCACGTCTTTATCACCCTTGGAAACAATTGCTATTATTTGTCCTTTTCTAGATTGAATTTCTCTAATGTTACTTACTACTTTTTCATAATGACCTTTAGACGTAGCTATAACTACTGTGGGCATATTTTCATCAATTAAAGCGATTGGACCATGCTTCATTTCTGCTGCAGGATAACCTTCTGCATGAATATAAGATATCTCTTTAAGTTTTAAAGCCCCTTCTAGTGCTACAGGAAAGTTAAATCCTCTTCCTAAATAAAGACAGTTTTTAGAGTTTTTAATCTTCTCTGCAATTTCTTCTATTTTATCATTAAGATTTAAAGCTTCCTCAATTTTTTTAGGAATACTATTTAGTTCCGATAGGAGTTCAATAAATGAATCAGATGACAAAACTCCTTTAGCCTTAGCTATTTTTAATGCCATTAAATATAGTACAGTAATTTGAGTGGTGAATGCTTTAGTTGAAGCCACCCCAATTTCAGGACCAGCATGTGTATAGGAACCTGAGTGGGACATTCTTGTAATAGAGGACCCTACTACATTACAAATTCCATAAACAAAAGCACCTCTATCTTTAGCTAATTTCATAGCAGCTAAAGTATCAGCGGTTTCTCCTGATTGCGAAATTGCTATTACGATATCATTAGCATTAATTATTGGATCTCTATACCTAAATTCAGATGCGTATTCTACTTCAACTGGAATTCTAGAGATTTGTTCAAATATGTATTCTCCAACGAGTCCTGCGTGCCAAGAAGTCCCACACCCAATAATGGTGATTTTATTTGCTGAAGTAAATTTATTTAAATTATTATCTATTCCTGAGAGCTTAACAATACCTTTATTTAAACTAAGCCTTCCTCTTAGAGTATCAATTATTGCCTTAGGCTGCTCATGAATTTCTTTGAGCATAAAATGATCAAACCCTCCTTTTTCAATCTCTGATAATTCTAATTCTAATACTTCAATTGTTGGTGAGATCTTAGTGTCATTAGAAATCTCATAGAACTTTATTTCTTTATGATTTCTTAAAACTCCAACCTGTCCTTCTTCAAGATAAATAACTTTCCTTGTAAAGTCTAAAAATGGAGTTACATCACTACCAATAAACATTTCATCTTCACCAATACCAATAGCTAAAGGGCTTCCAAGTCTAGCTACTACAATTTCATCAGGCTTTTTTTTATCAAAAACTGCAATAGCATATGCTCCAATCACTTGTGATAATGCTAGTTGAACAGCTTTTCCAAGTTTTACATTTTCAGTTTCTTGAACATATTCTATTAAATTAACTAGAACTTCTGTATCAGTTTCAGACTCGAAATTATATCCTTTAGAAATTAATTCATTTTTTATTGTAGCATAATTTTCAATAATCCCATTATGAACGATGACTAATGATTTATTATTAGACAGAATTGGATGTGCATTTACATCATTAGGTTCTCCATGAGTAGCCCACCTAGTATGACCTATACCAATATTTCCGTCTAGTGAATTTGCTTTTTTGGCTTTATTAACTAAATCCTCAACTTTACCTTTTGTTTTATAAACACTTAATTTGGAATTATATAAAGCAACTCCAGAGCTATCGTAGCCTCTGTATTCTAATCGTTTGAGACCGTTAATAACGATTTCATAAGCATTTTTTTTCCCAATATAACCAACTATACCACACATAAATTATAAACGAATTAAATATTAAGTTAAAAAATTATTTAAAGGGAACTCTAATTTCTTGATCATTCGTCAGGGTCCGTATAATATATTTTAATTTTCGGTCTTTTGTCTAAATTATCAGATTGACTACCATGTAAAACTGTTCCTTTATGACTTAGAATTGCCCCTGAAGGATAATCACGAGTTTCTTCACCGCTATTTAAAATAGAAAAGTTTTGTATTGATCCTACATTAGAAGTTACTACAAGGCCAAGTTTAGCATTTGTTGAATCTCTAATTATAAGATTGTTTAGGTGCTCAGTGATTCTAATTTTATATTTTATACCATCACCAGATATTGAATCTCCATCTCTAGTCAATGGTTCTAAGTGATTAATTTTAGCGTTAATTGTAGTTTCACTTACAGATTGATCTAAAAAATAATCTATCAAAGCTACATTTTGTTCAAAATTATATAAATAAACTCTATTTGGTTCGGATTCAATATTTTGACTCTGGTCTACATAAAACTCTATGTAGGCTTCATTAATTAATTTGTTAGCAATACCATCTTCCTCATTATAAAAAGAGCTTTTAAAATGATCAAATGCATCAACAATTTCTCCATTTTCGTTCTCAAAGTTACCGTTAAATAAATCTATCGTTGACATATATCCTTCTCCACCTTTTAAGTAAAGTTTTTCATCTCCGTCTATAGTATTTGGATTTGAAACGTCAATATTGAAATTATTGTCATAGATATTTATAAGATTGTCAGTGAAATTAAAAACGTATTCATTTTGACTTTCAATAGTTTCTGTAGTTGTTCCTCCAGAATCCGTATCATTATCTGTACTTGTTTCTGAAGTGTAGTGTATAGTTAGTTTAGTGTTAGAAGACGCCAAATTTAACATCATCATTGCTCCTTCTGAGTTAATTCCTTCTGCCTTGATATAGAGTCCTCTAAAAAACTCTTTAAATGTGTTTGGATTTATTAAAACTGCATTATTTTCATTTTCAAAAATTAAACTCTCCCAAAAATTATCATTTGGATTATTTAATTTTAATCTAATTGCTGGAGCTAAGTTGCTAGAAACAAAACTTTCACCGAGTGAATCTAACTGAGTTAAATCTATTCTTTCAGAACTAGGGATAAAGTCATCGGAGCCATCTCCAAGTATGCCAGACTCAAACAGTAACTCTGCTTCAATGTCTGCTTGATTTATGAATTCAGAATTAGATAAAGATCCATTGGAATAATAATCTTGAGAATCACTAAAGTCACCGGTTGGATTAAAATCTCTCAAATAGAAATTACTCTTGTAAACATATAATTTAGTAGGGCTATTTCCATAAACAGAATCAATTTCATAAGTGCTCTCTCCGTCTTCATTAGTATCAACTGCTCTACTGAAATAAGGAATGGTTAACACCACAGAATCTAAAACTACATTATCGCCAAAAGACGGACTAAACTCTGTTGGTATAATTTGACCTAAAAAACTAGCATTACTTTCTCCAAAAATTGGATCGTTATTATAACCTAAAATAAATGAAGGAAGATTGTTAGATTTAACAGGGTTTACCCTTAAATTAGAAGCCACTAGGGGATATTCTATCGAAGAAGTGCTAAAATTTATTGCATTTTCTGAGTTTATAACATCAGAGTCTATACTTGCAAAGTCTTTATCACAAGAGTAAAAAAAAAGTATGACAATTACGGATAATAATTTTAGATCTCTCATTTATTGGTTTAAAACTTCATTTTTATAAAATTCGGTATAAGCTTCTGAAAAAGTTTCTCTTGTCTGGTAATCTAGAATAGGTTTGTCAGATTTTTTAATATGATCTAAAACTTCTTTGGGAATATCTTCTGATCCTAAAATTAATGCGTCTGAAAAGTCTATGGCACTTTTCATTAAATTGTTGTAAGATGGATCTCTTAAACCTTTAATTAGGTCTTCATTGATTTCGTCAAACAATATTTTATCAACTAATTTTTTATTAAGACTTTCATTAAAGGACTTATCATAAATTGATGTAACTATTTTACTATTTTCAAAAACTGGTTCGTCTTTGTAATAGGTTTTAAGATATAATGGAAATAGTGAAGCCATCCACCCATGTATGTGTATTATGTCAGGAGACCAATTTAATTTTTTGACAGTTTCAATAACTCCTTTAGCAAAAAACATTGCTCTTTCATCATTATCTTCGTGTAATTTACCATTTTCATCAGAAAATGTAGATTTTCTTTTGAAATACTCTTCGTTATCAATAAAATATACTTGTATTCTTTCTTTTGGAATTGAGGCAACTTTGATTATTAATGGCATATCGATATCATCAATAACTAGGTTTATACCTGAAAGTCTAATAACTTCATGGAGTTGATGTCTTCTTTCATTAATATTACCATACTTGGGCATGAAAATTCTTATTTGCCCACCTTGCTTATTTATCATCTTTGGAATTTCAAATGACATAGATGAAATTTCATTTTCAGGTAAATAAGGTACTACTTCTGATGATACATATAATATTTTCTTCTCTTTCATATCCTTGTATTAGTTATTGATTGCAAAAAGTAGCAAAATTACAAAAATTATGCAGATTAACAGTAATATATTAAATTTGCATGCTGTTAAAGTTTTATTAAATGAAAATATTTTTTAAAAAAACCGAGATAATTGAGTACCTGCAGGATTTAAAAGCTTCGAGTACAAGTATTGGTTTTGTGCCTACTATGGGAGCTTTACATAGAGGTCATCTGTCTTTAATCAAAAAGTGTTTAAAGGACAATAAAGTTTCTGTTGTTAGTATTTTTGTGAATCCAACTCAATTTAATAACACTTCCGATTTAATAAATTATCCAAAAAATTTAAAAAAAGATATTGAGTTACTAGAAAACTTATCTAAAAAGATTATAATTTTCTCTCCTGAAGCTAAAGAAATATATACAGAAAAAGAGATAACAAATAAATATGACTTTAATGGGCTTGATAAGTTTATGGAGGGTAAGTTTAGAAATAATCATTTTGAAGGGGTTGCCACTATTGTTGAGTTACTACTAAAAATTATAAAACCTAATTCTGCATATTTTGGAGAAAAAGATTTTCAACAACTAGCAATAATTAGAAGCTTAAAAACTAACGTTAATATTGTCGGGTGCCCAACTCTCAGAGATATTAATGGTTTAGCATTAAGTTCACGAAATATTAAACTAAGCATTAAATCAAAAATAGTAGCTTCAAATATTTATAAAAATCTAAACTTTATAAAATCAAATTTTCATAAATCTTCAATAGAAAATTTAATAATCACAGCGACTAATAACATTAACTCATTTGATCAAATGAATTTAGAGTATTTGGAAATTGCTGAAGAGAATAAATTAGCACCAACAAATGTGATTAAATCTGAAAAAAAATATAGGGCTTTTGCATCTGTTTTTGTTGATGGAATCAGATTAATTGATAATATTGCACTTAATTAAATTTTTTAGATGAAAATCCAGATTTTAAAATCAAAAATTCACCGTGTAAAGGTTACCGGAGCAGATTTAAATTACATAGGTAGTATTACTGTAGATGAAGACTTAATGTGTGCTGCAAATATAGTTGAGGGCGAGAAAGTTCAGGTTGTCAATAATAATAATGGAGAGAGGTTCGACACCTATGTCATCCCTGGAAAACGAAAGTCTGGTGAAATTACTGTCAATGGAGCTGCAGCTAGAAAAGTTCAAGTTGGTGATGTGCTGATTTTAATTACATATGCATTTATGTCTTTAAAAAAAGCTAATAAATTCACCCCTGCCATAGTATTTCCAAATGAACAAACTAATCTTTTGAAATAGACTTTGAATCAAAAAGTAATAAACTATATAAAAATTATCTTACCTATTTTATTAGGGTTATCACTTGTTATTTATTCTTTTTCAAAGATCTCAATAAATCAGATTTTATTCTATTTAGAAAAATCCAATTATTATTGGATTATCCTCGGAATATTTTTCGGCTCTTTAAGTCATATTTCTAGATCTTATAGATGGAACTACTTATTGAACCCTTTAGGTTACAATATTTCTTTTCTAAATAGTTTCTTCGCTGTGTTTTCTGCCTATCTAATAAATTTTACTATTCCTAGAGCTGGTGATGTGGCTAGAGCTACAATTATTTCTAAATATGAAAACATTCCATTTGATAAAACCCTAGGGACTATTATTGCTGAAAGAATAGCAGATTTAATCTGTGCTTTTATTATTATTTGTGTAGCTATAACTTTAAAGAAAGATTTTATTTTAAATCTGATATCAGAAAAACTAAACTCAATGAGTATAACTACACTAGTTTTGATTTTGATTTCAGCTCTTTCTTTCTTTTTCATTTTAAAATATATTTTTCCGTTATTTTTAAGTAAGATTAATGTTTTTTTTAAAGGCATTTCTCAAGGAGTGTTAACCATAACTAGAATGAAAAACAGATGGGGATTTATTTTTCACACTATATTTATATGGATTATGTATGTGCTTATGTTTTATGTTACAATACTTTCAATGGAAGAATTTAATGATATATCCTTTGCCCCAATTTTAATTGGATTTATTTTGGGAATGTTTTCTATTGGAGCCACAAATGGAGGCATAGGAACTTACCCAGAAGCTATTGTATTAGCTTTTTCACTTTTTAGTATTTCTGAAGATCCAAGTCGTGCTTTTGGTTGGATTATGTGGTCATCCCAAACTTTAATGATAATTATTTTTGGAGGGATATCCTTATTACTACTTCCCATTTATAATAAACACAGAAATAAGACGAAATAATAATTAATTTTTTACTTATTTTGTTATCTTCAAAATGATTTAAAATTTATTATGCTAAAGTTTAAAAATCTACTATTATTATTGTTTTTAAATATTTCTTTTTCACAAACTATTTATGAGAGTTTTGAATCAGATTTTTTAAGCGATAGTAGAGAATTAAAAATTCAACTTCCCCGAAATTACAGTGAAAATTTATCAAAAAAATATCCTTTGATAATTGTGTTTGATGGAGACTATATGTTTGAGGCAGTTTCTGGTAGTGTAGATTATTTATCATATTGGGGAAATATACCAGAATCAATAATTGTTGGTGTAAACCAAATAAACAGTAGGTATGATGATTGTAGTGTTTTAGACAACATAGACTTTATTCCTATATCCTCAAGTAGGAATTTTTATGATTTTATTTCTCAAGAATTGATTCCCTATTTTGATAAAAACTATAGAACAACTAAGTTTAAAGTTGCAGTTGGCCATGAATCAACTGCCAATTACATTAATTATTTTTTGTTAAATAATAAGACGCTTATTTCAGGTTTTATTGCAATAAGTCCAAAGTTTTCCTACGATATGGAAAATTATTTAATTAAAAGATTGGATAAAATAAAAACCAATATTTTTTATTATTTGGTAAGCTCTGATAGTGACTTTAAATCTATTAATGAAAGAACCAAAAACCTGTCTGATAATTTAACCTCTTTAAATAACGAACTAGTATCATTTAAGTATAAACAACATAAAAACCTCACTCATTATAACTTGCCGATACATTCAATATCTGAAGGGTTTGAGCACGTATTTGCTACCTATACCGCAATAAATTCGATTGAGTACAATTCTGTTTTAAGTAAAATACTAACATCGCCGGTGAAATATCTAGAAAATAAGTATGAAGATATATTCAATTTCTATGGAGTTAATAAAAACATTCTAGTAAATGATTTTAGAGCCGTAGAAAAATATATAGAAGAGAGTGAGAATTATAAATTTTATAAGGATCTTTCAAATTTAGCAATTGATAAATACCCTAAAACTATTTTAGGAAGTTATTACATGGGACTTTATCATGAGAGAACTGGAGATGTTAGAAAAGCAATGCATATATATAGATCTGCATACACTCTTGAAGACGTAGAAGGAATTACAAAAGATGAATTATTAGATAAAGCTGATTTAATCAGTAATGATTTGAAGAACTAATGAGTAAAATTAAGACAACATTTGTTTGTAATGACTGTGGCAGTAACTTTCCAAAATGGCAAGGTCAGTGTACTTCATGTAAAAGCTGGAACTCTATTTCTGAAGAAGTAATTTTAAAACCAAAAAATAACTCTTGGGAGAAAAATAACTTTGATAATGTAAAGACATCTACTCCCCAAAAGATATCTAACATTGTTTACAGGGAGGAAGATAGACTAGTCACATTAGATACTGAATTTAACAGGGTTTTAGGCGGTGGTATAGTCCCTGGATCTTTGATTTTGTTAGGTGGTGAACCTGGAATAGGAAAAAGTACGCTATTACTTCAGGTTGCAATAAAATTACCATATTCAACTTTATACATTTCTGGTGAAGAAAGTCAAAGTCAGATTAAAATGAGAGCCAATAGAATGAATCACGAAAGTGATGAATGCTATATATTAACAGAAATTAGTTTAGAAAGTATTTTTAAACAAGTTGAAAAAATTAAACCTCAAATTTTAATTATTGACTCTATTCAAACTTTAAAAACTGACCTTATAGACTCTGCTCCAGGGAGTATCTCACAAATTAAAACTTGTACTTCAGAGCTAATAAACTTTGCGAAAAAAACATCAACTCCAGTAATTATTATCGGACATATCACTAAAGATGGAAATATAGCTGGCCCTAAAATTCTCGAGCATATGGTAGATACTGTGCTGCAATTTGAAGGAGATAGAAACCATGTTTATCGAATTTTAAGGGTAAATAAAAATAGATTTGGATCAACAAATGAGATTGGTGTGTATGAAATGAATGTAAAAGGGTTAAAAGAAATAACTAATCCTTCAGAGATTTTAATTTCAAAGAAAAATCAAGAATTAAGTGGAAATGCTATTTCTGCAACTATTGAAGGAATGAGACCTTTTATGATAGAAGTTCAGGCTCTAGTTAGTACTGCTGTTTACGGTACGCCACAAAGAAGCTCTACTGGATATAATTCAAAAAGGTTAAATATGCTTTTGGCGGTACTTGAGAAAAGAGTAGGATTTAGACTTGCATCAAAAGATGTTTTTTTAAATATTACTGGCGGTATTTCTGTTGATGATACTGCATTAGATCTTGCAGTTGTAGCGGCAATAATATCTTCCAATGAAGACTTAATATTAAATGAAAAATATTGTTTTGCTGCCGAAGTAGGACTTTCAGGTGAAATCAGACCTGTTCAAAGACTAGAGCAAAGAATTACCGAAGCAGAAAAGCTAGGGTTTTCAACAATATTTATTTCTAAATTTAGCAAGCTTAACATATCACCAAATTCTATTAAAATTATATATTTATCAAAAATTGAAGATTTAATTAATAATTTAAATTAATTAATTTCAATAAAAACTTCTAACTAGAATTTAACTAAATTTAGTACTTTCGCAACCTAGTTTAAACAAAATGGTATTTCCTGATTATAATAAATTAAATCTGTCTAAAATAGGTGAAGAAATTTTATCTTATTGGGACGAAAATAATATTTTTGAAAAATCTATTAGCGCAAGGGAAGGAGCAAAACCATATATCTTTTTTGAAGGTCCACCATCTGCAAATGGGCTTCCTGGTATTCATCATGTATTAGCTAGAACCATTAAAGATATTTTTCCTAGGTACAAAACTATGAAAGGGTTTCAAGTTAATCGAAAGGCTGGCTGGGATACTCATGGATTACCTATAGAACTAGGGGTTGAAAAAAAATTAGGAATTTCTAAAGAAGATATTGGTACAAAAATATCGATTGAGGAGTATAATTCTGAGTGCAAAAAAGAGGTAATGAAATACACTCATGTCTGGAATGATTTAACTTCTAAAATGGGTTATTGGGTAAACATGGATGACCCATATATCACCTATGAGTCCAAATATATGGAGAGTGTATGGTGGTTATTAAAACAAATTTATAATAAAAAATTACTATACAAAGGTTATACAATTCAACCGTATTCTCCTAAAGCAGGTACAGGATTAAGTTCACATGAGTTAAACCAGCCAGGCACCTATCAAGATGTAACTGACACAACTGTTACGGCTCAATTTAAAGCTGTTGAAAATTCTCTCCCTAGCTTTTTAAAAATCAATTCTCCTATCTATTTTTTAGCATGGACAACTACTCCTTGGACTTTACCTAGTAATACAGCTTTAACAATCGGCAAAAAAATCGAATATGTATTAGTTCAATCTTATAATCAATATACTTTTGAATATGTAAATGTTATTTTAGCTAAAGCACTTGTGTCCAAACAATTTAATGGCAAATACTTCGAAGTTTCTTTAAAAGATGAAATAGATAATTACACAAAAGAAGATAAAAAAATTCCTTATTTAATTCACAGTTCATTTAAAGGAAAAGAACTTATAAACATTAAATATGAACAATTATTGCAGTATGCATTGCCTCACGATAATCCTGAAAATGCTTTCAGAGTTATTGCGGGTGACTTTGTGACTACAGTTGATGGTACTGGAATCGTCCATACTGCACCAACCTTTGGAGCTGATGATGCATTAGTAGCAAAACAAGCTATTCCTGAAATACCACCACTTTTGGTTAAGGATCAAAATGATAATTTGGTCCCACTAGTAGATTTACAAGGTAAATTTAGACCTGAAATGAAAGAGTTTGCAGGAAAGTTTGTAAAAAATGAGTATTATGATGATAAAAATATTCCAGATAAATCAATTGACGTTGAACTTGCAATTAAATTAAAAATTGAAAACAAAGCATTCAAAGTAGAAAAGTATAAGCATAGCTATCCAAACTGTTGGAGGACTGATAAACCAATTTTATATTACCCTCTAGATTCCTGGTTTGTAAAGGTTTCAGATTTTAAAGAATCTATGTATGACCTTAACAAAGAGATTAATTGGAAACCAACCTCAACTGGTGAAGGAAGGTTTGGAAATTGGTTAGAAAATGCTAATGATTGGAACCTTTCCAGATCGAGATTTTGGGGAATTCCTTTACCTATTTGGAGAACAGATGATGGGAAAGAGGAAATTTGTATAGGTTCAATAGAAGAATTAAAAAATGAAATTAAAAAATCTATCTCTGCAGGCTTTATGCAGGAAGATATTTATAATGAATTTATTATTAATGATTTCTCCAAACTAAATTATGACAAAGTTGATCTACATAAAAATATAGTTGATGAGATTATTTTGTGTTCAACTAGTGGAAAAAAAATGCAAAGAGAATCCGACCTTATAGATGTTTGGTTTGATTCAGGAAGTATGCCATATGCACAGTGGCATTACCCTTTTGAAAATAAAGACTTAATTGATGATAATAAAGCTTTTCCTGCGGATTTTATCGCTGAAGGTGTTGATCAAACTAGAGGGTGGTTTTATACTCTTCATGCTATTGGAACTTCAGTGTTTAATTCTGTTGCATATAAAAATGTAGTTTCTAACGGATTAGTTTTGGATAAAAATGGACAAAAAATGTCTAAGAGATTAGGGAATGCTGTAGACCCATTTTCTACAATATCTGAATTTGGTCCTGACGCAACAAGATGGTACATGATCTCTAATTCAAATCCATGGGATAATTTAAAATTTGATTTGAGTGGGATAGAAGAAGTTAAGAGAAAATTTTTTGGTACACTTTACAATACCTATTCTTTTTTCGCACTTTATGCTAATATAGATAAGTTTAATTATTCTGAAAATGAAATAAAAATTAGCGATAGACCGGAGATAGATAGGTGGGTTTTATCTGAGTTAAATAGTTTGATAAAAAATGTTGATCGCTTTTATTCTGATTATGAGCCAACAAAAGTAGCAAGGAGTATTTCCGACTTTACTACCGAAATTTTGAGTAATTGGTATGTGAGACTAAGTAGAAGACGTTTTTGGAAAGGGGAGTATGAGTTAGATAAAATATCTGCCTACCAGACCTTACACACTTGCCTTATTACAATTTCAAAATTAGCAGCACCAGTAGCTCCATTTTTTATGGATAAGTTATTTCTTGACTTAACGAAGAATATTTCACAAATTAATGATGAGAGTGTACATTTAACAACCTTTCCAATTTCGGATGAATCATTAATAGATTCTAATTTAGAAAGAAAAATGAAATATGCTCAAAAAATATCCTCTTTAACACTATCATTAAGAGCAAAAGAAAAAATAAAAGTTAGACAACCGTTAAATAAAATAATGATTCCGGTTAATAGTGATAAACAAAAAAATGAAATTGAAGCAGTCTCTGAGTTGATTAAAAATGAGGTAAATGTAAAAGAAATTCAATTATTAGAAGGTGAGTCTGATTTATTAGTTAAAAAGATAAAACCTAACTTTAAAAGCCTCGGACCTAAGCATGGTAGGCTAATGAAAGATATCTCCATCGCCGTTAGTAAATTAAAATCTACTGACATTAGCAAAATTGAACAAACGGGGACTATAGAACTTGTTATTAATGAAAAAAGTATTATTTTCGAAATTAATGATTTTGAAATAGTTTCTCAAGATATTGAAGGTTGGTTAGTTGCCCATGAAGGATCACTAACTGTAGCTTTAGACATTGTCATCGATAATTCCTTAAAAGAAGAGGGTATATCTAGAGAGTTTGTTAGTAAAATTCAAAATATGAGGAAGAATTCAGGTTTTGAAGTTACTGATAGAATAAATATTTTTATTCAACAAGATCAAAATATTACAAATGCAATTGAAGGGAACGTAAACTACATTAAGTCTGAAACCCTAGCAGATAGCCTTAGTATTGTAGAAAGTATAGAAAATGGGGATGAAATATCCTTTGATAATATAAACACTAAAATAAGTATTAATAAAATTTAAAAACATGTCTGTAGAAAAGAAATACAAATATTCTGATAAGGATTTGACTGAATTTAAAAAACTAATAACAGAAAAAATCAGTAAAGCAGATCGAGATTTGAAATTAATTAAAAGTGCTTATTTGAATGATCACAATAATGGTACTGAGGACACTTCACCTACTTTCAAAGCTTTTGACGAAGGTAGTGCTGTTATGAGTAAGGAGTCAAACTCAGCATTAGCAATACGTCAAGAAAAATTTATTAGAGATTTAAAAACTGCTCTTATTAGAATAGAAAATAAGACTTACGGAATATGCAGAGTAACTGGGAAATTAATTAACAAAAAAAGGTTAGAATTAGTTCCGCATGCAACTTTGAGTATTGAAGCTAAAAATATGCAGAAGTAATTTCTACATTATAGAAACTTTCTTTAAGAAATATTTTACTATTATATAAGATTTTCAAGAGCACAGCAAAAGAATCAAATTATATGTTCTTATTTAAGTTGTAGTTTATGTTTTGGTTTTTAACGTATTTATTCCGCTTTTATACAATTAAACCATTTTTAACCTCTATTTTTTCATTCTACTAATTTACAAGTTTTCACAATATTATTAAATAATATACCTTTGGGAAATGACCGCAATTGAATTAAGCAATACAGTTAAACATCTTCCTAGCAGTCCTGGGGTTTATCAGTTTTTAAATTTAGATGGGGTTATTATATACGTTGGAAAGGCAAAAAGTTTAAAAAAGAGAGTTAGTTCTTATTTTAAACAAAATCACAAAGACGGAAAAACAAATTCCCTAGTAAAAAACATATATAGTATTAAACATGTCGTAGTAAAAACAGAGTCTGATGCTTTACTTTTAGAAAACAGCTTAATAAAGAAATTTCAACCTAAATATAATATACTTTTAAAAGATGATAAATCTTATCCATGGATATGTATTAAAAACGAAAGGTTCCCTAGAGTTTTTTACACAAGAAAAATGATAAAAGATGGATCTGATTATTATGGTCCATATACAAGTTTAAGGGTTGTAAAAACAATTTTAAATATCGTTTCTAGCTTGTATAAATTAAGAACATGTTCCTATGATCTGAATGAGAAAAAAGTAGAGGATGAAAAATTTAAAGTTTGTTTAGAATTTCATATTGGAAATTGTCTTGGTCCTTGCGAGGGTCTACAAGAAGAAGATAACTACAATCAAAATATTTTAGAAATCAAGGAGATACTTAAGGGAAACTTTAAAAACTCCCTTAATTCATTTAAAAGAGAAATGAAAGAGTTGTCTGAGAATTTAAAATTTGAAGAAGCTAATTTAATTAAAGTAAAAATTAAAGCATTAGAAAATTATCAATATAAATCTACTGTGGTAAGTCCTAAAATATCTAACGTAGATGTCTTTTCATATGTAGAAGACGAAAGTTTTGTTTATGTGAATTTCTTACAAATATCACTGGGCTCAATAGTAAGGTCTTTTAATCTAGAAATTAAATCAAAAATTGATGAAGGAATAAAGAAAATTCTAGAGTTGGCTGCAATTGAAATAAGATTAAAATTTAAATCTGATTCCCCAATTATATATTCTAGTATTCCATTAGATCTAGGAGAAAATATTAAAATAGAAATCCCAATTATTGGTGATAAAAGAAAAATTTTAGATTTATCTCTTAAAAATGCAATTCAATTTAAGTTTGATAGATTAAAACAAATTAAGATTATTGATCCTGAAAGACATCAAAATAGAATTTTAAAACGTTTAAAAGAAGATCTAAGTTTAGACAATACTCCAACTCATATTGAATGTTTTGATAATTCGAATACTCAAGGAACAAACCCCACTTCTGCTTGTGTGGTTTTTAAAAACGCAAAGCCTAGTAAAAAAGATTATAGACACTTTAATATTAAAACTGTTGATGGCCCAGATGATTATGCATCGATGGAAGAAGTTGTGTTTAGAAGGTACCGCAGATTGTTAGAAGAGAATAAAAGTTTACCACAACTTATTGTTATTGATGGAGGTAAAGGGCAGCTTTCGTCAGCTTTGAAGAGTTTAATTAAATTAAAATTAGAATACACAATTTCAATTATTGGTATTGCTAAAAGACTTGAAGAAATTTATTTTGCTAATGATTCAACCCCTTTATTTCTAGACAAGAAATCAGAAAGTTTGATTTTAATACAAAAGTTAAGAAATGAAGCTCACAGGTTTAGTTTAAAACACCACAGAAATAAACGAAGTGAAAATGCTTTTACAAATGAATTAGATAATATTAAGGGTATTGGAGATTTGACTAGAGTTAAATTATTAAAAACTTTTAAATCAAATATTAATATATCTAAGTTAACGTTTAAAGAACTTGAAAACTCTATTGGGAATTCTAAAGCAAAGCTAGTTTTTGATTATTATAGTGACTTAAATGTTTAGGAAGTTTATTATTTTTACTTGAACTGTTTATTATGAAAAAAATAATAGTATTAATATTTTTGTTTTTATCCAACTTATCTGTTGGCCAAGACCAATCTGCATATAAGAGTGGAGAATGGTTAAGTTTTAAGATGTCATATAGCGGTTGGTTAAAGGCCGGTAAAGCAACTTTAAAATTAACAGAAGATAAACTTAGTGAGCTATATCACGTAAAAGCAATAGGAAAAACAACGGGGCCAATTAAGTGGTTTTTTAAAGTAGAGGATTATTACCAGAGCTATTTCTCAAATAAATCTGGTTTGCCAAAAAAATTTATTAGAAAAATTAATGAAGGGGGTCATACTAAAAACCTAACTATTGATTTTGATCAAAGTAATAAAATAGCTATTGTAAACAATATTAAAAAAAAACATACTAAAGAGTTTACCACAAATAATGATGTACAAGATATGTTATCTGTGTTTTATTTTCTTAGAAATAATTATAATTTAGATCAAATTAAGGAAGACAATGAGTTATCTATAAATATGTTTTTTGATTCAGAAAACTATGAATTAAAAATGAAGTTTTTGGGTCTAGATACAATAAACACTAAATTTGGCAAAATTAAATGCATTAAACTCAGGCCATTTGTTCAGTCAGGAAGAGTGTTTAAAGAAAAAGAAAGTTTAACTTTGTGGATAAGTGCCGACAATAATAAGATCCCAATAAGAATTAAAGCAGATTTAGTTGTTGGTTCTATAAGAGTAGATTTAGATACATTTAGTGGGTTAAATCATCCTTTTGAAATTAACTTTTAAATATGGATAAAAAATTAAAATTAGATTCCGTAATTTCTGAATTAAAAGAAAAGCACGAAGCATTATCTCAAGATACTAACTTATTTTTAGAGGGTTTTTTACATTCTAAGCAATTAACTTACTGGGATTACATAAATACAGATGCTCTTTTAAATCTTCAAATCCAAAGAACAGATTTTCCTGATGAAATGGTGTTTATTACTTACCACCAAATCAATGAATTAATTTTTAAAATGATTTTATGGGAAATACAACAGCTGGCTGACTCAAAGAATATTAGTACAGAAACTTTTGAAGATAAAATAATGCGAGTAAGTAGATATTTTGACATGCTAACTACTTCTTTTAACATTATGCTTAAAGGAATGTCTCCGAAGCAATATAATAAATTTAGACTCTCTTTAAGCCCTGCAAGTGGATTTCAAAGTTTTCAATATAGACTGATTGAATTTGCTTCAACGGAATTAATTAATTTAATAGACATTAGGTTTAGAGAAACAATTGATAGAAACACTCCTTTTGAACATGCCTTTGATCACTTATATTGGCAAGCCGCAGGTAAAGACTTTAAAACTGGAAAAAAATCTCAGTTATTATTAAGCTTTGAAAAGAAATATAAGGAAAGGTTTATCACTTTTATGAAAGTGTACAATACCAGAAATTTATGGTCAATTTATAAGTCTCTTTCCAAAAAGAATCAAGAAAATAATAGTTTGATTAAAGCAATGAGGCATTTGGATTACACCGTTAATATAACTTGGGTGATGGCACACTATAATACTGCTAAATTTTATATTGAATCTAAGTCAGGGAATTCAATTTCTACTGGTGGAAGTGACTGGCATAAATATATGCATCCTAAATATCAAAAAAGAATATTTTTTCCAGACTTATGGTCTAAAGATGAACTTGAAAAATGGGGAGAAAATGAATAGACTAATTTTATTTATTTGTCTTGTTGGGTTATCTATACTTAGCTCCTGCGGAGAAAAAAATATAGAAAAAGAATCCATCCCTGAAAATATAGAGTTTGGGTTTAATATAGATAGCTTTAAAGTTAAAAGAGACACTATTAAATTTGGTGATAGCTTTGGAGAAATAATGGAAAAAAATAAAATAGGCTATCCTAAAATATATAATATTACCAATAAAATTAAAGATACTTTTGATGTTAGGTGGTTAACAGCAGGAAAACCTTACACAATACTAAGTTCTAAAGACTCTTTAGAAACACCTCTTGTATTTATATATCAACCTAACAAGGTTAATTACGTAGTGATTCACATAGGTGATTCCATCCATGCATACAACAAGAAAAAACCTATAACAATTGTAAAAAAATATGCTTCTGGTATTATAACAAGTAGTTTGTCAGAAACAATGGATAGTCAAGGACTTCCGTATCAACTCATCAATGATATGTCCGATATTTATGCATGGACAATTGATTTTTTTAGATTACAAAAAGGAGATAAGTTTAAAATAATATATAATGAAAGATTTATTGAAGATTCAATATATGCTGGTATTAAAAGTATAGATGCTGCTTATTTTGAACATAATAATGAACCTTTTTATGCATTTAATTATAAAGTTGATAGCTTAAAAAAAACCACTGAATACTACGATGAAAAAACACAAAGTCTTCAGAGAACTTTTTTAAGAGCCCCTGTCCAATTTAGTAATGTTTCCTCTAGATTTAATTTAAAAAGAAAAATTGCTTTTTATGGAAATAGAGTTAAAGCTCATAAAGGAACAGATTTTGCTGCACCAGTTGGAACTGAAATCTTAGCTACCGCTGACGGAAGAATAATAGAATCTAGAAGAAAAGGAGGAAATGGTAATTATGTTAAAATCAGACATAATTCGACTTATTCTACTCAATACTTACATATGAAAAAGAGACTTGTAAAGGTCGGTCAGTATGTCAAGCAAGGTGAGGTAATAGGACAGGTGGGTATGACTGGAAACACTTCTGGTCCACATGTCTGTTATAGGTTTTGGAAAAACGGGAAACAAGTAGACCCTTTTAAACAAAAATTACCTATTGCGAAATCTGTTCCAAAGTCAAATAAAAAACACTATCAAGAATTTATAATGCCAATAAAAAAAGATCTTGATAATATTGAATATAATTTACCGGTCAACTAATTTTTTTAAAATGAGTCTAAAAAGTCAAAACCCAACCAAAACAACTTCCTGGGAGAAGTTAACTAACCATTTTAATGAAATTAAAAATCATAAAATAGTAGATTTTTTTAATGCAGATAAATTAAGATCTGAAAAGCTGTTAATTAAATGGAATGATTTTTATGTAGATTTTTCTAAAAACAGGATTAACAAAGAAACCATTAATTTATTTAGTGAGTTATTAGAAGAAATAAATTTAAAAGATTCTATTAATAAGTATTTTGATGGAGGTATAATTAACAAAACTGAAAATAGAGCAGTATTACACACTGCTCTAAGATCTAAAATTAACACAGGAATCAAAGATGAAGGGGTTGATATTTACAACAACATTAAAGAAGTAAATAAAAAAATTCATAAGTTTTCAGATTCTATTATTTCTGGCTTTAGGAAAGGGCATACTGGAAAACCATTTACAGATGTTGTGAATATTGGTATTGGAGGTTCTGATTTGGGCCCTTCGATGGTAGTGGACTCGTTAAAGTTTTATAAAAATCATCTAAACACTCATTTTGTAAGCAATGTAGATGGAGATCACGTTAATGAGGTTATAAAAAAATTGAACCCTGAAACAACACTGTTTGTCATTGTTTCTAAAACCTTTACTACTCAAGAAACTTTATCTAATGCAAATACAATTAGAAATTGGTTTCTAAAAACCGGAGCAAAAAATAAGGATATAACTAAACACTTTATAGCGGTATCAACAAACACAGAAAAAGTAGTCTCATTTGGGATTGATAAGGATAATATATTTCCAATGTGGAATTGGGTAGGGGGAAGGTTTTCTCTTTGGAGTGCCGTTGGTATTTCTATTAGTTTATCTGTTGGATATGATAATTTCACTAAATTATTAGATGGAGCAAATGAAATGGACAATCATTTTAGAAATACAAAGTTTGAAAAAAATATCCCTGTTATGTTAGCTTGTATAGGTATTTGGTATAATAATTTTTTTAATTGTGAAAGCGAGTCAGTTATTACTTATTCTCAGTATTTAAATCAATTTGCTGCATATCTTCAACAAGCTTCTATGGAAAGTAATGGAAAGAGTGTAGACAGAGATGGAAAGAAAGTAAATTACTCTACTGGTCAAATAGTTTGGGGAGAGCCAGGGACTAATTCGCAACATGCCTTTTTTCAATTAATACATCAAGGAACAAAATTAATTCCAACTGATTTTATTGGATTTGCTCAAAGCTTGCACGGAAATGTAGATCATCAAAATAAGCTTATATCAAATTTCATTGCTCAAACTGAAGCTTTGATGAAAGGTAAATCCTTATCTGAAGTAGAGGCCTCTGATAAAAGAACTTTTACAAATCCTTTCAAGGTTTTTGAAGGGAATAAACCAACCAATACAATTTTAATTGATAAATTAACTCCTAAAAGTCTAGGAAAATTAATTGCACTTTATGAACATAAGATCTTTGTACAAGGGGTTATTTGGAATATATTTAGTTATGATCAATTTGGGGTTGAACTTGGAAAAAAGCTTGCAAATACAATTTTGGACGAAATTGAGAATAATTTGACTAATAATCATGATGATTCTACTAATAAGCTAATGAAACACTATAAATCACTAAATAAGCATTAAAACACTATAAATCAATTATTTATAGTTCAATTTGTTATCCATTTTTTTTTAATTATCTTAGAGTAATAGTAATTATTAACATTTAGATGTCTATATCTGAATATTAATATTTATTTTTACAATAAATACAAACTAAATTAAATTAATTATGAAAAAAATTACTCAAAATTTAATGGTTGCTTTGACTATTTTTAGTTCAATGGCAATCGTTTCTCAAACTGAGGTTAAAGAGTCTACAGACGATTTAACTCTTACAGAATTAGAAGAAGTTGTACTTATGGGAAGTGGGGTTATTGACCTTGCTGCTGATAGAGTTACACCGGTAGCTGTTTCTACAATCAAAGGAAGTGAAATCCAAAAAAAGATTGGAGCTCAGGATATCACAATGACACTTGTTAATACCCCATCTGTTTATGTTGCGGGTCAAGCTGGTGGTTATGGTGATTCGAGAATTGCTGTTCGTGGATTTGAACAAGATAATACTGCTTACATGTTAAATGGTCAACCAATCAATGGAATGGAAGACGGTAAGATGTACTGGTCAAACTGGTCAGGAATGAATGACGTTGCTAGCACAGTAGAAATTCAAAGAGGTCTTGGGGCTTCTAAACTAGCTATATCATCAGTTGGTGGTACAGTCAACTTTGTAATGAATTCTAACAATGTTAGAGAAGGTGGATTTGTTTACGCTGGAGTTGCTAATGATGACTATTTAAAAACTACATATTCTTACAATACTGGCAAGTCTGATGATGGATGGGCTACAAGTTTCCTTTTAACTCATTGGCAAGGAGATGGATATAATGAAGGTTCTTTTGGTCAAGGTCAAACTTATTTCTTTTCTGTAGGAAAAGAAATAAACGAAAAGCACAGTGTTAATTTTCTTTTAACTGGTGCGCCACAATGGCATGATCAAAACTTTTCAAAAAGTATTTCAACTTATTTGGAAAAAGGAAGAAAATATAATAACAACTGGGGTATGTACGGAGATCAGTATTTAACTGAAAGAAGAAACTTTTATCACAAACCTGTTATGAATCTTAACTGGGATTATAAAATTAGTGATGACTCAAGTCTATCTACTGTGTTTTATGTATCAACAGGTAATGGAGGTGGTACTGGAGGAAGAGGATCTCGTCCAAGAACTGAAGATGGTTATGTTGATTACGATGCGATATACGCATACAACTTAGGTACATCTGGAGCTGGAGGAAACTATGCTGCTGAAGGTGGTTACATCACCCGTGCATCTATGAACATGCACAACTGGGTTGGTTTAGTATCTAACTTTGAAAAACAATTAAATGAGAATTTATCCCTTAATGTGGGTGTTGATTTTAGAACTTACTACGGAGCACACTTTAGAATTGTTGAAAACTTTCATGGATTAACTTCATGGCAAGAAAATATGAGACTGAGAGATCCCAATAACAATCACCAAACTTACGGTAATTATGGAGAGTTTAAAACGGTTATAGCTACAGAAGATATGTCAGCAAACCCTTGGACTGCTTTAACTGCTAGCTTTGATGAGGATCAAAAAATCGCATATAGTAATGATGAAAGAATTACTTACGGAGGTTTATTTTCTCAATTAGAATATTCTACTGATAAAATGTCAGCTTTCTTTCAAGGAGCAGTTTCACAACAGTCTCATCAAAGATTTGACAACTATCAATATGCAGATCAAACTTTAATTGATGGAACTTCATCCCAAGGAACGGGAGCACTTCCAGCAGGAACTGTTGATGGTGTAGATTCTGAAAAAGTAGATAATGTAGGTTATAATGTAAAAGCAGGTGCTGGATTTAATGTAGGAGATAATTCTAAAGTATTTTTTAATACTGGAATGTACTCACGTCAGCCGTACCATGACAATATTTATTTAAATTATACAAACCAAGTTAATCCATTAACTGAAAATGAAAAGATTTTTGGTCTTGAGGCAGGATATTCTTATTCTACTCCAAATTTTTCAGCTAATGTAAATGCGTACAGAACTTCTTGGAAAGATAGAGTTGTTACTTCTTCATATATAGATAATGATGTAGTATTTTTCAATACTAACCAAGGAGTAGAGCAATTACACCAAGGGATAGAGATTGATTTTAGAGCTAAGCCTCAACCAGACTTACCTTATACACTTACAGGTTTCTTATCTATAGGTGACTGGCAATATGTTGGTGATGCGATAACTAGAACTACTGATGAAGATCAAAATGTGATAGGTACTGAAACAAATGATGTTGATGGAGGAAAAGTTGGAGATGCAGCTCAGTTTACAGCTGGACTAGGATTAGATATGAAGCTAGCTGAAAATGTATCTTTTGATACTGACATTAGATTTTACGATGAATTATATTCTGACGTAGGAGCAGTAAAAGAAAACTTACTTTTACCATCTTTCCATGTTTGGGATGCTGGTTTATCTTACAAAATGTATTTAGGTGCCGATGACGAAAAGTCTCTTAACATTAGAATTAATGTTAATAACGTATCTGATGCGGTTTACTTATCAGAATTAAGAACTAATATAGCTGCTGGCGAAGGTTCAGGGGAATTATATAACGGAATTGATACTGCTAATCAAGGTTACTTTGGTTTAGGTAGAACATGGAACGTTGGATTAAGATATAAGTTCTAATACTTTTAAATTAAGTTTAAAAAAACCTGCTTAAATTAATAAGCAGGTTTTTTTTGCTTTTATTTGTACTATGTTAAAATTCATTCATTCTTATTTTGCTTATTTAGTAATTACTGTACTGGTCTTATCTACTCTACGTTTTTTGATTAGATACTTTATGTCTAGAGACTATACACCAGTAGATTTTAGATTAGCATTAATTACTTTAATTACCTCACATACTCAATTGTTAATCGGACTATTTTTATATTTTATTTCCGATAAACTCTCTCTCTGGTCAGAGCTTAGTTTTAATGAAATTATAACTAGCCCAATTAATAGACTTTATTTAATAGAGCACCCTATAGTCAATATTATAGCTGTTGTGTTAATAACAAGAGGATACAGTCTACATAAGAAAAAGAGAATATCTAATTCAAAGTTTAGGGCAATTGGAATACATTATTCTTTTGGATTAGTATTATTGCTTTCAAGAATTCCTTGGTCTAACTGGATCTAAAAAAACACAAACTACTTATTTTATTTCTTTTATTAGATATATAAAAGAAGGGTAATGATCACTGTAACCATTAGTGAATTTAGAGTATGAGAAGCTTCTAAAAGGCTGACCTTTATACCTGCCTTCTTTTTGAGTTAAATAAGGTTTGTTAAACACACCAGCTTTATAAAACTTATAGCTTGAAAAATCATTCCCAAGTAATCCTTTAGATATTATAACTTGGTCAAAAAGAAACCAAACATCTCTGTAGGAGTTTGACCCAATACCTTCATTAGTCAAGATTTTCTCCATTGGATTATACATTTCTTTTATTTTAACATCTTCTTTGTTTTTCTTAGCCCCAAGAATACCTTTTATACTGTTGTTCATAGGATTATCATTAAAATCACCCATAGTAATTATCCTAGCATTTTTGTCTAAACTGTGTAAAGAGTCAATGATTTTTTTATTTAATCTTGCCGCACTTTCTCTTTTAGATATACTTCTTGCTTCTCCTCCAGACCTAGATGGCCAGTGATTTACTATAACATGAATAAGGTCATCTTCAAGAGTTCCGCTTACTAGTAGTTGGTCTCTAGTATATATTCTTTTGTTTGTTTGATCGTCATATATTAATAATTCATATGATTTCGTAGAAATTGGTTTGAAACTCTCTTTGTTATAAATCATCGCAACATCAATTCCTCTTTTATCTGGAGATTCATAGTGTATAATCTCATAGTCAGTTCCTGAAAGTGAACTGTCTTTAATCAAATCTATTATTACCTGTTTATTTTCAACCTCAGAAAGACCAACTATAGCAGGATGTTTTTTGGTCACATCTTCACCAATATCAGCGATAACCCTGGCCATGTTTTTTATTTTTTGTTTGTAAACACCGCCTCTGTTGTAAGTTATATCCATCATTGGACTCTTTTCGTCCTGTTTGTTAGGGTCATTTATTGTATCAAATAAATTTTCAACATTGTAAAAAGCAACAGTATGAATTTTAAATTTCCTTTCGCTTTGTGAAAAAAGTGAGTAGTTAAAAAAGAAAATCAATATTATTAGTTGAAGAAGAGACTTTGTCATAATGGAGTTATTATTAAATCACAAATTTAGTTGTTTAAAAATATTAAATATGTACAAATAATACATTAAATTTGATTATTATTTAATAATTATATTTAAACATCTATACAACTAAGTATGAAAAATAATTTACTAGTTTTTTTCGTTTCTGTTTTTTCATTTTTTAGTGCCTTTTCCCAATTTGGCACTATTACTGGTAGTGTTCAAGATGATAAAAGTAATGACCCGATCCAAAACGTAAAAATCCTTATACAAGATTCTGAAATTATAGTTTTTTCAGATGATAACGGAATGTTTTCTTTTAATAAAACAGCTCCATCTGGTAAACAAACTCTACTTTTTTCTAAATCTGGATATGGTAATAAATCTTTTAATGTAATTGTTCCAGATAATGGATCCGTGAATATTAATAATTTGAAATTAACATATAAAATTCAAATCTTAAGTGTTTCAACAAATATGGAGAGTTCAAGTAATGATGAACCTTCTGAACAAATTTTAGTTGAGCAAGTCCAAAATACAGAGATTATTGATGTTTCTGTTGAATCTCCTATAAACGATCAATTCACTATTTCATTAAGTGATGATGAATTAAGTGATGATACATCTGGATCAGACAACATATCAGGCTTATTACAGTCTTCTAAAGACGTTTTCTTTAGAACTGCTGCATATGAGTTTAGCTCTTCCTTTTTCAAGGTTAGAGGACTTGATTCTGATAATGGGATTGTTCATATCAATGGAATTGAAATGAACAAGTTATATAATGGAAGGCCACAATGGAGTAACTGGGGTGGTTTAAATGATGTATTAAGAAATCAAGAATTTACTGATGGAATTTCTCCTTCTACTTATAGTTTTGGAGGACTTCTTGGTTCTAATAATATTAATGTTCGTGCATCAGAATATAGTAAAGGAGGAAGAGTAACATACTCATCGTCAAATAGAAGTTATACAAACCGATTAATGGCTACTTACTCGTCTGGTATTATAGATGGTGGTTGGTCTTATGCTCTTTCTATGGGAAGAAGGTGGGGAGATGAAGGTTATCAAGATGCAACCTTTTATGACTCGAATTCATTATTTTTCTCTGTTGAAAAGAAACTTAATAATAAACACAGTATTAACTTTACCGGAATATACGCTCCCAATAGAAGAGGTAAGTCTTCTCCAAACACACAAGAAGTGTACGACTTAAAAAATATACGTTATAATGATTATTGGGGTTTACACGACGGTAAAAAAAGAAATTCACGTATTAAAAGAGTAGTAGAGCCAATACTTATGTTAAATCATTATTGGAACATAAATGATAATACTTCACTTAACACTAATATTGGATATCAATTTGGAGAGTTAGGAAATACTAGGCTGGATTATGCTGGAGGTGCAAACCCAAGCCCTTCTTATTATCAAGATTTACCTAGTTATTAT
>CASIAX010000020.1:0-56737 GCA_949372955.1 uncultured Flavobacteriaceae bacterium | reverse complement strand
TTGGAGGTTCTGCTGGAAGTACATCTGGAGGATTTAAAATTGTAAGACATTTGCTAATTATTAAAAACGGATTTTTAGAATTTAAAAGAATACTACACCCAAGTGCTATTATCCCTGTAAGGTATAATAACAAATCTGTCCCAAGTGAGATTGTATATAATATTTTAGGTTTCTTTATAATCTATATGCTATCATTTATGGTAGGAGCGCTCGGGTTTTCCATTTTTGGACTAGACTTTCAATCTGCCTTAGGAGTATCGGCTTCTAGTTTGGGTAATGTAGGTCCATCTATTGGAGATTACGGTCCTATGGGTACATTTAGTCAAATGCCTATTTTAGCTAAATGGTGGTCTTCGTTTTTAATGATAGTTGGTAGGTTAGAATTATTTACCGTTTTGATTGTTTTTACTGCCTATTTTTGGAAAAAAAGATAAAAATTAATATTTACTTTTTTTAAAGTTTTCTTTTCTTAACTAGTTATTAGTATTTATTTTAGGATACTAATTTTTTAATTCTATCCACTGCTTCTATTAATTGCTCTTGAGATGCTGCGTAAGATATTCTAATACAATTTGGATCTCCAAAGGCATCTCCAGTAACAGTTGCTACTAGCCCTCTTTCTAATAGAAACAAAGACATATCTGATGCATTGTTTATTGTATAGCCATTTATGGTTTTTCCAAAAAAATGTGAAATATCCGGAAATACATAAAAAGCTCCATCTGGAGTGTTGCATTTAAATCCATCAATATTATTTAATAAATTTAAAATCAAGTCTCTTCGTACTTTAAATTCATCCACCATATAAGTAATTCTACTAGGACATTCTTCAAGAGCCGTAATTACAGCTCTTTGCGCTATGCAATTTGCTCCCGAAGTAACTTGACCTTGCATTTTATTACACGCTCTTGCAATCGATGTTGGCGCTCCAATATACCCAATTCTCCATCCTGTCATAGCAAAAGCCTTAGACACACCGTTAACAGTAATTGTTCGGTCATACATATCTTCAAATTCAGCTATACTAAAGTGTCCTCCACAAAAATTTATATGTTCATAGATTTCATCAGAAAGAATATATATATTCAGGGTAATTAACTAAAACATCAGCTAATTCTCGCAATTCTTTTTTACTATAAACTGAACCACTAGGGTTACACGGAGAACTAAACCATAGCATTTTTGTCTTAGGCGTAATTGCGTTTTCTAAATCTTCTGCAGTCATTTTAAAGTCATTAGAAATATCCGTCTTTACTTCGATAGTCTTACCGCCATTTAAACCTACTATATCACTATAGCTAACCCAGTAAGGACAAGGAAGTATAACTTCATCTCCAGGGTTAATTAATGAAGCCGCAATATTTGAAAGTGATTGTTTAGCTCCAGTTGATACTACTATTTGAGATAAGTCGTATTTTAAATTATTATCTCTTTTGAATTTTGTAATTATAGCTTCCTTCAGATCTACATATCCATCTACAGGGGTATATGAATTATAGTCTTCATTAATTGCTTTTATTGCAGCATCTTTAATATATCCAGGTGTGTTAAAGTCAGGCTCACCTAAGCTTAGGCCAATCACATCTTTTCCAGCATTTTTCAATTCTCTTGCTTTAGCTGCCATAGCTAAAGTTTGAGAAACAGCAAGATTATTTATTCTTTCAGAGAGAAAATCTTTCATATTTTTAAATTGTTGGTTTTAACCCCATGCTACGTAAATATCTAAAATGAGCTACTAACGCATCTTTTGTTGTTTTAAATTCATTATACGGAAGGTTGAATTCATTAGCAGTTTTTTTAACAATTTCTGCAATTTTATCGTAATGAACATGAGAAATATTTGGAAAAATATGGTGCTCAACTTGATGATTTAAACCACCGGTAAACCAATTTACAATTTTGTTATTTGAAGCAAAATTAACTGTGGTTCTTAATTGATGAATAGCCCAGCTATTTTTAATATTTCCTTCTGAGTCTGGAAGTGGCATATCTGCTTCATCCATTATATGAGCTAGTTGGAATACTAGACTCAATATTAGTCCCGCTGTATAGTGCATTACTAAAAATGATATCAAGACTTTCCACCAAACTATATTAAATACTAGAATTGGTATGAAAATCCAAAATAAAAAATATATTAATTTAGATATCAATAATTTTGTCCAATTTACAAATGGGTTCGGAAACTTACCATGAGATAATTTTTTCTTCATAAATCTTTTCATTTGAAAAAAATCTGTAGTTATTGACCAATTAATAGTTAGAAGTCCATAGAGTAATACTGAGTAGTAGTGTTGAAATTTATGAAACCATCTCCACTCTGAGTGTTTTGAAAAACGTATCACTCTACCAGCTTCTAAATCTTCATCATGACCATGAATATTGGTGTATGTGTGATGTAAAACATTATGTTGAACTTGCCAATTATATCTATTACCTGCTAATACATATATACTTCCCCCCATCAACCTATTAACCCATTTTTTATCAGAAAATGAACCATGATTTCCATCATGCATTACATTCATCCCAACTCCAGCCAGACCAATACCCATTACAATAGAAAGTGTGATTTGTAACCAAGCTGGTATTGTTAAAATTGAAATTATAACATATGGAGCTACAAGTAGGCTAAACATTATAAATGTCTTGACCCAAAGTTTCCAATTTCCAGTCTTTGAAATATTCTTTTCCTTAAAATAGCTATTCACTCTTTTATTTAAAGTCTTAAAAAAAGCTGCGGTATCCTTTCTGTTAAATAGTATTGTTTTAGTATTCATATTGAATATTTTTATTTGAATAAATTATATTAATAAAGATAATTTCTTTATCCTTCATTAAGAAATAATTGTGTACAAAAACCTATTTTTGTTGAAACATTTTTTTTATGAAATTAATTCAGAAATATTTTAAAGATTTAACTGAAGAACAATTAGTGCAGTTAAATAAATTAGAACTTTTATATAAAGATTGGAATTCTAAGATAAATGTTATATCCAGAAAAGATATTGATGAGTTATACCTAAGGCATGTTTTACATTCTTTGTCGATAGCTAAATTAATTTCTTTTAAAAATGGCACAACACTGCTAGATGTTGGAACTGGTGGTGGTTTTCCTGGGATACCACTTGCTATTTTATTTCCAAATTGTAAATTTCATTTAGTTGATAGTATTCAAAAAAAAATTAATGTTGTAAATATTGTAGTTAAAGAATTAGAATTAAAAAATGTAAAAACTTCTTGCTGTAGAGCAGAGTCAGTTAAAGATAAGTATGATTTTGTAATTAGTAGAGCAGTTACAAATATGAAGGACTTTGTTTCATGGATTAAGTATAACGTAAATAAGAAATCCTTTAATGATTTAAAAAATGGTGTTTTGTATCTTAAAGGAGGAGACTTAAAAAAAGAGCTCATAAGTTTTAAGAATATTAAAACTTATGAGCTCTCAGATTTTTTTAGTGACGATTTTTTTAATGAAAAAAAAGTTGTCTACTTGCCAATTAAATACAAGATTAAAAACTAATTCTTAATTAATTTATACCCAATTTTCTCTCCATTTTCAGATTCAATTGTTATAAAATAAATCCCATCTATTGAGTTTCTAATATCAATTGAGTTTTCTCCATTGTTTATAAATCCAGATTTAATTGTCTGACCAATTAAATTATGGATTTTATAACTAGAGTTGGTTATTGTTGTTTTGATTATAAAGATACCATTAGAAGGATTTGGAAATATTTTTAAATTTTCATCCATAAAAGAATCTAAACCTAAAGATTCTCCAACTCTAAATGTAGTAGCTTCAGTACTGCCAAACTCGCCTCCAGAGAAAATCACATTAGCTGAGTCATCAGTTATCGAGTAGGAACCTGTTCCGTACCCACAACATATTCCGTCACCATAAGTATCATTTATTGTAAACGTATAGCATTCGTCTGAGCTTGGAATTTCAATTTCTAAACTGGTTGTACTATTATTAGTATAACCTCCTCCTTGTGCAACAATGTTATCTGACGAGTCGGTTAATGCCCAAGTAGTTTCAGAAGCATAATTATCTGTCACTAAATTTAAAGTAACCAAAGATGTTTCATATGACGTAGATTGATCAAAATAAAATATATTTGAGTTATTCTCATTATTTTCATCATCTGATAGAATTATATTCACGGAGTTAGTATCGCTAGGGCTGTAGCTTATTGATGGTAATTCTATTGAAGTAGACTGTAAAGATGCTAATGATCCTGTCCAGCTATAAGTTTCTGAGCTACCATTATTAATAGAGTATTCTACACTTAAACTAGTAATTGGATCAGAACCGTTGTTTTGAACAACTACTGAAGGGGAAGCTGTTTCACCACAATTACCATTTAAATTATCTTGAATTGATAATAAGGACACATCATTAGAATATTCTAAGCCATCAAAAGTTGGAGTATAGCTTCCGCTCCACTAATAATTTCTTGCTGAGTTTCAGTTATGAAAGCGATCACATTTATCTCTGGTAATACAACATCAATTCCGTTATAATCAGGATGGAATTGTATAAGTAAAAGTTTGATCTATAAAACTAGCCTGCTGAAGTAGTAGAAATAACTTCTCCCCACTGTCCAGTTAACATATGCACAAGTCTATGATTGTGATTGTAATCACTGCCCATTCCGCCACCGGTTTGTGGTCCTAATGTGTTGTTTTGAGTAAGTACTACATTTAAATAATTAGTATTTTGTGGGCTATCTCCGGTATAATATCCTTCAACATGAACAGTTAATTCATTGTTTTGAACATTTATAGAAGCTTCAACTCCTACGTTTACATAAGCACTTTGACTTAGTACTTGACTTGCAGCTGTAGTCCATCCACCTCTTCCCATTGCAGTTCCTCCGTTCATTGTAAGACTAGAAAAGAACTGTCTATTTACTGTACCTGCTGGGTATCCTGTTAAATTTGATTGATTAGCTATAGCTTCTCCAAAGGGTGTTCTAAAATCAGGATCATTTATTGCAGGATTTGGTTCGGCATATCCACCAGTATGAATATTGATTATAAATACATCTTCAGGATTTTCTGCTTTGATTGCATTGGCTATTGCATGTCCATCAGGACAATAACGTACAATATATACCGGTAAATTCTTCAAGAATAACTTTTTTGTTTTCAGTATCTGTTGAAACAATAGTTTGCGAAAAACTAGCTAGATAACTAATTAATGTAAATAGTAGTAAGTAATTTTTAATCATAGCTTGGGGATTAATTATTATAATAATTTTTCTAAAAGTAGTTTAATTTGTTTAGTTTTGCTGCATATAACTATAACGATTTCGAAAAAAATAAAAATGAAAATTACTACTCCATTAATTATCAGTGCTTTAATAGCAAATTTTGTTATTTTTTCTTGTTCAAAAGATGAGCCTGGACCAGTAGATCCAACTATAGAAGTATTAACTTATGAAGTAGAAGATTTAGATGGTAATATTTTTGTTAATAATCAAACAGTAGAATTTTCAGTATTAGATTATCCAGATGCTTCTTTAGGATTTTATGTTAGAAATACATCATCTGAGACAATTGCAATGCGAATTGAAGTGGAAAGCATGTCTGGAACAGATGGTTCTCTAATGGAACTTTGTTTTGGAGAGTGTTATTTTGGTGTAACAACTGGAACATCTTATCCAACAAATCCTTCATCTCCAAATGTTAATATTGAACCAGGTCAAACGCAAGCTTCTTCAGGAGATCATTTTTTTAATGCAGATGAAGGAGATGGAAACACAGCAGTAGAATATACTTTTAAATTTTATTTAGCAGATGAAACCGGGAATCAAGACGGTACAGCGTTTAGAATTAAGTATAGATATAATCGTAACTAAATATTAATTAAAAAACTAGATTCAAATTAAGATTTATTCCAGTATTTTCTGGGACATATCGGCATACACCACCAACACAAATTAAACCTCCTCTTTGTCTTCCGTAATTTAAACTCAAACGAGTGTTATTTTTAGAATAGCTTCCTCCTACATTATAATAATGAATTTTGTCACTGCTTCCATAATTCCATCCATCGGCGATAAATAAATTTAGGCTAGTTGAGAAATTATATTCATAGACCAATCCAACCCAGTTTTTTTTATCTTGTTTAGTCCAAAGGTGTTGAATAACTGCTCTTGATGATTTCCCATTATCATATCTGTATGTGCCTTCAATTACGCCAACTTTAGCCTTAATATCTCCTTGGACCCCTAATGGTCCTCCTAAGGCCACTCCTTTGTCTATTATCACATCAAGCATTGTAAGGGTAGTGTTAAATCTCTTATTCCAGCTGTTTTTTAATTCAAAATTAATATCTCTGTAGTATCTATTTCCATTTCCGATAAATTCCACATCATAGGATTCATCCAGATTAAAATTAGACTCTATAGCTGCCCAGTAAGAAAAATTTACTGCAATTTTAGTTTTGTATTTACCAAGAAAACTTTTTTTATCAAATGTGTAGTAAAAGTCTGTCTGTGAACCTACTTCACCAGATCTATTTTCTAATGCATTCACAACTAACCTAGGTTGAGAGCTGTACACGTAAATATTAGTCAACAAATAGTCTTGCTGTTTAGTTAAAGCAGGTGTATAGCTAAGAGTTTGCTGATTATAAATATTACCCTCAGCTAATCTGTCACTATAAAAATTAAAATTCTCTAACCTTCTAAATGTTGAGCTTATCCCAAGCCCTTTTTTAGAATACCCAAGATCTAACTGAAGAGCAGTTCCGTCATATAATTTATTCGATTGTATTACTCCTTCGTTTGCGATTACGTCGGCATCTTTTGTTATAGCTTCAAAATTTAAGCTAAATCTACCGTAATATAAATCAAGTCTAGCCCCTAGAGCTTTTACATTTGCTGGTATTAAATTATTGGTAGAATTATCTTGATAACGGCCTACGTAACTAGCTCCAATAGATAAGTCCAGTTCTTCAAATTTTAAAAATTTATTTAAATTTAGGTTTGAGTCAATCCCTTGGATGGTTGCTTCATTTAATTCAAACCCGTTTCTTTGTTGACCATAAATAGTAGTAAGACTAAAGCTATCTGAAAAAGTATAATTTAATTTAATTCCTTTAATTGAATTGTTAATACCAAGCTGTCTGTTTTCCCAAGCTCTAAATATTAAGCCGTTACCAAATTGCTCATAAAAATATCCAAGTGTAAGATCTGCTTTTTCATTTTTTACATTTACGAAATAAGAAGCAATTTCATTTTTGCCATTATATTCTGGATAGTACCCCAACATGGCGTTTGGTAAATAACTTTCGTATTGAATACCAGATGAGAATTTGCCAATATCATAATTTATTTGCAAATAATTATTTGATCTAAAGTTGTCTTCAGGTGAAGTGAAATTTAGAGCACTATCATCTTGTAAAAGCTGAGAATTACTTTCAAAACTACCAAATATGTTTTCAGTATTTTGAGATGTTGTTATTAATGAGAAAAGGAATGCTATTAATAATAAAAATCTATTCATAAGAAATGGTTATTATTTTAATTCTTTTATTTTATCAAACAATTCAAATTCAACTCCTGCACTATAGCCAGAATGTCTGTAAACTATCTTATTATTTTTGACAATCAATGTTAAAGGAATAGTAGATGCCCCAAGTGATCTTTGTAATTCGTTATTAGTATCTAAAAGTATATTGTATTCCCATCCTTTTCCATTTACCATAGCATTTACTCTTTTGATTGTCCTGCTATCATCTGTAGAAACTGCATATAGTTCAAAATCAACTTCCTCTTTCCATTCTTCATAATATTCACTTATAGCATCTAATTCTTTAATACACGGTACGCACCATGTAGCCCATAATGAGACTACGGCTATTTTGTCATTACTGGATATGGATCTAATACTTACCTCTTCACCATTCAAAGTATTTAAGTTCAAATCTGGTAAAACAGATTGAGAGTTTACAGAAATAGAAAAAATAATAGTTATTATAGTAATTAATTTATTCATTGAATTGGGTTTTTTTTGTAAATATACTTTGTTTTTTTAATAAAGGAAGTAAATTAAATATATATGCTTAATTTCACATTCCAATTTAAATCTGATTAAATTATGAGGTGTTTATTAGTTAATACTTTTTTATCCTTTATTATATTATCTGGGTGTAGCTCACAAGAGTCTTTTGATAATACAATACCGCAATCTACAGATTTAATTTTAGGGCTAAATGTAGAGTCATCATATCTAAAAAATCAAATTATTTATTTAAATATGATAGATTTAGAAGGCAATAATATAAATTCTATTACTGAATTTGTGGTAGATGATCAGGTAATTAATAGTAATACTATTAGTTTTGAAAACTTTGGTACACATCAAGTGTATGCTGAGTATGTGATTGATGCCGAAATTTTTACTACTGAACTAAAAGTGTTTGATATTGTAGAGCCTAGAACTAAAGTTGTGGTTGAGGATTATACAGGTACATGGTGTGGTTATTGTCCGCCTGTCGCTCATGCTATTGATGAGTTAAGAGAGCTAACGGATAATATCACTGTTGTTGGTATTCATAATAATGATCAACTTACCATTGATCAAGAGTCAGATCTTAGGTCTGAGCTATCAATAGGTGGCTTTCCTTCAGCACGTTTAAACAGAACTATTTCTTGGGTAGATCCTTATGAATTATCTGAAGTTCAAAACCTTATTAGTTTACAAAACAATCTTGCTATTTCAATAAATTCAACTGTCGATAATAATACTTTAAATGTTGATTTAAGGTATGTTTCAAAGATTGAGTTAAACAACCATAAACTAGTTTTGTACCTGGTAGAAAATAATTTAATTTATGATCAAACTAATTACTTCAATTTTGTTGAGGACAGCTATTTTTATAATTCAGGAAATCCTATAGAAAATTATTCTCACCAGGACGTTTTAAGAGTTTCCATAACCAATATTTCTGGAGATAACTTAGTTGATATATCTCCACTAACTGATTATAAAACTAATTTTAGTGTAGAAATAAGTCCAGATTTTGTAATAGAAAACTTAGGAGTTGTAGCTATTATTGTTGATTCAAATAATAACGCTATTAATTCACAATTTACAGCTGTTAATTCTTTTCAAGATTTCAATTAATTACCTAAAAAAGGATACCTGTAATCTGTAGGAGTTACAAATGTTTCTTTTATTAACCTTGGAGATACCCATCTTAATAAATTAAGAACACTTCCAGCTTTATCATTTGTTCCTGAACCTCTAGCTCCTCCAAATGGTTGTTGTCCTACTACTGCACCTGTTGGTTTATCATTTATATAGAAATTACCAGCACAATTTTGAAGAGCTTTAGTAGCTTTTTCTATTGCGTACCTGTCAGTTGCTAAAATTGCACCGGTTAGAGCGTAATCACTTGTTGAATCAACCAACTCTAATGTTTTGTCAAATTCATCATCTTTAAATACGTAAATAGTCATTACAGGACCAAATATTTCTTGGTGCATTGTTTTGTACTTTGGATCTTTTGTAACAATTATTGTTGGTTCTATAAAGTAGCCTTTTGACTTATCATAATTACCTCCTGCTATAATTTCAGTGTTACTATCAGATTTAGCATCATCAATGTATTTGGCTATTTTGTCAAACGAATTTTCATGAATGACTGCTGTAATAAAGTTATTTGTGTCTGCTGGAGAACCCATTTTTATAGATTTTAAATCCATAATAAGATTATTTTTAACCTCGTCCCATATGCATTCAGAAATATAACTTCTCGATGCAGCACTACATTTTTGGCCTTGGAATTCAAAAGCTCCTCTAACTATTGCTGTTGAAACTTGAGCAGGGATAGCACTTTTATGTGCAACTATAAAATCTTTACCACCAGTTTCACCAACAATTTTTGGATATGTCTTGTAATTAGAAATATTTTCTCCAATATTTCTCCATAATTTTTTAAATATGTTAGTTGACCCTGTAAAATGGAGTCCACTAAAATCTGGACTACTAAGTACGGTTTCTGTAATCATTTCTGGATCTCCAAAAACAACATTAATTACTCCATCTGGAACACCAGCTTCTTTAAATACATCCATTATTATTTTAGCCGAATAAATTTGACTATCACTAGGCTTCCAAACTACCACATTGCCAAGCATAGCCATGCATGCCGGAAGATTACCTGCAATAGCAGTGAAGTTAAATGGTGTAACAGCATATACAAACCCCTCAAGTGGTCGATATTCTACTCTATTCCAATAATCAGACGTACTTTCTGGTTGATTGTTATATATGTCGGTAACAAATTGAACATTGAATCTCAAAAAATCAATAAATTCACACGAAGCATCAATTTCTGCTTGATGTATGGTTTTAGATTGTGCGATCATTGTAGCAGCATTAATTTTAGATCTGTATGGACCAGCAATTAATTCAGCAGCTTTTGAAAAAATAGCAGACCTTTGTTCCCATGGTAAATTTGCCCACTGCTCTCTTGCAGCTAAACAACCACTAATTGCTTGTTTTATATGTTTTTTATCAGCTATAAAGTATTTGCCAACTATATGTTTGTGATCGTGAGGAGGTGAAATTAGTTGATGATTATCGGTTGTAATATTTTTTCCATTAATATAAAAAGGAATTTCAATATTGCTATTGAACATTTCATTATATGATTCGAGAACTTCTTCCCTATGTTTTGAACCTGGTTCATATGCTCTAACTGGCTCATTAATTGCTAACGGAACTTTGAAAAATCCTTTACTCATCGAAAAATATTTATAGGTTAATTATATAACTAAGCGAAGATAATCATAAAAAAAATTAAAGAAAATTAATTAAGAGCAAAAGGGGCGCTTAATTTAAATGAAGGTATTGTCACGTTGAACTTTCTAGTAGTAGCTAGATCTATCATTTTGTAGTGACCTTTCATAGACCCAAAAGGAGATAGTAATAAACACCCAGAATTGTATACATGTGTTTCACCGGGATTAAGAACAGGTTTTTTTCCGATAACTCCCTCACCATCAATATTTTCATCTCTGTTTAATGAGTCTAAAATTGTCCAATGCCTAGAATTTAGCTGAACAGTATCTTTACTTCTGTTTTCTATAGAAACAATATAGCCAAAGGCGAAATGAATTTTATGGTTCTTATAAAAAGTACCTTCAAAATTTTGTTTTACTTCAATCTTTATGCCTCTTGTAACTTGTTGTACCATTGTTGGTGGATAAATTTTATTATGTATTAAAAGTAATTAAAAAAAAATGATTTTTGGTAGTTTAAAATTTAATAAAACCAATTTTGTTAGTTATTTATATTTACCGAGTTAATTTGATTAAACCCGATAACTCTATCATATCTTGAACCAAAATCGCGGTAATAAACAATAACTTTGTAATTGTTTTCTGTTTCATCAAAATTACCACTAATAAAACCACTTTCTAACATATTTTCACCATCCAAAACAGAGTATTTGTAGTTGTAAAAACCTTGTTTTAGTTTTAATTTAGCTTCGTAGCTGTTTTTAAAACTATTATAACTCATTTTATTGGTGTCGCTTAATTGATACCCGTTAAAATTTCCAGAGACATAAATAGACTTATTGTTATCTAACTTATCAATATTTAAATAAAAATGAACGACTACATAATCCGCTTCAATATCGACATCTTGAGCATCTACTGCTGTAACTAAAAAGTTACCGTTAATGTCTGGGTTATATGAGTACGTACTACTATTTCTTGGTGTGTCAGGATACAAATAATTATGATAAATATCTTTAAGATCAAATGTCCTAATATTTAAATCTGAGCCTCTAATATTTTTATTTTCAAAATATAAAAATTCGTTTCCGCCATTAAAGCTAGCCTTTGAATTGTATTTGTAAATTAGTTTATTTCCAATTGTATATTGCGGTTTTAAATCACTTATAGATTGGTTTAGGTTATTATTCTGAATAATTAATGTCTTTATTGTTTTTTTTGGATTATTAATTTTTGATGCTATTATCTCAAATTGAACTACTTGTTTTTTGTCTATATAACTTAAATCTCTATCTCTAAAAATGCCAATTTTAACACTAGACAATGCCTCATATATCACAATTTTTTTACTAAAAATTATTTCTTCATAATCGTTAAATACTGAAATGATATAATTTCCAGACTTTATGATTTTAGTATTTTTATTAGGAAGATTTAGTTCGTAATGACTGTAAATTTGGTATGTGTTAAACGAATTCTTGTAATTCTGTATTTTAGTATTATCGTATCCTTTTAAATATTCTGATTTTGATAATTGAGATTTCGTCCAATCAAAATTGTAATGATCTACTTTGTAATAATAATCTTCTTCATATCCATTTAAAACATCAAACTCAAGAGAAAAAGAATTGTTTAAACGAATTACAGGAAATTCAATTTGTCTAGACTCGCTTTTAACAATAATACTTTTTACAAATTCTGGGGGGTATACCTCTTTAATTACCTGGGATCTAACAGAAATTTGACAAATTAAACTCAGAATTATTACTAATATTGATTTATACATTTTATAAGGCTTAATTAATGATAATTATTTATATCTAATAATGTAGTTTTTTTGTAAAAATAATCAAAAATTTATGATCAAAACATTATGATAACTATAATATTAATTTGTATTTTTGCAGCGATTTTAAACGACTAAATTCACATTCTTACTATGTCAAATGACATTCATATAAAAAAAGGTTTAGATATCAACCTTGTAGGTGAAGCCGAAAAAATATTAGAGCCTGCGTTAATGAGTAAATTTTACTCAATTCAACCAACTGATTTTCATGGAATTAATCCTAAACTTAACGTAAGAGTTTCTGACAAAATTTTAGCTGGAGATATATTATTTTATGATAAATCCGATGAAGTTTTGAAGTTTGCTTCACCTGTTTCTGGAGAAATTGTTGATATTATTAGAGGTGAAAAAAGAAAAATTCTTTCTGTAAAAATTTTAGCAGACAAAAAACAAGTTTTTAAAAATTCTGGGAAATTAGAAAATGATTCCTCACGTGAAAAAATATTAGATTTCTTACTTAGTACCGGTTGTTGGTCTTTTATTAAACAAAGACCTTATGATATAATTGCTAATTATAAGTCTGCTCCAAAATCTATATTCATTTCAGGTTATTCTTCTGCCCCTCTTACTGCAAATTTAGATTTCACACTAAAAGATCGTAAAAATGAAATACAAGCAGCTGTAAGTGTTTTAGATAAGTTAACTGAGGGTAAGGTTAATGTTTCTCTAGAAAAATCTTCAAAATCTATTTTTAGAGATTTAAAAAATATTGATATATACAATGTTTCAGGTCCACATCCCTCTGGTAATGTAGGTACTTTAATTAATAAAGTTGATCCTATTAACAAAGGGGAATCGGTTTGGACAATTTCTGCTCAAGATTTAGTTATTATTGGTAATATGATTTTAACTGGTGAGTTTAATGCTGAAAGAATATTATCACTTTCAGGATCCTCAGTTCATAGCCCTAGATATTTTAATGCTTTGATTGGATGTGAAATTGAATCTATCATAAGTAACAAAGGAGTTAATAAAAGTGATAATAATAGAGTAATTTCTGGGAATATATTATCAGGTAAAAAAGTTGATTCAAATGGTTATTTAGATTATTACAGTAATTCTGTTACTGTAATTCCTGAAGGAGATGACTATGAGTTATTTGGTTGGACAAAGCCAGTATTTGATAAAGTTTCAGTTTCTAGAGCACTAACTTTTTCTTGGTTATTTCCAAACAAAAAATTTGATTTAACCACTAACACTAATGGTGAACATAGGGCTTTTGTAACTACCGGAACATATGAAAAGGTTTTTCCTTTAGATATTTATCCAATGCATATACTCAAGGCATGTATGTATAAAGATTTAGATGAAATGGAAGTTTTGGGCATGTATGAAGTTGCCCCGGAGGATTTTGCTTTAACAGAGTTTGTATGCGTGTCTAAACAACCTCATCAAAAAATAATTAGAGAAGGTTTAGACTTAATGAAAAAAGAAATAGGATAATTCATGGGATTAAAATCAACATTACATAATCTAAAAGAAAAGTATAAAGGTCAGAAAATGGCCCCTGCGTTTAATGCTCTTCACACATTTTTATACCTACCCAACGAAGTAACTCACGGAGGTACTCATATTAAAGCAGCTGATGATTTAAAAAGAACAATGAATACAGTAATTTTATCATTAGTTCCTTGCCTAATATTTGGTATGTTCAATGCTGGATATCAGCATTACAGAGCTGTTGACGCTGCTAATGGTATTGTTAGAGAGGTCTCTTTACTTGGAAACTTTATTACTTGGGATAATCTTATTCTTGGCGCAATAACTGTTCTTCCCTTAGTAATAGTTTCTTATGCCGTTGGTTTAGCTGTAGAATTTTTATTTGCAGTTATTAAGGGGCATGAAGTTGAAGAGGGTTATTTAGTTACAGGTATGTTAGTTCCACTTATTGTTCCAATTGATATTCCTCTATGGATGTTAGCTGTAGCTGTAATATTTGGAGTTGTTATTGGTAAGGAAGTTTTTGGAGGGACAGGGATGAATATTCTAAACCCAGCTTTAACTATACGAGCATTTTTGTTTTTTGCTTATCCAACTTGGATGAGTGGTGATAAGGTCTGGGTACACCAAGCAGTCGAAAGAACTGGTACTGCTGAGGCAATTTCTGGTGAAACCATCTTAGGTAGTTATGCTCAAAACCAAGAGATTATTTATTCTCTATCTGAAATGTTTTATGGTTTTATTCCTGGTTCTGTTGGTGAAACATCTAAATTATTAATAATATTTGGTGCTCTTATTCTAATCTTTACAAAGATTGGTAGTTGGAGAATAATTCTTAGCACAATATTAGGTGCATTAGTAATGGGACTAATATTTAATCTTGTTATAGATACTGGTGTAATTGGAGAGTCAAGTAAGTTTTATGGTTTAATGAGTGTTCCTTACTGGCAACATTTATTAATAGGAAGTATTTTATTTGGAGCTGTATTTATGGCTACTGATCCAGTTAGTGCGTCACAAACGAATAAAGGGAAATTTATTTATGGGTTTTTAATTGGTTTTATATCCATTATGATTCGCGTATTTAATCCTGCATATCCCGAGGGTGTATTTTTAGCGATTTTATTAATGAATGTCTTTGCCCCAACTATTGACCATTATGTTGTAAAAGGAAACGTTAATAGTAGATTGAATAGAATGAAAACTAAAACTGCTTAATAATGGAAAAAAGAACAGATAAAAACTTATACACATTACTCTTTGCTACTGGGATGGTAGTTGTTGTTGGTTCATTATTAGCTTTTGTTGCTTCTTCATTAAAACCGAAGATTAATGAGAACAAAAGAATAGAAAAACAACAAAATATATTGTACGCAATGGGCGTACATGAAAATGAAGGAAAGGGCAATGTTGCATTTATTGAGGCTAGTAAAGTTGCTAGTGAATTTTCAAAATACATAAAAAAACAAATTGTAATCACTGGTGATTTGGATATCGTTGAGAACAATGATGCTTATTTAATAGATATCAAAAAAGAACAAACAAAAGCGAAGGCTGGAGAAAAACGTCAATTGCCATTATTTATTGGTGAAAAAGAAGGTAAAACATATTATATCGCTCCAATTAGAGGGATAGGTTTGTGGGATGCTATCTGGGCGTATGTTGCTATTGATGAAAATATGATAGTCCAAGGTGCTTATTTTGATCATAAAGCTGAGACTGCGGGATTAGGTGCGAATATCAAACAGAGATTTTTCATGGACGACTTTATCGGAGAACATCTACTTGATGAAAATGGTATTTTTAAAGGTATTACTGTTTCAAAAAGTAATTCTGATCCAACAAATAAAATTAAATATGATAATGAAGTTGATGCTATAGCAGGTGCGACAATCACAGGAGATGGTGTTTCAGCTATGATAAAGAATGATCTGAGATTGTATCAATCATATTTTGAAAATTTAAAAACTAACTAGTATATGGGTTTATTATCAAGTAAAGACAGTAAATTAATATCTGATCCATTATCGGATGACAACCCTATTACTATACAAGTTTTAGGAATATGCTCAGCTTTAGCTATTACTGCAGAGTTAAAAGCATCTATAGTAATGGCTGTTTCTGTAATATTTGTTATGGGTGCTGGTAATGTTGTTATCTCATTAATTAGAAATATAATACCATCTAAAATCAGAATTATCGTCCAGCTTACAGTAGTAGCTGCATTAGTAATTGTTGTGGATCAAGTTTTAAAAGCTTACTCATATTCTTTAAGTAAGGAGCTAGGTGCCTTTATTGGCCTTATTATAACAAATTGTATTATCATGGGTCGTTTTGAAGCTTTTGCCCTAGCAAATGGAGCATGGAGATCTTTCTTAGATGGAATTGGTAATGCATTAGGATATGGGCTTATATTAATTATTGTTGGTTTTTTCAGAGAACTATTAGGCTCAGGAACATTACTCGGTTATGCAGTTTTGGGAGACTCTATTGAAAAAACTGGGTTATATAGTATAGGCTATGAAAATAATGGATTTATGTTATTAGCCCCTATGGCCTTGATTGTTGTAGGATTAATTATATGGGTTCAAAGATCTAGAAATACTAATTTAATTGAAGATTAAATAAAATTTATTTATATGGAGTATATAGAATTATTATTTAAATCAATTTTTATTGATAATATGGTATTTGCTACCTTTTTAGGTATGTGCTCTTATTTAGCTGTTTCAAAAAAAGTTGATACAGCTGTTGGATTAGGAGCTGCAGTAATTTTTGTTTTAACTATTACTGTACCATTAAACTGGCTTTTAGACAAATACATTTTACAAGATGGTGCACTGGCTTGGGTCAGCGAAGACTTTGCAATTTATGACTTAAGTTTTTTGTCTTTTATTATGTTTATTGCGACAATAGCTACTATGGTTCAGTTAGTAGAAATTATAGTAGAAAAGTTTAGTCCATCTTTATATAACTCACTTGGTATTTTCTTGCCTTTAATTGCAGTGAATTGTGCTATTTTAGGTGGTTCTTTATTTATGCAATCTAGAGAAATTCCAACTCTATCTCTAGCACTGACCTATGGAGTCGGTTCTGGTATTGGATGGTTTTTAGCAATTTTAGCAATTGCAGCAATTAGAGAAAAAATTAGATACTCCAATGTACCTGCTCCACTTAGAGGTCTTGGAATTACATTTATAATTACTGGACTAATGGCTATTGGCTTTATGAGTTTTGGTGGTATGCTAACTGGTGGAGATGAAGAAGATGTGAAGAAAGAACTAACTACTGAGTTAGTAACAGATGTTGCAGTTGAAAAATTAGACAATGAGTTATTTTTAGAAAACAAAAAAGAAGTTAATTAATATGATTTTAGCATCACAAACATTAGGTACCGTTTTTATTACAATTATTGCTTTTTTAATTGTATCACTATTATTGATTAGTGTGCTTTTATTTGTTAAGCAAAAATTATCTCCATCTGGCCCAGTAATGATTACTATTAATGGTGAAAAAGAAATTGAGGTTGCTTCGGGAGAGACCTTACTAACCACTTTGGGTGCACAGAAAATATTTTTACCATCAGCTTGTGGTGGTGGTGGTACATGTATTCAGTGTGAGTGTCATGTTAACAGTGGAGGAGGAGAAGCATTACCTACTGAAGTACCTCATTTTACAAGAAAAGAAATAAAATCAGGTGCTAGACTAGCATGTCAAGTTAAAGTTAAACAGGATATGAATATTAGTATTCCTGAGGAAGTATTTGGTATAAAAAAGTTCGAAGCCACTGTCGTTAGAAATTATAATGTAGCATCATTTATTAAAGAATTTGTGGTTTCTATTCCTGATGATATGGGATATAAGGCAGGGGGATATATACAAATTGAAATTCCAGAAGGAGAAGTTAATTTCTCAGATATGGATATAACGGCCCATCCAGACGAGCATGAATCACCTGATAAATTTAAGCCTGAATGGGATAAATTTAATTTATGGCCGCTTGTTATGAACAACAAAGAGTTAGTAGATAGAGCTTATTCGATGGCTTCTTATCCTGCAGAAGGAAAAGAAATTATGTTAAATGTTAGAATAGCTACTCCACCATGGGATAGAAACAAAAATGGATGGATGGATGTTAATCCTGGTGTAGCTTCTTCTTATATTTTTTCTAAAAAAGCTGGTGATAAAGTTACTATTTCTGGCCCTTACGGTGAATTTTTTATAAATGAATCTGATTCTGAAATGCTTTATGTAGGTGGTGGGGCAGGAATGGCTCCAATGAGATCTCATCTTTATCATCTTTTCAAAACTTTACAAACTGGTCGTAAGGTTAGTTTTTGGTATGGAGGTAGATCAAGAAGAGAGCTTTTCTACTTAGATCATTTCTATAAATTAGAAAAAGATTTTCCAAACTTTAAATTTTACTTAGCATTATCAGAGCCAATGCCTGAAGATAATTGGAATGTTAAAACAGATTTAGACGCTAAGGGTGATGGTTTTGTAGGTTTTGTACACAATTGTGTTATTGACAACTATTTAAGCAGTCATGAGTCACCTGAAGATATAGAGCTTTATTTTTGTGGACCTCCATTAATGAATCAAGCTGTACAAAAAATGGGTGAAGATTTTGGTATTCCCGATGAGCATATTAGATTTGACGATTTTGGTGGATAAATTTTAAGATTCCTATGAATATACCTCTTTCAAAACAAGAACTTCATAACTTAGCAATGAATCATGTTGGTAAAGATTTAGAGTCTAGAGGTTTTGAATTCATAGCTGTAAATAGTAAGCTTAAAAAAAACCCTCAATTTGTCTGTATCGATAAAAATAAACAATACTATTTCGTAATTGTAAAAGCTATTTTGCTTCCTGAAAATCCTAATAATTATGACTTAGTTTGGATGGCTAAGTTTAAGCAACATGCTAAATCCCACGATTCAAAGGTTCTTTATGCTGGAGTAGGATTAGCTAATTCAGAGAATAAAAATAAACCAGTATATTTAAACAAAGATTATTTTATTGAGTATAATGGAATTCAAGTAATTGATGACAATTTAAACTAATGCGCTACCTATTATTTTTTTTTATTCTTTTTAATTCCTGTGTAAATAATACTGATAAGCAAACTATTTTAAGAGGGGATATCTATGGGACTACTTACAGTATTGTATATTTTTCTAAAGTTGATTTACAATTAAAAGTTAAAATTGACAGCATATTTAATTCCATTGATATGTCTATGTCAACCTACAATTCAAACTCTTTAATTACTAAAATAAATAATAACAAAGAAGTTTTATTAGATGATCATTTTAAGTATGTTTTTAATACATCTAAAAAAATATATTATGAAACCAGTGGAGATTTTGATCCATCTATTGGTCCATTAGTTAACTCACTCGATTTTGGTCCCAAAACCAATAATATTTCAACTGATAGTTTAATGAAATTAGTTGGATTAGATAAATTTAAAATTTTTGAAAATAAATTACGTAGACCTCTGAATTCTTTTTTAGATTTTAATGCTATCGCTAAGGGCTATAGTGTAGATATGATTTCAGAGTTTTTGTTATTTAATAATGTTGCTAATTTTTTAGTTGAAGTAGGGGGAGAGATTAGATCTAGTGGTATGAATTTAGCGGATGACCGAAATTGGAGAGTAGGCTTAGACACTCCTACATTTGATGGCTCACAGAACGAGATTTATAAAGCTTTTAATTTGATAGACAAATCCATGGCTACATCAGGAGTTTATAGGAAATTTAAAATTGATAGTTTAGGTAATAAATATGCTCACATTATTGATCCAAAAACTGGGTATTCATCCAAAACTAATATTTTAAGTATTACTGTAATTGCTGACAATTGCATTGAAGCTGATGCCTATGCTACCGCTTTGCATTTAATGACTTTAGATGAAATTAATTTATTTGTACAAAAAAACAATAAAATTAGTGTTTTTGTAATTTTTAAAGATGAGAATAACAAAATCCAAGATTTGTCTTTAAACAATTTTCCTTCTATTTAGTGCAGACTGGAATAATCTCCCCTTTTTTAATAGAAAATTTATTTATTTCATCAACAGATAAACTAACTGTATAATCTATCTCTTTAACTTTAAAGCCTGCATTTTTAAGTTTCATAAAATAATCAATACCATATACCCTAACATGATCATATTGACCAAATATTTTATTCCTTTCATCTTTGTCTGTTATCGAATCATCTTGAAATGTAGATTCCCTTTTCATATCTATTGGAACTTGAAAAATTCCAGTTCCATCTTTTTTAAGTACTCTATATAATTCTTTTATAGCTTTTTTGTCATCTAAAACATGTTCTAATACGTGATTACATAGTATAAAATCATATGTATTGTCTTTGATTGGAAGGTTGCAAATGTCAGCTTTTATTTTTGCTATTGGAGAGTTTAAATCTATAGTGTCATAATCGATATTACTTAATTTTTTAAATTTTCTATAGAATGCCTGTTCGGGTGCAAAGTGTAATAGTTTAATTTTTTTTGTAAAAAAATCTGTTTCATTTTTTAAATATAGCCAAAGTAATCTATGTCTTTCCAAAGAAAATGTAGATGGGGAGAGTGCGTTTTTTCTGAGATTATTATATCCATATGGTAAAAAAGTACTGAAAGATTTTTCATCAATCGGATCTGTAAATTTATTACCTTTTAAAAAGACACCTAAAATAGGTTGGATTATGAAACTAATCTTTATTAGAAAAGTTCTAGAAAATGTGTTTAATATCAGTTTAATTAAGTTATTCATACTTTTTTGAACTCATTTTCTTCATCTGATGTAATTCCTAGAGCTTCATATATATAAGAGAACGTAGAAAGTAGTTCTGGTTTTCCATTAACTATTGCGATATTATGCTCAAAATGAGCGCTAGGTTTATTGTCTAGTGTAGTTATGGTCCAGCCATCATTGTGATGTCTTATTTTATGTGTTCCTTGATTTATCATAGGTTCTATTGCAACAACCATTCCTTCAAGAAATTTTTTTCCTTTCCCTCTTTTTCCATAGTTAGGCATTTCAGGCTTTTCATGCATCGATCTACCTAGCCCATGACCAACTAATTCCCTAACTACACCATAATCTCTTTTTTCACAATAATCTTGAATAGCAAACCCAACATCTCCAACTCTATTTCCAACTTTAAAATTTCTTATTCCTTCATATAGGGACTCTTTTGTAGTATTTAGAAGTTTGTTGGTTTCTTCTGAAATATTTCCTATTGCAAATGTATATGCGTGATCTCCATAAAAATCATTTTTTAATACCCCGCAATCTACAGAAATAATATCTCCATCTTTTATCGGGTTACTATTTGGGATTCCATGAACTACTTGACTATTTGGACTAATGCATAATGTATTAGGAAAATCGTACATACCTAAAAACCCTGGAATCCCATCATTAGACCTTATGAAATCTTCCGCCAGTTTATCCAATTGCAAAGTAGTTACTCCTTCTTTAATTTCACTAGCTATCATTCCTAATGTTTTTGAGACAAGTAATGCACTTTCTCTAATTAATTCAATTTCTTCATTAGTTTTAATAACGCTCATTTTATATAAGGGATTCTTGAGTCATAGAAATAGGTTTTTTTATACCCATAAGTTTTAAAATTGTTGGAGCAATATCTCCAAGAATACCATGTTTAATGTTTTTAATATCATTATCTATGATAATTACAGGAACTGGATTTGTTGTGTGCGCCGTGTTAGGACTTCCGTCGGGATTAATCATAGTTTCACAATTTCCGTGGTCTGCTATTAATATAGTTGTGTATTCATTTTTTAAAGCGCTTTGAATCACTTTCTCTACACATTGATCAACTACTTCACATGCTTTTATTGCTGCTCGCATACTGCCTGTATGACCAACCATATCTCCATTGGCGAAATTTAAACAAATAAAATCTTGGTTCTTTAACTCTAATTCTTCTACAAGTGAGTCCGTAATTTCAAAAGCACTCATCTCAGGCTTAAGGTCATATGTAGCTACTTTAGGTGAGTTTTTTAATATCCTAGATTCTCCAATAAATTTATCTTCCCTTCCACCAGAAAAGAAAAATGTAACATGTGGGTATTTTTCAGTTTCAGCAATTCTTAATTGCTTTTTATTATTTTTTTCTAAAACCTCACCCAAACTATCTTTTATATTTGATTTATTAAAAATGATATTAACATTTGAAAAAGAGTTGTCATAATTTGTCATGGTAACAAAGTGAAGATTCATTTTTTTCATACAAAACTCTAAATTATCTTCTTGGGATAACACTTTAGTCAATTCTCGACCTCTATCTGTTCTAAAATTAAAAAACAAAACGATATCATTTTCACAAATAGTTGATATTGCTTCTCCTTTACTGTTAATTTTTATTATTGGTTTAATAAATTCATCAGTACATCCATTTTTATAATTTACTTCGATGCTATTTGCGATATCCGTAGTCTTTTCTCCCTTACCATAAACTAAAGCATCATAAGCTAGCTTTATTCTTTCCCATCGATTGTCTCTATCCATCGCATAATATCTCCCAGTTATAGAAGCTATTTTTGTTGAACTATTCTTTACGTAATTTTCTAAATCATGTATGTAATTTTTTCCTGACATTGGATCAACATCTCTTCCATCTGTAAATCCATGAATATAAGATTCGACATTATACTCATTTGAGATATCTATGAGTGCCTTAAGGTGACTAGTGTGGGAGTGAACTCCTCCATCACTAACTAAACCTAAAAAATGTATTTTTTTATTATTGGACTTTGCGAAATTGAAGGTATCGACGATAGTTTTTTCATTTATAAAGGAGTTTTTTTTGATAGACATGTTAATCTTGGCTAAATCCTGGTAAACAATCCTACCAGCTCCTAAATTCATATGACCGACTTCACTGTTACCCATTTGCCCTTCAGGTAATCCTACATGTAATCCATCAGTTCTTAATGTTGCATACGGATACTTACTGTATAAGTTATCTATATAATCCGTATTAGCATTATCAATTGCTGAAACCAGTGGGTCAGGTGAATTGCCCCACCCATCTAATATCATTAAAATCACTTTTTTTTTCATTAAAAATATTGATAATCAAAGATAAAAAAACATATTTAGGCTTTCTTTGTTAATTAATATTATTTGTAATAATAATTACAATCCAACTAAAATATAATAAATATCATTATAATTTATTTAAATTAAAGTTTGTATCGACCTCATAAGGTTTTTTATTTTTTTCAAAAACTATTGCTTTTTTGTTTCCTTTTAAAAAATAATCTTTTCCATCTATTATTAGAAAACTCCCTTCTCTTAGACCAATAACTTTTTGAGAGTTAAAAAAATGAAATTCTTTAATTCTAGTTTCTCTAGTTTCTCCCATATGCTGATTGTTAGCTATTGGGTCTTGATAATGTGGATTAATATTAAATGGAATAATGTTTAATGCCTCAAAACTAGGTGGATGTATAATTGGCATATCATTACTAGTGCAAATCGAAGGACCACATATATTAATTCCTGCACTAGTTCCAAGATAAGGTTTTCCACTTGTAATTACCTTTTTTAAAGTACTAGTCAAATCGTTATCAATAAGTTGTTTAAGAAGTAAAAATGAGTTACCACCTCCAATAAATATTCCGTCTGAATCATTTATTGCTTTTTTTAAATCTTTAAACTCATGAATACCATTAATATGAATTCCTAATTTTTTAAAAAAACTAAATGCTATACCTGTGTATTTTTCATGACTTAAGCCGTTAGGTCTTGCGTAAGGAATAAATAATATTTTTTTTGAATCTTTAAATAAAGTTTTTACCTCATCCTTTATATAATCTAAATATGTACCGCCAAAAACCGTTGAAGTACTAGCCAAAATCATTCTTTTCATATAATAAATTTAAAAAAAAATCAAGTTTTATAATTCAAATTAAACATACTGATTATATTTGTAGAATGCTACTATATGTTTTTAATTTATTTATAAGTGGAGCCGAAATTGCAATAATTCTTTTTATTGCTGTTATTTTTTTAGGAGCTGATAAGATACCAGAACTTGCTAGGAATTTAGCTAAGGGTATTAATGAAATAAAGCATGCTACAAATGATATTAAAAGAGAAATTAACTCATCTTCTGAATCTGTAAAAAAACATTCTATAACTAAAGATGTAGATAAAGAGTTATCAAAAGTTAAAAAAGACCTTGAAGAGTTTTCTGGCTCAATAAAAAGAAAGCTTTAATTTATTTAATTTTTCTACTGATAGTAAGTCCATCTCTAATTGGTAAGATTACATTATCCATATCCTCTCTTTGACTTAGTAATTTATTATACTTTACAATAGCTTTTGTAGATATATCTTTTTCTGATATTGGATTTAATACCTTTCCATCCCAAAGTACATTATCAGAGAGTAAAACTCCTCCTATTTTTAATTTACTAATTAAAACATCTAAATATTCAGGGTAGTTATTTTTATCTGCATCTAAAAAAATTAAATCAAAGTTATTATCCATAGTAGGAATTACTTCTAATGCATTTCCTAAATGTTGGATAATGTTATCATTAAAAGGAGATTTTTTAAAATATTTCCTTTGAAGATCATATAACTCCTCATTAATATCTACTGTATGAATTCTACCATCCTTAGTTAGCCCTTCAGATAAACATAATGTCGAATAGCCCGTAAAAGTACCAATTTCTAATATTTTTGTAGGACTAATAATTTTAGAAATAATACTTAATAGCCGACCTTGATGTGCTCCGCTTATCATTCTAGGTTGAAGTACTTTTAAATTAGTCTCTCGATTTAAATCTTTAAGTATTCTAGGCTCTTGCTGGGAGTGTTTAATTATATAATCTTCAAGATGTTCATTTATATAATTCATAAATTATATTAATTGCTTTAATTTTTGAACGAACATATAAATATCTGTAAAGGAATTATACAATGGAGTGGGTGCACAGCGTATAACATTTGGATCTCTCCAATCGGTTATAACACCCAGATCAGTTAAGTTTTTATGAAAATTTTTATCCGGGTCACTAATTTCTAATGAAATTTGACAACCTCTTGATTGCACATCTTCAGGAGTTATTATTGTAATTTTTGTGCTGTTAAGTTCCTTTAAAAGAAAATCCAAGTAGCTTGTTAGTAAGTTAGATTTTTTACATAGAGCTTCCATTCCGGCGGAGCTAAAAATTTCTAATGATGCTTTTATTGCAGCCATTGCTAAAATAGTTGGAGTACTAATTTGCCAACCTTCAGCACCTACCATCGCTTGATAGGGTTCCCTCATATTAAATCTATTTTTCAGATCATTGCCCCACCATCCTCTGAACCTATTAATATCATTATTATAAGCATGTCTATCGTGGACAAAACATCCAGATAAATTTCCTGGACCTGAATTTAGATATTTATAACTACACCAAATTGCAAAATCAGCTCCAACCTCATGTAGATCTAACTTAACGTTACCAGCAGCATGAGCACAGTCAAAACCAACCATAGAATTGTATTTGTGTCCTAATTCCGTGATTTTTTTTAAGTTAAAATATTCTCCAGTATAATAATTTACACCTCCAATTAAGATTAGTGCTATTTCATCTTTGTTTTCCAAAAAGATATTTTCTAAATCATTGTATTTATTTTCTTTATTTTTAGTTTCCCATAGAATTATTCCATCATCAATATTATGACCGTGATGAGATAGTTGTGACTCAACAGCATAAATATCTGAAGGAAAAGCATCAGCCTCCAGAATAATTTTAAACTTACTTTTTGTCGGTCTATAAAAAGAAACCATCATAAGGTGTAAGTTTACAGTTAAAGTATTCATTACAACAATCTCTTGTGGTTTAGCTCCAACTATACTAGCCATTTCATCTGTAAGATAGCTATGGTATTTAAGCCAAGGTTTTTTTGCATTGCTCCAACCTCTAACACCAAGATTAGCCCAATCTTCCATTTCTTTATCAATAAAAGACTTAGTTGATTTAGGTTGTAGTCCTAAAGAGTTGCCACAAAAGTATATAAGTTCTTCTTTATTTGAGTTTTTTGGAATATGAAAAAGATTCCTATAATCGGAAAGTGAATCTTCTCGATCTAGTTGTTTAGCAAAGCTTAATGAGTTTTCTAATTTAATCAAAGTTATATGTTTTTATTAAACAAAAAAAAATTATAAATATAGGATTTTGATTTATTGATTTTGATCAATTATTTCAGAAAACTTGTACTTAAATCTTTTAAATCTAGGGTCAGATACATTAATTATATATCTATTATTCTTGTTGTTTTTCTTAAAATCCTGATGATATCCTTCTGCTTTCCAAAATTTAAGAAAAGGATAAGCTTTAGCTGCAACATTAACTTTTAAGGAATTTGTAATCTCTTCAACTTTTTCATTAATGATTTCTTTTTGTTCTTGATTTTGATAAAAAATTATAGATCTGTATTGTGTCCCATTATCAGGGCCTTGCCCATTTATTTGCTCAATATTTTGAGTACCAAAATATACTTCAACTAATTGTGAAAAGCTTATTAGTTTAGGATCATAAATTACTTCAATTGTTTCTGCGTGTCCAGTTCTTTGTGTATTAACAATTTCATAAGTGGGGTTAGATGTAAAACCACCTGAATAACCACTGATAACTTCATTTACTCCAATTATACTCTCGTATATAGCTTCTACACACCAAAAGCAACCACTTGCAAAATAAGCTCTGTGAATTACCTCTGTATTTACTAGAATAGGATCTGAGTTTATGATTAACTTTTGCCTATTTGACTCTTGAGCTTTTGAGCAACTTCCTGCTAATATTAAAATTATAATTACTAATTTATTTATCATGAATATAAATATAAAAAAAAAGCTCCTATAAAAATAGAAGCTTTAAATTATTTATGTTAATATTTTTTAAATCTTAGAAAAAACTTTTTCCATTTTAGTTGTTTGTTCGTTTGCTAACTCTTCATCAACTAATATTCTACCACTATGCTCATCGGTTATTATTTTTTTTCTAGAACCAATTTCCATAATAATTTGTGGTGGTATTGTAAAATAAGATCCACCGGCAGCCCCTCTTTCTATCGGAACTACAGCAAGTCCATTCTTAACATTATTTCTTATTCTTGTATAAGCTGAAACTAATCTTTCTTCAATATCTTTTTTGCATTTATCAGATTTGATAAGCAAAGCTTCTTCTTCCTTTTTTGTCTCCTCAAGGATAGTATTTAATTCACTTTTCTTGTGTTTTAAGTGTTTTTTTCTCTCTGATAATTTCAATTTAGCTTCATCAATCACCTCATTTTTATGTTCAATTTTAGCAAAAAATTCCTTTATGTTTTTTTCCGCTAACTGTATTTCTAATTCTTGAAACTCAGTTTCTTTAGTTATCGAATTAAACTCGCGATTATTTCGAACATTTTTTTGTTGTTCTGTATATTTTTTTATTAAAACTTTAGCTTCTTCCATAAGATTTTTTTTCATCTTAATCTGCTCGTTTATTGTGTCAACTGAATCGGTTAACTTCCCTAGTCTTGTAGTAAGGCCAGCAACTTCATCTTCTAAATCCTGAACCTCTAATGGAAGCTCTCCTCTTACGCTTCTAATAGTATCAACTCTTGAATCAATTAATTGCAAATCGTATAAAGCTCTTAATTTATTTTCTACTGTGATTTCTTTCTTTTTTGCCATGGTTAACTATATTTTACTGGATTACTATTAGTTTCTGTTAAAACGATTGCAAAATTAGTAATTTTTTCTGTAAGAAAAGTATGTATTACGTTTTTTGTGTATTGTTCACTTTCGTAATGTCCAATATCTGTTAATAATATTTTTTTATCAGCCTTAAAAAAATCATGATATTTTAAATCTGAAGTTATATATGCATCTGCCTTTGAATTAATTGCATTATCAATAGCAAAACTTCCTGAACCTCCCAAAACTGCTACTGTTTTAATTTTTTTGCCTATAAATTCAGAGTGTCTAACTAGTTTTGTATTCATTTTATTTTTTAAGTGACTTATGAATTTTTCTTCATCCATACTTTTATTCAGCTTACCAATCATTCCTAATCCAATATTTTGATTAATGTTATCTAATGAAATTATTTCATAAGCAAATTCATCATATGGATGATTTATTTTTAAAGCACTTAAAATTTCAGTTTCTTTATGCATTGGAAATGTAAAAGAGATTTTAACCTCTTTAACTTCTGTTTGAATACCTTTAATTCCTATGACTGGTTTTGATCTTTCATTTCCTCTAAAAGTTCCAATTCCATTAACTGCAAAACTACACTCATCGTAATTACCAATTGTTCCTGCACCTGAATTAAACAATTTAGTTTTTATGGCTTCTAGATTTTTGCTTGGCATGTAGGTTGTTATTTTTTTTATTGTACCTTTTTTTGGAACTAAAATCTTACTGTCTTGCAATTCAAGTTTATCACATATTATTTTATTTACTCCAACAATCGAGTTATCCATTGCAGTGTGAATTGCAATAATTGAAATCTTATTTTTGATACACTTATTTACAATCCTTTCAACATAATTTTTATTCGTTAGTTTTTTTAGTCCATCAAAAATTATCGGGTGAAAACTTACAATTACATTACATTTTTTTTGAATAGCTTCATTCACGACACTTTCAATTGTATCTAAGCAAACAATTATTCCATTTACTTTATATTGATCATCTCCAACTATAAGCCCTACATTGTCATAGTCTTCAGCATAACAAAATGGATACTTGTCGTTAAGTATTTTAATTATATCTTTTACAATCATTTCTTTTTGTATTTATTATCAAAGATAAATAATTACTTTAGTTGGATGAAATTGATAAGAAAGTTCTTGTTTTTTATTTCCCCTTTGTATTATATGGTTTCTTTTATTAGAAACTTATTGTATGATACTTCTCTACTTAAAACAACTAAGTTTAATCTACCAGTAATAGGAATTGGTAATTTAGCGATAGGTGGTACCGGTAAGTCTCCCATGATTGAGTATTTGATAAATTTACTTTCTAACGAATTTGATATAGCTACTTTAAGTAGAGGCTACGGTAGAAAAACAAATACTTTTAAAATTGCTACCAAAGATTCATCTCATTTTGATATTGGAGATGAACCACTTCAGTTTTACAATAAATATGATAATTTAATTGTTTCTGTTGATAATAATAGAGTTAATGGGATTAAAAATTTACTACAAATATCCACCCCTCCTGAAGTAATTCTATTAGATGATTCTTACCAACACAGAAAATTAATTCCAGGTTTATCAATTTTATTATCTGATTATAGTAATCCTTATTACGACGATTATATTTTGCCATTTGGAGATTTAAGAGAGCCTCGTTCCTCTAGTAAAAGAGCAGATATAGTAATTGTAACGAAATGTCCTAATAATTTATCTAGTAGTAAAAAACTTGATATAAAATCAAAGCTTCAATTAAAAGTAAGTCAAAAATTATTCTTCAGCTCTGTTGATTATTCTAAAAATGTATTTATTGGAAGCAAAAACGTAGAGTTTATAAATTTCATCACCCAAAAATTTACTTTAGTTACTGGGCTCGCTAACTCAAATCACTTAGTGAATTATTTGTCTGAAAACAATTGTGATTTTAATCACATTAAATTTAAAGATCATTACAATTATAAACCCAAAGATTTAGATAATATTGATAGTAATGGAAATATTCTAACAACAGAAAAAGATTATGCAAAATTAGTTGATAAATTTCCTAAAAGAAATATCTATTACTTACCTATTAAAGTAGTTGTTGATTCTAAACAAGAATTCGACAAAATAATTCTTAATTATTGTAGATAATTAATTAATATGTTTTTGAGCTTTATAGGAAGATCTTACTAATGCACTACTTTCTACGTGTTTAAAACCTAAGCTTAAACCTATATTTCTATATTCATCAAATTCGTCTGGAGTTACAAATCTTTTTACACTTAAGTGTTTTTTACTTGGCTGTAAGTACTGGCCAATTGTTACAACATCGACATTAGCTTTTTTTAAATCATGTAAAGTTTCTATAACCTCTTCTTTAGTTTCTCCTAGTCCTAGCATAATTCCTGATTTTGTCCTTCTTTGTCCTTGATCTTTCATATACTTTAATACCTTCAAGCTTTTTTCATATTTGGCTTGGATTCTAACTTCTCTAGTCAATCTTTTTACGGTTTCAATATTGTGAGATATAACTTCTGGTTTTGCAGCTATTAACCTATCAATATGTCTTTCTATTCCTTGGAAATCTGGTATTAATGTCTCTAATGTAGTTCCTGGATTCATTCTTCTTATAGCCTCTATAGTTTCAACCCACATAAGACTGCCCATGTCTTTCAAGTCATCTCTGTCAACACTAGTGATAACTGCATGCTTTATGTTCATGATTTTTATTGATCTTGCAACCTTTTCTGGTTCTGACCAGTCTAACGATTCAGGTCTACCAGTCTTTACTCCACAAAATCCACATGATCTTGTGCAAATATTTCCTAAAATCATAAAGGTAGCAGTTCCTTCTCCCCAACACTCACCCATGTTAGGGCAGCTACCAGAAGCGCAAATAGTATTAAGTTTGTACTTATCTACTAGCCCTCTTAATTCAGTGTATTTTTGACCAGTTGGTAGTTTAACCCTTAACCATTTAGGCTTGGGTAATATTGACTGAAATTTTGTTGTTGTTTTAATGCTTTCCATAAATTATCCTCAAAGATATGAATTAAGTCAAATAAATAACTATAATATTGATAAATACCACACTCCAAAACCTAATAAAAATATTATTCCAAGTATACTTAATAAGTGCATTATTTTTGATGGTCTATACTTTTTTGGGGTATATGAACTGCTGATCAATATGTAATTTATTATAGCGTAGAAAGGAGCTGTTATAAATGACACTATTGTTGCGATTTTAACTAGAGCGCCCATTTCTGATATAAAATTAAAAAATATAAAAATAGTACCTAGTATAAGAACTATTAGCCAAAATAGGTATCCGTTTTTAAATTCTTTATTAAAAATTAACTGAGTGGCTTTATTCATTGATCTTGGCGAAGCATCTAAAGTTGTTATCGTTGTACTAAACATTGTAGTGAATGTGGCTAAGCCTATTATTATATACGCCCAGGATCCAAAGTTCGAGGTATACATCTCAATTAATTGGTTTGCAAATACACTAGCTGAGTTACTGAAACTTAAATTATTGTTATTCATTACAAAATAGCCAAGTAGCATAAAACTAATTCCTAAGATAATAGTTCCTAAATAGCCTATATTAAAATCAAATAAAGTAGTTTGCATTTTTTGTCTTCCATCTGTCTTTTTCTTTTCAATTGTCCATAATGAATGCCAGACAGAAATATCAAGTGGGGCAGGCATCCAGCCCATAAAAGCTATCAAGAAAATAATTTCACTATTATTTTTGGGCAATACTTGAGAATAATCAATTTCATATGTAAAATTATTAAATGCTAATATTGTAGCAAAGACAGTGCTAATAGCTAATATTAAAATTACAATCTTAATCATCCTATCCAGCATTTTATATTTTCCAAAATATAAAAGGATAGCGCATAGAGATAAGATTATGATTGTCCAAACTTCAACGCTTATTATATTATTGGTTAAAGAGCTTGCAATACCAGCCGTAACTATAGTAACAGCAGTTTGAATTGTAAACATTGTAGCAAATGAAATGAGGATATAAATTCTTAAAATATTTTTACCCAATTTTTTGTAACCTTCCAATAGGCTTTCTCCAGTCGCATTAGCATAACGCGGACCGTATTGGAAGAAAGGAAACTTAAATAAATTAACTAATAATAATGCCCATATCAAACCAATACCAAAATCTGCACCAGCTCTTGTTGATTGAACCAAATGTGAAACACCAATTGCAGCACCTGCAAATAGGATACCTGGACCTAATTTTTTTACAAAACCAAACATAGATCAATTATTCTGATGAACAGTCTTTAAACTCTTCAGGAAGTTTTCCACAGTAGCCACAAGGATCATTATTTTTATTTAACATAGGATTTTGACTAGCACATGTGCCTGAAAATTCTCCATCCTTTTTAGCCCATATTTTAATACTAATTCCAAGGACCGCTAAGCCCATAAAAATTATTGTAATTAAAATTAATCCCATAGTTCTATAATTATTTAGTAGCTTATTGCTATCTAATTTGTTGTTCTTTGTTTTTTAATGATTAGTGATCTAAAAGTAAGTTATATAATATTCACTTCATTTTCCAACTTTATATCAAAAATAAATTGAATAGCTTTCTCAATACTTAAGGAAAATTCAAGGATCTCTTTTCCTGTTGCGTTACCATAATTCACCAATACGAGTGCTTGATTTTTATGTACCCCATAGTCCTTTATTCTTTTACCTTTAAACCCAGCTTTTTCAATTAGCCATCCTGCAGGAATTTTATAATTTTCATTTGATATTTTATAATTAGGAATATCATTGAAGTTAAGTTTTAACTTTTCTAGTTGTTTCTTTTTAATTATGGGGTTTTTAAAAAAACTCCCACTATTTCCTATTTTTTCAGGATCTGGTAATTTTTCTTTCCTTATTTGAGTTACAATATTAGCGATATCACTTATTTTAGGTTTTACTATACCTAATGATTTTAGTTTTTCATTTATGGAACCATAATCAACTTTTAACTTATGATTATCGTGGGTTAATTTTAATTTTACACTTAATATAATATAATTTTTATTTTTCTTAAAAATTGAATTTCTATATTCAAACTGACAATCAACTTTAGAAAATTCTGCAATTTCATTTGTCTTAATATTAAGTACTTCACAAGAAATAAATACATCCTTTAATTCAACTCCATAGGCGCCTATATTTTGAATTGGTGCTGCACCTGTGTTTCCAGGAATTAATGATAGGTTTTCAATTCCTCCAAGATTATTTTTCAAACACCATTTAACAGCTTCGTCCCAGTTCTCTCCTGCTTTTATATTTACTTCTGTATAGTTGTTATCTAATTTTTTAGAGTTAATACCTTTTATGTTTAAATGTATTACTAACCCTTCAATATTTTTTGTAATTAAGATGTTACTACCACCGCCAATAAATACCTTTTCTTTTGTCTCATTTGAAGATATAATTTTTTTTAATTCGTTTATTGATGAGACGCTAGTGAACTGATTTGCTATAGCATCAACTCCAAAAGTATTATGGTTGATTAAAGAAAAATTATTTATAATTTTCATTAGCTATTGTATTTTTCTAAAGCTTTCTTTAGAATTTGGGTTGAAGTTTTTAAATCCTTCTCATTTAATACATATGCAATTCTTATTTGATTTTTACCTAAACCTTCAGTGGAATAAAATCCTTCTGCAGGTGCAACCATAATGGTTTCATTATCAAGATTAAATTTTTCTAACATCCATCGAGCAAAGTCACTAGCATCATCTACTGGCAGTTCAACAACACAGTAAAATGCACCTTTAGGAGTGGCAACCTTTAATCCATCAATTTTTCTAAGTTCATAAATTAATAAATCTCTTCTTGAGACATATTTTTCATTAATTTCTTCAAAATAACTTTGAGGAGTTTCAAGAGCAGCTTCACTTGCAATTTGAGCATAAGTTGGAGGGGATAATCTAGATTGTGCGAATTTCAAAACTGTTTTAATCACACTTTCATTTTTGCTAACCACACAACCTATTCTAGCACCACACATACTATACCTTTTAGAAACACTATCTATCATTATAGCGTTCTGTGATATTGAGCTTTCTTCCATTATAGAGTAGTGTGAATATCCATCGTAAGTAAATTCTCTATATACTTCATCAGAAATTAGAAATAAATCGTGCTTTTTGACAATTTTAACTAATTTTTTTATTTCTTGTTTTGAGTAAAGATATCCAGTAGGATTATTTGGATTACAGATTAAAATAGCCTTAGTTTTTTTTGTTATTAATTTTTCAAAATCTTCAATAGGAGGTAATGAAAAATCATCTTCTATAGTAGAAACTACTGGTACAATTTTCAGGCTATTAGCCACTGAAAATCCATTGTAATTAGCATAGAAGGGTTCAGGGACTATTAGTTCATCATCCTTATCCATAATACTCCCAAAAGTGAATAAAAGGGCTTCACTAGCTCCACTAGTGACTATTATTTCTTTAGAATTAACATTTATATTTTTTGTATCATAGTACTTACTTAATTTACTTCGATACTGTTCTGACCCTTCAGACCTTGAATATGCTAAGACCTTAATATCATTATTTTTTACGGCGTCCAGTGCTATTTTTGGGGTTTCGATATCAGGTTGACCAATATTTAACTGATATACCTTGACACCTCTTTTTTTTGCATCTTCAGCGAAGGGAACTAATTTTCTTATCGGAGATTCTGGCATTAAAATACCTTTATTTGAAATTTTCGGCATTAAATTATTATTTAAAATTTTTCAACAATACTTTTAGGTTTTTTTTTGGCAATAACTGCTTTTGAGTTGTCTTCAACTTTACCTTTTATCGTTAGTAATACTGTTGGGTTTGTAGCATTTGAACCAACAGAAATTGTTTTTTTAAAGGGCATTACTCTTCTAGTGTCATATTTCACTTCAATCTCTCCATTTTTACCTGGTAAAATAGGTTTTGCTGGTTTTTTTGGAATTGTACAGCCACATGAAGCTTTAACATTAGTGATGATTAGCGGCGAATCACCAGTATTAGTGAATTTAAAAACTCTAACTCCATCTGCACCTTTTTCTATAGTTCCGTAATCAATCACATAGGACTCAAATTCAATTTGAGCTCCATTATTTTGTGCATAAACAGTTAAATTTATTACGACTACACAAATTATTAATATTAAGTTTTTCATTAAATTTAGTTTTTATTTTTTTTAAGTAAATTAAGGAGATAAATATAATTATTATTCCTTAGATAAAGAAATATAAGTACTTTTGTAAATCAATTTATAATTTATATTAATTATGAGTGTTTTACCAAACTATATTTCTTCTGATGTTGAACAAAAATGGTATTCATATTGGTTAAAAAACAAATACTTCCATTCTATCCCTGATGATAGGGAGCCTTATACTATAGTAATTCCACCACCAAATATTACAGGAATTTTACATATGGGGCATATGCTCAATAATACTATTCAAGATATTTTAATTAGAAGGGCTAGGTTACAAGGGAAAAATGCTTGTTGGGTTCCAGGCACTGATCATGCTTCAATTGCAACTGAAGCAAAGGTTGTAGATAGTTTAAAAAAACAAGGAATTAACAAGAATGACTTAGACAGAGAAACTTTTTTAAAACATGCTTGGGAGTGGAAAAATAATTATGGTGGAATTATCTTAGAGCAACTAAAAAAGTTAGGATGCTCTTGTGATTGGGATAGAACTAAATTTACTATGGATGATTCTATGAGCGATTCTGTAATTTCAACATTCATAGATTTACACAAAAAAGGTCTTATTTATAAGGGCTATAGAATGGTTAATTGGGACCCGGATGCTATGACAACCCTGTCTGATGAAGAGGTTAACTATATAGAAAGAAAGGATAACCTTTATTACATAAAATATAGAATTGAAAATGAAGATAATTTTATTACAATAGCAACTACAAGACCTGAAACAATTTTTGGTGATAGTGCAATTTGTATTAATCCCAACGATATTAGATTTGAAAATTTAAAAAATAAAAGAATCATTGTCCCAATTTGTAACAGATCTATTCCAGTTATTGAAGATGATTATGTAGATATTGAATTTGGGACAGGTTGCTTGAAAGTTACACCTGCACATGATTTAAACGATAAACTAATAGGGGATAGGCATAACCTCGAAGTTATAGATATTTTAAATGATGATGCTTCTTTAAATAAGCATGGATTAGAGTTTGAAGGAAAAAATAGATTTGTTGCTAGAAAAGAGGTTGTAAAAAAATTAACTGAATTAGGTTTGTTAGATAAAACTGAACAAATAATTCATAATGTTGGAGTCAGTGAAAGAACTAATGCTATAATAGAACCAAAGTTTAGTGATCAGTGGTTTTTAAAAATGGAAGAATTAGTTAAGCCTGCTATAAAGTCAGTGTTAGAAGATGATGAAATTAAATTATTTCCAAAGAAATTTGAAAACACATATAGACATTGGTTAGAAAATATTAGAGATTGGAATATATCCAGGCAACTTTACTGGGGTCAACAAATCCCTGCCTATTATTATGGCACAGCAAAGGAAGATTACGTTGTTGCAAGCAATATTGAAGATGCATTAATTATTGCAATAGAAAAAACAAAAAATAAAAGTTTAAAATTAACTGATTTAAGACAAGAATCTGACGTTCTTGACACTTGGTTTTCATCTTGGTTATGGCCAATAAGTGTTTTTGATGGTATTAATAATCCAGATAATGATGAAATAAATTATTATTATCCTACAAATGATTTAGTTACCGGTCCAGATATATTATTCTTTTGGGTGGCACGTATGATAGTTGCAGGTTATGAGTTCAAGAATGCTAAGCCTTTTTCAAATATTTATTTGACTGGATTAGTTAGGGATAAGCAAAGAAGAAAAATGAGTAAGTCATTAGGAAACTCACCGGATGCATTGAAATTGATTAAGGATTATGGTGCGGATTCTGTGCGTGTAGGTTTACTACTTAGTTCATCAGCAGGTAATGACTTAATGTTTGATGAGTCTTTGTGTAAGCAAGGTAAATCCTTTTCAAATAAAATATGGAATTCATATAAATTAATTAATGGTTGGGATGTTAAAGAAATTGATCAGCCTGACTATTGTAAATCATCAATCCAATGGTATGAAAATAAGTTTCAATCTGTTTTAATTGAAATAGAAGATCATTTTAGTAAATATAGACTTAGTGATGCTCTGATGTGTGTTTATAAGCTTATTTGGGATGATTTTTGTTCTTGGTTGTTAGAACTTATTAAGCCTGAATACCAGCAACCGATAGATAAATCTACTTTCGACTCGGTTATAAAAATAGTTGAAAATAATTTAAGAATTCTTCATCCATTTATGCCTTTTATTTCTGAAGAGATATGGCAAAATATTTCAGATAGAGATCCAAGTCAAGCTTTGATAATCTCCAGATGGCCTTCTGTTAATGAAATTGATAAAACTATTATTGAAGATTTTAATTTTATTTCTCAAGTAATAAGTGGTATTCGAACTATAAGAAAAGAGAAAAACTTATCCTTTAAAAATCAAATTGAGCTACATGTTCTAAATAATGAAAATTTCCCCTCTAATTTAGATTCAATGATTATAAAACTATGTAATATTAGTGAAGTAGTCTACACTGAAAAAGAAGTAGATAACTCTCTTTCATTTAGAGTTAAATCAAACAATTATTATATACCAGTTGATAACAGTAATGTAAATATTGAGGAAGAAATTATTAAACTCAAAACAGAATTAAAATATACAGAAGGTTTTTTAAACTCGGTTCAAAAGAAACTATCTAATACTAGATTTGTAGAAAATGCTCCAGAACAAGTGATTCAAATTGAAAGAGTAAAGGAACAAGATGCGATATCTAAAATTAAAGCTTTAAAAGACTCGTTGAATAGCCTAGATGAGTAGATTTTTTAAATATTTGCAATTATATCTTCTGCACCTTTAACTTTTTGATTTAATTTGACATTTATCTTTGTATTAAGAGGTAAAAACAAATCAACTCTTGATCCAAATTTTATAAAACCGGCATCCTCTCCTTGATTAACTTTCGAGCTTTTTTTAGCATAATTTACAATTCTTCTTGCTAAGGCTCCAGCTATTTGTCTATAAAGAATCTCTGCAGATGATTCATTTTTTATAACTATAGTTGTTCTTTCATTTTCTGTACTAGATTTTGGATGCCAAGCAACCAAGTATTTGCCCGGGTGATATTTAGAAAATAACACTTCTCCACTAACAGGATACCTTGTTACATGAACATTAATTGGTGACATAAAAATGCTAACCTGAATTCTTTTATCTTTAAAATACTCGGGTTCATAAACCTCCTCAATAACTACTACTTTCCCATCCACTGGAGATACTACATGGTTATTTCCAAAGCTTGTAATTCTCTTAGGGTTTCTAAAAAATTGTAAAACTATTATAAGCTGTCCAATCAGAAATAGTTGTATATACATCTTGTATTCAATAGAAAAATAATCCAATAGAAGGAATATTGTAACTATTATGCTAAATGTAATTAATATGATTTTATGACCTTCTTTATGAAACATAATCTAAAAAAATTAAAAATAAATATATAAATGGGGAAGCGATTATTATACTATCTAACCTATCTAACAACCCACCATGACCTGGAAGGATTATTCCGCTATCCTTTACTTGAGCCTGTCTCTTGTATTTTGATTCAACTAAGTCACCTATAGTGCCAAAAACACTTACTATGATGCCGATAAATAGCCAGTTTGAATTTGTTAATGAAGTCTCTGTAAAATAGCTAATTGCATAACTACCTAGGCATGTAAAAAATAAGCCTCCAAAAAATCCTTCAATAGTTTTATTTGGGGATACACTTTCAAACAGCTTTTGTTTCCCAAAATTTTTACCAATTATAAACGCAAACGAATCATTTATCCAAGCAAGTACAAAAACACCTAATATAATTCCAGAATTAAAACTCGAAAAGAACATTGGTATTAGAGCAATAAAAACAAAGGAACTAGATAGGTAAAAAGTAGAAGCTATATAATTTTTAGATAAGAATCTTGGTAGATTTTTTTTTACAAAAAGATCTCTGATTAAAAATATTAAAACAAAAACACTAAAAACCAGTAATATTTCTTTGCTTTCGTTAAAAAAAGAATTGCTAATTAAAATATATTCAAAGTATGTAAAGTACAGGTATAAAAAAACAAATATTATATGTGAAATAGTTCTTTTTTGATTAACTAATCTGCTAAACTCTATATTACAGATTACCCCAAAAACAAATATTAATATTATGAATGCTATTTGTGACTTTAGTGATAACAAAAATAATGATGCGTAAACTAAACCAGAAACTGTTCTCTTTAAAAGTTCTTTCAACTTAATTAATTATTGGTTTTCTAACAGGATCAAATATAAGTTTTTTGAACTACTTCCATAGCTTAAAAAATCTTTATCATTACAATCTTTAAAATGCTTTAAATTAGTTATGTTACTTGGAATTAATTTTCCGCTATTTTTAATCCCTGCTAATCCTTCACTTATGTTATTGATTAGTTGGTCAGTTTTAGCTAAAATTATTATATCTGCTGGAAGTTCAGCTAGTTTTTTTTCTGCAACTTGATTAGAAGATATTAATATAGATCCATCATCAGCGATTAAATATTCACAGGTAGATACAAGGCATATAGAATTTTCATTTATATTTTTCGAAAAAGAATATTCTAACTTAAATCTTTTAGATATAGTTTTATCAATGCAAATTAAATTAGATATGTCCCAACTATTTTCATTTAAAATTAATGATATATTTTTATTTACTTCATTTTCGTTATCAGAGTACAAAAATTTACCTCCATTTTGGATGAAATTTTTAACAAACCTATTATCAGTTGGAGTTTCAAGTTTAGGCATGAAATCACTTTCCTCTTCAAAACTAGCCTTGCTAGAGGTTTTGGTTTTTTTACCTTTATTAAATATGTTTTTGAAAAAATTCAAATCAGAAAATATAAATTACATATATACCCAAATATATAAATTCAAATATTAATTATATGTATATACATTATGAATTTATCACTTCTTTATCAAAAGGCCTCTTGCCAAATATTTTTTCTAAATTATCTTTAAAAATAACTTCTTTATCTAATAATACTTCTGCTAGTTCTACTAATTTACTTTTGTTATTTTGTAATAATTTAATAGCTCTTTGATATTCTTTTTCAATTATTGATGAAATTTCTTTATCAATTGTTTCTGCAGTTTTTTCACTATATGGTTTTGTAAATCCATATTCATTCCCATTAGAAGAGTCATAATATGTTATATTTCCAACTTTGTCATTTAATCCATATACTGTAACCATTGCTCTGGCTTGTTTTGTAACCTTTTCTAAGTCACTAAGTGCTCCAGTTGATATTTTATTAAATATGACTTTTTCTGCAGCTCTACCACCTAATGCAGCACACATTTCATCTAGCATCTGCTCAGGTCTTACAATTAATCTTTCTTCTGGTAAATACCATGCAGCACCTAGAGATTGTCCTCTTGGTACTATAGTTACTTTAACTAATGGAGCTGCGTGTTCCAACATCCAACTAACTGTCGCATGCCCAGCTTCATGATACGCTACAGCTTTTTTCTCTGCTGGAGTTATTATTTTATTTTTTTTCTCTAACCCACCAACTATTCTGTCAACAGCATCTAAAAAATCTTGTTTACCCACTGATTTTTTATTTTTTCTTGCAGCTATTAATGCAGCTTCGTTACAAACATTTGCTATATCAGCACCAGAAAAACCTGGTGTTTGTTTAGATAAAAATTCTACATCTAAATTTGTAGCTTTTTTCAACGGTCTTAAGTGAACTTTAAAAATCGCTTTTCTTTCTCTTACATCAGGTAAGTCTACGAATATTTGTCTATCAAACCTTCCAGCTCTCATCAATGCTTTATCTAGCACATCAGCTCTGTTTGTTGCAGCTATTACAATCACATTTGTATTGGTGCCAAAACCATCCATTTCTGTTAGTAGTTGATTTAATGTGTTCTCACGTTCGTCATTACCACCAGTCATATTGCTTTTTCCTCTAGCTCTACCAATAGCATCAATTTCATCAATAAATATGATTGCTGGAGACTTATCTTTAGCCTGCTTAAATAAATCTCTAACTCTAGATGCACCAACTCCAACAAACATTTCAACAAAATCTGACCCAGATAAAGAGAAAAATGGAACTTTTGCTTCTCCAGCTACAGCTTTAGCTAATAATGTTTTTCCAGTTCCTGGAGAACCTACTAACAGTGCCCCTTTTGGAATTTTGCCACCAAGTGCTGTATATTTAGATGGGTTTTTTAAAAAATCAACTATTTCTTGAACTTCTTCTTTTGCACCTTCCATTCCTGCTACGTCCTTAAATGTTGTTTTTACATCTGTCTTTTCGTCAAAAAGTTTAGCTTTTGACTTACCAATATTAAATATCTGTCCACCACCACCAGAACCACCTGACGACATTTTACGCATAACAAAAATCCAAACACCTATAATTAAAACAAATGGTAACATCGATAATAACAAATCACCCCAAATATTTTGCTCAGTTACGTAATTAACTTCTATCACCAAATTATTTTCTTCTTCATTTCTCTTTAATCTATTTTCAAAATTCTGTAAATCTCCAAATTCAAACTTATAGCTTGCTTTTCGGGCAGATAGTGGAAAATATGCTTTTATTGTTTCTTTATGAATATCTTTAGACGAAGCCTCTTCCGTTAAATAAACTTTAACTTCTCTTTTATTTATTATTTCAATTCTCTCTACATCACCCATAGAAACATACTCAAAAAACTTTGAAGGAGTTGTTTGATTAACATCAGATGATGATACCCCCCCCGAAAACACTTGTAATAAAATGAATAAAAATATTATTCCTCCATAAAACCAATATTGATTAATCTTGGGAGCTTTTTTATTGTTTTTTTTATTTGTCATTTATTTTATTTTAATCTTTAGATTTAACTTTGGTTAATTTTGCATCACCCCACAAACTTTCAATATCATAATATTCTCTTTTGTGTTTTTGAAAAACATGAACAACTACATTGATATAATCCATTAAAACCCATTCTCCATTGTCATTTCCTTCAATGTTCCATGGTTTATCTTTTAATTCTTTACTTACATGTTTTTGTATAGACCCAACTATTGCATTTACCTGTGTGTTGGAGTTACCTTCACAAATGATAAAATAATCACATACAGAATTATCTAATTCACGTAAATCTAAAATATTAATATCTTTTCCTTTAATTTCTTCAATTGCCTCAATAATACTATAAATCAAGGAATCATCACTATTTTTTTTCTTAACCACTTATCAGTTTTATATTTGTACAAAGTTATTATTTTTTTTACTTTAAACACATGAATATAATCAAACTTAATGCCATTGATTCCACAAATGATTATTTAAAGAATTTATTGGATAAAAAACCTATTATTGATTACACAGTAGTTACCGCAAATTTTCAAAATAAAGGTAAGGGACAAATGGGTAGTTTTTGGGAATCTGAATCAGGTAAAAACTTGATATGTAGTGTCTACCTTTCTAATTCGTTCATTAAATTAAGTAACCAGTTTGTGATTAATATAATTGTTTGTCTAGCTATTAAAAAATCATTACACAAATTTAATATCCCTCAGCTCTCTGTTAAATGGCCAAACGACATTATGTCAGGAAGTTCTAAGATATGTGGCGTGTTAATTGAAAATATTGTTAAAAACAGCTCTATTCAAGATATTATAATTGGAATTGGTTTAAATGTAAATCAAACAATATTTAAAAACTCTCCAAATGCTACATCAATAAAAACAATTAATGGAAAATTTTATAACACAGAAGAAATTCTTTTTGAAATTATTAGTAATATAAAATCTTATTATACTTTTTTAGAAAAGGATAATCTTTCATATTTATATAAATTATATGATGACAATCTATATCGAGTTAATAAAGTATCTATGTTTAGATTAGCAGATGAAAAATTGGTTTCTGGTTTTATTAGTGGGGTCAATGAATTTGGAATGCTGAAAATAATTATGGAAGATAATCTAGAAAAAACTTTCGGAATAAAAGAAATTTCAATAGTGAACTAATTTTTAACCTACCATTTTGAAGGGTTTTTATTCCAGGACTTAAGTTCTTCTAGCTCCGATGAATTAATATAATTATTCTTGAGTGCACAATCAATAAGTGTTTTATAGTTACTTAATGTTTCTAATTTTAAATTTTCATTTTTAAAATTTTCAAATGAAATATCAAATCCATAAGTAAATATAGCTACCATACCGATTACTTCAATCTCATGTTCTCTTAAAGCTCTTACGGCATTTATACTACTGTTACCTGTGCTAATTAAATCTTCAATAACTACAACCTTTTGAGAAGAGTTTATTTTACCTTCAATTTGATTTTTTCTACCATGTTTTTTTGCTTCAGGCCTCACATATATGAATGGAAGATCTAAAAAATCTGCTACCAACATCCCAATTCCAATTGCTCCAGTAGCTACTCCTGCTATCACGTCAGGTTTACCAAATTTTCCAATTAAAAGTTTAGATAATTCTTCTTTTACTTCATTTCTTACATTTGGGAATGATAGTATTGTTCTGTTGTCACAATAAATTGGTGAATTCCAGCCTGAAGCCCATTTAAAGGGTTCATTAGGGTTTAATTTGATGGCATTAATTTTAGTAATGTTTCTGCAATTTTTAATTCTATATTATCTAATTGATCCATATATACAAAACTAATCAAAAATTAATATGTTTGCATAACAAACAAATATAAATGTATCAAGTTTTTTATAAGGAAAAAGTTATTTTATTAACTGATGTGATCGAGCAAGAAACAGGTTTAGTTGTTTTACCTCTTAAAAATATAAAGATTAAAAAGGTTATTAAAATTCTAAACAAAAAAAGCACAAAACATCTCCATTTATACCATAAAAACAGTGCTAATCTATTAAAATATTTTTTTAAATCTATCAAGACAGTAGTAGCTGCTGGGGGTAAAATCATTAATTCCAAATCGGATACACTTTTTATATATAGAAATGATAAATGGGATCTTCCTAAGGGAAAATCAGAGAAAAATGAGCTATTATCAGAAACAGCCATAAGAGAGGTTGTTGAAGAAACAGGAATTAAAGGAGTTTCTATAAAAAAACCTCTTGATGTTACCTATCATATATTTAAAATGGATGACGAATATAGATTGAAAATTACTTATTGGTTTGAAATGTTTAGTGATTACTCAGGAAAATTCACACCGCAATTAAATGAAAATATAACAGATGTACGCTGGATTAAAAAAGAAAACCTTGAAAATATTAAAAATAATTCTTATCCAAATATAAAATTACTTTTCTAAAAGTAGTCTTTCCTTACGCACTCTGGAACTAGCTTAGTGTAATCACCATTGTTGACTATTACTTCTCTAACAATAGAAGAAGAAATATATGAATTATTAGCACTAGTTAAGAAAAAAACAGTATCGATACTTGAAAGTTTTCTATTTGTTTGAGCGATAGCTTTTTCAAATTCAAAATCTGCAGGGTTCCTTAATCCTCTAAGTATAAAATCAGCTTCAGTTTTTTTACAAAAATCCACAGTTAATCCTTCGTAAATCATAATTTTTACTTTAGGTTCATTAATGTAATGTGTAGTAATGAATTTCTTTCTTTCTTCCAAAGTAAACATGCATTCTTTAGAAGAATTTATTCCGATTGCAACTATGATTTCGTCAAATAAGTTAATACTTCGATCTATAATATCGCAATGCCCTAAAGTTAATGGATCAAATGAACCTGGAAAAATAGCTTTTTTCATATTCCAAAATTATGAAAATTAATTTAAAGCTTCATTAATTAGATTTTCGTATAAATCGTTTAGAGAAATACCAGCAAGTTTAACTTGTTGTGGTAAAATACTTTTATTAGTTAAACCAGGTACTGTATTGACTTCTAGTAAATAAGGAATTCCATCTTTAAATATAAACTCACTTCTGGTTAATCCTTTTAGGCCAAGTATTTGAAAAATCTTTAAAGATTCCGTTAATAGCTTAGATTTCATTTCCTCAGAAATTCTGGCAGGTGTTATTTCAGAGGATTGACCATTATATTTCGCTTCATAATCAAAGAAGTCATTATTACTTATTATTTCTGTAATTGGTAAGCAAATTATCTTATTTTGATAACTAATAACACCAACAGAAACTTCTATTCCATCTAAGAAAGATTCAATTAATATATTTTCATCTTCTTTAAATGCAACTTTAAGAGCTTGGTCAAATTCTGTTAACTTGTATACTTTTGTAATCCCATAACTACTTCCGCTTTTACTGGCTTTCACAAAACAAGGTAATCCTACTTTATTGACAATTTGATTCAAATCTATTTTGTCTTCCAAATTTAAGCTAACTGAATTCGCTGATTTAATATTATGTTTCTTTAAATATTTCAAACACTCTATTTTATTATAGGTAATTTTAGATTGAAATAACCCACTTCCTGTAAATGGTATTTGCAACTTGCTTAAGTATTCTTGTATTTCCCCATCTTCACCAGGTGAACCGTGTATTGCATTAAAGACGCAATCAAATTGAATTACTTTATTACTTAATTTTAATGTAAAAAAGTCTTTATTTATACTATGTTCGTAGTTTTTGTTGTCAACATAAACCCAACGATCCTTTAAAATTAAAATCTTGTAGCAGTTAAATTTACTTTTGTTTAATTCATTGTATACTGCTTTCCCACTTTCAATAGAAATGGTATACTCACTTGAGTAACCACCCATGATGATTGCAATATTTTTTTTCATTTTTAATTTTTTATTAAAAATATAAATTAATTTGTAAATCTTATTCTTATAAAAAAAAAATATCTCGAAAAATGCTTATTTTTGTTATATAATATGTTGTAATGAATTTTATTAAATTTTTATTCAGTAAAAATTTCGTCAAACAGATTTTTTATTTATTCTGCCTCTCTGTTATCTTAGTAATTGTTTCTATTGTATCGCTAAGTTATACTACAATGCATGGGGAGTCTGTTGAGGTTCCAAATTTAGTTGGTAAAACTATTGAACAAGTAAAAACTGAATTAAGCTCTATAAATCTGAATCTTGTAATTTTAGATTCAGCAAGATATAATTCTTCTTTTAAGCCTTTATCTGTCATTGATCATCAGCCAGCTTTCGGATCGAAAGTAAAGATAAATAGAAAAATTTATTTGACTATTAATCCATCTGGATATAACGATATTACTATCCCGAAAATAATACGAACTACAATTAGACAAGCTACTCAACGACTGGAGTCTTCGGGTTTTATAGTTGGTGAAATTGAATATGTGGATGATATTGGTAAAGATGAAATAATAGAAATTAGCCACAATGGGGAGGAAGTAAATGAAGGAGATAAATTATTAAAAAATTCAATAATCGATTTAATTTTAGGAAATGGAAAACTCTGATTCTTTATATGAACATTATTCTTTTTCAGTTCAACAAGGTCAAGCTCCTTTAAGAATTGATAAGTACTTAATGAATTTTGTAGAAAATGCAACTAGAACTAAAATTCAAGCAGCTGCTAAAGCAGGTAGTATAAAGGTAAATGGTGAAGTTGTTAAGTCTAATTATAAAGTAAAACCAATTGATGAAATAAAAGTGTTTTTCGAATACCCACCAGCTGAAAACTTACTACTTCCAGAAAATATTGATTTAGATATAGTCTTTGAAGACAAGGATTTACTTGTAGTAAATAAACCTGCAGGAATGGTAGTTCATCCTGGGCATGGCAACTACTCTGGCACTTTGATTAATGCATTAATCTATCACTTTGATAACCTACCAAATAATTCATCAAATAGACCAGGTCTTGTTCATAGAATAGATAAAGATACTAGTGGTTTATTAGTTGTCGCGAAAAACGAGAATGCAATGACAAAGCTATCTGATCAATTTGCAAAAAAAACTAGTAAAAGAGAATATTTAGCTCTGGTTTGGGGTAACCCTGTAAATGATGAAGGAACAATAGATAAAGTTATTGGAAGAAACCCAAAAAATAGACTACAAAATATTGTTTTTAATGATGAGGATAGTCATTTAGGAAAGCCGGCAATAACTCATTATAAAGTCGTAGAGAGATTTGGGTATGTAACGCTTGTTAGTTGTAAACTAGAGACAGGTAGAACACATCAAATTAGAGTTCATATGAAACATATCGGCCACACTTTATTTAATGATGAAAGATATGGAGGGGAGTTAATTTTGAAAGGGACTACCTTTACAAAGTACAAACAATTTGTAGATAATTGTTTTAAGGTTCTCCCAAGACAGGCACTTCATGCAAAAAGTTTAGGATTTGTTCATCCAACAACTAATAAATTTATCGAATTTAATTCGGAAATTCCTGAGGATATGAAAATTTGCTTAGAAAAATGGTCAAGTTATGCAAAACACATGATGTAATTTTTTTTAATTTTTTGTATTGTATTTAAGTTTTTCGTTTGTAATTTTAATTAAAATTATTTTTATATGAAATTAGTTATCTCCCCCGCAAAATCTTTAAATTATACTAGTGAGCTACCTACGAAGGAATTTACACAGTCTTGTTTTTTAAAAGAAGCAGAGCAGTTAAATAATATTCTTAAAAGTAAATCTCCAGATGACTTATCCAAATTAATGAGTATTTCAAGCTCTTTAGGGGATTTAAATTACAAAAGAAATCAGTCTTGGAGTTTACCCTTTAATACTTCAAATTCTAGACAAGCAATTTATGCTTTTGCTGGAGATGTTTATAAAGGAATTGATGCATACTCAATTCCAACTGATAAAATTGATTTATTACAAAGTACCGTCAGAATAATTTCAGGACTTTATGGTATCTTAAAACCTTTAGATTTAGTGCAACCATATAGACTAGAAATGGGTACTAAATTATCCTTTGGAAATAATAAAAATTTATATGAATATTGGAGATTTGAATTAACGAAAGCCTTGAACAAAGAACTTAATGAAGGGGAGTTGTTCTTAAACTTAGCTAGTAATGAGTATATAAAAGCGATAGATACTAAGGTTTTAAAAACCTCAATGATTACTGCTAATTTTAAACAATTTAAAAATGGTGAGTATAAAAATATTGCCATTTTCTCAAAGAAAGCAAGGGGTCTAATGACTAGATATATTATTGACAATAAAATTAATTCTATTGATGGCTTAAAGAACTTCTCATCTGATAAATATTATTTCTCTGAAAAGCTTTCTACTGGTAATGAATTGATTTTCACTAGATAAATAATACGTTAATAGATTCAATTTTTTAATAAGATAAAATTATAATTAAAATTTAAGTTATGGATTTAAATCAAACAGATTGGGGATTAAAGTGTATTGAAGATAATAATTCTATAATAATTGATGTTAGAGCTGATCATGAGCTAGCAGAGGGTATAATCCCTAATGCAATTAATATCGATATATATGGTGGTCAATTATTTATGGATGAAATTAATAAATTAGATAAAAATAAATCATACTTTATTTATTGTAAAGCTGGTGGAAGGAGTGCTCAAGCCTGTTCAATAATGAATCAATTAGGGTTTGAAAAAACATATAATCTTTTAGGTGGTTTTAGTAACTGGACAGGTAAAAAAATAATTCTTTAATTTATGTTTAAAAATTTCATATTATTTTTTGCAATAATTAGTCTTTCTTGTTCTAATGTAGAAGTTGAGGTTAATAAAATTAATACAGAAAAACTTATTTTCATACTTAAAACACAAGATATTCAACTTATTGATGTTAGGAGGTTAGGCGAATACAATCATGGTCATATTGAAGGAGCTTTAAATATAGATTTTTATAAACCTACTTTTGTAGATAGTGTAAATAAGTTAGATAAATCTAAATTAACTGTTGTTTATTGTAAGTCAGGAAATAGAAGTAATAAATCTGCGTTAATAATGGATTCTTTAGGGTTTACAGAAATTTATGATTTTAATAAGGGTATGAATGGTTGGTTGAGTTCAGAAAATAGTATTGTTAGATTAGACTCTTTAAATTGAATTTTTAGTTATTAATTTTGTCATGTATTCTTTATTTAACAATGCGATTTCAGAAAATTTAATTAAATTTTTAGCTCTAATTAAGTTTTGGTTTTCATAAGTTACTTTAAAGTATTTATTTCCATTTAAATGATCTGTTAGTGCTCTCACTCCGTGAATGAAAGGCATAAGTGCCACCGATAGAGAAAGTAGTTTCAATTCGTTTTTATCAATAGTTTTTAAGCTTGGTTTGAAGCCATTTATAAAAAACTTAAACATTTCTTTATTAAATTCAATCTTATTTAAATCCTTTTCTTCTTCTGAAACTGTATTCACTATTGTCCTAACACAATCCCCAAAGTCATATAAAATTGAACCAGGCATTATTGTATCTATATCAATTAAGTAAAGACCTTTATTTGCTTGATTAAACAAAATATTATTTAGTTTGGAATCATTATGACAAAGTCTAATTTCTAGATTAGTATTGTATATAATATCAAAATTTGTAGATAGTTTTTTTATTAAAGCTATCTCATTAAAACAGTTATTTTCTTTGTAATTACACGATTTCTCAAATTGAATTAACCTCAGAGGTAGATTGTGAAAATCAGGAATAATATCTTTGAAGTTGGTTAAGTCTAAATTCTTTAATTTCTCGTGGAAATTTGATAACACTTTACCTGATTCAAAAGCTACTAAATTATCGTTACTTGTATTAAATGTTTTACTCCCAGTTTCGTAATTCATCAGCCTCCAATAATCTGAATCATTAATAGTGTAAGGTTTATTTGATATTGAGTTAATGTAGCTTATTCCGATATTTATAGAATTGTTTTTAATTAGGTTAATGTTGTGAAAAATATATTCTGGGTTTTTGAATACTTTAGAATTTATCTTTTGAAGAATATATTTAGGGGTATTATTTGTAAAAACTTTAAAGGTGTCATTAATGTATCCAGAGGATATCTTATTAAATGTTAATAAATCATCTGAAATTTGAAAATTAGACAATATTTTTTTTAATAAAATTTTATCCATTTTACGAATTATTTACTCCCAAAGTGGACTGGGATACAGTTTACTTATTGTATAAGATTTTAAGGCATTTACTGCATAGTCCTTATCTTGAAAGTATGTAACTCCAAACCAATCACTATCTGATTTTATTGCCTTAATTTTTATTAAACCTTGACTCATCATTTCTTGAGCTACAAAAGGTAAATAAATCTCATTTTTATTTAAATTTCTTTCATCTTCTAGAAATTTTCTGAAATATCCTTCTATGTATTCAAATATATCTGTGTTACATATCCAAAAATTCATGGATACATCATCATTGTAATTTAAAGTATTACCTGAGTCTTGATCAATTATTTTGTTTTCACTTTCATGAATTTTAATGTGTTCTTTTATTGAGATAAGATTACTGTCCGTAACTTGACAAATCCCTCTGGAAACAGATCCGAAATTAGATAATGTTTTCCCCAGCTTATAAGTTACAAGTCCGTAAGAATCTTTATTGCTATTATTTTCAACATAATTAGCTGCTTGCTTAAATGCCTCACTTCCGTAATAGTCATCTGCATTTATAATTACAAAACTTGACTTAATAACCTTTCTTGCTGACCACACTGCATGCGCTGTTCCCCATGGTTTGACTCTTTCAGAGTTTACTATGCAGTCTTTAGGTAGATCGCTAATTTCTTGTGTGACTACATCAAGTTTTATGTCTTCTGGGATTCTTTGTTTCAAATAATTATATAAAAAATCTTTATTTTCTTTTTTAGTAACCAATACAATATGCTTAAAACCATTACTTATGGCATCATATATACTGAATTCTAACAAAAATTCGTCCCTAGGTCCTAATTCATCAAATTGTTTTAGTTTTCCGTATCTACTTCCACTTCCTGCAGCCATTAATAATAATGTCATTGTTTTTTGTTTTTTGTAAATTATATATAAACAACAAATATGAAAATATTTTAAACAAAAAAAAACCTTCAAAGAAGGTTTTTTTTAATTATAGTATTAAAGAATTAATACTATTTTTTTCCTTTTAAAAATGGAAGTCCAGTTTTAGTATTTTCAATAACTTCCTTTCCTGAAGGTAAATCACATGCTTCTGGTCTTGAATCTTTAGCGAAATAATAAATTGTCTGTTGTCTTCCTCCTTTTAGCTCTACATCTTTAGAGTGCAAAAAGTAAGTTTTTCCTTTACTGTTTTGGTGTGAATAACCCATGTTTTTTAGTTTTTTAGATTAGTAATACTTAAATATAGTCTTTTTTTTTCTTAAAAAACAAGTTTTCTCTCTGTAATATTGAGAATTATATTAATTATTTTCTTTTTTCTAAGAATTTATACACTCTGTAGCGAAAAACAAAGATATTAAATCTATAAAAATTAAATCTTACTGAAGAGCAATAGAGAAGAGAGTTTTCTACTTATTTGTTTTTGATATAGAATTAAAATAACTGTCAATTCTCACACCAGTATTTATCTTTATATCTTCCCAAAATAGGTTTATGTCTGCAAAGTGATAGTTTCTAATAAACCTAAAAAGAAAACGATTTGGTATTTTTTTTGGTAATTTTACCCAAAGCATACCTTTAGTCAATTCTATTTCAACACTGTTACTGTATACGTTTTCGTCACTAAAAAGCATTCCTTTATGATCTTCTAATCTAGATTTCACTTCTTTGTTCCATGTTATTGGGTTAACTACTACATTACCTTCATTCCAAGAATTATAAGCAGGATCTTTATTTATCCTTGGTTTTTTATTTCTTTTGTATGAGTTCCAGTTAACAAATCCACCTGTTTCATCAGCTTTAAACATTGGTTTGATATTTTTAAACTGATCATGCTTAATATTCGTTCCTATTAAATAAGCAGCTACTAATTGATTTTGAAGTGGCTTGTTATCAAAATATTCTTTTAGGAGTCTTATTCCGTGTCCTGCTCCTTGGCTATGCCCTGCTATGATAATTGGTCTACCATTATTATAATTATCTAAATAATAATCAAAAGCTTTTTTGATATCCGCATATGCAATTTCATAAGCTGGGCGACCACCATTACTAGTATAGGGTTCAAAAAACGCTCTGTAATGGACTTGCCTGTAAAATGGACTAAACACCCTGCTCGAGCTTGCCCAAGCCGATGCTTGGTACTTAATTGCGATATCTACAATGCTTTCTTTAGTTTCTTTATCATAAATATCTGCATTCCAATCTGTATTAGATACTTCAGTGATGATTGTTGGGTAAATGTAAAAAACATCAGCTCTAGCTCCTTCTTGGCTATATTTAGTTAAGGGGCTAATTTCTATTTTAGGATGCGCTGCCCATGATTCTAAATTATTGTAATCCGGTTCATTTGGAATTTCTTCTTTTACGAACGGCTTAGAATCATATGTTGTTTTACATGAGCTTATTAATACTAATAATACAATGGAAGATAAATTTATGAGTTTCATTAAAAATGACTAATAATGTTGTTTTTAAAAAGTGGTATCTTTTTTTGATATATTTGTAAAAATAAATTAAATTATTATGAAAAATACACTTTTACTTCTTTTTGTATTTTCTTTAACAACTTATTTTTTATAATAATGATCAATCAGATAGAACTGAAACAATGGGTAGATTTAGTGCATCTATTGGCAAAAGATTTTAGCATAAACTTATTTTTGAATAACTATAATTTTAGTTTTTATTACACATGAATTTATTTCGTCTTAATGTTGTATTTTTATATTTACTAGCAATGTCTTATTCTCAAGACATTCGAATAAATGAGTTAGTTGCTTCTAACTCAATTATTTTTGATGAAGATGGGGATACTCCAGATTGGATAGAATTATATAATTACGGTTCAGTTCCTGTTTCATTACTAAATTGGAGTATTTCTGATGAAGAAGATGATAGTAATCCTTGGATATTTCCAGATGTTACTATTGAATGAAGATGAGTATATGTTACTTTGGGCTTCCAATAAAAATAGAGGGCAACTCACTTATCCAAGAACTTTAATTAACCAAGGAGATACATTTAGATATATTACTACCTAACTTCATCAGTTCCTAATATTTGGACAGTGATTAATTATAATGATAATTCGTGGTTAGAAGGGTCATCAGGTTTTGGTTACAGTGATGGTGATGATAACAACATATTCCTTAATGGAACTCTTTCAGTATTTATTAGAAAAGATTTTACAATTTCAAATATTAATAATATTGTTAGTTTAATTCTTGATATTGATTATGACGATGGTTTTGTTGCATATATTAATGGTTTTGAGGTTGCAAGAGCAAATATAAATGGTTCTCCTCCGGCCTATAATGCTACTGCTAATACAGATCATGAAGCTCAGATTTACTCTGGTGGGTATCCTGATAGATTTGTTATTGATAATTTTCAAAATATTTTAATTGAAGGAACTAATACTTTAAGTATTCAAGCTCATAATGTTTCAGATACATCATCTGATTTATCCATTATTCCTTTTTTAACAGCATTATTTACTCAGATACTGTGACAGGGTATAGTTCCACCTGATGTTCTTCAGTATGCTTCTGAAAACACATCTTTACATACGGACTTTAAAATATCATCTTCTGGAGAAACAATTTATTTAAGAAATAATTCTGGAAATTTAGTCGATTCTTTAAGTTTTGAAAACTTACAATCGGATGTTTCTATTGGAGTTTCAGCTAACTCAAGTGAACTTGTTTACTTTCAAACAACCACTCCAAATGAAGAAAATGATAATAGTGAATCAGCTGGTATTGTTTCATCGGTAGTTCAGTTTTCTAATGATGGTGGCGCTATGTAATAATTCAATTAACTTATCATTAAGTGGTAATGAAGATGGCGAATATATTCGATATACTTTAGATTCAAGCGAACCAGATTATACTTCTATTTTTTATGATAGTCCTATCCAAATTAATTCTACTACTGTAGTTAGAGCTAAAATATTTAAGAATAATTATATTCCTGGTTACTCAGATACTAGATCCTATTTTTATAATATAAATCATGATATACCATTTGTTTCTATTGTCTCAGACCCTTATAATCTATTTGATAATGATTATGGTATTTATGAATTAGGTGATGATGCAGATGATGGATTACCTTATTTTGGTGCTAACTTTTGGGAAGATTGGGAGAGGCCTGCTCACTTTTCTTTATTTAATTCAGATGGTGAACTAGAAATTGAGTTTAACGCTGGAATAAAAATATTTGGTGGCTGGAGTAGAGGTAATGCTCAGAAATCCTTTGCTTTTTTTGCTAGAGGACAATATGGTTTATCTGAATTTGACTACCCATTTTTTTCTGAATTAAATTATTCTAAATTTCAATCTTTTACATTAAGAAACTCAGGAAATGATTGGCTAAAAAGTCAAATAAAAGATGCTGCTGTTACTAGCCTTATGTCAGGTACTGATCTTGAATATCAAAGTCACCAATCAGTTGCCTCATATATTAATGGAGATTATTGGGGGTTATATAAAATTAGAGAAAAGGTAAATGAGCATTTTATTGCTTCGAAAGCAAATATTTCTGTTGATGATATAGATTTATTAACTAATGATGCTGAAGTAGTTCACGGAACTAATGAAGACTATATTAACCTTAGAAATTTTATCTCGATTAATAATCTAGCTTATTCTAGTAATTATGATTATGTTAAAACTCAAATTGATATTGATAATTTTATTATTTATAATGTAATCCAAATTTATGGAGATAACCAAGATTGGCCAGGCAATAATATTAAATATTGGAAAAGCGATGGCGGTAAATGGAGATGGATTTTATACGATACAGATTTCTCCTTTTCAGGACAATGGTGGGCCTGGGATGTGAATAACCATTACTTGGTAAATACTTTAAATTTTGTTCTTTCAGGAAATCAAACAAATTGGGCTAATGCTCCTTGGGCTACTTTAATGTTAAGAAGGTTAATTCAAAATACTGAGTTTAGAAATAAGTTTGTTAACAGATATGCTGATGAATTAAATACTCGATTTTTAGCTTCTGATGTTGTTCAGCATTTTAATGATATTTATGACGTAATTCTTGATGAGGTTCCTGATCATATGCAGAGATGGAATAGTAATGATAACCCATATTATTTTGTTGAACATATGATTAATTTTGCTGTTAATCGACCTGATTATGCGAAAGAGCACATATTAAGTGAGCTAGACCTTCCAAATTATCATAAAGTTTCACTTGAGAATTCTACACCTGAATTTGGTTTTATTAGAGTAAATAATAATTTGAAAATTCAAGAACTAGCATGGAATGGAGATTATTTTGAAGAAGTTCCAATAACTTTAAAGGCAGTTCCAGAATTTGGTTATACATTTTCTCATTGGAGTGGAGGTGTTGACTCTAATGAAGAAGAGATCAATGTAGATGTTTATGAAGAAATTGAAATTACAGCTCATTTTGTGGAAGACCAAACTCCAACTGATTTAAATATTGTTATTAATGAGATAAATTATAAATCATCGGATGATTTTAATTCTGATGATTGGATAGAATTGTATAATCCCAATTCATATTCAGTGAATATCTCAAATTGGATTTTTAGTGATGATAATGATGCAAATACTTATGTGTTTCCAGAAAATACAATAATACAAGAAGAATCATATTTAGTTATCGTTAAAGATATTGATGACTTTTCAGCTTCCTTTGCTGAAATTTCCAATTATGTTGGAGAATTTGATTTTGGATTATCTTCTTCCTCTGATGCTATTAGATTATTTAACTCTGAAATGGTTATTCAGGACGAAGTTTATTATACCTCTTCTTTTCCATGGCCTGATCTTGGTAATGGAGATGGCTATACATTAGAGTTAATAAGTCCCTCGTTAGATAATAGTTTAGCCAGAAAGTTGGACTAATTTCAATGAATATGGAAGTCCAAATGAAGTTAATTCACCTACTGCAAGTATAAATAACATTGAACAAATTAAAGCTGTCTTATGGCCTAATCCAGTTGAAAACAGCTTAAATATTACACTAAATATTGACTATTCTGCCAATTACTCGATTGACTTATTTGATTTAAAAGGTGTGAATCTAAAGACAATTTTTAATGGAAATCTTGACTTAGGTGATAGTAATATTAACTATCAACACAGATAATCTTTCTGCTGGTATTTATCTGATTAAAATTAGTTCAAGATAATGGTATTAATAAAATTATGAAATTTATAAAGAGATAATCTTAACTATAATTCTCTTTTAAAAGATAAGGTTTTTCGTTATAATATTTTAATTATTAATTCTCCAAAGAGTGTATTGGCCCATGCAAACCACGACCTGTTAAAATCTGATTGATCATCTTTGTGGAATGCTTCGTGCATAAATCCTGTTTTATCGTGAGTACTTAATAACATTTTTAGGCATTTTTTTATTTCTTCATCATTTGTTGATGTCATTGCTCTTAAAATTATACCCATAGGCCATATTTTATCTTTTCCAGTGTGAGGGCTTGCTTGTCCTTCAGCTTCAATTCCTTTTAAAAAATATGGATTATTTTCGCTAATTAGAAACTTCCTTGTATTTGTGTAAATAGGGTTTTCTTTAAATTCTTTATTTAAATAAGCAAGGGACATTAATGATGGTACATTTGCATCATCCATAAACAGCTTGTTTCCGAAACCATCAACTTCGTATGCATATATTTTACCAAAGTTTAAATGTTCTTGTACAGCATACTTGTTTACCGCATTTTCAATTTCGTCTGCAAAATATTCACATTCTTTTGAAAAATTAAGATCGAATCCTTCTTCC
>CASIAX010000019.1:0-10375 GCA_949372955.1 uncultured Flavobacteriaceae bacterium | reverse complement strand
GCAATGATATTTTCAAAGCGCTATTTGATTAAATAATTTATAAAATGTATTTGTATAGAATAAAAAATACTATATATTTGCGCTCGCAATAGCGAAAACACTCCTCCTTAGCTCAGTTGGTTAGAGCATCTGACTGTTAATCAGAGGGTCCTTAGTTCGAGCCTAAGAGGAGGAGCCAGTTATAAAGCCTTTACAGAGATGTAAGGGCTTTTTTTTGCTTGTACATTACCCAAATTTAGTAAAAAAAAGCATCCACTGGCAGTTTACTGGCAGTAAATAGACAGTTAATTATTCTTCTTGAGGGCAATATAGTTTAGAACCATCACATGAGCTTAAATTCACTTAACCCTTAGCAGCATTTCCGCCCTGCATATCTTTAAGTAACTTCTTCTTTTGATATTTAATAGCCTGCTTTTGACTATGTTTCATGTACAGCTCAGGGTATTTGTCTTCTATTATTCTCTTGAGCTTTAAAAACTCTGGTTTACCTATGACCTGTCTTTTGTATTTGCTAGGATGATTGACAATATTCCACAGTTCTAAAGGAGACTCTGAGATAAGCTTGTTGACATTTTGGTATGTTCCATTAATCTTAACAGCTGACTTAGCTGTTTTATGCCTACTCAAGGTCAATGGTTTAAGTGGTTTATAATTCATCATATAATATTGTGTATTGCTATTAGTAACGTGTTAAAGTAGTCTAAGTGAACCCACACCTTTTCCAGCAACTAAAGTAGACCTCTAAGTTAATTACCCTGAAATTACAACCCAAATTTCTAAGTTGTTATTTATTCACATGTGGATAAATAAAATAACTAATTTAGTTAGTTTGCTAGAATCTTCTCTGTAAATTGTGTGTGTTGTTTTTTAGCAGTGTACACCCTACCACTAAAACACCATATTTTAAGCTTTCAAAAAATAAACCACCTATAAATATAAATATAGCATTAAGTTAACCCACATGAGATATCTACCCCAATGTTTTAGTAAACTTTTTTTGATAAAAAAAAGAACAAACAAGTTTGAGCCTGTTATTATACCACAAGAATTATCAACTAGGAACAAATGGCTTTACCCAGAGGATAACTACGGTAAATTAGAACGTGGTGTTGAATGAGAATAATTAGATTCTTTAAATAAACTACTAAACAATATAAATATAGCATTAAGTTAGTGTGTGTAAGTAATGAGTCCCCTCCCCACAGAAACCCCACACCAAACTTGCAGCTTTGGGGATAGCCCCCTAAACCATAGGCATATCTTCTTCTTTCAATTCAGCTATTTCTAAACCACGTAAGTAAGTCAGAGACTACATTTATAGATGAATGTCCCATTGCTTTCTGTAGTTTGGTTATAGAGCCTGTTCTTTTAAAGATTTCTATAGCATATTACTTTCAAAATAAAACCTATATTTAAGAAAACTAATTTATTATGAAAAAACTAATCTATTTATTTTTAACTGTACTTGTCGTTGCTTGTAGTGGAGATGACAGCAATTCAGATAGTGGAGACAATACATCTTCCCTTGCTGGGATTTGGAATTTAACCTCACAAACCAATGCTGCTGGGCCAATAGATTTGGAAGCAACCTGCGCAAATGAAAATTATTTAGATCTTAATGACACTTCAGGTACTATTTACTTCTATTTTAATGAAGACAGTGAAGGGAATGTACAACCTTGTTTTGTGGCCCGCACTGGCACTTGTACTTATACAAATACCCCAGCAGGGTCTAATCAATATTTGCTTACCACTGGTGATGGGTTTGTTCTCTCTGGTGAATTAAATAGTAATGGGACTATTTTGTCAATAATTAATGAAGATGGTGATGTTATGAATTTCACAAAGCAGTAGTTTTTTAAATAACTCCCTATAGTATAAAACCCTTGCAGAAATGTGAGGGTTTTCCTGAATCTATGTTGTGAGGTGTTAAATCCCCATTCTTTGTTGGATGCCATTGTTTGGCAACTTCAGTTCAGATATTTCTAAACCTCTTAAATAGGTTAAACTAACATTTCTTATATTTGAGTTGTGAAAAAAACAATATTTGAAATTGCTAAAATGGACTGTCCATCTGAAGAAAATTTAATCCGGGTGAAGTTGGATGGAATTTCAGGTATTGAAAATTTAGAATTTGACATTCCCAACCGAAAATTGACTGTTTTTCACTGTGAAGAAATTGACCAAATCGAAAAGTCTATTATTGAATTAAATTTAGGCGGAAATAAAATTTCTTCCCAACAAACCGAACAAACCGAATTCAAAGAAAACACGAACCAAAAGAAACTACTTTGGTCTGTGCTCACTATAAATTTTGCGTTTTTCATAATCGAAATGACAACGGGAGTTATCTCAAAGTCAATCGGACTTATTGCCGATAGTTTAGATATGCTCGCTGACAGTTTTGTTTATGGAATTAGTTTGTTTGCGGTAGGAAGAACCTCTATTAAGAAAAAACAAATAGCAAAACTTGCGGGATATTTTCAAATTGCATTAGCAATTGTCGGATTTATAGAAGTATTAAGAAGATTTATAGGGGATGATAGAATACCCGATTTTTCAACAATGATTATCATCTCAATTTTCGCACTGATAGCGAACGGAATTTGTCTTTACATTTTACAAAAGTCAAAAAGCAAAGAACAAGCACATATAAAAGCGAGTATGATTTTTACATCAAATGACGTCATAATAAATTTAGGCGTTATCATAGCTGGGATTTTAGTGAATTTGTTAAATTCAAATAAACCTGATTTGTTTGTCGGAACAATTGTTTTTATTTTGGTGATTAAAGGTGCATTTAGAATATTAAATTTAAGTAAATAAGCACTAATTACTAAACCATAGGCATATCTTCTTCCTTCAGTTCAGCTATTTCTAAACCTCTTAAATAGGTTAAGACTACATTTATAGAGGAATGCCCCATAGCTTTCTGTAGCTTGGTTATAGAGCCTGTTCTCTTAAAGATTTCTATAGCCCCAGAGTGTCTAAATGAGTAGAGTGTTTGTCCTTGTTTTAAAAGCTTGGTTTGTTTCTTGTATCTGCTCCAAAGCGTCTTGAAATAATCTGGGTTTCTACTGCTTCTGCTCCCCAGTAAAAACATTGTCATTTAAACTTTTTTTATGTAGGTAAGATTTGATAAAACTAGGTACTGGTACAATCCTGTTTCTGCCTGACTTATTTCTAAACCCAGAAAGTGTAATGTAGCTTAAGTCATTAGAGAAATCTCCCCATGTCAATTCCCTCACTTCTCTATGTGGCCTGAGCAAGCAACCGTAAGTCAGTAAACAACACAAATGAAGGTGTTTATTAAAGGCTCTTAATATCCTTTAAAACAGAAGCAATATCATCAAAAGGTTTGTGCAAAACAGCCTTAGCTTTCTTGCTTTTTATCTCAGTCATTGGATTGCACTCCATTCCTAAGGATACAGCTTCATTTATAAGCACATTTAGGTGTCTTTTAAGGGTGTTGTGAGAAACTCCAGAGCAATACCTTGAAAGAATATTTTTAAGAGCTGTGACATCAAGTTTTGAAACGCCTATTTCTTGCTCTAAACAGTTAAAACTAAACTGTAACATAGCCTTGTATTTAACAGAGTAATCACTTGCTAGTTTTGAGTCCAGAGCTTGTTTGATATAATCCATATCTGAGAGCTTACCAGTGATAACATTTGTGGATCTGTAGGACAGTAAAACACCCCCATTTAAAAGGTAGCTGTAAATCTCTGCAGCTAGGACTTTAGCAATAGATAATCTTTGGTCTAGTGGGTAAGGATTTGGGTCTGTAGAGGAATTGATCCTTTTACCATTATAAAGCCTGTATCTCTTATTTTTAATGTAGAAGGATACAAATACTTTGTTTAAAGAATCAGTGTGAACTTTAGGAAATTGTAGTGTCATTTGGCAGTGCTTAGACAGTTAAACTTAATTATCTGTACAAGACACTGGTAATCAATAGCTCAGTTGGTTAGAGCATCTGACTGTTAATCAGAGGGTCCTTAGTTCGAGCCTAAGAGGAGGAGCCAGTTATGAAGCCTTTACAGAGATGTAAGGGCTTTTTTTTGTAGTATGAAGAAGTTTTGTTTTATCTTTTTTTATTCAAGAGTAAATTAAATCCATAAACTTGGTGAACAATGGCAGCCATAAATGTCAATACAATTGACTTTTGAGCGATCACTTGTAGCATAAGATCTGTTTCACTATATATTTTCCCAGGACCAATCTGAGGGCCATAAAATATAATTCTCAAATAAATAAATAGCACGACACAAAAGGCTACATATCCTAGCACATAGGAGTTGCTGAGTGAGTTAGAATGGTAAACCGCAAGACTATGAAGAATACAAAGGATGAAAAGAGTTAGAAAGGCAGAATTTGCAAAAAACACATGCGCCTCAAAATGAAGATCGTGAGGTACCAATCCAACTCCAGCATAAAAGAATCCAGCGAGTAACCCTACAGGCATGGAGATTTTAGAATAAAATATTGACTTGCTAGAGTCCTCAATAAGACCAAACACTTTTTTAAAATTAAAGTAAAATAGCATTAATGTTGCCCCAATTAAAATCAAACTCCCATTAAATAAAAGCATGGACGGGGTATTATCTTTTTGAATAATAGCTGGATTTGTCTCGTCTGTATTTGTTTTTAAACTTCCTAATTCACTCAGAAAATTATGGGTAAAAGAGTAGTAGTCTGATTGATAGCCAATAATTTCTTTGTGAGATCCTGGGTGAATTAAAGCAGCAATAACACAACAAAAAAAGAATATTGTAATTGATATAATGGGAAGCCTAACTAGATAAAACCTTGCTTTTTTCAAATATAAATAATTTTCAAAAATCTAAATTACTGCAAATATTTTGTAATTCTTTGAGAATTAGGTTATTTATTGTGGTGTGATTTAATTCACAAAAAATTTTAGCTCTGCTGTAACTTTGAATAAGAGGAGGAGTCAGTTATAAATCCCTTACAGAGATGTAAGGGCTTTTTTTATAACTCCAATATTTAGCTGTTTTTCTAAATTTAAAAATCAATTGCCTTTTGAAAGTTTTTGTATATTTGCTTTTTTTAAATATCAATATACTAATGACTAGTTATTTTTCAAGATTATTTTCAAGACCTTCTCAGAATTATAAACCTATAGATGGAATAAGAGCCATAGCTGTTTTATGGGTTATTATTTTTCATGCTTGGTTGTTTCAATATAACGACTTCACTTCTGTTGGGGATAGAATTTTTGAAAATCCATTTTTAATATGGATTTCTAAAGGCGATTTGGGGGTAGATCTATTTTTTGTCATAAGTGGTTTTTTGATAGGATCTATTCTTTTTAAAGAGTTCAAAAAGAGAAATCGACTTAACTTTAAAAAGTTCTATGTTCGTCGCGTCTTGCGGTTGCTTCCGGTATATGTTTTTGCAATGATTATTGGCCTTTATTTTATTGAAGGGGATAGCTGGAAATCTGCATGGAGTAATTTGTTGTATATAAATAATTATGTAAGAGGTTCCTATATGGGATGGACCTGGTCACTTGCTATTGAAGAACAGTTTTATATTGTGATTCCTTTTTTGATCGCATTTGTTTTACCATTGTTTAAAAAAAAGGTCATTCCTTTTGCTGTTTTAACCTTTATAACAATTGTATTAACCTACCATTATTCTGTAAATATTCATGATTTTCAGGTTCCTTTTAAGTCTTCTTTTTTGGATGAAGACTGGATGAATTGGTTCTGGGATTATTATATGCTTACGCATTTGAGATACGGCGGGTTGCTTTGCGGGGTTATTGGGGCTTATATTAATATATATTACCCAGAAAAATTAAAGGCTTTTTTCGCTAATAAACAGTCATTAGCAAACGTTATTTTTTGCTTTAGTTTCCTTGTTTTTATTATTATATCTAGTGTTTCATTAGGGCAGTGGACCCCACTAAAAAGCTCCATTTTTGACGGTGTCTCAAACAATGTTCCAAGACTTTATGAAATCATTCATCGTGAGCTATTTTCATATGCGGTTATGTTCATCATTTTTTCTTGCTTGTATTTAGATACTAAAATTGTGAGGCCCATCAATAGGTTTTTGTCAATGAAATTTTTCTATCCAATTTCGCAAATCTCTTACTCTGCATATCTTTTTCATGAGATGTTTATGTTTTGGTTTTTTCCAAAATTCAATGAATTTGCATTAGGCAAGCTATCGGATGTACAAATTGTTTTGTCAAATTCATTTATTTCAATTGTAGCGATCATTTTCGCCTCCACCTTGATGTATTTATTTATAGAACAACCTTTTCAAGACATTAAACAAAAAATAAAATTTTCAGATATTAAATAATTTATCTTTTTTTATTAAATTGTAAAAAACAACTTAAAAATACAATCACAATGAAAAATCTTATTACAGTACTTTTTTTAACTCTAGGATTAGCCTCTACAGCACAGTCAGATTACATCTACGAAGCAACCTACCTTGACACGTTTAAAATGGGCTCAGAATCCAAAGTGTTATTAGTACAAGAAATGCATCAGCATATTATAAGCAAAGACTATGAAAAAGTTGCTGAGTTTTTACATGATGACATTACTTTTAATCTTGACGACGGCTCTTCTATGCAGGGAAAAGAAACTATTTTAAGTTTTTTAAAAGAGGTCTACTCTAAAATGGATATATTGGATTACCAAGTAGGGGTTAACCTTTCTGTAGTTGGTGACAACGGTGACCAGTGGGTGTTGTTATGGGATAACGCTACTGTAGTCACGGAAACTGGAGAAAAGTCTGCCTTTGCATGGATGGAGGCTTTCATGTTTGAGGGAGATAAAATCATTTTCATGAATCAATTTTCTAAGCCAGTAAAACAATAATTTAATCTATAAATAAAATCAATTTAACATTATGAAAAAATCAATTTTTACCCTACTAATGACAGCCGTATTGATTTCGTGCAATACAACAACTAAGATAGATGTTAATACTCCTAAGGCTATTGGCTATGAAATCGAAGATGATGGTACTAAATCCCCTCTTTATAGTGGAGATATGTCCAACTTAGCGATTTGGGAAACTTATATTAAAGCCCATAACGACCAGGATTTAGAAACTATTAAAAGTTTGAATGCTGAGGAAGGCTTCAAAGCATATGCGCCTAATGGCCAGGTTATTGAAGGCAGTGATGCTCACCTCGAGTTTTTAACAAACTGGTTTGCCGATGCATCACCAAAATGGAAAACTAGTTACCTTATTGAAAATGAGTTTACAAACAAGAAAGGTGAATTACGCCAATGGGTAACTTCTGGACATGAATTGACATTAACAGTTGAAGGCAAAGAAGTTAAATTGGGTCAAGTTCACGATGCTCTTATCTCAAACGGGAAAGTTCAAATGTTTTATGTAACTGAACGTGTCCTTGCAGCTGATGAGATTAAGTAATTAAAGGAATCTAACAAACGCTTCACAATTTTTTGCGAAGCGTTTGTTTTTCAATTCGCACATATTTTTTATTAACTAAACTTAAAATTCACGTATTATGAAAAAACTATTTTTTGTTTTTGCTTTTTTAGCTTTTGCCTGTGCCAGTGATGACGATAATAATAATGAAGAGACAAGTTTTGTTCTTGTAGGGACTTGGGCCGGTTATATTACTGAATCAGAAGACGATATTGGGTCGGAATTTGAAGTTGAACTCGTACTTAATTCGGATTCTACAGGAGCTTTAGCAATACCACCTAACCTACTATCAACCTTTTCTTGGTCATCAACGGATACTCAAATTAATTTAAACTATGACTCAGAGCCAGATGAGCTAGTAATCCTTTATTATTCTGTGATAGATCAAGATACGATGTTAGTGGGCGGAGATGAAGAAGGAGATGACGAGTTCACAACGATGTACAGGCAGTAACACACTCCTTTAAGATAATTATAAATAGGCCTTCATAATTTATTGTGAAGGCTTATTTATTAGTTTTCACTAAGGCTATTGCTTGTGTGAGCCGTCACAAAAAGGCCCGTCTTGAGTTTTACCACAATTGCAAAGCGTAAACCGGTTTCGTGTTGCTATAGCATTTCCTTCTCCGTCCAGTAAAAGAACGTCTTTGGCATTTGTGACTACGACCTTCCCAGAAGTTGTGACTTGTATTGTAGGAGTGGAGTTTTGTTCCATGATATTTTAGTTATAAATTAATTAGTTAATAAAAAATCACTGTTTTATTATTGTAAACCATCACTTTGCGTTCCACATGTAATTTGATTCCAGTTGAGAGAACTATTTTTTCTAAATCTCTTCCTTTTGAAACCAAGTCATTAATTGAATGCGTGTGTGACACTCGAGTGACATCTTGCTCAATAATAGGTCCGGCATCTAATTCAGCCGTAACGTAATGTGAAGTGGCTCCAATAATCTTAACCCCTCTTTTATAGGCTGAGTGGTAGGGTTTTGCACCTACAAACGCCGGAAGAAAGGAGTGGTGAATGTTTATTATTTTATGAGAATATTTATTTATAATTCCTTCTGGCACAATTTGCATATAGCGTGCTAGTACAATGAAATCTATCTGGTGCTCTGACAAAAGTGATAGGTGTTTTGTTTCTGCCTCCGCTGCGGTTGCTTTGCTAACAGGGACGTGATAAAAAGGAATTTCAAAGCTATCAGCGATTGGTTTTAGGTCTAGATGGTTACTCACAATTAAGGGAATATCTAAATCCAATTCTCCAGACTTATAGCGTCCTAAAATATCATACAAACAATGATCATATTTAGAGACAAATAATGCCATTTTAGGCTTGTAGGCGGAGGTGTATAGCTCCCAATTCATTTTAAAATTGGTGGCTAGGGTTTTTTCAAATTCAACTTTAAAGTCTGAACTATTGTAAGAAGCTTCCTCAAATTTCCCTTCTAATCGCATAAAAAACACCTGCTGCTCCTGGTCCACATGTTGATCAATGTATACGATATTACCGTTTTTAGAAGCTATGAAATTAGTTACAGCTGCAATAATTCCAGGCTGATCTTTACAATGAATTAGGATAGTAATCTTTTTCATACAGTGAATTTAAGTAAAATAAAAAAAACTTTCTCCTAGTTGCTTATTGGATTGAGCTCAAAGCCCATTTTTTACATTTAATTAAGCTTTAAGCCTATTTGATTGGGATTAATTAGGTGTTTAGTACAATTTTCATTGAAAAAAATCAGTTGCATTTAAAAACTATTAATTATATTTGAAGATGAAATAACGAATCCGTTTGCTTTAAATTTGTGACAACATCTTCGGAGTTGTTTTTAAAGCTAGAGAGCAGTATTATTTCTAAATCAACCCAATATAATCAATCCTTAAATAATTTTAAAATGAAAAAACAATTAATTATTATCTTAACCCTTTGTCTTTCAACGTTAGTTTTTGGGCAACGAAACGCAAAGAGAGAATACTGGAATACGTGGCGTTTCACCCCAAAAGCAGACAAAGTTCAAAAATTTGAAGCCGCTGTAGCACTAAAAACAAAAACATTCAATTCAACTCCTGAGTCGGGGATTATAACTTACAAGGTCCTTACCGGTCCATTTAGTGGAGCCTATGAGCGTATAGAGGCGAACAAAAAACCAGCAGACTATGATTTAGACCGTTCTATTGAGGCGGCTTATTGGGATGATAATGTCGGTAAATATATTGCCAGTGAGCAAGGGCAGAAAAGATGGGTGCGTCTAAAAAATGAATCTTATAACTTTGATCCAACTACGACCATTCCGTCAAAATACATCACAAGAACGGTGTACGAGGTCAAAGCAGACAAAGTGTTACACTTTAGAAGGCTGATGTCAAGAATTACCAAAATGATGGAATTAAGAGAGATGGATGCTCAAGCTACTTTGTTTAGATTAGTAAGCGGAGGGAGTAAAAACCAATTTGTAAGAGTTGTAGGGTTTTCTAGCTATGAACAAGTATTCAAATCAAGAGAAACTAGCTGGGAAGATGACTATAATGAACTATTTGGCTGGGGATCATGGGATGAGGATGCTAATAACTTCGATGCATCTTTAGAAATGTATGGTGAAAAAACAGAAACACTTCAATTAATGCCGCAGCTTTCTTCAGGAATGATGAACTAGGGTAAACACAACTATTAAAAATAAAAACAATGAAAAAATTAATTTTTACACTATTAATCTCAGCATCAACTTTGGTAAATTCCCAAATCATGGTGGTTAATGAAATCGAGACAGACTCCAAAGACAACTTTACAATGATGGTCACTCATTGGATGAATGCTGTAAAAACAGCGATGGATGTGAAGGATCTAAGATCATACGTGTTTGAAGAACCAGGAACTAATAAGGTTCAATTCTTACAGTTTCATGATTCTATGACAGACATGGTTGATT
>CASIAX010000018.1:0-18787 GCA_949372955.1 uncultured Flavobacteriaceae bacterium | reverse complement strand
ATAATTTAAATAAGGCGATTGAGAATATTGAGATAAACTTAACTATCTCAAAGGAATTAGATGACTTAAATTTAGAGACAGAAACCTTATTAAAATTCACTCAATTGTTAATCTCTTCTGGACAATACAAAGAGTCTATTGATATTTTAAATCGATTAAATAAAAATATTATTTCTAAGGATAATATAATTCAATATTATGCTAATTATGCTGAGGGTTACTCAAGATTAAGTTACTATACAATTGCTAATGAAAGTAAAAAACAGTATTCTAAATTATACAATACGTATAAAGATACACTGAGTACTTATTTTCAAGTAGATTCTGAACCATATTTAAGTATTAAAGAAAAAGAATTTAGAGATGCTGGTCAAGCAGAAAAAGCCCTACAAGTAAATAATAAAAGATTAGAATTAACCAAAAAGTACTCTAGAGCTTATTCAATAATTAGGTTTGAAAGATCACTTTTAAGACTAAGTGTTAAGAGTGATTTAATCAATGATTATAATCAAAAAAAGAACCTTATACTTTCAGCTATTTCTGACATAAGATTATCTATAAAAGATAATGCCTCCTTGGAAAATTTGGCAAACATATTGTATCAAGAAAATGATTTAGAAACAGCCTATCTCTATATAAATTATGCATATGAAGATGCTGAGTTTTATAATTCATTACACAGAAAAACTATCGTTTCTAACACATTGCCACTGATTACTAAAGCATATGAATACAGAAGCTCAAAACAAAAGACTGACTTAGAAGTACTGCTAGTTATAAGTAGTCTATTAGCACTGATCTTATTTATAACTATAATATATATATATAAACAAATAAAAATACTGTCTATCACCAGTTCTAAATTAAAAATTGCTAATCAAGATTTAAATAAAATTTATCAAAAATTATCAAGTTCAGATAGAGTTAAAGAGCATTATTTAGGTACTTTTCTGAATTTGTATTCTGACTATATTAACCACTTAGATATGTATAGAAAAATGGTTAGAAATCATATTACTTCTAATAAATACAATGCTTTATTAGAGCTAACAAAATCCAAGCAATTAAAGGATAATGAACTTAAAATATTTTACAAAAATTTTGATGAAGCTTTTTTGAAAATATATCCTAATTTTATTGATGAATTTAAGAAACTTGTAAAAGAGGATTACAGACTTGAGATAACAAATAGTAAAGAACTAAATACGGAGTTGAGAATATTTGCTCTAATAAGACTTGGTATAACTAATAGCGCAAAAATATCTAAAATTTTAAGGTATTCAGTTAACACAATCTATAATTATAGGGCAACAGTTAAGAATAATTCAATTGACAGAGATAATTTTGAGGATTTAATAAAGAAAATTGAATAAAGTCATTAATCAGCTATTTTTTAAATTAAAAATCCACTTTTTTAATTGCACTAAATTAATTTAAAACATTAATAATCAATATATTAAACTCATATTTTCTTTTTATAAGTCCACTTTTTGATCTACTAACTATAATCAACGGATGATTATAGTTAATTTTATGTAATTATTAAGAAATTTTTGATTGTATAAATTTTTAATAGAAACCTGTTATACTATCTTAGATTCTTGAAAAAGGTAAATAATTATTCGTTTTAAACTTGTAGCATGTTAAAAAAAATTAATCTAAAAAAAGGTCTTTATTTTATTATCCTTTTTTCAAATATTATTTACGCCCAATCGATATTAGTTACTGGAAAAGTAGTTGATAAGCAAGGCCAGCCTTTGCCTGGAGTTACAATACAAATTGAAGGTACTTCTAACGGAGTATCTACAACCTTTGAGGGTAATTATGCTCTAAAAGCAAATGATAAAAGTGATGTGTTAAAGTTTTCTTACATAGGTTTTGAATCCCAAAATATCACTATTTCTGATCAAAGTATAGTGAATGTTATCATGCAAGAGAATTTTGAGTCTTTAGATGAGGTTCAAGTTGTAGCTTTTCAAAAACAGAAAAAAAATAGTGTTATTGGATCGATCAATACGATTAATCCATCTGAATTAAAAATACCTTCCTCTAACTTAACTAATTCATTAGCTGGAAGAATGGCAGGGATGATTTCCTATCAAACATCTGGTGAACCTGGTGCAGATAATGCGCAATTTTTTATTAGAGGGGTAACTTCTTTTGGTTATGCAAATAACCCATTAATTTTAATAGACGGAATTGAAGTATCCACGGATGATTTAGCTAGAATTGAGCCAGATAATATTGCTACTTTTTCAATTATGAAAGATGCAACAGCTACAGCATTATATGGAGCTAGAGGTGCAAATGGAGTAATTTTAGTTACTACTAAAGAGGGTAAAGCTGGTAAAGCAAAGATTTCATTTAGATACGAAAATTCTTTTTCTTCACCAACTCAAACAAATAAGTTTCTTGGTGGAGTGGATTACATGAATATGTATAATCAAGCAACTAGGTCTAGAGACCCATCAGCACCATTACAGTATTCAATTAATAAAATATATGGAACCAATAATTCTGATGATCGAAATATATACCCAGATGTTAATTGGTATAATGAGTTATTTAAAGATTACACATTAAATAGAAAGGCTAATCTTAATGTCAATGGAGGTGGAGAAATTGCACAGTACTATTTATCTATATCACATAATAATGATACTGGTTTATTAAAAGTCGACCCTTTAAATAATTTTAATAATAATATAGATATTAATAGATCTAATTTGAGGGCTAACATTAATATAAACTTAACTGAGACTACTAAGATTAAAGTTAAATTTTATTCTTTATTTGAAAGATATAATGGGCCAAGTGAATCGGCTAATGATATATTTAGAAATGTAATGAATGCGAACCCAGTTAACTTTCCTAAATATTATCAATACGAAAATAATTTAGGCTACAACCATACTTTATTTGGAAATAAAGGTAACGGGGGTTATCCTAATCCATATGCTGATATGGTAAAAGGATATAAAGACAGATTTACAAATACAATTTTATCTCAAGTTCAGCTTGAGCAGGACTTAGGTTTTATAACAGAAGGCTTAAAGTTTAGAGGTTTAGCATCGGTTAGAACTTATGCAGAGAATGAAAATAAGCGAAGTTATAATCCATTTTATTATGGTACTGCTGAGCTTGAAACAGAAGAAGGTTTATTGTATTACCTATACCAAATTTCTGAAGGGACAGAATACTTAAACAGCCCAGAGATTAATAATTATAGTAACAGTAATTTCTATTATGAATTTACTACAGAGTATAATAGGATATTTGAAGAAAAACATGAAATTGGAGGATTGTTAGTATTCAATTTTAGTGAATCTCTCAATACAATTAGTGGTAGTAGTGATTTTGCTTCATTACCATCTAGAAACATGGGTATTTCGGGTAGGTTCTCATATAATTTTGATAGTAGGTATTATGCTGAGTTTAATTTTGGGTATAATGGCTCTGAAAAATTTGCTCAAGATAATAGATTTGGTTTCTTCCCATCTGTTGGTTTTGGATGGATAGCTTCTAACGAGAAATGGTTTGAAGAAATGAATTCAAGTATTACTTTATTGAAATTTAAAATAACTAATGGTAAAGTTGGAAACGATGCAATATCTAGTGCTAGCGATAGATTCTTTTATTTGTCTGATGTAAATTTAAATTATGGAGATAATGGGTATTCTTGGGGTCTAGACTATAATAACTACACTAGTGGTTATTTAATAGATAGATATTCTAACCCTAATGTTACATGGGAAGTTGCGGAAAAAACAAACTTTGGTTTGGAACTTGAAATTAATAAGGCTTTAAACCTTCAAGTAGATTATTTTACAGAACATAGATCTCAAATTTATATGGAAAGGAATTATATTCCTGAATCCATGGGGTTAACTACAGGGATTAGCAGTAATCTTGGAGAGGTTAAATCAAAGGGAGTTGATGCATCAATAGATTATAATCAAGCCTTTTCATCTGGATTATATATCACAGGTAGAGCTAACTTTACTTACGCTACCAATGAAATTATTTTAAATGGAGACCCTATATATGAGTTTGATAATTTAAGTAGAATAGGGTATCCTGTTAATCAGCCATTCGGTTTAATAGCGGAAAGATTATTTATAGATGCGGAAGATATTGCTAACTCACCGGAGCAATTTAATGGGTTCTCATCATCTTCAAATGCCTATCTTCCAGGAGATATAAAATATACTGATTTAAATGGTGATGGTGTAGTTAACGAAAATGATATGACAGCAATAGGATCTCCTCAAGTTCCTGAAATCATTTATGGTTTTGGTATTTCAGCAGGATACAGAGACTTTGATTTATCTATTTTCATGCAAGGTGCTGCAAAAGTATCCTTTTTTATAAACCCTAATGATATATCTCCTTTTGTAAATGAGAGAAACGCTTTAAGTGTTATTGCAAATAATTATTGGTCTGAAAACAACCCTAATCCAAATGCATTTTGGCCTAGACTTTCTACTTATGAAATAAATAACAATAATCAGCAGTCAACTTGGTGGCAACGTGAGGGGGATTTTTTAAGATTAAAAAATATGGAATTCGGATATACAATTCCAGAAAAAAGTAGTGGAATATTCAGTGGTTTAAACACAAGAATATACTTTACAGGATTAAATTTGGTGACATTTAGCAAATTTGATCTTTGGGATACTGAGATGGGTGGCAATGGTTTAGGTTATCCACCACAAAAAATATACAACTTAGGATTACAAGTTAAATTTTAAGAAAAAAATTATGAAAAAAAATATTATATACTTAGCTCTTATTTCATTTTCACTTTTTAGTTGTGATGAATATTTAGATATTGTTCCTGATCAAACTCAGGAAATAGACTTACTGTTTGATAGACAAGAATCCGCATATACAGCCTTAGCAACATGCTACAGCTATCTTCCTAAAAATGATGACCTATATAGTTCTTATTTTACAGCTACTGATGCATTAACTACTCCGCTTGCCAAAGAAACAGCCGGTATTAGGTTGATGAAAGGACTTCAATCATCATCTGATCCACTAATGAGTTATTGGTCTGGATATGAAAGACATGGGTCATTATGGAGAGGTATTAGAAGTTGTAATACATTAATTGAAAACATGGATAATGTTGTTGATATGACTCAAGAAGAAAAAGATGCATGGAAAGCTGAAGCCCAGTTTTTAAAGGCATTTTATCATTTCACACTTTTGAAGTATTACGGTCCTATTCCAATAACTGATGAGAATTTACCAATTTCAGCGAATGATCAACAAGTTAGTGTTAGAAGAAATACAATAGATGAATGTATTACATATATTACGCAAACAATTGACTTAGCGATTATTAATCTTCCGTTAAGAGTTCTTAATAATAATGATTTAGGTAGAGTTGATCAGGTTATTGCTAAATCTTTAAAATCTAGAGTTTTATTATTTGCAGCTAGTCCTTTATTTAATGGAAATAGTGAATTTTACTCTGGTTTTGTTAATGAAAATGGAGAACACTTCTTTAATCAAGATTATGATATTAATAAATGGGAATTAGCCATGGATGCTTCTTTAGATGCTATTAATACTGCTATTTCTCAAGGCTCAGCTTTGTATGAGTTTACCGATACACCTCCAACTTTTGATACTGAAAATTATGAATATGAGATTGTAAAAAAACAGTATGATGTTAGGTATTCAATTGTCGATAGATGGAATAATGAGCTTCTTTGGGGGCATTCAAATCCTGTAGGAACTAATTGGTGGCAAATTCAAGCTGGTTCTTTAATGAAAAGCCCAACATCATCTTCAGTAGAAGCTGCATGGCAATGGGTTGCGCCAACTCTTAGGTCTGTTGAAATGTATTATACTGAAAATGGTCTTCCTATTGATGAAGATCTTACATTTGATTATAATAATAGATATAATGTGTCTAATATTTCTACTTCACAAAACCCATATGCTCAGTTTGCTCAAAGGACAGCGAACCTACATTTAAATAGAGAACCAAGATTTTATGCTAATATTGGTTTTGACAGAGGTTATAATAGAACATGGGGAAGTAAATGGAATCTAAAAATGAAAAAAGGGGAAACTCACGGAAGAATAGCAAACACTAGTGATTATTTAATTACTGGTTATGCACTTAAAAAAATAGTTCACCCAGATTCTGAAGGAGATGGTTATGATAAAATTGTTCAATATGCTTGGCCTATGATTAGATTAGCAGAGCTTTATTTAAACTATGCTGAAGCAGCAAATGAATTTAATGGCCCAACTCAGGAAGTCTATACCATGTTAAATGCAGTTAGAGAAAGAGCTGGTATAAAAACTGTTGAAGAAGCATGGAGTGATGCAACTATTGCAGCGACAGTCAATAAGCACACAACAATAGATGGTTTAAGAGATATTATTAGACATGAAAGGTTAATTGAGTTTGCATTTGAAGGACATAGATATAATGATTTAAGGAGATGGAAATTGGCTGAAAACTATTTAAACTCACCTGTTAAAGGATGGTCTGTGGATGAAACTACGGAGAATGGATTCTATACACTTAGGGATGTTGGGAATAGATCATTTAGTAGTCCAAGGGATTATTTACATCCGATAAGTATAAACGAACTTACTATTAATGCTAATTTAATTCAAAATCCAGGTTGGTAAAAAATTTAATTAATATGAAAAAAGAAATAAAAATATTTTTGGCTGTATTTACAATGCTATTATTTACTTTTTCTTGTGATGAGAAGGAAAGTGGTGATATTACTCCACCTGGAAAACTAAGTGTAGAATCTATAACCCCAACAAATGGAGGTGGTATTATATCCTACACTCTTCCTGATGATAACGATATTCTTTTTGTAAGAGCAGAGTATACAAATAGCCTTGGAGTGGATGTTTATAGAGTTTCTAGTGTCCATAATAATCAAATTGAGATTTCAGGATTAAATCAAACTTCATCTGTTGAAGTTAGCTTGTATGTAGTGGATAACAATGATAATATATCACAAGCTGAAATAGTTGATTTCATTCCTCTTGAATCTTTTATTTATTTAGTACAGGAAAGTATCGAATTTTCTGCTGATCTTGGAGGTGTTAGAGTTTCTTGGGAAAACATAGAGTCTAAAACAGTTTATGTGTATGTACATATTCAAAATGGCTCAGAGGAAGAAATCAGAATACTATCATCAAATAACCCTTTAGAAAATAGATTTATTCGAGGCTTAGAAGCAACCGAACTTACTTTTTTAACCAAAGTTGAAGATTTTGATGGAAATGTAACCGAATTAGAGGAAAAAGGAGTGTATTCCCCTTTATTTGAAGAAGTAATCGATAAATCAACTTGGAGTTTAGTATCAAATCAATCGGTTGATGGAAATGCTTGGGAAGGCTCTACAGTTAGTTTTTGGGATGATATAGTTGATACCACTCAAACAGATAGTGATAATAGTTATTTTATTATTTGGAGAGATCAAAATGGGGGCACATTAAACTGGCCATTAGATATAGTTGTAAACCTTAACAAAAACATAAAGATTAATCGTTTAAAAGTATGGCAAAGAGCATTTTGGTATAATGGTCCATCTCCAGTTACTGCCTATTATTATCAAGAAGAAAACATGAAATCTTTTGATTTATTTGCCAGTAATAATGGACAGGAGTGGACACTATTAGGTCAATATGATATTGGGGACCCTAGAGATGCAGATGGAAATATTCCTGCTGCTGCAATGGAATCTGCAGCAAATGGTCATGATTTTGAGCTTGAAGATATATCTGAACAGTTTAATTATTTAAAAATATCAATCACAGGTAATTACGGTAGTGATACTTACTGTCATGGATCTGAGATAACGTTGTATGGTTTAGATAACATAGATTAATAAATAGTACGACCATTTTTCATGAAAAAAATCACGCTTTTAATCTTATTTATCTTTTCATCGACAATCTTTAGTCAAAATCTTAGACGTTTAAATAAAGATATAGTAGACGAAAATAATAACGAGATTATTCTTAGAGGAGCTGGTCTAGGTGGTTGGATGCTACAAGAGCCTTATATGTTTAACTACTCCTCAGGCGCTATAAATCAACAAGAATTTAAAGAAAAGTTGATAAATTTAGTAGGTGATGAAAATACAGAAACTTATTTTGATTCCTGGCTTGAAAATTTTGTTACTGAACAAGATATAGATTCAATTGCAAGCTGGGGTTTTAACAGTGTAAGGTTACCTATACATTATAATTTATTTACATTATCCATAGAAGACGAGCCAGTTACTGATGAAAACACTTGGTTGGATAAGGGATTTGATATGGTTGATGAATTATTGGATTGGTGTGAATCCAATGAGTTATATTTAATTTTAGATCTTCACGCCGCACCTGGTGGACAAGGATATGACGAATCTATCTCAGATTATAACCCAGACTATCCCTCTTTATGGGAAAGTGTTGAGAACCAAAATAAAACTATAGCACTTTGGGAACAATTAGCAATTAGATATAAAGATGAACCTTGGATAGGAGGTTATGATTTATTAAACGAAACAAATTGGGATCTAGGCACCAATGAGCTAAGAAGTTTTTATTATCAGGTAACTACAAAAATTAGAGAACATGATACTGACCATATAATTTTTGTTGAAGGAAATTGGTTTGCAAATGATTTTTCTGGCTTGCTTCCTCCATGGGATGATAATATGGTTTATAGCTTTCATAAATATTGGAGTTTTAATGATCAAGAATCAATTCAATGGGTACTCGATATAAGAAATCAATATAATACTCCTTTATGGATGGGAGAATCTGGGGAAAACTCAAATTTATGGTTTACCGATGCAATTAGATTATTTGAAGATAATGAAATAGGGTGGGCATGGTGGCCATGGAAAAAAACAGAATCTATAAATTCGACTTTATCGATTTCGTCAAATTCTAATTTTCAATCTATTATTAACTATTTTGCTGATGGACAAAACCAGCCAAGTATAGAAAATGCAATGCAAGGGCTAATGCAATTTAGTACTGATTCTCGTATTGAAAATGCCCATTTCAATAGTAATGTTATTGATGCTATGATGAGGCAACCTCATACTAATGAAACTCTTGCTTATTCTGAAAACTTAATACCAGGTATAATATATTTAACAGATTACGATTTAGGTACTGAACAGTATGCATATTCTGATGTAATTAGTGGTACATATCAGGTTTCAACAGATGAATATACTACTTGGAATAATGGTTGGACTTATAGAAATGATGGTGTAGATATCCAAGAATCAAATGATAGTGAAAGTAATGGTTATAATATAGGTTGGGTCGAAGATGGAGAATGGTTATTATATACTGTCGATGTTCAACAATCTGGTTTCTATGACATTATAACTAGATATTCTTCTGAGCAAAATGGCGGAAAGATTAAATTATTTTCTGATGATTTAGAAATTACGGACTATATAAACCTTTACAATAGTGGAGGGTATTCCAATTTTATAAATAGGGTCACTGCAAATGTATATTTATCCGAAGGAATTCAAAAACTGAAATTAAAAATTAAAGGTGATATTTCTTTTAATCTCAGTAAGTTAGAGTTCTTTGAGTCTACCGATGAAAGCCCTGAATTTGAAGTTTTATTAGCAAATACTTTAGAAGATGAAAAATCAATCAAAATAGTTCTCACACATCCATTGGCAAATCAAAATTTAGATATGGATATGTTTGATCTTAAACTAAACGACGAATCCACAGAAATTTCAGCTGTAGAAATTGATTCTAATAATAGTCAGGTTATTAATGTTATTACTGAAAATTACATGTCATTTCAAGACGAAATTACAATAAGTTATAACGGTGAAGGTTTGCTTTCTGAGACAGGTCAGTATCTGTATAGTTTTCAAGATTACCCTGTGGAAAATAATTTATCCACAAGATTATTAATTCCTGGAAGAATACAGGCAGAAGATTTTTATTTCCAGGAAGGATTAGAGACAGAAGAAACGAGTGATACTTTTGGTGGGTTAAATATTGGATATACAGACCAAGGAGATTTTGCTGATTATCTTGTGGCAATTAATGATTCTGGTGATTATACAATAAGTTTTAGAGTCGCCTCTCAAGGCTCAGGATCATTAAAATTAGAATTAATTAATGATACATCGACAGAAAACATTGGGGTGATATCCACTCCTAATACGGGTGGTTGGCAAAACTGGCAAACTATTTCATATTCAAGGGATTTACCTGAAGGATTATACACACTTAGAATGACTGTAATTCAATCTCCTTTCAATTTAAATTGGATGGATTTCGTATCAGCTGATGGAAACAATAATACCAATGAAGAATTAGTAGAATTTTTATCATCTGGAACTTGGAGAATTCAAGCAGAAGTTGATAATTACAGAGGTTTAGGTGGAGGTTCAGATTATTCCCCATGGTGGAACTCTAGTGCATTCGAAGATTCCGAGACAGGATTATTCGATGACAGATGGACATTTACTGAAAACGGAGTTATGGAAATAGATACTGGCGATGATGAATCAATCTTTGGAAAAAAACCTGAAATTGATGCTGCCTTTGATCCAAATTTAGAAAACTCATATTCACCGGACAATCAGTATAATGAATATTTCTATTACCCGTTAATTAATCATACAGATCAATATATTACCAGTGATGTTGAAGATGACGAAGAAACTATTACATTTAATTCTTTTGGTAATTTAGGGATGTATACCGCACTCGGCGGACAAACCTATCAAATTTTGTCGAGAACAAGTAATACAATGAGTGTTAGAAATGTAGGGTCAGAGGGTAGTTCTTGGTACAGTATTTTAACAAATGATGAGCAATTATCTACGGTTGAATTAAATAACCTATCGCTTAGAATATTCCCTAATCCCACAAATACTGATTTTATTTATATAAAATCATCTATACATGGTGTTAAAGTTATCGAGTTATTTGATATTAGCGGTAGAAAAATAATTCAAACTAAAATAATAGATGATAAGTTAAATATTGGTAAATTAAATAGTGGTGTTTACTTACTTAAAATTATGATTAAGGGTCGAATTAATTTCTCAAAAATTATAGTTAACTAATAGCTGTAATTATTAATATGTAATCTATGAATGAAATAAGAGTTTTTTCACCAGCAACGGTGTCAAATGTTGCTTGTGGGTTTGATGTATTGGGCTTTCCTCTAGAAAGTGTGGGTGACGAAATGGTAGTAAGAAAAACTATAAAAAAAGGTCTAGTAATCACTAAGATTGAAGGTTTTGAATTGCCTTTTGAGATTAGTAAAAATGTCGCATCTGTTTCTGCTCAAGCACTTATTGATTCTATAGAGCCAGATTTTGGTTTTGAAATCGAAATTTATAAAAAAATTAAGCCAGGAAGTGGTATAGGTAGTAGTGGTGCTAGCGCTACATCTAGTGTTTATGCCATAAACGAATTATTAGGAAGACCATTTAATAAACTTGAGCTAACAAACTTTGCTATGAAAGGAGAGTTTATAGCTAGTAATTCTGAGCATGCTGATAATATTGCACCAGCTATATTTGGAGGTTTTAATTTGGTTAAAAGCTTACACCCTCTTCAAGTATTACAATTACCAACTCCTAAAAATTTATATGTTGTAATTATTCATCCTCAAATTGAAATAAAAACTTCTGAATCAAGAGGTGCTTTACCAAAAATGGTTTCACTTTCGGACGCTACAAAGCAGTTGTCAGAACTAGGTTGTTTGGTTCATGCCTTACACACTAGCGATTACGAGCTTATGAAAAACTCATTAAAGGATCATCTTATTGAAAAACACAGAAGTAAGTTAATTCCATATTTTGATGAATTACAATCTAAATCTATTGCTGCAGGAGCTATCGGTTGTTCAATTTCTGGTTCAGGACCATCCGTTTTCGCATTAACTAGAGGAAAAGATATGGCTATTAGTGTTGAATCGATATTTAAATCTGTCTATTCAAAATCAAATATTGATTTTGCTACTTACGTGTCAAAAATTAGTTCTAATGGAGTAGTAACAATCTAAAATTAAAAACTTATGAATTATTATAGCCTCAATAAAAAATCAAAAAATGTTTCCTTTAAGGAAGCTTTAATAAGAGGTTTAGCTCCAGATAAAGGGTTATACTTCCCCGAAAAAATAATGAGACTACCTGAAAGTTTCATTAATAATCTAAAAGATTTTTCTAATGAAGAGATTGCTTATGAATGTATTAAGCAATTCGTTGGAGAAGATATTCCTGAATCAGATTTACGTAAAATAATTAGCGATGTACTTTCATTTGACTTTCCTTTAGTAAAGTTAAATAGTCAAATTTCATTTCTTGAGCTATTTCATGGTCCAACTATGGCTTTTAAGGATGTTGGTGCTAGGTTTATGTCTAGGTGTCTTGCTTATTTTTTAAGTAATCAAGAAGAAAATAAACCTGTAACTGTATTGGTAGCTACTTCTGGTGATACTGGCGGTGCTGTTGCTAGTGGTTTTTATAAAGTAAAAGGGATAAAAGTGGTAATACTTTATCCTAAAGGAAAAGTCTCTAATGTGCAAGAGAAACAATTAACAACACTTGGCGAGAATATAACAGCTTTAGAAGTTGATGGAACTTTTGATGATTGTCAAGCAATGGTTAAAACAGCTTTTTTAGATAATGATTTATTAAATAAAATAAGATTAACATCTGCAAACTCCATTAATGTAGCTAGATGGCTTCCTCAAATGTTTTATTTCTTTTTTAGTTATAGAGATTTAAAATTGGAACAAGGAGATAAAATAGCATTCTCAGTTCCTAGTGGAAATTTTGGTAATATTTGTGCTGGTATGATGGCTAAAGAAATGGGTCTTCCGATTGATAAATTTATTGCTTCAAATAACATAAACGATGTTGTTAATAGGTATTTAAAAACTAAAATATACGACTCTAAGCCTTCAGTTCAGACTATTTCTAATGCTATGGATGTTGGAGATCCAAGTAATTTTATTAGAATTAGCAATATATATAAAAATGATTTTAATTTAATTAAGAAAAATCTAGATACCTATAGTTTTACAGATGAAGAAACAGTAAAAGCAATCAAAGAACTAATAAACGAGTTTAGTTATATTCCAGATCCGCATGGAGCTGTTGGATACTTAGGGGCCAAAGATTTTATAAAATCACATCTTAATTATAAATGTATAATACTTGAAACGGCGCATCCAGCTAAATTTTCAGAGGTTATCAATTTGTATACTAATAACTTAGAGATGCCTACTCAAATTACTTCTGTAATGGATAAGAAAAAAGAATCTGTCAGCGTTGATAGCTATTTAGCTTTTAAAAACTATTTGCTAAATAGATAGTTTTATATCATTGGAAGTTGTCCTTTTCCTTTTGTTGCTAATGAAGTTTTTCCTGTTAAGAACAAATCTACCTCTCTAGCTGCTTCTCTTCCTTCAGAAATTGCCCATACAATTAGTGACTGCCCTCTTCTCATGTCACCAGCACTAAAAATTCTTGGAATATTTGTTTGATAATTGGTTGTTTGATAATTATTTCTTTCATTAATTTTAATTCCTAATTTGTTAGCTAAACTTGATTCCGCTCCACTAAACCCAAGAGCTAGTAATGCTATATCACAATCCCAAATTTTTTCTGAACCTTCCTTTTCAATTAACTCAGGTGGATTGTTTTGTTTAATCACCCATTTGACCTCTATAGTTTTTAAGCCAGTTAGTTTATTGTTCTTGTCAAATAAGAACTCTTTAGTATTTATTAGCCAGTTTCTATCACAACCTTCTTTATGAGATGTGCTATTTTTTAATTGAAGTGGCCAATAAGGCCAAGGAGTTTTAGCGCTTCTTTTTACAGGAGGTTTTGGCATTATTTCAAAATTAACAACAGACTTTGCTCCATTTCTATTCGCAGTTCCAACACAATCAGAACCAGTATCTCCACCTCCAATTACTACTACATTTTTATTCTTTAATTCATGTGGTTTAATAGATTCATTATATAGATACTTAGTTTGCTTCGTTAATAAATCCATAGCTTGAATTACTCCTTTAGATTTTGCTCCAGGAATATTTAAAGCTCTTTTTTCAGATGCCCCTCCACATAAGTACAATAGCATCAAAATCTTCTAATTCAGATATGCTAATATTCACTCCTACATTGGCATTTGTAATAAATGTAATCCCTTCCTTTTTTAAAATATCAACTCTTCTATCAATAATTTTTTTTTCCAATTTAAAATTTGGAATACCATACCTTAATAACCCACCTATTTTGTCTTCTTTTTCATATACAATTATATTATGCCCAACACTATTTAGTTGTTGTGCCGCTGCTAGACCGGCTGGACCTGAACCTACAACGGCTATTTTGTAATTGGTTCTTTTAGCTGGAATTTTTGGTTTAATCCAACCATTTTTAAAGCCTTTTTCAACTATATTTTTTTCAATATTTTCAATTGAAACAGGTTCTTCGATTATACCTAAAACACAAGATTTTTCACATGGTGCAGGGCATAGTCTTCCAGTAAACTCTGGAAAATTATTGGTAGAATGTAAAATCCAAGAAGCTTTTTGCCATTCTTCTTGGTGTACCATATGGTTAAAATCAGGAATTAAATTTCCAAGAGGGCAGGAGCTATGGCAAAATGGTATTCCGCAATCCATGCATCTTGAGCCTTGGTTTTTTAGGTCTTTATCATCAAGTTTGACCGAAAACTCATTATAATTGGTAATTCTTTTTTTTACCGAAACATATCCGTCTTCTTTTCTTTTAAATTCTTTAAACCCTGTTGATTTACCCATTTATTAAAGCTTATTTGTTGTTTTTTGATCGTGTAAAATATTTTCAAGTGCTTTCTTGTATTCAGTAGGCATTACTTTAATAAAATGACTACTTTCTTTCCTCCAGTTTGAAAGAATTCTTTTTCCTAAGCTACTATTTGTATATTTCACATGTTCAGTTATATGATGTTTTAAATGAATACTATCTTCATTTGATAAATTTTCAAACTCTATTGATTCTGTATTGCATAGTCCATTTATAAAGTTATTCTCTTTGTCATATATGTACGCTATTCCACCACTCATTCCTGCTGCAAAATTTCTGCCTGTTTTTCCTAAAACAATTACTTTACCTCCGGTCATGTATTCACATCCATGATCTCCAATTCCTTCAACTACAGCATTAGCTCCAGAATTTCTAACTGCAAACCTTTCTCCAGCTATACCATTTATGTATACATTTCCTGAAATTGCCCCAAATAAACATACGTTACCTGCTATTATATTTTCTTCTGCTACGAAATCTGCTTTCTCAGGCTTTTTAACTGATATTGTTGCTCCTGATAAGCCTTTGCCTAAATAATCATTGGTGTTTCCTTCAAGTTTAAAATTAATACCATTTGTAGCAAACGCTCCAAAACTTTGTCCTGCTGATCCGTAAAAATCAATATTTATTGTATTGTCAGGTAGTCCTATATCTTTATATATTTTTGATATTTCATTACTTAACATTGCGCCAACAGATCTATTTGTATTTTTAATTTTGTAGGATAAGTTTGTTTCTATTCCATAATGAATTGCTTTTTGTGCTGATTTTATGATCTTTATGTCTAGAACATTATATAAGTTATGGTCCTGATTTTCAATATTTCTTAATGTTGTTGTTTTTGGATCAAATGGTTGATATAAAATTGATGAAAAGTCAAGACCTTTAGCTTTGTAGTGATTAATTGCTTTTGAAGTATTTATTTTTTGTGTCTGACCTATCATTTCGTTCATTGTCTTAAATCCAAGTAGAGCCATAATTTCTCTTAGTTCATTAGCTACGAAATAAAAGAAGTTTATTACATGTTCTGGTTTCCCTTTAAAGTTTTTTCTAAGTTGTTTGTCTTGTGTTGCTATTCCTACCGGACAGGTATTCATGTGACATTTTCTCATCATTATGCATCCAGACGCAACTAATGGAGCTGTTGCAAATCCAAATTCTTCAGCTCCTAAAAGTGCCGCTATTGCTACATCTCTTCCGGTTTTAAGTTGACCATCACATTCTACTACAATCCTGCTTCTTAAATTATTCAAAACTAAGGCTTGTTGTGCTTCTGCTATTCCTAATTCCCATGGTAATCCTGCGTGTTTTAATGAAGTTAATGGAGATGCCCCTGTTCCTCCATCATAACCTGAAACTAATACAACATCTGCTTTTGCCTTTGCTACTCCAGCTGCTATGGTGCCAACTCCAACTTCAGAAACAAGCTTAACATTAATTCTAGCTTCTCTATTTGCATTTTTTAAATCATATATTAGTTGAGCTAGATCTTCAATTGAATATATGTCATGATGAGGTGGTGGGGATATTAGTCCTACAAATGGAGTAGAATTTCTTACTTCTGCTATCCATGGAAATACTTTTTCACCTGGTAGTTGCCCTCCTTCACCCGGTTTTGCCCCTTGCGCCATTTTTATTTGTATCTCTTTTGCATTGGTTAGATAATTGGAAGATACTCCAAACCTACCAGAAGCAACTTGTTTGATTGCTGAGTTTTTGTTATCACCATTTTTCATTATTTCAAACCTTTTTTTGTCTTCTCCTCCTTCACCAGAATTACTTTTGCCACCAATCCTGTTCATTGCAATTGCTAGATTTTCGTGAGCTTCTTTTGAAATTGATCCATAAGACATAGCTCCAGTTTTAAATCTTTTTACAATTTCTGTCCAAGGTTCAACTTCATCAATTGGAATAGGATCATAGTCATTGAATTCAAATAACCCACGAATAGTCATTAGTCTTTCTGACTGCTTATTGATATTATCTGCGTATATGTTATAGCTTTCTTGATCATTTAGCCTTACTGCTTGTTGAATTTTGGTTACAGTTGTAGGATTAAACATGTGTCTTTCTCCATTTCGTCTCCATCTGTATTCTCCACCAATGTTAAGTTTTAATTTATTCTTTTCATCATTTAATGGAAAAGCATAATCATATCTTTTAGATATTTCTTTTTCTATTTCATAAAGACCAATCCCTTCAATTCTAGATGTTGTGTAGGGAAAATATTTATTTGAAAACTCAGAATTAAACCCAACAATTTCGAAAAGTTGCGATCCTCTGTATGAGTGTAGTGTGGAAATACCAATTTTATTCATGATTTTTAATATTCCTTTTCCTATGGCTTTATTAAAATTAATTACTGCTTCTATCTCTGTGTGGCCTTTAATAAATCCTTCCCTAACTTGAGTCTTAATAATTTCATTGACCATATAGGGGTTAATTGCACTAGCTCCATACCCAAATAAGGATGCAAAATGGTGAGGTTCTCTAGGTTCTGCAGATTCTATTATTATGTCAAAATATGATCTTTTTCTTCTTTTATTTAGCGAGTGATGAACAAATGAGCATGCTAAAAGAGCCGGTATCGGTGCGTTTGTTTTATTTGCATTTTTATCGGATAGAATAATTATATTAAATCCTTCATTTATACTTCTTTCGACTTCGTTAATAATTCTATCTAAAGAGTCTTCAATTCCGTTTAGGCCTTTACTTTTATTGTATAGAATTTTAATTGTTCTAGATTTAAATCCTTTAGAGTCTATTTGTCTAATTTTATGTAGATCTCTATTTGAAATAACTGGATTTTGAATTTTTAACTTTCTACATTGACGGGGTGAAATGTCAAATAAGTTTTTGTCATGACCAAGAGATAGACTAATATCTGTTACTATTTCTTCTCTTATTCCATCCAGTGGAGGGTTTGTTACTTGTGCAAATAATTGTTTAAAATAATTATAGATTAGTTGGGTTTTTTCTGAAAGAACCGCAAGTGGTGTGTCTGAACCCATTGATCCAATAGCTTCTTTCGAGTTTTGCGCCATTGGAGTTATTATTTCTTGAATATCCTCTGTAGTATAGTTATATAGTCTTTGTCGTGTTTTTAGAGAAATGGATTCTTTTAATTGATTTTCCTTTATATAGGGAATATCTTTTAATTCAATCATTTGATCCTTTATCCATTTTCCATAAGGTCTTTTGGTAGTTATTTCATTCTTAATTTCATCATCATTTATAATTCTGCCTTTGTTCATGTCTACCAAGAACATTTTTCCTGGTTCAAGTCGACCATGTGACACAATGTTTTCTGGCTGAATTTCAATTACTCCAATTTCAGATGACATAATTAATCTTCCATCCTTGGTTACTGTATATCTAGACGGTCTGAGTCCATTCCTATCTAATAGAGCACCTATGTAATCTCCATCTGTAAATGGTATTGATGCTGGTCCATCCCAAGGCTCCATTATACATGAATTGTATTTGTAAAAAGATTTTCTCTCCTCTTTCATGTTGGTGTGTTTTTCCCATGCTTCAGGGACCATCATCATCATTGCTTCTGGAAGACTTCTGTCGGTTAGTGTTAAAAGTTCTACAACCATATCCATAGATGCAGAATCAGACTTGCCTTTTAAAATTATTGGAAACAGATCTTTCATGTATTCTCCAAAATCTTCATTCTCCATAATTTCTTCTCGAACTCTCATTCTACTTAAATTGCCTCTTAATGTATTTATTTCTCCATTTTGACACATAAACCTAAATGGTTGTGCGAGTTCCCATGAAGGAAGTGTGTTTGTAGAAAACCTTTGGTGAACTAATGCTAGTCTTGTTACTAGTTCTGGTTGTTGTAGATCGGTAAAGTATAATCCAATTGTTTCAGGCTTTATAATTCCTTTGTAAATGATGGTTGTAATGGATAGACTATTTACATAGAAAGAATT
>CASIAX010000017.1:0-36395 GCA_949372955.1 uncultured Flavobacteriaceae bacterium | reverse complement strand
TTGTCAAGTTCTTCAAACTTCCGTTTTTCAACTAACTTCACATCTAAAAATGATAAGTATATATTAAAAACTCACTATGTTAACCAAAATATTTTTTCACAAGAAAATGGTGGCATTAGGGATGATGATGTTATTAACTTTGAATCCGGCAATTCTGAATTTATTGATCGTTCTGTATTTGATCCTCAATTTGAAAATGCAGATAATACACTACAGGGTAAAAGAGTTTATTTAAATCAAAATTATTTTATAAATAATTCAACTGACTCATTAAATATAAAAAAATGGTCCTTTGGTAATATTATATCTTTAGAAAATAAATACTATCAGTTCAGGCAAGATTCACCAAATATATATTTTGGAGAATCAAATAATGCAACACAGGTAAATGATAAAATATCATTCGATACTTTTTTAGTGAATTTTAATTCATCGTTTATTTCTTCTAAAGTTGGAACAATGTCAGTTTTTTTTAACTTTAGAGATATTAACTATAGTTATCAAAACTTAGCAGACATTGATCAATTTAATTATGAATCCATTATTGAAGAAAATATTTCTGTTGGGTTGAATTATGCTATAAAAAAAGACAAATACAGTTTTGATTTTCAATATGAGTCCTTATTAGGCAAGGATACTCAAGGAGGTTTGCTGAATGCCAGTATTTTATTCAATATTAATAATGACTCTAACGTTATGCTGGCATTTAGCGATGTTGATAACTCTACCAATTATAACTATAAAATGAACCATAGTGTTTACTCAAACTATAACTGGAATAATGATTTTCAAAATATAAGTACTACTAAATATCTTTTAAGCTTTGATTCTAACAACTTATTTGATTTTAATTTTGAATTTAATAAAATATCTAATTACACTTATTTTATAAAAGACGTTGATGGAGTGCTTGCTGCTGTACAGAGCTTAAATGAACTGAATATGTTTAAGATGAGGTTGTCTAAAAAGTTTACAATGAATAATTTTGTTTTGGATAATACTTTGCAGTATCAAAGAGTGGATGAGCAAGCTGTAGGGGTGGTAAATATTCCTGAATTTATTTTTAGAAATTCCTTTTATTATCAAAATGAGCTATTTAATAAAGCATTGTTTCTTCAAACAGGCTTTACTTTTAATTATTTTTCAGAGTTTTATATGAATGCTTACGATCCACTGTTGTCTGAGTTTTATGTTCAAAACAATAAACTTATAGGTAATTTTCCAAGAATAGATTTTTTTATTAACGCAAAGATTCAGCAAACAAGACTTTATTTAAAGGCTGAACATATTAATTCATCTCTTACTGGATATGATTATTATTCTGCACCAAGCTATCCTTATAGAGATTTTTCTGTAAGATTTGGTTTAGTTTGGAATTTTTTCATGTAATTATTTACTCTCTAAATTATTTATTTCTAGTGGTTTAAGAAATAAATAAAACTCATGTGTAAAAATAATTTTAAAAATGCTTTGAGAATAGTAAAAAGATTATATATTTGCACCCGCTTAGAGAAATTGTTTATCATAACTTTAAGTGATGTTCATTAAAAATTCAATTAAACTTAAATTTTATTACAAATAAGTTTTGTTGTGTAAAAAAAGGGTATATATTTGCACCCCGCTTGTAATTAAGTGATAGCGGATATTAAAAATAAGTTCATTAAAAATATTGATTGACAGCGTATTATTAAATCGAAAGATTTAATATTACAGAGAATAAACCATTTTGAGTAAATAGAATTATAATTTCTTTAGTTGCTAAATAATATTTAAAATTTAACGATGAAGAGTTTGATCCTGGCTCAGGATGAACGCTAGCGGCAGGCCTAACACATGCAAGTCGAGGGGTAACATAAGGTGCTTGCACTTTGATGACGACCGGCGCACGGGTGAGTAACGCGTATACAATCTGCCTCATACTAGGGAATAGCCCAGAGAAATTTGGATTAATGCCCTATAGTATCATTAAGAGTCATCTCTTTTTGATTAAAGGTTACGGTATGAGATGAGTATGCGTTCTATTAGTTAGTAGGTGAGGTAACGGCTCACCTAGACCGCGATAGATAGGGGCCCTGAGAGGGGGATCCCCCACACTGGTACTGAGACACGGACCAGACTCCTACGGGAGGCAGCAGTGAGGAATATTAGACAATGGGCGAAAGCCTGATCTAGCCATGCCGCGTGCAGGATGACGGCCCTATGGGTTGTAAACTGCTTTTATACAGGAAGAAAAAACTCTACGTGTAGAGTCTTGACGGTACTGTAAGAATAAGGATCGGCTAACTCCGTGCCAGCAGCCGCGGTAATACGGAGGATCCAAGCGTTATCCGGAATTATTGGGTTTAAAGGGTCCGTAGGTGGACAATTAAGTCAGAGGTGAAATCCTGCAGCTCAACTGTAGAATTGCCTTTGAAACTGGTTGTCTTGAGTCATTATGAAGTGGTTAGAATGTGTAGTGTAGCGGTGAAATGCATAGATATTACACAGAATACCAATTGCGAAGGCAGATCACTAATAATGTACTGACACTGATGGACGAAAGCGTGGGTAGCGAACAGGATTAGATACCCTGGTAGTCCACGCCGTAAACGATGGTCACTAGCTGTTCGGACTTCGGTCTGAGTGGCTAAGCGAAAGTGATAAGTGACCCACCTGGGGAGTACGTTCGCAAGAATGAAACTCAAAGGAATTGACGGGGGCCCGCACAAGCGGTGGAGCATGTGGTTTAATTCGATGATACGCGAGGAACCTTACCAGGGCTTAAATGTAGAGTGACAGGTCTAGAGATAGATTTTTCTTCGGACACTTTACAAGGTGCTGCATGGTTGTCGTCAGCTCGTGCCGTGAGGTGTCAGGTTAAGTCCTATAACGAGCGCAACCCCTGTTGTTAGTTGCCAGCGAGTAATGTCGGGAACTCTAGCAAGACTGCCAGTGCAAACTGTGAGGAAGGTGGGGATGACGTCAAATCATCACGGCCCTTACGTCCTGGGCTACACACGTGCTACAATGGTAGGTACAGAGAGCAGCCAATGCGTGAGCATGAGCGAATCTACAAAACCTATCTCAGTTCGGATCGGAGTCTGCAACTCGACTCCGTGAAGCTGGAATCGCTAGTAATCGGATATCAGCCATGATCCGGTGAATACGTTCCCGGGCCTTGTACACACCGCCCGTCAAGCCATGGAAGTTGGGAGTGCCTGAAGTCCGTCACCGCAAGGAGCGGCCTAGGGTAAAATCGATAACTAGGGCTAAGTCGTAACAAGGTAGCCGTACCGGAAGGTGCGGCTGGAACACCTCCTTTCTAGAGAAAGACGACTAAAGTGATTACTATTGAAAAAAATAGTTTGTTCTCATTGCTGTTAATTATAATAAATAAAGTAGAGTCTCATAGCTCAGCTGGTTAGAGCGCTACACTGATAATGTAGAGGTCGGCAGTTCGAGTCTGCCTGAGACTACTATTTACTTAATACAAGTTATTAAGTATAAAGGAAATTTTAGAAGTTGAGTAAATGATATAATTCATTTATAGAGTTATTTAATTACTCATTTTTATGGGGGATTAGCTCAGCTGGCTAGAGCGCCTGCCTTGCACGCAGGAGGTCATCGGTTCGACTCCGATATTCTCCACTAGCAGTTTTATACTGTAAAAGTTCATTGACATATTGAAAAAGATACATAAAAATTTAGATTATTTATAATCTAAAGTAATTCGATTAATTGTAGCGCGAGCAACAATTAATCAAAACTCATTAAAAAGACAAAAAGTACAATAAGCTAAATAAGGGCGTATGGGGAATGCCTAGGGTCTCAGAGGCGATGAAGGACGTGATAAGCTGCGAAAAGCTGCGGGGATTGGCACACACAATTTGATCCGCAGATATCCGAATGGGGAAACCCACTATATTGAAGATATAGTATCCGAAAGGAAGCGAACCCGGAGAACTGAAACATCTAAGTACCCGGAGGAGAAGAAAACAAAAGTGATTCCGATAGTAGCGGCGAGCGAAATCGGATTAGTCCAAACCAAAGTTGTTACGGCAATTTTGGGGTTGTAGGACCACGTTATTGAATGTTTTATGAATTAGAATTCTTTGGAAAAAGAAACCATAGAGGGTGATAGTCCCGTATAAGTAAAGACGATTATTCATAGTGGTATCCTGAGTAGTGCGGGACACGAGTAATCCTGTATGAATCAAGCGGGACCATCCGCTAAGACTAAATACTCCTGAGACACCGATAGTGAACTAGTACCGTGAGGGAAAGGTGAAAAGAACCTTGAATAAAGGAGTGAAATAGATCCTGAAACCATACGCTTACAAGCGGTCGGAGCCATTCGTGGTGACGGCGTGCCTTTTGCATAATGAGCCTACGAGTTACCGTTTCTAGCAAGGTTAAGTACTTCAGGTACGGATCCGTAGCGAAAGCGAGTCTGAATAGGGCGATTTAGTTAGTGGCGGTAGACGCGAAACCGTGTGATCTACCCATGGGCAGGGTGAAGCTGTAGTAACATACAGTGGAGGCCCGAACCGATATACGTTGAAAAGTGTTCGGATGACCTGTGGGTAGGGGTGAAAGGCCAATCAAACTCGGAAATAGCTCGTACTCCCCGAAATGCATTTAGGTGCAGCGTTGATTTATAGTTTTATAGAGGTAGAGCTACTGATTGGATGCGGGGGCTTCACCGCCTACCAATTCCTGACAAACTCCGAATGCTATATAATGTTAATCAGCAGTGAGGGCATGGGTGCTAAGGTCCATGTCCGAGAGGGAAAGAACCCAGACCATCAGCTAAGGTCCCAAAATATATGTTAAGTTGAATAAACGAGGTTGAACTGCACAGACAGCTAGGATGTTGGCTTGGAAGCAGCCATTCATTTAAAGAGTGCGTAACAGCTCACTAGTCGAGCGGTTCGGCATGGATAATAATCGGGCATAAACATATTACCGAAGCTATGGACTTGTAAAAGTGGTAGGGGAGCATTGTAGTGTCGTCGAAGGTAAAACGTGAGTTTTGCTGGAGAAGCTACAAAAGAAAATGTAGGCATAAGTAACGATAATGCGGGCGAGAAACCCGCACACCGAAAGACTAAGGTTTCCTCAGCTATGCTAATCAGCTGAGGGTTAGTCGGGACCTAACGCGAACCCGAAAGGGGTAGTGGATGGACAACAGATTAATATTTCTGTACCTGCTCACAATAAAAGTGACGGAGGCGTAAATTTGGTGCGTACTGACGGAATAGTACGTTGAAGCCAGTGGTAACACGGCGATAGTACACTGAAACTTCGGTAGAGGTGATAATCCAGAAAAGCGACTTCCAAGAAAAACAAGTGAAGCAGCCCGTACCCCAAACCGACACAGGTAGTTGGGATGAGAATTCTAAGGTGCTCGAGAGATTCATGGTTAAGGAACTAGGCAAAATCGACCCGTAACTTCGGGAGAAGGGTCGCCCATCTTCGGATGGGCCGCAGTGAAAAGGTCCAGGCGACTGTTTATCAAAAACACAGGGCTATGCTAAATCGAAAGATGACGTATATGGCCTGACACCTGCCCGGTGCTGGAAGGTTAAGTGGAGGGTTTAGCTTCGGCAAAGATCTGAAATGAAGCCCCAGTAAACGGCGGCCGTAACTATAACGGTCCTAAGGTAGCGAAATTCCTTGTCGGGTAAGTTCCGACCTGCACGAATGGTGCAACGATCTGGACACTGTCTCAACCATGAGCTCGGTGAAATTGTAGTATCGGTGAAGATGCCGATTACCCGCAGTGGGACGAAAAGACCCCGTGAACCTTTACTATAGCTTAGTATTGGCTTTGGATAAGTAATGTGTAGGATAGTTGGGAGACTTTGAAGCGGCATCGCTAGGTGTTGTGGAGTCATTGTTGAAATACCAACCTTTGCTTATCTAGAGTCTAACCTCTAACAAGGGACAGTGCTTGGTGGGTAGTTTGACTGGGGTGGTCGCCTCCAAAAGAGTAACGGAGGCTTCTAAAGGTTCCCTCAGCACGGTTGGTAATCGTGCGTAGAGTGCAATGGCATAAGGGAGCTTGACTGAGAGACAGACAAGTCGATCAGGTACGAAAGTAGAGCATAGTGATCCGGTGGTTCCGCATGGAAGGGCCATCGCTCAAAGGATAAAAGGTACTCCGGGGATAACAGGCTGATCTCCCCCAAGAGCTCACATCGACGGGGGGGTTTGGCACCTCGATGTCGGCTCGTCACATCCTGGGGCTGGAGAAGGTCCCAAGGGTTGGGCTGTTCGCCCATTAAAGTGGCACGCGAGCTGGGTTCAGAACGTCGTGAGACAGTTCGGTCTCTATCTACTGTGGGCGTTAGAAATTTGAGTGGATCTGACTCTAGTACGAGAGGACCGAGTTGGACTAACCTCTGGTGTATCAGTTGTTCCGCCAGGAGCATTGCTGAGTAGCTACGTTGGGAAGGGATAAGCGCTGAAAGCATATAAGCGCGAAACCCACCACAAGATGAGATTTCTTTAAAGGGTCGTGGAAGATTACCACGTTGATAGGCTATAGGTGTAAAGGCAGTAATGTCATAGCCAAGTAGTACTAATAACCCATAGGCTTATTGTACGTCTGTTTTTTTGAGTTTTTTATGTTTTTTTTCAATATGTTAAGATATTAGTGTTGTTTTATACAACCATAACCCTAAGGTGGTTATTGCAATGGGGCTCACCTCTTTCCATCCCGAACAGAGAAGTTAAGCCCATTAGCGCCGATGGTACTACTATTGTGGAAGAGTAGGTCACCGCCTTTTTTTGAAGACCCTTACATTTATTTGTAAGGGTCTTTTTTTTTATATTTATATATATGAAAAAATCTACTTATCATATTATTGGCTTAATGTCAGGAACCTCTTTGGATGGTTTAGATATTTGTTATGCTCGTTATTCTTATACAAATAATTGGTCATTTAAGATTATTAATGCAATCACAGTTCCATACAGTCATAAATGGATGAATATTTTAAAGGATTTAACAAATCAACAGTCGTGACGAAATTGATATAATCGATTTAAGTACACTAAATTATTAAGTAATTTAATTCTTGATTTTATTGCTTCATTTGAGATTACAAATATAGATGCTATCTCTAGCCATGGTCATACTGTTTTACATAAACCTAGCAAGGGATTAACTTTTCAAATAGGTAATCTTAAGTTGCTTTCCGAACTAACGAATCATACTTGTGTATGTGATTTTAGACAGCAAGATATTTCTCTTGGAGGTCAAGGTGCACCTTTAGTCCCCGTCGGAGATAATTTATTATTTCCGGAATTTAAGTTTTGTATTAACTTAGGTGGTTTTTGTAACATATCCTTTACTAAATCTAATGATTTATTAGCTTTTGATATTTGTCCATTTAATATTGGACTTAATTACTATTCTAAAAAATTAGGTTTTGATTTTGATGAATCTGGTAGCTTATCATCATCTGGGGAAATTATTGAGCCTTTACTTAAAAAGGTTAAACTCTCTCGATTATTATAATTTAAGTGGTCCTAAATCTTTAGGTCTTGAATGGGTGCTGAAAAATGTTTTTATAGATATTTCTAAATATGATTATAATCCACAAGATATACTAAGGACATTAGTAGAGCATTCGGCTATTCAAATTTCTAAGATATTAAATAAACATGGTAACGGAACAGTATTGCTTTCTGGTGGTGGTGTTAAGAATTCATTTTTCATTGATAGACTTTATTTCCATTCATCTTCCGAATTTATTATACCAGAAACCTTAATTATAGATTTTAAAGAAGCCCTTATCTTTGGTTTTTTAGGTGTACTTAAACTTAGAAATGAGATTAACTGTGTGATGTCAGTTACAGGAGCTTCCAGAAATCATTCCTCTGGAAAAGTTTATGAAATATTTAAATAAATATTAATACTGAAAATCTTAATATTTATTATATTTAAGCTTTCAAAAAATTAATATAAAAATTATGGAATTATTAGTTATTGTTGTTTTTGTTCTTGGATACCTAGCTATTACATTAGAACATACCTTAAAAGTAGATAAGTTAGTCCCTGCATTAATCATGATGGCAATTTCATGGGCAATTATAGCTCTTAATTTAGACACATTTACAAGTTGGTTCAGCCCAGCTATTCATGGTCTGGTGGAAGGTTTTGGAGGATTAGATATGGATGCTAAAGAGCATCTTATGGAGGAAACATTGCTTCATCATTTAGGTAAAACTGCGGAGATTTTAGTATTTCTTTTAGGGGCAATGACTATTGTTGAAATTATTGATCATTTCAATGGCTTTTCTGTTATTAAAGATCTAATTAGTTATAAGAAGAAAAAAACCATTTTATGGATTTTTGCAGGTCTTGCATTTATTCTTTCTGCAATTATAGATAATTTAACCGCTACAATTGTATTAATATCTATACTACAAAAAGTTGTTTCTGATAAAAACATGAGGTTATGGTACGCTGGTTTAATAATCATTGCTGCTAATGCTGGTGGAGCTTGGTCACCAATAGGAGATGTTACTACAACGATGTTATGGATCGGAGACAAAGTAACTACTGGAGAGCTTATATACTATTTATTGATTCCTTCAATTGTATGTATGGTAGTCCCAACCTTTGTAGCTTCATTTTTACCTCAGTTTAAAGGGGATATAGATCTAAATACAGATGATAAAGTAGAAGGTAACCGATATAGTTTAAAAATGTTAATTCTAGGTCTTAGTGCAATTGTTTTTGTTCCGATTTTTAAAGTTGTAACTCATCTGCCTCCTTATTTAGGTATGATGCTTAGTTTAGGGGTAGTTTCAATATTTGCTGAAATATTCAGTAACTCTAAATATAGTCTATCATCTGTTGGTTCTTCTGAATCTGGTGGTCATGTTAGTCCAGTGCATAAAGCATTAACTAAAATTGAGCTTCCTAGTATCTTATTTTTCTTAGGAATTTTAATGGCTGTTGGAGCTTTAGAATCCTTAGGAGTTTTGTTTGAATTTGCAACGGATTTAAAACAAGCTATTCCATTGGATGTTCTAGTTATTCTTATGGGTGTAGGTTCCGCTATAATCGATAATGTTCCACTTGTAGCTGCAAGTTTAGGTATGTTCACAGAGCCTATGGACCATCCACTATGGCACTTTATTGCATATTCAGCCGGTACTGGTGGTAGTATGTTAATAATCGGTTCTGCAGCTGGAGTTGTAGCAATGGGAATGGAAAAAATTAATTTTTTCTGGTATTTTAAACATATATCCTGGTTGGCTTTAATAGGTTTTATTTCAGGAGCTGCAGTTTTTGTAGTTATCAGAGATTTTATCTAATATTAAGTTGAAATATAATTCTATTATAGAATGGATGTTTGAAAGATTACCTGTGTATCAAAACTCAGGTAGTTTCAAGTATAAAGTTGATTTAGATAATATTAAAAATCTTTCAAATCACCTAGGTAACCCTCATCATTATTTTAAAACAATACATATTGCTGGCACTAATGGTAAGGGATCAACTTCTCATATATTATCCTCAATTTTGCAAGAGTCTGGTTATATAGTTGGCTTGTATACATCTCCTCATTTAAAAGATTTTAGAGAAAGGGTTAAAATTAATGGTGGAAATATTCCTGAAGCTGATGTTGTAGAGTTTGTTTCTTCGAATAAACAATATTTTGAAGACAATAACCTTTCATTTTTTGAAATGACTGTTGGACTAGCTTTTGATTATTTTAAAAATCAAAAGGTTGATATAGCAATTATTGAAGTTGGAATGGGAGGAAGGTTAGATTCTACAAATATTATAATCCCTGAATTATCTATAATCACGAATATTGGTTTAGACCACACTAAGTTTTTAGGTACAACATTAAAAGATATAGCATTTGAAAAAGCAGGTATAATTAAAGAAAATATTCCAGTAATTATTGGAGAAACTCAATTAGAAACTTCAGAGGTATTTAACCATAAAGCTAATGAGATGGGTTCTGAAATATTATATGCAGATCAACAAAAAAAGATTAAATATCTTACGGACCTTAAAGGTTCTTATCAAGATAAAAATATACAAACAGTATTATGCGCAATACAAGAACTTCAAAGATCTAATTGGAAAATTAGCAAAGATTCAATAGCAGCTGGTTTATTAAAAGTTCAGTTAAATACTGGTTTTATTGGTAGGTGGAGTGTTCTAGGACAATCTCCATTAACTATCTGTGATACCGCTCATAACAAAGAAGGGCTGTCGATTGTTTTAGAAGATGTTAAATCTTTAAACATTCCAATAATGCATTTTGTTATTGGTTTTGTAAATGATAAAGATATTGACCTATTAATTGATTTGTTTCCAAAAAAAGCTCATTATTATTTCTGCAAACCTTCTATTCCAAGAGGCTTAGATGCTAATGAGTTAAAAAATCAGTTTAGTAGAAAAAACAGACATGGAACTGTTTTTTCTTCTGTAAAAGATGCTTTTGATCACTGTAAATCAATTGCTAAAAAAGACGAGTTTATTTATATTGGAGGAAGTACTTTTGTTGTTGCAGAGGTTATTTGACTTTGAGTGTTCTAATTGTGAGCGAAAATTGTAGTAAATTAGTTTTAAATCTAAATAATGAAAAATTCACTATTAATCTTCACAATATTTTGTACACAAATACTAATATCTCAAACCTTTATTTTCAATTCAGGTAACACCATAGATGCCGAGGACCCCATAAGTATTGTATTTCAATTAGATTCTATTATTCAAAACAACACTTTTCCGATAGAACAATTAAACTCTGATCCGATATCTGTAAGATTTGACCGTGTTGAAACACTCGTATTCAAACCCTATGAACAAAATAATCATATTGGGCACATATATGAAACAAAAGAGTATAATTTTGAAGACAATATCATTACCCTATCAAATGTAGAAGGTACTTTTACATATTCATTTGAATCCGAGGATAATTTTTTAGAATATTTTGATATTCCAATTGGTGAAAAGATGACGTCTGTCAGAATGTGGATTGAATTCCCTAATTCTAATTTTTATGATAATGATTTTTTTAATACTAACTCAGAACAATATGTTGGAGTTGTTGGACCAAATGGTCCAGAGTTGAAAGTTGTTTTTAAAGAGGGCATTGATGAAGAATTGTATACAAATGTTTTCTCGATATCTAACAATGTTATTTCTTCTAATATAAGTAGTCTAATTGAAACTGCAAATGAAGATATAATTCTTGAAGTAAATGAAGATTGTGGTACACCAAACTGTGATCTTTGGGTTGGAAATGCTTCTAAAAATTTAGCATTTCCAATAATTGAAGACTTTACAGGCGATGGTATAAATGACATGGTTGGAAGAGTTTATACTCATTATTTTGGAGATATAGATTGGATTCTTACTGAAGAGGAAAAAGAAATGTATTTTTCGAGATGGGTTTTACTTAGAGGAGTATCTCCTAATGAATACGAAGCTGAGTATTCATATGTAGCGAGTTACGATAAAATTAGTGAAGGGATTAATGTGTATTCAAAAGATTTAGATAATGACGGAGATCTAGATATTTACACTTTACCTGATGTATATCATGGTTCCCAAGAAAACAAACCAATTAATTGGGATGGAGATATTTCAATATATATAAATGACGGAATTGGTAATTTTACAATATTTGATGAAACAATATTTCCTCGACAAAGTATTCTGGGTCAAATTGATGATGATTCTGATATTGAGTCAATTTCAGTTGTTGGTAAATATGATTCTCAATATTTGGGGTTAGGGGAAGATAGTTGTGTTATTAAAATCATTGATAAAATTGATGGAGAATATTCTGAAATTATTTCTTCTGAAATCTTTATACAACCTCAGGCTGGGAGTAAAATATTTCAAAGAGGAGTATCTGGTTTAAAAACATATGATTTTAATAATGATGGTATTGATGATATACTATTATGGTTAAACCAAACAGAAATGTATGAAGAGTTTTTTGATAATGACGGGAATTTCATTGGAGATTATGGGTCAACATCACATGAAGATTTAGGGTTCATTTCTGAAAATTATTTTATAATTATACGTGGTTCCGAAACTGGATTTAATTTTTCAAATACTGATTTTTCAAATGACATCTTATATACCTATTCTTCAAACTTTTATGAAGAACATTATTCCTTTGATATCCTTGAACAAAATGATGGAGAAGATATTCTATTTTTCATGGACATTTTTTCTTATGGACAATATCAAGGTTACGAGGCATCCGTTCCTTATAACGGACCTATGTCGAAGTTATATGCTTTAGATATTGATGGTGAAAATCTTACAGATATAACCGATTCTTTTTTTCCAGATGAGTCGAATATCAATTACATGTTTTCTGCAAATGAACCAAGATTTAAAGATTTTAATAATGATGGATTACTCGATATCTATTTTTGGGGAGGTTGGGCTACAACAGCTTCTGCTACAAAATCACTATTCTTGATTAACAAGTCAACACATTTTGAGAATGCTGTTGTTCCATATTCAGATTTATATGAATCCGTGATAGGTGATTTTAATAATGATGGATATTTAGACCTTTATCAGCCCTTAGATAATGATCTAAAATTTGCTACTAACATAGGTGTTTTCTATGATGAAAATGGTAAAAAAACAATTAATCCTGTAGATTATACTAGAGAGATTTTAAATTTAACATTTAACGATTTAGACAGAGACGGAGTTAAAGACTCAAATGACAACTGTCCTGAAATTGAAAATATTGATCAGTCAGATATTGATAACGATGGTATTGGAGATGTTTGTGATGATGACAATGACAATGATGGAGTAATGGATGATGTAGACCAATGTCCTTTTACAAACTCTGGTGAAACAGTCAATGAAAACGGATGTTCAGACAATGAATTAAATATTAATAATAGTTCAGGACTAGTTGTTGCCAACGATCAAATTGGAATGGAATTCTTAACGAACATGTATTCTTTTGAAATTCAAGAGGGAGATTGTCCAAGTACAGAGGAGGACATAGCAAATGGGGATTGTTTTAATTGTTCTGTTAGATATTTTATTTGGGAGGATAATTATATCATATTTGATTACAATAATGACGGGAAGGATGATTTATTTGCTTTTTTAATTAATGGAGGTGAAGATGGTATTTTTCAGTCAGATGAAAATCCAACTGGTAAACTTATGTTTTATGACGATTATTTGTCAGATACTTCCGAACCTCAATATTTTGATAGTGAAGTACTATGGGGTGGTTGGCTTGATATAAATGATTTTAATAATGACGGATTTTATGATATTCTAGTCACTGGAAATAATGCACATGAGACAAGCGCAATTACAGGTATACAATATGAAGATATTCCATTTGAAATTTTCTTTTTCAATGCTGGTGGATTTTCTGAGAGAAGAGTAATTGATATGTTGCCATTTACATCAAATGGACCAATGAGTGGAGATATTGATAATGATGGAGATGTAGATATTATGATCCAAAAAAGAGGTGGTGGTGATACTGATGAGTGGAGAGATAGTAGGTCTTTTACTTTACTAAATGATGGCCAGGGTAATTTTGTCGAAAATTTTGAATTTTTCACTGAAGTTCCTGGGGAGCAAGAAAGAATGAGAAAAGACGACCATGGTCAGATATTATATGATATTAATGAAGATGGATGCTTAGATTGGGTTCTTCCAGTTCAGAATAATGGACAATTTATTATTGAGAATAATGTATTAGTTGAACAGGAAATTGATGGAGAAGGTCCTTTATCCTATGATGACTTGATTTATGTTGATGGAGAATATGTAAAATCCGGATCTAGAATATTTTGGGGGAATTGTAGTGGGAATTTCTCTGTGTCTAATTCAACATATTTTGATCAACATCAAGATTATTTATTATCTGAGTTAAGCGAGTACAACTTTGAGAGTCTCTTTGGCGCTCTTAATTATAACGTATTTGATTTTAACCAAGATGGGATTAACGATATAATACTTGCTAAAAATTATCATAACCGTGCTACAGGACTCCAATTATTCATGGGTAATGAGGATGGTACGTACACCGACGTGACACAAGATTCTTTTGATGTATTTTTCTTTAAAAACACTGGAGAGGGTGGGAATCAAGGACAAGGTGATTTTCCTCGAATATGGAACATTGCAGTTAAAGATAAAGACGGTGATGGGGATATGGATTTAATTCCTTGGGGGATGGATGGATTTCAAAATGAATGCTGGGAAGATTATTTAACCGGACAGGAATATTGGGAATTTAGGGAGGATAACAAATTTTATTTCATGTCCGATGTCGATATGGATGGTGTTTATGATTCAGATGACAATTGTCCGTCAATAGCCAATCCATCACAGGAAGATTTAAATCAAAATGAAATAGGAGATGTTTGTGAAGATGACAGCACACCTCCTACCGTATATTGTGCAGATATTTCAGTTAACTTAAATGGTGGTGAAGTAACTATAATAGCTTCCCAAATAGATGATAATTCAACGGATGAATTTGGAATTGAATCAATATCTATTGATATAGATACCTTTGACTGTTCTAACTTAGGAGAAAATTCTGTTGTTTTAACTGTAACAGATGTTAATGGGTACTCTTCTGAGTGTACTGCAATCGTGACAGTAAATGAAGCTACTAACCCTACAATCACTGCACCTGAATCAATTAGTGTTTCTACTAACGAGGCATGTACTGCTACAGATATATCCCTAGGATCATTAACAACTAGTAATATCTGTTCTGTAGCTTCTACTACTAATGATGCACCTGATGTTTTTGATCTTGGAGAAACTACCGTTACTTGGACAGTAACAGATGGTTCTGGAAACACAGCTACTGCTACACAAACAGTAACGGTAACCGATGACACTAATCCAACAGTTCTATGTAATGACCTTACACTGACTTTAGAGGAAGGTCTAGCTATTATTTCAGTAGAGGATATAAATAATGGTAGTTTTGATGAATGTGGAGAAGTCACATTAAGCATTAATCAAACAGAGTTTGATGAGAGTCATATTGGGAATAATACTATAATTTTAACCGTAACAGATAGTGCTGGTAATACTAATACTTGTGAAGCGACAGTTAATGTTGAAGCTGGATTAAGTATTGAAGAAAATATGTTTGATTCCATCCGTATTTATCCAAATCCAACTTCTGAAAACATATATATTAGATCGAATAATAGTTTTGATTATGAACTGTTTAATATGCTAGGTCAACGAATTAAATCAGGAAATCTATTGGAAGGAAATAACGAGATAAACGTAAAAAATTATAGCGAGGGTATTTATTTTATAAATTTCTCTAGGGAAAATAAAAAATACACCAAGAAAATTGTAATTAAAAAATAGACTTTAAATTAAAATAGTCATTATTGGGAAGTAATTAGATTGCTTATTAAGCTAATATTAGCCACTAATAATTAATGCCAAAATCATTAATATGTTTAACATTAATACGTCCTTTGTTAACAAGGCTTGTAATTTCAATTCTGTAATCATAATTCACAATAAGCGACTCGATATTACAACCTACTTTCAAGTATTCTAGACTAATAAGACGTTTCCAATAACTGCGAAATTCGCTCACTGGTGACACAAAACGTATTGAAGCCATAAAAACATAACAAAATATAAACGTTAGGTCGTTAATAATCTAAAAGATTAATATCTCCTTAACACTTTAAATAATTCTATATGTCGATATTTGTAGGGATGGCAGAAATAGATTTTAATTATGGAAAAGGGTTTACATTCAGTAAACATATCGAAAAAGATGTTTCGGATTTTGAACGGGTGTTTGGTGTGTTTAAAGAACTCCTCACACATACATCAGGCGATATCGAAGAAGCTTTTGAATGGCTAAATACACTGGATGTCGAATACAACATTTTTAACGACCATTACAACCTAGAAAATTTTGAAGAGGACCTCAAGAAACGAGGGTATATCAAAGAAGATATGGATCCTGATCAACTCAAATCTGGAAACGGAAAAGGGAAAGGCAAAAATATACTCACTGCCAAACTTGAATCGGCCTTGAGAGACTATGCCTTAAACCAAATTTTTGGAAAGCTAAAAAAGAGTGGACTGGGAAATCACAGTACCACAAAAGTAGGGGTCGGCGATGAGCGAGATGGCGAAAATAGAACGTTTCAATTTGGAGATGATTTATCGACCGTAAATATGACCGAGAGCCTAAAGAATGCACAAATTAATAATGGTATCTCTGATTTACGACTCACAGAAAATGATTTAATTGTTGAAGAAACAAAGCATAAAGCACAAATGAGTACTGTACTCATGATTGATATTAGTCATTCTATGATTTTATATGGTGAAGACCGAATTACACCTGCTAAAAAAGTGGCAATGGCACTTGTTGAACTAATTCATCGAAAATATCCTAAAGACTCTATCGATATTATAGTATTTGGAAATGAGGCTTGGCCAATTAAAGTGAAGGACCTTCCTTATCTAAAAGTTGGCCCCTTTCATACCAATACCGTTGCGGGACTAGAACTAGCAATGGATATTTTGCGTCGGAAACGAAATACAAATAAGCAAATTTTCATGATAACCGACGGAAAACCAAGTTGTATAAAACTGCCTTCAGGAGAATTTTACAAAAATAGTAATGGACTGGACGACATGATCGTCTCTAAATGTTTAAATAAAGCTGCTCAAGCTAGGAAATTAAAAATCCCCATTACCACTTTTATGATTGCTCAAGATCCGTATCTGCGCCAATTTGTAGAACTTTTCACAGCACAAAACCAAGGAAAAGCCTTCTTAACTGGACTGTCTGGTTTAGGAGAAATGATATTTGAAGATTACGAAAAAAACAGAACTAAAAGAATATGAAAAAAGAGATAACCTTTAAGGAATTAAAAAAATCTGATTATGAGAATAAGACCATAAACCAAGAGATTCAATCCAATTTAATTGCAAGAATCAAAGCTAAGCAAGCTGTATTCGAAGGGCTTTTTGGCTATGAAGACACGGTTGTTCCGCAATTAAAAAAGGCTATTATTGCTGGTCATCACATCAACTTATTAGGATTAAGAGGGCAAGCAAAAACAAAGATAGCGCGAAGCATGGTAGATCTTTTGGATGAATACATGCCAATTGTAAAAGGTTCTGAAATTAATGACAGTCCATATGAACCAATTTCGAAATATGCACGAGATTTGATTGCTGAAATGGGTGACAAGACCCCTATATCATGGGTACATAGATCTCAGCGGTTCTTTGAAAAACTAGCTACACCAGATGTGAATGTCTCTGACTTGATTGGAGATATTGACCCGATCAAAGCGGCAACTTTAAAACTACCCTACTCTGATGAACGTGTCTTGCATTACGGCATGATTCCCAGGGCAAATCGGTCTATTTTTGTGCTAAACGAATTACCGGACTTACAAGCGAGAATACAAGTTTCTTTATTTAACATCTTACAAGAAGGAGACATTCAAATCCGTGGCTTTCAGCTTAGAATGCCTCTAGATATCCAATTTGTATTTACTGCAAACCCAGAAGATTACACCAACAGAGGAAGTATCGTCACGCCTTTGAAAGATAGAATTGGATCGCAGATTTTCACTCACTATCCCAAATCAATCGCACTTGCCCGTGAAATTACAGAGCAGGAAGCAAAAATATCTAAAGAAGATAAAGCAAGTATCCTAGTTCCAAACTTAGCTAAAGACCTTTTAGAGGAAGTAGCATTTACAGCACGTAAAAGTGAATATGTAGATGCTAAAAGTGGGGTGAGTGCACGACTGACAATCAGTGCAATGGAAAATCTTATTGCTGCTGCAAAATTACGGTTAATTGAAACCGGTTCAGAAAAAACAACCATTCGTTTAGTTGACTTTATGTCAATAATTCCTTCGATAACAGGTAAAATTGAACTTGTATACGAAGGCGAACAAGAAGGGGCTGATGAAGTTGCTAAATTACTTATTGACAGTGCTGTAATGGTGCAGTTTGAAAACCTCTTTCCTCGCGTTTCTAAACTTGAAAAAGAAGGAGTGAAGACACCTTACACAGACTTGATTCAGTGGTTTGACAACAACTTTATTGAGCTAAACTATACAGATACAGATGATGAGTTCTTTTCAAGTCTTAGATCTATAAAACCTCTGACTGCACTTATTGAAGATCATGCTGGTAAATTAAACAGCCAAGACCAAGCCTTTTGCATGGAACTCGTTCTTTGGGGATTAACCATTAACAACAAACTAGATAAATCGGAAAAAAATACCACCTATAAATTTGACTCTGCAGGCATAAGCCAGTATTTTAACAAAACAAATTAGAATTTGAAAATAGAGTTGGTATTAGACTAGAATCAACTAGAAAGTCTAAAGCATACGAATAAAAATAATAGAAAAATTAGATAGTGTAATTGAGGAGCTGTACAACTTTTTTTTACTATCGTTACGGTAAACCAAAAATTTTAGTTGATTTAAATACAACAACTGTAGCATTGTCACTAGACTTTAAAGAATTAATTACACAAATAAAGAAATAATAAAAGACTATGTGTAAAACAAAAATTTATATATATTTGTGCTCACCAAAAAAAGCTGGTAAAAGTTAGCCTAGTGTACATGAAAATGAACACTTAACTTTAAAGTGAAAAGTTACAATATTGAGTAACTATCTAAAAATCAGTTAATTTGGGCGCGTAGCTCAGTTGGTTCAGAGCACCTGGTTTACACCCAGGGGGTCGGGGGTTCGAATCCCTCCGCGCCCACGATTAAAACCTCAACTTATAAGTTGAGGTTTTTTTTATAAATTGTATTCCAAATTATATTTTTTATGATTCAAGTAATACCTAAAAAAGATCAAGTTAGTGGAGCTTTTAATAACGGTGAGATATTAGAGAAGAAACCAATTGGTTTTCCTCAAGATGGAGGAGAAACTAAACCATATTCAAATCTCTTTTATTGGGCTCATGCCTGGACAACTAATAAGTCAAGCACTATTGGATTACATCCACATCAAGGATTTGAAATATGTAGTTTTGTTTTAAAAGGATATATTAATCACTTTGACACAAAACTAAATTCTTGGATTAGGTTAGAAGAAGGAGATGTTCAAGTTATAAGATCTGGTAATGGAATTTCTCATTCAGAAGAAATAGGAGAAAATTCGGAAATATTTCAAATATGGTTTGATCCTGATATTTCAAAAACTCTTCTTAATGTTGCAACTTACGATGATTATAAGCTAGATGATTTTAAAATAATTGAATCTAATAATTGTATAAAAAAAATAATAAAAGGAGATGGTTCACCAATAGAGTTGATTTCAGAGAATATATTGATTAATGAATTTTCTTACAGTTCAGGAAATTTTGAACATAAGTTAAGTCTGGACTTAATTAGTTCAATATTTGTACTTGAAGGAGAAGGTCAATTTAATAATCAGTTAGTTAAAAAAGGAGATTTTATTATAATACACGATGAAGAGACATTAAACATAATGTGTAGTAGTTATGTCAAATTATTTGAAATCACTTCCCTCAAAAACTCGACTTACCCTACATATTTTCAGCGATTTGCATAATGTTTTTATCCATCCAATGAATCAAGATATTCATTTGCAATTTTGAAATGATTTATTCTTTTTTCGTCCGGCATTTTATCAAGCATGCTAACCATAAATTTCATTCTAATATTTTTCGCAAATAGTTCTCGATTTAAATCTATAAATCGCCAGTATAAGGCATCCCAAATTTGTTGCCAATCACCATTTGGAAAATCACTCATCTTTTTTAAATAATTACTACTAGATATATATGGTTTAGTAGACATTAGGCCTCCATCTGCAAACTGACTCATTCCATAGACATTTGGTACCATAACCCAGTCATATGCATCTATATAATGTTCCATAAACCATCTGTATATTTCATCTGGATCAAACTCACATAACATCATAAAATTCCCTAATACCATTAATCTCTCTATGTGATGGTTATATGCGGTTTTTTGAACTTTTTTAATGGTGATGTCAATAGGCAAAATACCTGTAGTTGCATCATAGAATGATTTTGGTATTTTTCTTTTAAAATTAAAGAAATTAGTAGTTCTTTCTTGACTACCTTTTACTTTATAAACACCTCTTATAAATTCCCTCCATCCAATTATTTGTCTTAAAAAGCCTTCAATTGAATTTAAAGGGTAATCATCTTTATATTTTAAAGTTTCCTCAATAATGTTGATTGGAGTGATAAGACCTGAATTTAATAGTGGAGACAATACACTATGGTTTAAGAAAGACTCTTTTTGAACCATGGCATCTTCATATGGGCCGAATTCTTGCATCCTATCCTTTAAAAATAGATATAACCAACTTTTAGATAACTCATGTGTGTGTGGATATATTGGCTTTTCTGGAATATCCCCAGGATTATTTTTAAAATGTTTTTCTACATATTTTTTAGCCTCTAAAAATAAATTATCCGCTTTTAGTATTTCAATTTTAGGAGCTAATTTTGTTTTTGGATATTTTTTTCTGTTTTCTGTATCAAAACTCCATTTCCCTCCTTCGGCATTTCCTGAAGCGTCTAATAAGATACCGAGTTTTTTCCTTTGTTCAATATAAAAGGAGGTTTGGTAAAACTTTTTTTTATCCGATCGAAAGAAAGATTCTAAATCTAAAGAGGAGTTTAAAAACATGGGGTTTTCAAATGCATTTAATTCAATTTCATTTTTCTTCGCTTTACTAGTAAGGCGTCTTTCTAAATAGTTATCATTGGTAAGAATATAATTAATTGTATTATACCCTTCTTTTTTTAGATAAGGAATTAGTTCTCTAACATCAGATATACTTTCTTCTTGCTCAATGTATAATACCTCTTTATTATTTTCTTGTAAAAAGCTTTCATAATACTTCATTGAAGATCTATGTAATATTAGTTTCTGCACATGAAATTTAAAGTGTCGAAAAAACAAATTTTCTTCAATTAATAAAAAAACTCCATCCTTTTCTAGTAAAGGACTGTCTTCAAAGAGTTGGTTGGGAAATATCAGGTTTACAGTTTTCATTTATTTTTATTTTTTTTACAGCGTTGGCTGCAATATTTAACATTTTCCCATTCCTTAGCCCATTTTTTTCTCCAATTAAATGGGAGGCCACACACTAAACATATTTTAAATGGTAAATTTTTTGGCATGTGTTAAAATGAAATTTCTTTTTTTGCTTTATTCCAGAAACCAAAAAATGATGGATAATAACCATTTACACTACTTATCCAATCTCTACTATCTTCATTTCCTTTGTAATTATAATTAAGTGGATGTTCTTTGAAATACACAATGGAGTCCTTTTTAATTATTTCCTCAAACTCCCCAACATAGACCTTAATCGATGGTATATTTTTAGAAAGTGATATCATAAAATCCATCGCTTTATTTCCAATTGGGTATTCCTTAAAAACACTAGGCTCTAAAAGTAATATTCTATTGGCATCAATTTCTGTTCTCCATTTAGGATCGAGGTTATAATAATTATAAATACAAATTGGTTTATTGTGATCAATTGATATCTCATCAGACTTAGGAAATTCAGTATTTGGCAACTCCTCACTTATTGGTTTAAAATGGGTAGGTTGCTCAATCCTCATTATATCTTCATAGGAGCAGTCTAAAAATGTGTTTCTTTGTTTGCTGTAAGTGTATTTATTTATATTTTCTTGGTTAGCGATGTATTTCTTATTGCTGTTTGCCCCACAAACCCATTGCCAACTTAATGCATTAGAAGCCCAGTCCCCATCTAAAAGATGGTAGTACATCCATTTTGCAGGTAATTTCCAATAGTTTTTGGCAATATTGGTAGAAATACTAGCAACATACATTCTTAAGTGATTGTGCATGTATCCAGTACTGTATAAATCTAGTATTGCTTTATCTATAGCTTCTATCCCTGTTTTAGCTTCAACAATAGCTTGAGAAATTTCATTTTGATTTATATCTGTTTGCTTATTTCTAATATCAACATTAATATCTTTTTCTTTCCATATTAGTTGCCAATAGTCTCTCCAAGCTAGTTCTTGAATGAATTTTTCTATTTTTTTAGCTTCAAAACCTTTCTTTTGTAGATGTTCTAATACTTGTTTTGTAGATAATACTCCTCTTGAAATATAAGGAGATAGCATGCTTACCGAACCATCAATAAAGTTCCTGTTTTTCGCATATTGAACAGGTTTCAGTTGATCCAGTTTGTTTAGGATTTGTTTGTAATCAGTAACCATAATAAATAAATTATATTAAATAAGTTCTACAATTTTCTCTAACTGCATTGCTCTTGACCCCTTTATTAAAATTGAATAATTACTAATATTTAATTTTGAAATATTATTTATTAATTCTTCAGTTGAAGGAAATGATTTAATTTTTTTTGAATGATTTGTTTTAGAAAAATCCTTTCCTACGATATAAATTTTAGTATCGCTTATACTCTCAAGAGAGTCTGTAATTTCTTGATGATATTTATTTGAATCTTTCCCTAATTCAAACATATCTCCTACGATTATCATCTTGTTGGTATAGCTTGTCTTGCAGAAGGATTCAATAGCTAGTTTCATACTAGTGGGATTGGCATTATAGGCATCTAAAACAACGGTGTTGCTGTCTGTTATAGTTATTTGAGATCTATTATTTTCTGGCAAATAACTTTCAATTCCTTTTTTTATTTGCTCAAAACCTACATCAAAGTACTCGCCAACAGCTATTGCAATACATATATTTTCAAAATTATAACCCCCATATATCGTTGATTTAATTAATTTATTTTTATACTCGACATCAACTGTATTTAAACTATTGCTATTATTTATAACGCAATTTGAATTAGTACTAAATCCATAAGAAAAGGTATTTGTGTAACTATTTATTAGATTAGATTGTTTTTTATTTTCTGAATTATAAAAAATTAACTTGTTATTAATTCTTAGATAATCATACAACTCACTCTTTCCTTTTATAACTCCATCTAGGGATTTAAAACCCTCTAAATGAGCATTTCCGAAATTAGTAATGTAGCCAAAGTCAGGCTCGGCTATTTCGCATAAAAAATCAATCTCTTTCAAATGATTTGCACCCATTTCAACTATTCCAATTTGAGTTTCTTTGCTCATTGAGAGTATTGTTAAAGGAACACCAAGGTGGTTGTTTAAATTCCCTTTTGTTGCTATTGTTTTATAGCGTTTACTTAAAACATTAAGCATAAGCTCTTTGCTAGTAGTTTTGCCATTACTACCAGTTATTGCTATTATTTTTGTGTCTATAAACTTTCTGTGAAAATTGGCAAGTTCTTGTAGTGTTTTGATAGTGTCATTAACATAAATTATCTTATCGGAAATTTTCGATATTTCCAAGTCATCTGATACTACAAGGGAAGCACCATTTTTAATTGCTTGATTTGCGAATTTATTACCATCAAAATTTAAACCCTTTATTGCGAAAAAAATATCGTTAGCCTTAATATTTCGAGTATCAATTGATACTGAATTATTAATAAGAAATAGTTTATGTATTTTTTGAATATTCATTACATAAATTTAACAAAAAAAAACCCTAATCAATGATTAGGGTTTTAGTTTATAATTAAATTTTTTTAGTTTCTTTTCTTACTTCCGTATCCATTTTTTGCCCCAAGCCTTGACATAGCGCATCTAAAACCAATAAAGTCAGTTGACATTTCTTCTGGGTAAAATCTCCTTTGAGCTGGGTCTAGCCAGTATGCTCTGTCTTTCCATGACCCACCTTTATATACTCTAGCCTGATCATTTATAAGAGAAGTTCTTTTGTCAGAATCATCATACATAAATTCATCCATATCATTTACAGCCCTTAAATTGGGAGAGTTATACATTGATCTAGTTTCATCTGGGTTTGACCCAGTAATTGAATCCGTAAACTCTTCTTGATCTAAAAAGCTTCTTGAAGATCTTTTGTCACCGTCTCTGAAATTTATATTATAGCTTTCGCTGTAGTTTGTTCTAAACCTAGTATCATTTTCGTCTACTTGGACTTTAGAAATTTCTCCAGGCAAAGTTACAGCAACTCTTTTTCCATTTAATAAAGTCTTGTAAACAACTTCATCATTTCCTACTATTTTAGATGTTCTGCCATCTTCACTAATTTCATTTTTGGTATAAACATTACCTCTATAATAATTAAAGTCGTTAAACTCGTCATCTACTATAGGTCTATAAACATCTGCCACCCATTCAGCTACATTACCAGCCATATCGAATAACCCAAAATCGTTAGGCGAGTAAGACTTAACCATATTTGTAATATCCGCACCATCATCAGACCATCCTGCAATACCACCATAATCACCATCACTATTTTTAAAATTGGCTAACTGATCTCCTAATATTTTCGTTTCACCTGATCTAGTGTATTGTCCACTCCAAGGATATTTTTTTCTACCTCTGTATACATTAAAATCTCTATTTTCTTGTAACGCAAGTGCTGCATACTCCCATTCAGACTCACTTGGTAATCTATACTTGGGAGAGATTAATCCGGTTTCTCTAGATGCAGATTTGAACTCTGTACTAATAGTGTCTTTTGAATTTCTTTGATTGATTCTACCATTTAGTCTATCTTCATTTCTGTCACCATAAGTTGAATTGGGATTTAAAACGTAAGTATCTATGCTGAAATTTGCATCTGCTCCTGTAGCTTTTTCTTTCTCTTCAATTTCTTCTTCATTATTTCTTTTCTTTTCATTTATCTCTCTATTAGTAGCTAAATAACCTTCATCCATTAATATTTTTTCATTATACCTATCTGATCTCCAGCTAGCAAATTCATTAGCCTGAACCCAGCTTACTCCAACAACAGGGTATTGCCCGTATGCAGGATTTCTTAAATAATTTTCTACTAGATCTTCAGTATTTCCTAATCTATTTCTCCAAACTAAAGTGTCTGGAAGAGCTCCGTTATAAATATCTGCATAATTAGTATTACTAGGAGGGAAATTAGATTTAACCCAATCTAGATATTCTAAGTACATCATATTTGTAACTTCTGTTGCGTCCATGTAAAAAGACATTACGTGTTGTTGATTTGGAGTGTTATTCCAATCATGCATAACGTCGTCTTGAACTTTACCCCTAGTGTAAGTACCACCTTCAATAAATACTAATCCAGGACCTGCTTCTTGCCCTTTATAGTTAGTGTTGTACTGAAAACCACCATCTCTTGAGTTGATATCCCAACCTGTGGCATTAGAAATGTTTTTTGAGGTTTTAGAATTATTACAACCAAAAAAAGTCAGCGAAATTACTATTATAAATAATTTATACATATTCATATTTTTCTTCTTGTTTTTTAATTAAAACCTTTTAAGTTAAAAATTTTAAGCAATGCAATATATGAATTTAAGCTCATATTGCAATCATTAATAATTATAAAAAAAGAGGATTATTAACCTTAAAACGACAATATTAATTTTTTATTATTGTAATTTTGAATATTATTTTAAATAGTAATATTCTTTTGTTTTAGTCGTTTGCAATATATGAGATTATATCTGTCAGTTGTTTTTTTATTTTTAACTAACCTCTTTTCAATTACTGCTCAAGAAAAGTTAATTGAAATCAACTGGGTAAATTATAAGAACTATGTTAGTGAGTTTAATAATTTCAATGTTCCATATTTTGATAACCATAGACATAATTTTGAGCCCACTACAGGTATTACTTTGACAACTCAATGGAATGAGAGTTTTCTTATTGATTCTAAATCTGCTAAAATTGATAAAATATCCTATGAAATCATTGATGTCAATGCACTTGGCGATTTAGATATAGATGGTATTCCAAGTGAGCCTAAATTTAAATTAAACAATAGCCTTTCGTTAAAAAGCAGAAAAGTCTACTTAGAGCTAAATCCATTTTTCAAAGAAAATGGCATTATAAAAAAAATAACCTCTTTATCTTTTTCCTACAATCAACAGCGTGCTCAAAATCTTCGTAATTCAAAAAACACAATTAATAGCTCTGTTTTAAGTCAAGGTGACTGGTTTAGATTTGAAATATCAAATACAGGTGTTTACAAATTAAGTAAAAGCTTTTTAAATACTCTTGGTGTAAATACTTCAAATGTTGACCCTAGAACTATTAAGATTTATGGAAACGGTGGCGAAATGCTGCCATTGACTAACTCGTCAGAATTCCCTTTTGATCCAGTTCAAAATGCTATCAAGTTTATTGGAGAAGAGGATGGTGTTTTTAATAATGACGATTATATTATTTTTTATGGTAAAGGTCAAGATTCTTTTAATGAAGAAAGTAATACTAATTTAAACTCTTTCACAGATAAAACTTACTATTTGTTAAATGTTAGTGCCGGTTTTGGTAAAAGAGTTGTTGAGTTAGTAGAACCAAGTGGGGATGAAAACTTTATTATTGATGAATATCAAGATTATAAATTTCATGAAGTTGATAATTATAATATTGCCAAAATAGGTAGAAGATGGTTTGGAGATAGGTTTGATTTTGAATCAAATAAGAATTTTGAATTTAATTTTGATAATTTAATTACCTCAAAGCCGATTCAGTTAAAGGTTTATACAGCTGCAGTTTCTGAGATTCCAACTTCAATGAGCTTAAAAGTAAATAATTTAGAAGTTGATAATTTTTATTATCAATCTATAGGGGATCCAATATTAGCAAAAGAGGATTACTTTAACGATCAAATATTGGTATCGAATTCGTTAATTAATGTAAACTTAGATTATAACAACAATGGCAATCCAAGTTCCTATGCTTACCTTGATTATATATCTATTAAAGCTACTTGTGATTTAGTATTTAATGGTTCTCAATTAATTTATTATAATGATGAAGTTGAAAATTTAAATGGTATTGGTAAGTATGTCATTTCTAATTCCAATTCTTTAGACGAGGTTTGGAATGTTTCGGATATTTCAAACATTTACTTTAAAGAAAATTCTAATTCAGAACCCAGTTTTAATATAAAATCTAATTTAGGTCTTAGCTCTAAATACATCGCTTTTTCTCTATCAGAGTTGTTGTCTCCATTGTCTAATAATTCTAATAGTTTAAATAATCAAAATTTAAAAAACAGCATATTTATTGGGGACAACAATAGTTTTGAAGCTGTTGATTATTTAATATTAACCAGTGAAGAAATGTTAAGTCAAGCCGAAAGATTAGCTCAGATTAATAGAGAAGTTAATGGACTGAATGTTAAGGTTGTAGATTTAAAAGCTATTTATAACGAATTTAATTCCTCTAATCCCGATATAGCTGCGCTAAGAAATTTCGTAAAGTACGTTTACGATAATTCAGAGGGAAATCTAAAATATTTATGCTTATTTGGAGATGCTTCTTATGACTATAAAGACAGAATACCTAATAACACTAATATAGTCCCTTCATGGCATTCCTTATCAAGTTTTAGCCTTTCAAGTTCATTTATTTCTGATGATTTTTTTGGAATGATGGATTATAACGAAGGTACAATGAGTTCATCTGACAAACTTGATATTGCAGTTGGTAGAATCTTAGCAGACACTCCCCAAAGAGCAAAAGATTTAGTAGATAAAATTGAATCTTATTACAGTGAAGATTCTTATGGTAGTTGGAGAAATAACACGATTGTTATTGCGGATGATGTCGATGAATCATGGGAAGATATAATTCAGAGTACTTCAGATTCATTAGCTACAATAATTGAAAATAATAAATCTTCAATTAATATAAAGAAAATATATGCAGATGCTTTTGTGCAAGAATCTACGTCTGGTGGTGAGAGGTATCCAGAAGTAAATAATGCTATTATAGAAAGTCTAGAAGTTGGAGCTTTAGTTGTAAATTATTTTGGGCATGGGGGTGAAGATGGAATAGCTAGGGAAAGAATTTTTGATAAAATTGATGCTCAAGAGTTATTAAACAAAGACAGACTTAATTGTTTTGTTTCAGTTACTTGTGAATTTACAAAATTTGATAATCCAAATAGAGAGACCGCTGGTGAGTTTTTATACTGGAATAAAAATGGAGGGTCAATAGGTTTGATAACAACAACTCGTCAAATTTTTGTCAGTGTTGGTGTTGATTTTAATATTACTCTTCAAAAGTATCTTTTCTCATTAAACTCTAGCTCTACCTATTCTATGGCTGAAGCTTTGAGGTTAACAAAAAATGATCCTGAAATTTCAAATATCATTCAAAGAAGGTTAGTATTTTTTATAGGTGACCCTGCAATGAAGCTGGCTTTCCCTAAACCAAATATTAAAATTACTAGCATTAATGATATAGCTATTAATGATTTAATTGATCCTATAGAAGCTCTTAGCTATGTTAACGTTAAAGGTCAGATTGAAGATTTAGGCGGTAACATAATAAATGATTACAACGGCGAGTTAACTTCCACTGTGTATGATAAAAATATTCCAAGATCTACCTTAGGTAATGATAATGTTTATCAAAATAATGAACCTATAATACTTGATTTTATAACATTAGGTGAAACTGTTTTTAAAGGCAAGGCGTCTATAGTTGATGGTTTATTTGAATTTGATTTTGTTGTACCTAGGGATATTGGTATGGCTATTGGTACTGGTAAATTTAGTTTATACGCTAAAAAAAATAACTCGGATTTGGATAACTCTGGTAATGATTTGAGTGTATTAATTGGTGGAATTAATGAAAATGCGGTTAATGATAATACAGGTCCAGAAATTAACCTTTATATGAACGACGAGAGCTTTATAGATGGAGGGATTACTAATGAAAGTCCTTTTCTAATCGTAAAATTATTTGATGATAATGGAATAAATACATCAAGTGGAATAGGTCACGATATTACTGCCGTTTTAGATGGCGACAGCTCAAACACTTTTCAGCTCAATGATTATTACGAAGCAGCATTAGACGATTATAAAAACGGTAGTATTAAATACCCATTGAGAGATCTAGAACCTGGAATTCATACCATAAATTTTAAAGCTTGGGATGTATTTAATAATTCTTCAACTACTGAAATTGAGTTTTTAGTTTACGATCAAAATGAAGAGTTAGTAATTTCAAACGTACTAAATTATCCTAATCCTTTTATAAATTACACAGAATTTTGGTTTAACCACAATAGTAGTGATGTTTTGGACGTTCTATTACAAATATTTACTGTTTCAGGAAAACTTGTAAAAACTATAAATCAACAAACAAATACTTTAGGTTCTTCAAACTTGTCCAGGGATATTGTTTGGGATGGTCGAGATGAGTATGGCGATAGATTAGCTAAGGGGGTTTATGTTTATAAAATTAAGGTCAGATCTTTGCAAACAAACAAGAAAGCTCAAAAGATTCAAAAACTTGTCATCCTGTAATATTAAAGTATATTTACTAATTCAAAGATTCAATTAAATGAGATATCACATATTTATATTTGTATTGTTTTTATTCACTACTAGAGTAATATCACAAACTGAAACTCAAATTGTCCCAAATCCAAATGATAGTAGGGTAATAACCACCGGGGTGCCTTTTTTATTAATTGCTTCCGATGCTAGAGCTGCAGCTATGGGTGATATGGGTGTTGCAACGCATGTAGATACATATTCCCAGCATTGGAACCCTTCAAAATATGCTTTTTCTGAATCTAAATCTGGATTTGGTATAAGTTATACTCCTTATTTAAGTAAACTAGTAAATGATATTTCTCTTGGGAATATTACTTATTTTAATAGATTAAATGATAGAAGTGCATTTGCAGTAAGTTTTAAATATTTTAGTTTAGGTGAAATAGAAATTATTCAAGACGAATTCTCAGAGGCTCTAATTGAAAAACCTAATGAATTAACTATGGATGTTTCTTACTCACTAAGGCTAGCCGAACAGTTTTCTATGGGAGTTTCCTTACGTTATTTGAGATCAGATCTTAAAATACAAGCAGTAGACCAAAATGCTATAGCTGCAAGCTCTTACGGAGTTGATATTTCTGGTTATTATCAAGGAGAAGAACAAGTCTATAGCGACTACACTGGCAGATGGAGAGCAGGTTTTATAATCCAAAACTTAGGACCTAAGATTAAATATGATGACTCAGGTTCTGAAAGTTTTTTACCAACTATGTTGAGGTTCGGAGGTGGTTTCGATTTTATTTTAGATTCGTATAATAAGGTTTCAGTAACTGCTGAATTTTCTAAGTTATTAGTTCCGACTCCTCCACTATTAGGTACTTTTACGGACTACAATGATGTTAATGGAAATGGTTTATTTGATGAGGATGAAGAGCAAATTGGGCAAAGTTACACAGGCATTATAGACGGCAAACCAACGGATGTAGATTTTTTGGCTGGTGTATTTCAGTCTTTTTCTGATGCTCCAGGAGGATTTAGCGAAGAACTTCGTGAGTTTACATGGTCCTTAGGAGCAGAGTATACCTATGAGGATTCCTTTGCCTTAAGAGCAGGTTTTTTTAACGAAAGTGAAGATAAGGGGGCTAGAAAGTTTTTAGCACTTGGTGCTGGGTTTAAATTTAGCGGTACTAATATTGACTTATCTTATTTGTTTTCTGCATCTAAAGTTCCTAGTCCCTTAGAAAACACTCTTAGATTTTCTTTGACTTTTAATTTTGGTGATAATGAATATTATGAATATTAAATAGACTTAGCATGAAAGAAATCTCAATTAATTCAAACTTTACTGTTTTTGATTCTATTGAAGATCTACCAAGTGAAGTAGCTCCTTTAGTTCAAAGTGCAAAAAACATAAGAAAAACAGCATATTCAAAATATTCAAATTTTTCTGTTGGTGTCTCTGTTTTAATGGACAATGGTGAAGTAATTACTGGTTCTAATCAAGAAAATGCAGCGTATCCATCTGGACTATGTGCGGAAAGAACTGCTCTTTTTTATGCAAACTCAATGCACCCTGAATCTAATGTAATATGCTTAGTGATTGTAGCTGGATCTATTAATAAAATTAACGAAACTCCAATCGCTCCATGTGGAGGCTGTAGGCAGGTTATTTCTGAATTTGAAAACAAACAAAACTCACCTATTGGTACCTATTTTATGGGTGAAAAAGGAAAGATAGTTTTCTCTAACTCTATTGATAATTTGTTGCCTTTTAAATTTGATTCTTCTTTTTTATAAAAAATTCTATTATTAACTTTTTTTAACTAGATTTCATTGGTTATTTTTGTAATCGATTATATATTAAATATGAAAAAAATAACAAAAGAAACTTATTTAAAATGGTATGAAGATATGCTGTTTTGGAGAAAGTTTGAAGATAAGCTAGCTGCTGTATATATTCAACAGAAAGTTAGAGGTTTTTTACATCTCTATAATGGTCAAGAAGCTATTTTAGCTGGAGCTTTGCATGCGATGGATCTCTCTAAAGATAAAATGATTACTGCTTATAGAAATCATGTACAGCCTATTGGAATGGGAGTAGATCCAAAAAGAGTAATGGCGGAGTTATTTGGTAAAAAAACAGGTACTTCACAAGGATTAGGTGGTTCAATGCATATATTTTCAAAAGAACATAGATTCTATGGTGGACATGGTATTGTCGGTGGTCAGATACCTTTAGGAGCTGGTATTGCTTTTGGAGATAAATACCACGGATCAGATGCAGTCACTCTCTGCTGTTTTGGAGATGGTGCTGCAAGACAAGGATCTCTTCACGAGGCTTTTAATTTAGCTATGTTATGGAAATTACCAGTAATATTTATTTGTGAAAACAATGGTTACGCTATGGGTACATCTGTAGAAAGGACTGCAAATCATACTGAGATTTGGAAACTTGGACTAGGTTACGAAATGCCATGTGGTCCAGTTGATGGTATGGATCCTTTAAAGGTTGCTAAGGCCTTAAGCACTGCTATCGATAGAGCTAGGAAGGGTGATGGTCCTACTTTTTTAGAGATGAAAACGTATAGATACAGAGGTCACTCAATGAGTGATGCTCAACATTACAGAACAAAAGATGAAGTTGCTGAATATAAAAAGATAGATCCCATAAATCAGATTAAGGATATAATATTAAATGAAAAATATTCAACAGAATCAGAATTAGAAAAAATTAGTGAAAAAATAAAAATAAAGGTTAAAGAGTGTGAGAAATTTGCGGAAGAATCTGATTATCCAGATTTAAAACTTATGTATGATGCTGTTTATGAGCAAGATGACTATCCTTTTTTAACACATAAATTATAATTATGGCAGAATTAATTAAAATGCCAAGGCTTAGTGATACCATGGAAGAAGGAACTGTAGCTTCTTGGTTAAAAAAAGTTGGTGATAAGGTAGAAGAAGGAGATATTCTAGCAGAGATAGAAACTGACAAGGCTACTATGGAATTTGAATCTTTTTATGAAGGTACATTGCTCTATATAGGTGTGCAGGTTGGTGAGACTACAAATGTTGATGATCCGCTTGCAATTATCGGACAACCTGATGAAGATTACAAAAGCTTATTAAGTTCTTTGAATGATTCTTCAACTAACGTAGAGGTGAAAAAAGAAAACACAAATAAAGTTGAAGAGATTAAAAAAGATATAGTTACTGACAATAACTCTATTCCAGATGGGGTAACAGTAGTTACAATGCCAAGATTAAGCGATACCATGGAAGAAGGAACTGTGGCTACATGGCTTAAAAAAGTTGGTGATAATGTAGATGAAGGAGATATCTTAGCAGAGATTGAAACAGACAAAGCTACAATGGAATTTGAATCTTTTCAGTCTGGATTTCTATTGTATATTGGTTTACAAGTAGGTGAATCTGCTAAAGTAGATGACCTTTTGGCTATAATTGGTCCTAAAGGGGTTTCAGTAAATCATTTGGTAGATAATTTTGGGAAAAATAATTCGTCAGTTGATAAAATTGAAGAGCCTGTATCTGAAGTAGTTGAGACTAAACAAATTGTAGAAAGTCCTACTGTTGTAGTAGAAAATAAAGAGACTGTAAACAACAAAAGGTTATTTATATCTCCTCTTGCTAAAAAATTAGCTTTAGAGAAGAATATTAATATAAACACTATTTCTGGTTCTGGAGAAAATGGTCGTATAATAAAAATTGATATTGAAAATTACAAGACAGGAACTCCTTCAAGTGTAACTTTAGATCTTAACGAGTCTTTTGAAGAGGTGAATCATTCTCAGATGAGAAAGACAATTGCTAAGAGACTGGGTCAATCTAAATTTTCAGCTCCACACTATTATTTAAGTGTTGAATTTGATATGTCTAATGCGATTTCATTTAGAAATCAATACAATTCAATTCCCGATACAAAAATTTCTTTTAATGATATAATTGTTAAAGCTACATCAATGGCATTAAGCATTAGCCCTAGTGTTAATTCTCAATGGTTTGAAGATAAGGTAAGATATAACAAGCATGTTCATATTGGAGTTGCGGTTGGAGTTGAGGACGGTTTAGTTGTGCCAGTGCTTAAGTTTGCGAATCAACTTAATTTATCTGAAATTGGTGGTAAGGTGAAAGACTTTGCGATTAAGGCTAAGTCAAAAAAACTAACTCCTCAGGAAATGGAGGGTAGTACATTTACAATATCAAACCTTGGAATGTTTGATATAGAAAGTTTTACTTCAATTATTAATTTACCCAATTCTGCAATTTTATCTGTAGGTTCTATAATTGAAAAGCCTGTTGTCAAAAATGGTGATATAGTTGTTGGAAATACAATGAAGCTAACCCTAGCTTGTGATCATAGAGTAATTGACGGTTTAACAGGTGCGAAATTCCTGCAGACTTTAAGAGGATTTGTTGAAAACCCAGTAACTATGTTGGCTTAACAACTATAGTTTTATTTATTATCTTTATTTATATAAATCTAATTTGAATGTCAAAAAATGTAGTCATTACTGGTACAAGTAGAGGTATAGGTCTTGAGTTGATTAAAATATTTTCTAACTCAGGTTTTAATGTATTATCTCTTTCTAGAAACATAAGTAACTCAGAAAATTTAAATTTAGCAAATACTTCTTTTTTATCATTTGATATTACTAAAGAGAATGATCATAGAATGGTTAAGGAGTTTATCTCTAAAAACTGGAATACAGTGGATATATTAATTAATAATGCCGGATTACTAATTAATAAAAATTTTGAGGATACCTCCTTAGAAGACTTTAAGACTATCTATAGTACTAATGTATTTGGTGTTGCTATGCTAACTCAGAGTTGTCTTCCATTTATGAAGGAAAAAAGTCAAGTTATTAATATAAGTTCTATTGGTGGAGTTCAAGGAAGTGTAAAATTCCCAGGACTATCAGCTTATAGTTCTAGTAAAGGGGCTTTAATTACTCTAACAGAGATGTTAGCAGAAGAGTATAAGGAACTAAAAATTAATTTTAATGTACTTGCGTTAGGAGCTGTACAAACTGAAATGTTAGAAGAAGCATTTCCTGGCTATGAAGCTTCGGTAACGGCAATTGAAATGGCTGAATATATATACGATTTTTCAGTAAAAGGCTCTAAAATGATCAACGGTAAAATACTTCAAATTTCTTCAAGCACTCCATAGTATGGATACATTTAAGGGGTATCTTCCTGATAATTCTGTAGCATATATTCAAGAGATATTAGTTAAGTACGATATTGAAATTAAAATAAAATCAGAACGTAAAACCAGACATGGAGATTTTAGAGTATTAAGTAATGGGAACTGTCTAATTACTATTAATTCTAATTTGAATAAGTATAGATTTTTAATTACATTAATTCATGAAATTGCTCATCTATATGTCTATAAATTGTTTAAAAATTCTATAAAGCCACATGGCTTGGAATGGAAAAATCAATTTAGAATTCTTATTCTACCTGTTTTGAATCCAGATATTTTCCCTAAAGTATTATTGCCTTTACTTGCTAACTATTTTAAAAACCCAAAAGCTACTACAGATTCAGATATTGAGCTTGTAAAAGAGCTAAAAATGTATGACCCACCCACAGATAAGAATTATATATATGAACTTGATTTAGGTACAAGGTTTGGTATTTATAATGGAAAAATTTTTAAATTAGAGAAAAAATTAACAAAAAGATATAAATGTATTGAAGTTGAAACAGGTAAATATTATTTGTTTAACGCTAATGCAGAAATACATAAATTAGATTAATTATGAGAAAAGTAGTAGCAGTAAGTGGGTACTTTGACCCAATTCATGTAGGGCATTTGGATTATTTAGAAATGTCAAAAAAACTAGGAGACAAACTAGTAGTTATAGTTAATAACAATAGTCAGTGTGTATTAAAAAAAGGCAAGCCTTTTATGGATGAAAAAGATAGAGTTAGGATTGTAGCTGCTTTAAATATTGTAGATGATGTTTTTTTATCTATTGACAAGGATAAAACTGTTTGTAAATCGTTAGAAGCTATAAAACCAAATATTTTTGCAAACGGTGGGGACAGATCTACTTCAGAAGTGCCGGAGTCTGCGATTTGTATTAAATATAATATCGAAATGATTGATGGGCTTGGAGATAAAATAAGAAGCTCTTCATCTCTGACTGGTCTCAAACAATTAAAATGATGAATAAAAATAATAATAATATCATTGATAATTTTACATTATTAATTTCTAATACAAGGATATATTTAGTAAATCTTCTTGACTTTAGAAAAGATGCAGATCAAATTAGTACAACCGAAGCTATAAAAGCAGATGTGCAATTTAAGGGGGCTACTGCTTGGATTCTTATTTGTTCGATTTTTGTTGCTTCAATTGGTTTGAATACAAATTCAATTCCTGTAGTAATAGGAGCGATGCTAATATCTCCTTTAATGGGGCCAATATTAGGGGTTGGTCTATCCATAGCAATAAATGATATTGACACCTTAAGGACGTCTATAATTAGTTTAGGGACAATGATGCTTTTAAGTATTCTTACTTCCTTTCTGTATTTCTATGTTTTTGATATTAATGCAGATACATCTGAGTTATTTGCAAGGACAAGACCAGATATTAGAGAGATTTTAATTGCATTTTTTGGAGGTCTAGCTCTTATTATAGCAAGAACTAAAAAAGGTACTATTGCCACAGTTATATATGGAGTAGCTATTGCAACAGCTCTTATTCCGCCACTATGTACTGCTGGTTATGGAATAGCTGTTGGTTCAATGGATTATTTCCTTGGGGCAATGTATCTGTTTATCATAAATACAATATTTATTGCCTTAGCTACTTTTATTGTTGTCAAGTTTTTGAAATTCCCAATGATTAATTATGTTGACTCCATTAGAAGAAGGAGGATTTCAAGATTTGCAACTCTTGCAGCTATTGTTGTTATGATTCCAGCTGTTTGGACATTTGTAAATGTTGTAAAAGAGAGTAATTTTAAAAATGATG
>CASIAX010000016.1:0-115504 GCA_949372955.1 uncultured Flavobacteriaceae bacterium | reverse complement strand
AAAGATTAACCCCTTTTGTACTGAAGGCGGGACTTGAACCCGCACGGACTTACAGTCCATTGGATTTTAAGTCCAACGTGTCTACCAATTCCACCACTTCAGCATTATATTTTATCAGAGCGAAAGAAGGGATTTGAACCCTCGACCTCCACCTTGGCAAGGTGATGCTCTACCCCTGAGCTACTTTCGCAGTTTTTTTTTAATGAACGAACACCTAAATGGTGCGGGTGCAAATTTAATACAATTCTTATAATAGCAAAGTGTTTTTTAAAAAAATAAGCACTTATTAATTATCTATCTTTTTTTTAAGTTCGCTGAGCTTAAGTAATGCCTCCACTGGAGTTAAGGAATTAATATCGATTTTTAAAATCTCTTCTTTTAATTCTTCTAAAATTGGATTATCTAAGTTAAAAAATTGGAGCTGATGATCATCTTTTATAGACTTCACTTTCCCTGTTAATTCTTCATTAGAATGAGACTTTTCTAATTTTTTTAAAATTTGATGGGCTTTTTTCAATACTTGATTTGGCATTCCTGCCATTTTCGCAACATGTATTCCGAAGCTGTGCTCGCTACCTCCAGGAACTAATTTTCTTAAAAAGAGAACATCGTTTTTTTCTTCCTTTACAGAAACATTAAAGTTTTTTATTCGCTTAAAAGAGGACGTCATTTCATTTAACTCATGATAATGAGTCGCAAAAAGAGTTTTTGGCTTAGATTCATTGTCGTGTAAAAACTCACTAATAGCCCAGGCAATAGATATTCCATCATAGGTACTAGTACCTCTACCAATTTCATCTAGTAATATTAGACTTCTTGCTGATATATTATTTAATATAGACGCTGTTTCATTCATTTCAACCATGAAAGTAGACTCGCCCATAGAAATATTATCACTCGCTCCTACTCTTGTGAATATTTTATCAAACCAACCCATTCTTACCGATTTTGCAGGAACAAAACTCCCCATCTGAGCCATCAAGACAATTATTGCTGTTTGTCGTAAAATAGCAGACTTACCAGACATATTAGGTCCAGTAATCATTATAATTTGTTGCTTATCACTATCTAAAAAAACATCATTAGGAATATAAGATTCATGAGCCTTTAATTGTTTTTCAATAACAGGATGTCTTCCTTCTTTAATATCTAACTCATAAGAGTCATCAATTAATGGCATACAGTAGTTATTCTCTATAGCTAATTGACTAAATCCTGAAAGACAATCTAGTTTAGCTATTAAGAATGAATTATTTTGGACTTCCTGAATAAACTCTCCCATCCACAGAACTAGATTATTGAAAATTTCAATTTCTAGAGCCATTATTTTCTCCTCAGCACCAAGTATCTTTGATTCATACTCTTTTAACTCTTCTGTAATATATCTTTCTGCATTAACTAATGTTTGCTTTCTTATCCAGTGCTCAGGAACCTTGTCTTTATGTGTATTTCTTACCTCTATATAATAACCAAACACATTATTTGAAGCAATTTTAAGAGATGTAATACCTGTTGCTTCACTTTCTCTAACGAGCATTTTATCCAATACTTCTTTCCCTGAAAAAGCAATACTTCTTAATTCTTTTAATTCCTCAGAATAATCAGAAGAAATGGAATTTCCTTTTAGAATATTTACAGGTGACTCTTCCAAAAGAGTTTCCTTTATTCGAGCTCTTAGCTTATCACAATTACTTAAGTTTAATCCGATTTCTTTTACAGATGAATTAACAGATTTTTTAGCTATGGATTTAATTGGAATAATTGCTTCAAGAGAATTTTTTAATTGAATAACCTCTCTAGGGCTTATCTTAAAAGTAGCTACTTTAGAAATTAATCTTTCTATATCTCCAATTAGCTTAACATGGTGCTGTATTTGATTTAATGAATCTAAATCTTCTATTAGAAACTTAACAACCTCATGGCGTTTATTTATTTCCTTAATGTCTTTTAATGGAAGTGCTAGCCATCTTTTAAGTAGCCTTCCCCCCATTGGAGAGATTGTTTTATCTATTACATCAATTAGCGTAACTGCATTGGTATTATTAGAATAAAAAAGCTCTAGGTTTCTTGTTGTGAATCTATCCATCCACACATAATCTTCTTTTGGTATTCGCTTTAAAGAAGTTATATGATTGATTTTTTGATGTTGTGTTTCGCTTAAATAGTGCATTATAGCACCTGCAGCTATCACACCATCATTCATGTTTTCGACTCCGAAACCTTTAAGGCTTTTTGTTTTAAAATGAGTGCAAAGTGATTCTATCGCAAAATCATGTTGAAATACCCAATCTTCCAAATAAAATAGTTGATATGGATAACTAAATTGAGAAGAAAAAACATCTTTTTTCTGCTTAGAGACTAATATTTCACTAGGGTTAAAGTTTTGAAGAAGCTTATCTACTTCTTCTTTTGTTCCTTGAGATATTAAAAATTCTCCTGTGGAAACATCTAAAAAAGAAATACCAATTTGTTTACCCAGGCTTATAGCTGCTAAAAAATTATTAGTCTTTGGAGACAATACTTCATCAATAATAGCCAAACCAGGTGTTATAAGCTCTGTAACTCCTCTTTTTACAATAGTTTTAGTAAGCTTAGGATCTTCTAATTGGTCGCATATAGCAACTCTTAATCCAGATTTTACAAGTTTAGGAAGATATGTATTTAGTGAGTGATGTGGGAAACCTGCAAGTTCCGTTTCACTAGAGCTACCTGCTCCTCTTTTGGTTAAGATAATACCTAATATTTTAGCAGTTTTGATTGCATCTTGCCCAAAGGTTTCATAAAAATCTCCAACTCTAAATAATAATAATGCGTCAGGGTATTTTACCTTGATAGCATTATATTGCTTCATTAATGGAGTTATTTTTTTTACTGTTTTAGACAACGTAGAGTAGTTTTAAATATTTATTTTTACTGATATATTATCACGCAGTGCTAATGTAACTAATATTTATTTTTTTAAAAAGACATTAAAAAGAAGATATTCTAAATTATTTTTCTAGAATGAGAAAATTAAAAAATAGTGAGCTTAATAGAATTAGCCCAAAGGAGTTTAAAGAGACTAATAAAAGTCCTGTGATTGTAATTCTGGATAATATTAGAAGTTTAAATAATATAGGAAGTGTATTTAGAACTAGTGACGCATTTCTAGTCGAAAAGATATTTCTATGTGGCATTACCGCAATACCTCCCCATAAGGATATAAATAAAACTGCTCTTGGTAGTACAGAAACAGTAGATTGGGAATACAAAACTAGTACTGTAGAATTAGTGAATAAATTAAAAGAAGAAGGAGTTACAATTTTGTCTATCGAACAGTGTGAGGGATCTACTAAACTAAATGAATACACATTTACAAAAGATAAAAAGTATGCCTTAGTTTTTGGAAATGAAATTAAAGGTGTTTCGCAAGAGGTTATTGATCAAAGTCATAATGTTATTGAAATACCTCAGTTAGGAACAAAGCATTCTTTAAATATTTCTGTTAGCGTAGGAATCCTGCTATGGAGTTCTGTTTATAAATAGATTTAATTATTCACAAATGGAACTTAGTATAGATAAGTAATCAATTCGATTATTTACAAAATCCATATCGTTTATATCGATTATTTTAATATTTAGATCAATTTGGGTTTTATGAAAGTCCAGATATCCTGAGTTTATGTTTTTTAAATAGGTCTTATCTATATCTTGCTCATAATCTCTACCCCTTTTTTTTATATTTTCTTTTAATCTGTCAATATTTTGATTTAAATAAATATATAAATCTGGCTTTAGTATGTCTTTATACATAGAAAAAAATAGCTTTCTATATAGCGAAAACTCATCTTCACTTAGAGTTATTTTGGAGAAAATTAGTGATTTAAATATATCGTAATCACTTACAATAGAATCATTGAAAATATTTAATTGAGATAAGTCATCTGTTATTTGCTGGTATCTTTCTGCTAGGAAAGACATCTCTAAGGTAAAAGCATACCTATCGGGTTCTTTATAGAATTTGGGTAAAAAAGGATTATCTGAAAATCGTTCTAAAATTAATTTTGAATTAAAATCTATAGCAATTTTTTTAGCTAATGAGGACTTACCAGCTCCAATATTACCCTCAATAGCAATATATTTAAACTTAGAAACATCGAATTTATCTTTTGGGTTAGATAACCTATAATCTAATCGTTGTAGCTTATTATTATCACATAGACTTAACAACTCCAATGAGTTTTTATTAAGGATTGGATGATTTACATTAGGATCGATATCATTTAAAGGAGCTAAAACAAATTCTCTTTGATGCATCAAAGGGTGCGGTATAGTTAAGAGGTTATTATCTATAATCTCATCTTCAATTAAAATAATATCAAGATCAATAACTCTAGATTCATACTCGTTTTTTTGACTTCTTTTTCTACCTAGTTTATTTTCAATATTAAGTAAACTTTGTAATGCATCATTAGGCTCTTCGTTTGAGAAAAATGAAATACAGATATTATAAAAAAAATCTCCTTTAAAACCAACAGCAGCAGTTTTATAAACCGGAGATATAGATCTAATTATAGCAATTTCTAAATGTATTAGATCAATTGCATTTTGAATATTTTGCAATCTATCCCCAATATTGGATCCAATAGAAATATGATATTTTTTAAAAGATTTCATGATTACAAATTAAACAAAAAGAAATACAAATTGTTATATTTACTTCAATTAATATTTAAGTTTAATGACCGTAGAAAACAAATTACTAGCACAAAAAATTTATCTAATTCTTGGTGCACTCTTTATCACTTCTCTAGTTGTTTCAAATTTAATTTTTCAAAAGTTTTTTTATTGGCACCCTTTTGATATACAACTATTTGGTGTAGATCTGTTTATTCTATCAGTAGGTATTCTACCATATCCAATTACATTTTTAATTACTGATTTAATCAGTGAGATTTACGGCAAGCAAAAAGCCAATCAAATGGTTACCGTTGGTATCTTTGCTTCTATTTTTTCTATAATAATAATCTCAGTTGCAGATTCTGTGCCTGCAATTGCAGATTCACCTGTTGGTGATGTGTTATTTTCAAAAGTATTTGGAAGCACAATAATTGCTGTTTTTGCCAGTATGATAACTTACTTACTAGCTCAATTTATTGATATACGCATTTACCATTTCTGGAAAAACTTAACTAATGGTAGGATGTTATGGCTAAGAAATAATTTTTCTACTTTTTTCTCACAATTCGTAGACACTTTTACAATAACATTTCTTCTATGTTTATTTGAAGTCTTGAAATGGGATCAATTTACAGGATTATTAATTTCTGGTTTTTTATTCAAAATACTGATCGCTTTAATCGATACTCCGTTTTTATACCTAGGAGTATATTTATTTAGAAAGAAGTTTAACTTAAAAGTAAATGAAGAAATTAATATAGATTAATTCGCTAAAATGAGATTTCTACAACAAAACCTTCGTGAGATCTAACATTAAAAACTTTGTTATCTTCAAATATTAGATACTGGCCTTTAATCCCTTTTAATGTCCCTTTAATTTCTTTTGTTTTAATAAGTTTTTGAGTCAATGGTTTTACAGGAAATTCATTAACAGGAAAATTTATATCTGTTTTAGTATCACTATTAATATAGTATTGTAAAGTTTCCTTAGGAATATGTTTTTTCATCTCTTGTTTACAAGACATTATATCTAGATCATTATTATCACTAGTAAGCATCTTTCTCCAATTAGTCTTATCACTTATAAAGTCCTTTATAGCAACTTCTGTAATCCCAGCTAAATACCTGTTAGGAACTTCAACTAACTCAACAGCTTGGTGCGCACCTTGGTCTATCCATCTGTAAGGGACTTGAGTTTTCCTGGTTACTCCAACTTTGAGTTGACCTGTATTAGCTAGATAAACAATGTGAGGCTGTAATTGAACTCTTTTTTCATAGTCTAAATCACGGTCCGCTATATTTAGATGAGCCGTACTTAACTCAGGCTTAATAATCCAGTCTCCAGCTTGAGCTTGTTCAAAAAAACAGTTTTTACAATACCCTTGTCTAAAAATTTCTTTTTCTTTTTCACAACTCAAACAAAAGTAGTGTAGGAACTTAATTGAGACTTCTTTATCGAGTAAATCATTTAAGCAGATAAAATCATCTTCAAATTCAAGATAATATTTTATCGGGCTTTTAAACTCGCTCTGCATTTTTCTAATTACTCCTTGAAATTTCATGAAAAAAAAACTAATTTTAGTATTCTATAAATATATGAAAAAATGGTAAATCCTTTTATAAATTCTATAACCTCTTGGTTTTTAAAAAAAAGGATTCATCAAATAGAATTGTTTATTAAATATCCAAATGAAGTTCAAAACGAACTACTGTTAAAACTTCTGAGCTCTGCAAAAAATACTTCAATTGGAAAGCTCTATGGATTTGATTCGATTAAAAATTATAAAGATTATTCAGAAAGGGTTCCTGTTTCTACGTATGAAGAAATCTCAGAAATGATTGAAAGATCTAGAAAAGGAGAAAAAAATATTTTTTGGAGTTCGGATATTAAATGGTTTGCAAAATCTAGCGGAACTACAAATTCTAAAAGCAAATTCATTCCTATCAGCCAAGAATCTTTAGAAGATTGTCACTATGCAGGAAACAAGGATTTATTATGCCTATATCTTTCCAATAATGAAAACTCTAAACTATTTGAAGGTAAAAATCTTAGACTAGGGGGAAGTAAATCTACTTATTTTGAAAATGGCAGTATCTATGGAGATCTTTCAGCCATATTAATTGAAAATATGCCTATCTGGGCTGAATATATTAGCACACCAGGCAAGAAAGTTGCTTTAATGAGTGATTGGGAACATAAAATGCCTGCTATAATCGAAGAAACTATAAAAGAGAATGTCACAAGTTTAGCAGGAGTCCCTTCTTGGGTATTAACTCTTTTGAATAAGACATTAGAGGTTAGTGGTAAAAAAGCAATTAATGAAATTTGGCCAAATTTAGAAGTATACTTTCATGGAGGAGTTAGCTTTAATCCATATGTAAATCAGTACAATTCTATATTTAAATCTGATAAAGTTAAATATTACGAAATCTATAATGCATCGGAAGGTTTTTTTGCTGTTCAAGATTCTAATAGTTCTAAAGAACTTTTACTGATGCTCGATTATGGTATTTATTATGAGTTTATCCCAATGGACAACTACCATAATGAAGATCAAAAAATAATCAACTTAAGTCAAGTTGAATTAAATAAAAATTATGCGATTGTTATCACAACTAATGCAGGTCTTTGGAGATATAAAATTGGAGATACGGTTAGATTTACCTCTTTAAATCCTTACAGAATTTTGGTAACAGGAAGAACAAAACATTTTATTAATGTATTTGGAGAAGAAGTAATAATTGAAAACAGTGACAATGTAATTAAGAATTTATGTAAAGAGTCTAACTTAGAAGTTGTTGATTATACGGTAGCTCCTGTATTTATGGATGGTAAGAAAAAAGGAAGGCATCAATGGCTAATTGAGTTTAAATCAGTACCTAATAATCTAATTGGCATTGCTAATCAAATTGATGAATACTTGAAATCTGAAAATTCAGATTATGAAGCAAAAAGATATAATAATATTTCATTGGATAAACCGGAAATTATAATCGCAAAAAACGGACTATTTTACAAATGGATGAGAAATAGAAATAAGTTAGGTGGGCAAAATAAAATACCCAGATTATCAAACTCTAGGAAATATATAGAAGAATTATTAGAAATTAATAATTAAGAAGCTGCTTTTAATTTTTTCAAAACAATTCTAGATAATTGCTTTTCTGCATAAGATTTAGTTACAACAAGCTTCTTTTTATCTCCACCTGGCATATTAAACATTGCATCGTTTAATATTTCTTCACATAAAGACCTTAAACCTCTAGCTCCTAAATTATAGTCTAATGCTTTTTCAACAATATAATCTAAAGCTGGATCTTTAATCTCAAGTTCAATTCCGTCCATTTCGAACAATTTCACAAATTGCTTGATAATTGCATTTTTTGGAGTAGTTAATATAGCTCTAAGTGCTTTAGCGTCTAAAGGATTCATGTATGTTACTACAGGTAGCCTTCCGATAATTTCGGGTATTAAACCGAAATCTTTTAAGTCTTTGGGATTTATGTATTGAAGTAAATTATCTTTTAAAATAACTTCTTCTTTGGAAGATTTATAGCCTATTGCAGCCATATTTAATCGTTTAGAAATAAACCTTTCTATTCCATCAAATGCACCTCCTGCAATAAATAAAATATTTTCTGTATTTACTTCTGTGAATTTTTGATCAGGGTGTTTTCTTCCTCCTTTAGGTGGAACATTCACAATCGTTCCTTCAAGTAATTTAAGTAAAGCTTGTTGTACTCCTTCACCCGAAACATCTCTCGTTATCGAAGGGTTATCGCTTTTTCTAGCAATCTTATCTATTTCGTCAATAAAAACTATGCCTCTTTCTGCTTTCTCTAAATTATAATCTGCAGCCTGTAATAACCTAGTTAAAATACTTTCAACATCTTCACCTACGTATCCTGCCTCAGTTAAAACTGTCGCATCAACTATAGCTAAAGGAACATCTAACATTTTAGCAATACTCTTTGCCATTAATGTTTTACCCGTTCCAGTCTTACCGACCATTATTATATTACTTTTCTGTATTTCGACATCATCCTCTTCAATTTTTTGACTTAACCTCTTGTAGTGATTATAAACAGATACTGAAAGAATTTTTTTTGTAAAATCCTGACCTATGACATATTGATCTAAAAATGATTTGATTTCTTGAGGCTTGAGAAGTTTAGATGGTGAAACCTCTTTATTGGATATCTCCGAATTAGCTTCTTGAATAACAATCCCATTGGCCTGTTCAATACATTGATCACAAATATGCGCATCAATTCCAGCAATTAACAGTTCTGTTTCTGCTTTTTTCTTTCCACAAAATGAACATTGTAATTCAGAAGATTTACTCATAGATAAATAAATTTAAGATCTTGTAAGAATTTCATCGATCATACCATACTCCAAAGCTTTATCAGATTTCATCCAATAATCTCTATCACTGTCTTTGTAAACCTTGTCGTAGTCTTGACCAGAATGTTTGCTTATAATATTATATAATTCTTCTTTAAGTATCATTATCTCCCTAGCAGTTATTTCAATATCACTTGCTTGACCTTGGGCTCCTCCTAATGGTTGATGGATCATTACCCTAGAATGAGTTAATCCACTTCTTTTCCCTTTTTGTCCAGCACATAATAAAACTGCACCCATTGAAGCAGCCATGCCAGTACATATTGTGGCAACATCCGGCTTAATCAATTGCATTGTATCATAAATACCAAGACCAGCGTAAACACTTCCTCCCGGTGAATTTATATAAATTTGAATATCTTTTGATGCATCTGTACTTTCAAGAAATAATAACTGAGCTTGTATAATATTCGCCACTTGATCATTTATTGCTGTGCCCATAAAAATTATTCTATCCATCATAAGTCTAGAGAAAACATCAAGAACTGAAGCGTTCATTTGTCTTTCTTCTATAATATTAGGCGTCAAAGAACTAGGATACATACTACTAACAATCTTATTGTAGTATGAACTATTTATTCCTTGATCTTTAATAGCAAACTTTTCAAATTCTTTTGAATAATCCATATGATTTAATTTTTATACTTTTTAATTAATGCTGGTAAATTTGCAATAATGACAACTACAAGGCCTCCAATTAATGCTGCATTTTCCATATATAAAGATAAGGGTTTTAAAAATTACGCTCCATAAACTTCCTTGACAAACTTATCATAAGGGAGTTTTTTCGCTTTTAAATTTACATTTTCTTTATAAAAAGATAGTATTTTTTGACTTGTTAGTTGCTCAGATATTCTTTTAACTTCATCCTGGTTTGTAAGAACCCTATTTATAATTTCATCTAGCTCTTTATCTCCAGGGTTAGCTTGTCCGTACTGGAGCATTTGACTAATAATCATTTCTTTGGTGTAAGATTTGATTTCTTCCATATTAACTTGAAGTTTATTATCAGTTATAATTCTACCTTCAATTAATTGATATCTCATGCTTTTTTCCGACTTCATGTACTCTAGCTTAGCGTCCTCTAGGGAAAGTTCTTTTTCACCGGCAGTCTGCATCCATTTATGTAAAAATTCAGCAGGTAAGTCAAATTTAGTGTTGTCGATAAGGTATTCGGTTACATCATTTAATAACTTTTGATCAGATTGCTGAACAAATTGTTTCTCAGCATCTTCTGCAATTTTCCCCTTTAACTCAGTAGCTGTTTTAACAATTCCCTTACCAAATAATTTATCAAATAATTCAACGTCTAAATCTGCTGGTTCTCTAAAATTGATTTCTTCAACGGTAAAATCAATATCTATTTTTAAACCCTCTGCTTTTTCAGTTGTTATTTTTAGAGCACTAACTAAATCAGCTTGATTTTCAAACAAGTTATTAGTTTTTAAGGAAACAGAATCACCAACTTTAAGACCAACAATAGATTTTGAAGCTGACTTACTTTTAAATTTATCTAGTTTAAGAGTAAATTTATTATTTATTTCTTCCGTCTGATTAATAAAGGAAGCTGTTACCTCATCATCTTTAGAAACTTCAGTCTTGCTAATTAATTTACCATACTGATTTTGAATGTTTGTAATTTGGTCATTAATCATTTTATCATCAGCAGTAATAGCATAGCTAGTTACAGGCTTTTTGAATTTTAAATTTATATCAAATACTGGGGTTAAGCCAATTTCAAAATCAAAATTAAACTCACCTGAATTCCAATCAATTTCATCACTAGATACAGGAAGTGGATTTCCTAAGATATCTAATTTTTCAGAAACTAAGTATTTTCTTAATTCTTCTTGTATAATCTTACTTACTTCTTCTCTAACAGCATCTTTTCCGTATTGTTTTTTCACTAATCCAAGCGGAATATGTCCTTTTCTAAACCCAGGCATATTTGCTGTTTTGGAATAATTAACTAATACTTCATTTACTTTCTTAGAATAATCTTTTTCCAATACTTGTACAGTAATTAACAAATGTTGATTACCTAAACTTTTTTTTGAAATTTTCATTTTTTGATTTAAAAATTGGGTCGCAAAAATACAATAATTTTTAGTTTAGGACAAGACTAAAATTATAGATTTAGTTTTTTAAAATTTCCTGTAATGCGGAATAAAAATAATTAGGGTTTTCTGCATGAACCCAATGGCCAGAATTTAATATTTCTATAACCTCTGAATTAGGGAATTTACTTTTAATGACACTAATATCATCTTTATTTATATAATCTGATTTGTCGCCTTTAATAAAAAAAGTGCTCACTAAAATTTTTTCATTTATGTTGATTTTATCCATTAGCACAATTAAATTTTCATAAAGTACATTTACATTGGCTTTGAAAGAAAAACTATTTTCTTCATTTCTGCCAATATTTTTTAGAAGAAAGAAAACTAAAGACTCATCTTTAACTGATTGTGATAACTGATTTTGGATATCTTTTCTTGATTTACAATTTTCTAAATCTAATAATTTAAGAGCTTCAAACAAATAACTAAATTTAGCTTCATATTTTTTTGGAGCTATATCTACTACTATTAATTTACTTAAAAATTTAGAATGCAATTGACTAAATTTCATAGCTGTTTTTCCACCCATAGAATGACCCATAATTACACATCTTTTAATTTTGTGAGATTCTAAATAATTATACACATCCTCAACCATCAAATCATAATTCATCTTTGGAGAATGGAAACTCTTACCATGATTTCTTTGATCTATTAAATGAACACAATACCCATCTTTGGATAGTTTATTAGCAATAGATTTCCAGTTATCTCCCATACCCAACAAACCATGTAAAATTAGCACGTGGTTAGTCCCAGATCCAATTATTTTTGAATGAATATTTTTCATGCTAATTTTCTCAAATAGGATTTAATAACCGATTCCAGGCCTAAGTACAAGCTTTCAGTAATTAAAGCGTGACCAATTGAAACTTCTAATAGATTATGAATTGTTTGTTTGAAAAATAATATATTATCTAAGGACAAATCATGGCCTGCATTTACTCCAATATTTAATTGATTTAAAACATCTGCACATTCCAAGTATGGCTGAATTGATAAATTATTTCCTTTTTTATAATTTACTGCATAATCTTCTGTGTAAAGTTCAACTCTATCTGTTCCTATTTTATTTAAATTCTCTAAAAACTTTAAATCTGGATTAAGAAATATAGATGTTCTAATATTATTTCTTTTAAACTCCGTAACAATTTCAGTTAAAAAACTTTCATTTTTGATAGTGTCCCAGCCAGAAGAAGAGGTTATGTCATTCACAGCATCAGGAACTAGAGTCACTTGTGTAGGTTTAACATCTAAAACCATTTTAATAAACTTTTCATTAGGATTTCCTTCAATATTGAACTCAGATTTTACTACCGATTTCAAATCATAAACATCTGAATATTTAATGTGACGTTCGTCAGGTCTTGGATGAACCGTAATACCTTGAGCACCATATAGTTCTATGTTTTTTGCAAACTCTAATAAATCAGGATTATTACCCCCTCTAGCATTTCTTAATGTTGCTATTTTATTAATATTAACACTTAATTTTGTCATTTTTAAAATTTAATGTAAAAATACAAACTACTTTAAGTAAATTATGTAATTTGGTTTAAAATTTACTAGAATATGGTTGTAGAAAATCTTGTTAAAAACGAGGTATCAATAAAAATTTTAAAAAACACTAACACTTTTTCTTTTTCTGAAATATGCCAAGCGTTAGAAGTTAATGGAGTTAAAATTTTTAGTGTTTCAATTTCAAGTTCAAACATTGAAAATATTGAAGCAATTGTTAAAGTTGATCTTAAAGATTTGACTTCTGCGTTAAGGCTTTTAAGACAATATGAGTATGAGGTAACTTCAAATCATGAAGAAGATGATTTTTTCAATGAATTAAAGGATAGGTCAAAATATCTGGATAAATATTTAAATATTTAGATTAGATGAAGGTAGCTATTCTCGGAAAGTTTTTGAAATCAGAACCGTCACATTATATCACAAAATTAATATCGCTTTTAAAAAAAAGAGAGGTCTCCGTTTTTCTTGAAAAAGAATATTACAACCAATTAAAAGAATTACTTCCAGAAAATATTAATTCGTTTACAAAATTAGATAAATCCTATGATTTACTAATTTCTATTGGTGGGGATGGTACAATTTTAAAAGCAATAACATTTGTTAAACACCTGTCAATCCCTATTGTTGGCATAAACTCTGGAAGATTAGGTTTTTTAGCTAAAATTAAAATTGATAAAATCGAAGAAGCTATCGATGAGATTATTTCTGGCAACTATTCTATTTCTGAAAGATCCCTTATTGAGGTTATTACTTCAGAAAAAAATAATGAACTTTCTAAATTAAATTTTGCTTTAAACGAAATAGCCGTAAGTAGAAAAAATACTACTTCAATGATTTCAATCGAAACTAAACTAGATGATAATTATTTAAATTCATATTGGGCTGACGGCTTAATTATAGCAACTCCAACTGGATCAACTGGGTACTCTTTAAGTTGCGGAGGGCCGATTATAATGCCTGAAGCAGAAAATTTAGTTATTACTCCAATAGCTCCACATAACTTAAACGCTAGACCATTAATTATTGCTGATAGTACTGAAATTTCATTAATGATAAATGGAAGAGAAAATGAGTTTTTAATTTCCTTAGACTCTAGAATTACAACATTAAGTAACACTAATGTTGTAGTTATAAAAAAGTCTCCTTTTAAAATAAAAATGATTGAATTAGAAAATGAAAGCTTTTTAATTACATTAAGAGAAAAGCTAATGTGGGGTAAAGACAAAAGAAATTTACAATAATTTAGGTTCTAATCTGTTCTTTATCTAGAAAAGAATAATTGTATTTTTTATATTTGCATAATTTTATAATTATGAGATTAATTACCATCTTCCTTTTAACGATTCAGTTTTCCTTCAGTCAAATATATGAAGTGGGGGTAACTTTTGGTAGTAGTAACTTTATAGGGGATGTAGGTGACACAACCTTTATATCTCCTGATGAAATTTTGAATCCTGAGGGAGAAATTAATGGTTTAATGACTTATGGCCTCCTCTTAAAATGGAATAGAAGCCCCAGGCATTCTTATAGATTTTCAGTTTTATCCTCACATTTAGCAGGGAAGGATTTTGATTCTAAAGACCCAAGAAGGATAGAAAGAGGTTTTATATTTGAATCCAATTTAATGGAAATGTCTGCGGGAATGGAATTTACATTTTTAGATTTCAACCTACACGAGCCTGGTACAAAATATACTCCTTATATTTTTACAGGACTAGTTTACACTCAATATGATAAATTAGCTTATCAAAACAATAATATTTTAAAACTTGGAACAAAATCAAGTTCTTATGGTATTCCGTTTACATTAGGTTTCAAATACAAAATCTTAGATCAGTTCATAATATCAGCTGAAGTTGGATCTAGATTTATGTTTACTGACAATATTGACGGCAGCGTTTCAGATGATGAAGATTATACTAATTTTGGAAACATAAACAACAATGATTGGTATGTCTTTTCATTAATTAATTTATCTTACACCTTTGGAAGAAAACCTTGCTATTGTAATTATTAGATATGGAAACAGATAAAATAAATATTCCTCAACACATTGCCATTATCATGGATGGAAACGGAAGATGGGCTACAAATAAGGGATTCTCAAGAGACAAAGGTCATACAGAGGGGAGAGAGTCCGCAAAGGAAATGGTTAGAACTTGTGCAAAGATTGGAGTTAAAAATCTAACATTGTTTGCGTTTTCAAGTGAAAATTGGAAAAGACCTAAGCTTGAAATAGAATTATTAATGGGGTTACTTCACAATTCCCTAATAACAGAGTTAAAAGAACTTCAAAAAAATAATATAAGGTTGAAAACTATAGGAGATACTTCCAAATTACCAATAATAGTAAGAAAATTTTTGGAGAAGGTCTGCGATCAAACAAAAAACAATGATTTAATGACACTAACTCTTGCATTAAGTTACGGCTCTAGAGATGAAATCATAAATTCTGTTAAAGAAATCGCCGATAAAGTTAAAAATAATATAATTTCCGTAGAAAAAATTGATGAATCGCTAATAAATCAGCATCTTTACACTCGAAATTTACCAGATGTAGATCTTATGATTAGAACAAGTGGTGAAAAAAGAATAAGTAACTTTTTATTATGGCAATCTGCTTATGCAGAATTATATTTTAGTGATAAATTATGGCCAGATTTTAAAAGTGAGCATTTATTGAATGCTATTGAAGATTATAAAAACAGAGAAAGAAGGTTTGGAAAAACTAGCCAACAAATTATTTAAAAAAAAAATTTTGAAAATAGATTTTAAAAATTTCACATACATATTTTTACTTTTCTCAATGTCAGTTTTCCCCCAGCTAACTGAAAAAAAACAAATTTATGTTATTGGTGATGTTATCGTTTCTGGTAAGACATCATTTAGCCCGCAAACAATCGTAACTTATTCTGGACTAGGAAAAGGAGAGAAAATAACTATTCCAGGAGAAAAGATTAGTAACGCAATTAAGAAGCTATGGGGTTCAAACTTGTTTAGCTCTATAGAAGTGTACGAATCAAAAAAAATAAATGACACAGTTTTTTTAGAGATATATCTTGTAGATCTACCTGAGCTTAAAAAATTAACTATTACAGGTGTTAAGAAAAACAAAACAGAAGATATTGTTAGAGAAAATAAGTTGCAAAATGGAGTCAAAGTAACTGAAAATTTAATCACAACAACAAAAAATTATCTGGAAAGCACTTATAGAAAAAAAGGGTTTTTAAATGCCAAGATTTCTATTAAAACCGAACCTATAATTGACACTATTAGCAAGGCAAGAGTAAATATGTTTCTAGATATTAGTAAAGGAAGCAAAGTTAAAATTGAGGAAATTTCTTTTATCGGTAATGATAAAATAAAATCTAAAACATTACTCAAGGCAATGAAGAACACTAAAGAAAAAAATATTTTCAGAGTGTTAAAGAGATCAAAATACATAAAAAGTGATTTCAAGGAAGATTTAGTTAGTGTGGTTGATAAGTATAAAGAAAATGGATATAGAGATGCTAGAATTTTAGTAGACACTCTTACTTATGACAAGGTAAATAATACGGCTAAAGTTTCTATTAAATTAGAAGAAGGGGATAAATATACTTATGGAAAAATAAACTATTTAGGTAATACAGTTTATTCAGACTCTCAACTAAATCAAATTTTGAAAATTAATGAAGGGGACACATATAATGGTGTTGAACTTGAAAAAAGAATAGCTGACGGTTCTGACCCTGATGCAGATGATATATCTAACTTATATCAAAATAATGGATATTTATTTTCTTCTGTTACACCAGTTGAAGTTAGTGCTGATGGAAACATAATCGATTTAGAGATAAGAGTAAATGAAGGTAAAGCGGCATACTTCAACAACATAACAGTAGTTGGAAATGAAAAAACAAATGACCACGTTATTTACAGAGAAATAAGAACCAGGCCTGGACAATTGTACAGCAAGGCTAATGTAATGAGAACTCTTCGTGAATTAGGTCAATTAGGTTATTTTGATGCGCAGCAAATTTCACCTGACTTCAAAAATGTTAATCCTACTGATGGAACTCTTGACATGCAATACTCAGTAGTAGAAAGTGGTTCAAGCCAAATAGAATTACAAGGTGGTTATGGTGGTGGTGGTTTCATTGGAACTTTAGGCTTATCATTTAATAATTTTGCAATTAAAAATATTTTTAATAGAAAAGCATATAAACCGGTCCCAATGGGAGATGGCCAAAAACTTGCTTTAAGATTACAATCAAGTAGATTCTATACAATGAATAGCTTTTCATTTACAGAACCTTGGTTAGGAGGTAAAAAACCTGTACAGTTTAATGTACAGTTATCTCAAACAAAACAATTCTTATATAATCCTATCACAAGAAATGCAGATAAGTCAAGATCTTTTAATATCAGCGGTATTTCTGTTGGGCTTGCTAAAAGATTGACTGTTCCAGATGATTACTTTACTTTATCCCAAGCGGTAAGTTTCCAATTTTATGACTTAAATAATTATAATACTGGGCTGTTTACTTTCGGTAACGGATCTTCTAAGAATTTAGCTTATACATTCGGTCTTAGCAGAAATAATACTTACACAGATCCAATATATCCAACAGGGGGTTCTAATTTTAGTTTTTCTGCTAAAGTCACATTTCCATACTCTTCATTAAATAATGTAGATTATGCTGGATTGAGAGTTGAGAGAGAAGGTTTAGTCGAGGACTTGACTACAGACCCTTCTAATACAGATGCATCTGACAGGATAGCTGTCATAGATCAGCTTAAATTTCAATGGCTAGAGTATTATAAATTTAAATTTAAGGGGGAGTGGTACACAGCTCTTACTAAAAAATTAGTTTTAAAACCTACATTTGAATTTGGTTTTCTAGGAGCTTATAATAATGACCGAGGAATAGTGCCATTTGAGAGGTTTTTTCTTGGTGGAGATGGATTAGGAACATATAGTTTAGACGGAAGAGAGACTATAGCGCTTAGGGGTTATCCGAACCAATCATTATCTAACCAAGATGGAGGGTCAATTTATAATAAATACTCATTAGAACTAAGGTATCCTATTAGTCTTGGACAACAAGCTAAAGTATATGCACTCGCTTTTATGGAGGGCGGTTCTTCATTCAATGATTTTAAAAATTATAACCCATTTGATTTAAAAAGATCAGCTGGTTTTGGTGTTAGGTTATTTATGCCAGCATTTGGACTACTTGGGATTGACTTTGGACACGGGTTTGATTCACTTCCAGGAGAAAGTGGTAAACATGGATGGGAAACTCACTTTATCATAGGACAAAATTTCTAAATAAACATACTATTAGAATAAAATAGACGTTAATAGATAAACTCTACAATCATTAAAGATTTAAAAAACATATTATTTTGCTTTATTATAATTCAAAGTATACTTTCATACTCACAGAAAGGGGTTAGAATTGGATATATAGATACAGAATATATACTAGAAAATATACCAGAATATCAAGAAATAAGTACACAACTAAATTCTAATGTTGAAGGCTGGAAAAAAGATATAGAGGAAAGGGAAAAGAATGTTCAAAACAAGAGAGAGGTATTAAATAAAGAGAGAATCCTACTAACCAAAGAACTAATAGAAGAAAGAGAAGAAGACTTGAAAATTGAAGAAGAAGAAATTTACCAATACAAGCAAGATAGATTTGGCCCAAATGGTGATTTTATTTTACAAAAAAAACAATTAATACAACCTATCCAAGATCAAATATTTTTAGCTATTCAACAGATAGCAAAAACAAAAAAATATGATTTTATATTTGACAAGTCAGCAGATGTCGTAATGCTTTATTCAGAAAAAAGATATGACATTAGCGAACAAATTTTAAGAACAATTTTACGTACTAATAACCAGAGCCAAGTTGAATCTAGAAGAGAAAAAAAGAGAATAGAAAAAGAATCTATAATTTCTAAATCAAATATTGAAGATCCACGAAAAACTGAGATTGAAAATAAAAAGAAAGATGCTGAAGCTAAAAGAAATGAAATTATAGAAGCTAAAAAAGCTAAAAAAAATGTGGAAGAACAGAAAAGAAAAGAATTAATTCAGCAGAGAGAAAACAAAAAAACTGCAGCCAAAGAAAAAATTAAGGAAATAGTTGCCGCTAAAGAAAGTAAGAAAAAGGAGATTGAAGAAAAAAAAATAAAGCTTCTTGAAGATAGAGAACTGAAAAAAATAAATCTTCAAGTGAACAGAAAAAAATTAATAAACGATAAAAAAGAAATAAGTATTAAGGACTCTACAAACTCTATTGCTAAAGAAAAAATGTTGTTAGAAAGACAGAAAAAGGCATTAGAAAACTTAAAAAACAAAGAGCCATCAAGTATATTAACTAAAGAAAATTCAAGCCCTAGTATAGAAGAAAGAAAAAAACTACTAGAAGAAAAGAAGAAAAGAATTCTAGAAGCTAGAAAAGCTAAGTTAGATGCTAAAAAGATATCAAAAGATAGTACCTTTACAAAAAATTAATAATAAATAGATAAATTAGAATCATGAAAAAAATTAAAAACATACTTCTTACGGCTATAATTGCTTTAAGTTCATTGTCATTTACTTTTGCTCAAAGCAAAGTTGCTCACATTAACACACAAGAATTAGTAGGTTCAATGCCTGAAATGAATACTGCTAAAGCTGAGTTAGAAAAATTAGCTAAAACTTATGAAACAGACATTCAAACAATGGCTGCTGAACTTCAAAGTAAAGTAAAGCAATATGATTCAGAAGCAGGAAGCCAAACTGACGAAGCTAATCAATCAAGGTTACAAGAGGTTCAAGGTATGGAACAAAGTATTAGACAGTATCAACAACAAGCGCAATCTGATTTACAAAAAAAAGAATTTGATTTACTAAAACCTATTTCAGAAAAAGCTCAGGCAGCAATTGTAAAAGTTGCTAATGCTCAAGGTTTTGATTATGTACTTGATTCTACTCAAGGACAAGGAGTTATATTGGCGAATGGTAAAGATCTAATGGCTGATGTAAAAACTGAATTAGGCTTCTAATTATAGAAACTTAAATAATAATATTTTAAAAAAAGCTATCTTAATAAGATAGCTTTTTTACTTTTACATAATGACTAATAACTATCCTATAGGTTTATTTGATTCAGGAATTGGTGGCATTTCAATATATAATGAAATAAGAAAAACTCTTCCAAAAGAAAGCACCATATATCTAGCAGATAATCTAAATGCTCCTTATGGAAAAAAAAGTGAAAAGGAAATAATCAATTTAAGTATAAAAAATACTCAAAAATTAATTGATCTAAATTGTAAGCTAATTGTAGTAGCTTGTAATACCGCCACAACTAATGCTGTAGAGATTCTTAGAGAAACTTTTGAAGTACCTATAGTAGGAATTGAACCATCAATTAAACCTGCAATACTTGCAACTAAAACAAACCATATTGGAGTCTTAGCTACTGAAAAAACCTTATCAAGTAATTTATTCCTAAAAACTAGCAATAGATTCTCCGGTGGAGTAAATATTCATGAACAAATTGGATATGACTTAGTTAGTATTATGGAAGAAAGTGGTATTAAAGAAGAGTTGTTAATTAGTAAGCTAAGAAAATACATTGAGCCTATGTTAGAGAAAAACATAGACAATTTAGTTCTTGGGTGCACTCACTATTACTTTTTAAAAGACATATTAGAAAAACTATTGCCCAAAGGAATAAAGGTCTTAGACTCCTCAAGCGCAGTCTGTAAAAGAGTTAAACAGGTATTAGAGTCAAACAATAATACATCTGAAACATTAGATACTAAAAATCAGTTCTACTGCAACGGAAATAAATCAGTTATTCAAAAGTTTTTAAGAAAAGGAAAAAAGATAAATAAGATAATTTTTTAATTTACACTAGGGCAATTACAGTCATACTTTTGCTTTTTGCAACCAAGGTTAATACCAAGAGTTATTTGATGATAACCGCCGTTGTCAAATACTATTGAGTTTCTTTGAGCGGAATAAGTATAAGCAAATACAAAATTTTCATAATCTACTCCAATAAAAGGTGTAATATATTGTGGCTGTTGAGAAGATAGTGTGTTAGTGCCGTTTCAAGAGAGGTGGATACATAACGATCCATATTTCTTCTGTAAGATAATCCTCCCCATACTTTACCAAAGTCAGTAGATCTAAAAACTTTAAAGTTTAAATCAATAAAAGACTCTTTGGTAGATTCTTTGTAAGCGAGTAAAATAGAAGGTTCATAACTCCAAGGGCTACCTATATTTCCAAATACATTACCAGCTGAAAATAAATAAGTTCTTGAATTATCATAGGAGTAAATACCTAACTCATTGGAGTTTATACCATCATTTTTTAAGAAATTCTTAAAAGTAGCGTGGGCATAAAATTCCATATAATGGTAAGAAAAACCAAAATCTAAATTAAAATCTGTAGAGCTTTGAGTTATTCCTGCAACTAAGGGATCAAAGCCATCAAATAAAAATGAGGATTCATCAAGTTTATTCTGTATCATTCCTGCGCTGATTCCAAAAGACAACATATTCAAATCAATTCTATTTCTTGAGAAAAGCAGATGATGTGCATAAGTAAGATAAGCACCTGATTGTGAATGATAACCATTTTTATCATTAAAAACTATAGCACCAATTCCAGATTTAGAATCTCCTATTCTACCATTAAAACTAAGTGTTTGGAGATTTGGAGACTCACTTTGGTCAAGCCATTGTTTTCTACTTGTTAATCTAAGCTTATTACAATTAGCTACACCAGCCATTGAGGGGTGTAATAAATAGTAGTTATCTGTTAAGTAATCGGAATATATCGGAAGTCCTTCTTGGGAATTTATAAATTGAGAACTAAATATAAAAAAAGCAGTATATAGTAAATGTTTTTTTAATGTCATTTTATGCAATTAATGGATCCAAATATATAAATTTTTAATGGATTTATATGTTTGATCATTCTTTTATCTTCAATGAAGATTCATTATTTTTGTAAAAAATTAGTAATGAAAAAATATAAAGTTTCGATCAACGAAACGAGTAATAAATTAATTGTAAAGTTTGAAACAAATTTTTTTCTAACTAATCATCAAAATTACGAGTATAACAATATTGATGAAGCTTCAAACTCACCACTAGCACAACAATTATTTTACCTTCCCTTTGTTAAGAAAATATATATATCATCTAATTTCATTGCTATTGAAAGATATAGCATAATAGAATGGAAAGATGTTCAAGAAGAAGTTGCTGAACAAATAGAAAAGTATCTAAACGAAGGTAATATTGTAGTAACTGAGACTAAAGGTGTTAAAAAATCAGCTGTAACTATATACGCAGAGAGTACTCCAAACCCATCTGCCATGAAATTTGTTTCTAACAAAAATCTTGTTAATTCCCTTTTTGAATATACATCAATTGACCAGACTGCTAAAAGTCCATTAGCAAAAGCACTTTTTCATTTTCCATATGTAAAAAACGTTTTTATCGAGAAAAATTACATATCAATTACAAAGTATGAATTAGCGACATGGGAAGAAGTAACAATGGAATTAAGAGAGTTTATTAGATCTCACATTGAAGATGGTAAGCAAATAGTTGAGTTAGATTCAAGTGATATAATCACTAATTCTGAAGAGCAAAAAACTAAAGAATTTGATAAACTAGATGATATCTCTAAAGAAATTATTAATATTTTAGAAGAATATGTCAAGCCTGCAGTAGCTGCAGATGGCGGAAATATTCAATTTAAGTCTTATAATGCAGAAACAAAAAAGGTGTCTGTAATCTTACAAGGAGCCTGTAGCGGCTGTCCTTCTTCAACTTTTACGCTTAAAAACGGGATCGAAAATATGCTAAAAGAAATGTTGGCTGGTAAAGTAGAGTTAGTTGAAGCTATAAATGGTTAAAACAGAAACTTAAATTAAGTTTTGTATTTTTAAAAAAATGGAAAAAAAATTATTATACATTTTTTATATTCTGTTTATTATAACAGCGTGTGAAAATAAGGAATCTAACAAAATGAGCAATAATTTAATTAACGAGACCAGCCCGTACTTATTGCAACACGCATACAATCCAGTAGATTGGAACCCTTGGGATTCAAAATATTTAAAACAAGCAACTAAAGAAAATAAGCTTGTTATAATTAGTGTTGGTTATTCTGCCTGCCATTGGTGTCATGTGATGGAAAAAGAAAGTTTTGAAGACACTCTTGTTGCAAAAATAATGAACGAAAAGTATATCTCAATAAAAGTAGACCGTGAAGAAAGACCTGATGTAGATAATGTTTATATGAACGCCGTTCAACTAATGACTGGTAGTGGAGGGTGGCCGTTGAATGTAGTAACTCTGCCTGATGGAAGACCAATCTGGGGAGGTACTTATTTTTCAAAAGATCAATGGATAAACGCTCTAGAACAGATATCAAAACTTTATGATGATGATCCTGAAAGGCTTATTACTTATGCAGATCAATTAGAAGAAGGCGTTAAATCTTTAGATCTTATTGAGCTCAATAAATCTAGCGCTAATTTCGAGTTAGATATAATGAAAAAATATTTAGATACTTGGTCAAAGAAGTTTGATTTGGAATACGGAGGCGCAGAGGGAATGCCTAAGTTTATGATGCCGAGCAATTTGCATTTTTTACTAAAGTATTCTTATCAAACTAGCAATATAGAAATTCAAGACTTTGTAAACCTTAGCCTAAAAAAAATGGCATATGGAGGCATTTACGATCAAATTGGTGGTGGATTCTCAAGATATTCTGTTGATAATAAATGGCATATCCCACATTTTGAAAAAATGCTTTATGATAATGCACAATTAGTAAGCTTATATTCAGATGCATATAAAGCAACTAAAAATGAGTTGTATAAAAAAATTGTGTATGAAACAATTGATTTTATAAATTCAGAATTAAAAGATGAGAGCGGTGGTTATTACTCTTCCTTAGATGCGGACAGCAAAACAAGTAGCAACGTTTTAGAAGAAGGAGCTTTTTATGTATGGACAGAAAAGGAACTTAAAACTACATTGAATGAAGACTTTACTGTATTCTCGAGTTATTATAACATAAACACTTATGGGTATTGGGAAGATGATAAATATGTTTTAATAAGAAATGAAGACGATGAGAAGATTGCTGCAAGACATAATTTATCAATTTCAGAAATAGAAAAGATAATAAAAAACTGTAATTCCAAATTAATTAAAATTCGAAATAAAAGAGCTAAACCAAGGCTTGATGATAAAATTTTAACATCTTGGAATGGTCTAATGATAAAAGGATTTGTTGACTCTTATAAAGCTTTTAATGAACCTGATTTTTTAAATGCTGCAATCGGAAATGCAGAGTTTATTTTGAAAAATTTATATAATAAAGATGGTCAATTATTGCGTAATTATAAAAATGGAGGAAGCTATATTAATGGCTACTTAGAAGATTACTCGGCAATTATTAGTGGATTTATTTCCCTCCACGAAGTTACTCTTGACGAAAAATGGCTAAAATATTCTCAAAATTTAACCGAATATGTATATAAACATTTTTATAATCAAGATACTAAGATGTTCTATTTTACATCCGATTTAGATGAGAAGCTTTTATCAAGGACTCTAGAGTTCAGAGATGATGTGATTCCTTCCAGTAATTCGATAATGGCAAATAATTTATTTTTGCTTTCTCATTACTTTGATAATGAAAAATATTTAGAAACAGCTACCGCAATGCTTAATAACGTTACGCCACAGATTGACTTATATCCAAATAGCTTTTCAAATTGGTTAGATCTAATGCTAAAAATAAGTGATTCATTTTATGAAATAGCAATAGTTGGGGAAGATGCTCTTATTAAATCAGAAGGGATCAATAAAAGTTTCAGTCCTAATAAACTAATTATAGGAAGTTTAAACGAAAGTGATTTTCCTTTGCTTAAGAACAGATATATTGATAATGATACTTACATATATGTTTGTGTAAAAAAAGCTTGTAAATTACCTGTAAGAACCGCGAAAGAAGCTTTAGAATTACTTAACTAGTCTTTAATTTATTACCCACAAATTCCTTTAAGTAAAAGGGCTCAAAATCCGCAACATTTTCAAAATCGTTAGAGATAAATTTCTTGTGAGCTAACTTTCCGATTTCAATGGAAGAAGGGAGCTTATCATCAATAAAAATGGCGTTAGAACTATTGATTATACTTTTTGTTTTATCATTAGCATTTCCTAAAAAATAGACCTTGCTTTTTTTTAGATAATCTTCAAAAGAATTTTCTGAGAGTATTTCAGCCTTAGTCTCTCTAACTTTGTTGAAATTATTATCATATACAGAGGAATAAACTTCCATTCTTCTAGCGTCAAGAAGTGGTACAATAAAGCCATCAGAAAATTTGACTTGATGTGCAAATGCGTCAAGAGTATCAACCGAGATTAACGGAATACCTAAAGCAAAACATAGTCCTTTAGCGGAAGATACTCCTATTCGAAGACCAGTATAAGACCCAGGACCTTTACTTACACAAACAGCAGAAAGATTATTTGGAGATACTCCTGATGCTTCTAATAATTCGTTTATATAAACATGAAGCCTTTTTGAATGAGAATAATTTTCGTCATTTTCCTGCTTAACGATGACCAGTTCCGATCCTTTAAATAAGGATACCGAACAATTTGTTGTAGAGGTTTCTATGTTTAATATATAATTCAACATTCAGTTATTTACCCATATAAAAATCTAAAACCTTGGTTTTAAATATGAAATCATATTTTGAATTGATCAGTGAAGATTCAGCATTTAATAATCTGATTCTCACCTGCTCTAAATCGATAGTGTTAATTGTCCCTAGTTGATATCTCTGCTGCGAATTTTCAAAAGCCAACTCTTGTGACTGTAATGATTTTTTAGCGGCTTGATAAGATTTAAGTGCAGCTTTTGCATCAGTAAAGGCTCTTTGAACAGTAGCCTCAACATTTAATTGAGCTTGAATTAAACCTAAATCAGAATTATTTTCTTGAATTTTAGACTTTGCTACATTGGTTTTTATTTGATTCCTAGAAAAAATAGGAATACTAATATTCATGTTAAGACTATGCCCCTTGTTATCGTTAATTTGTTGGAAAAAAGAGTTACTTGAAGATAAATTTGAAAAATTTGCGCTTGCATTAAAACCATAACCAAATGAAATACTTGGCAGGTAAGAACTTTCCGAAATTTTAGTACTAAATTTAGCTAAGTCAATATTATTATTAGCAACCTTTATTTCATTTCTATTTTCTAAAGCATAATTAATAATAGGATTAATATCTGTGTATAAAAGACTCTCAGAGGGGACTTTCACATCAATAGCAACAACATTAAATCCTTCCAAAGGAATTTGCAACAATTGAGTTAAATTCAATAATGCAAGTCTATAGTTATTTTGAGCTGTTGTTAAGTTTTGTTCATCTAGACTAAGAGTAGCTTCAGCATCAATAATATTTGCTTGAGGTTGAACTCCTGCGGTAACTAAACTTTCCACCTGTTTTAATTGCTTGTATGAGAACTCGTACTGAGATTTGGCTAGAGCTAGATTTTCTTTATTAAACAATATATTTAAATAATAATTAGCAACATTAAGAGAAACATCATCCTTAATCTTGTTTAACTCATTTTCGCTTCTTTCTAGTGCTATTTTAGATTGTTTTAGAATGTTTAGGTTTCTAAAACCGTTAAAAACAGTTTGAGATAAACTTAACCCCAAACTAGAAGAATTAAATCTTCGATCTGCAAAATTACCAGGATACAACTCAACAGTACCTAAGCTCATTGACTGATTTAAATTAGAACTAAGCGATGGTAAAAAATTACCTTTTGAAGCAATAATATCTTGATCATTAGAAAGGATTGTGTTTTGAGCTTGTAAAATTGAAATGTTATTTTCTAGAGCATAATCCACACACTCTTGTAGATCCCAAAACTTTTCTTGACTTATTGAAGTTGTAATAGAAAATACACTTATTACTATTATATATATATATTTCATAATCTTTATTAATTAATATTAATCATTAGAGTTAGGTCTTGTTTCTCCATCACCACCTTCATCTTGTTCTAAAACTTTATTCCAAACTTTAATTTTGTCATCTTCCTTGACCCCCTCTAAGACTTCAACACTTATTCCGTCTGAAATACCAATGGTGATATCTTTTTTAACAAATACTCCATCATCATTTAAAATTTCTACAAATGGTTTTTCAGTAAACCTATTAAACTGAATTAAAGATTCTTTAATACACAAAGAATTTTCTGTATTTTCAATTTCTATTATTGCATTAGCGCTATAACCAGCTCTAACTTTAGAAGTTGGAATTTCAACATTTGCTTTAATTTTAAATTGTACAGCTCCATTTACCTCTATTCCTTTGGGTGCTACAAAAGTTAATTTAGACGGAAACTCTTCTTCTCCTAAAGCGCCAAGAACTACTTTAATGTCTTTGCCTTCTTCTAGTTTACCAACTTCAGCTTCATCTACTTGCCCTTCAAAAATCATAATACTCATATCAGCAACAGTTGCTATTGTAGTTCCTGCATTAAAGTTATTACTTTCAATAACCTGATTTCCTTCTCTAACTGGAATTTCTAAAATAGTACCAGAAATTTGAGCTACGATATTTGTGTTTGCCGAACCCCCTCCAGAAAGCGAGCCTTGTTTAATTATTTTAAAATCATTTTGAGCTTGTTTTAAAGATTCTTGAGCTTGATTTAACGATAATTCCGCATTTTCAAAGTCTTGTTTTGATATCACTCCTTTGCTAAACAACTCTTCACTTCTATCGAATAGTCTCTTTGAATTGTCAAACGATAACTTGGAGGAATTAATTCTACTATTTGCACTAACTAAACTTTGCTCATTTGGAACAACTCTTATTTTAGCAATTAAATCTCCCTTTTGTATCATATCTCCTTCTTCCACATAAATCATATCAACAATGCCAGTTACTTGAGGTTTTAACTCAATCTCATCTTCAGGATTTAATTTTCCAGTGGCTACAACATTAGTGTTTAATGAAGTATAAAATGGAGTCTGAGTGTCATAATCAATAATTGATTCTGAATTTGCATCGCTAAAGTATTTTATTACAATAACTAATGCTACCACTGTAAAAAGGCCTAAAGTAATTCTAATTGGTTTATTCATTTTATTTTATTTTTAAAAAATTATTCTTCTCTTAATGCTTCAATTGGTTTAATGCTTGTAGCTCTACCAGCTGGTATTAAACCTATAAGTGTTCCAAATATCACTAGTATAATTAGAGATATAAATACTACAAATATGGATACTGACGGATTGACTAATGTTGCTTCAGCTCCTTGTCCAAAAAAGCTATCTAAAGCTATTAAAATCCATCCTCCAGAAATAATTCCAAATATTCCTGCGATGGTAGTTAAAAAAACCGCTTCCAAAACTATTTGTCTTTTAATTTCAAATGGAGTTGCTCCAAGGGCTCGTCTAATTCCAATTTCTTTCGTTCGTTCTTTTACTGTAATAAGTAATATATTTCCAATTGCAAAAACTCCAGCTATTAATGTAGCAATCCCCACAAACCATGTTAAGAACTGCATCCCAGTTAAAAACCCTTTAAGTTGCTCAAACCTCTCTCCTAAATTAAAACTACCAAAAGCTCTATTATCTTTAGGGTGAATTTGATTCATATTTCTAAGAATTAACTTAGCATCATTCTCTATCTGTTTAATGCTATATTCCGGTTTTCCTGTAATAGTTAGCCAGCCAATATTATCACCCTGGTTATAAATTTGCTGAAAAGTAGTAAAAGGAATATGCATTGCTCCTCCAAAATCAAAATTCCCTTGCTTAAATACACCAACTACTTTGAAGTTTATATTATTAATAATTATATATTCTCCAATAGCATTTTCATCTTTTTCAAAAATTTGCTTATAAACATCATCATTGATAACTACAATTTTCTTGTTTAAGTCAATATCATTTTGATTGATCCATCTACCGCTAATTAAGTTCTTTTTTTGAATTTTATCTAAAATTGGGAAATCTCCGGACACGCCAAAGTTTCCAGATAAAAATTTTCTAACCACCAGTGATTGATTCTGATTTCTAGGAACAACTAACTCAATACCTGGAACATTATTTCTTATATTATCTAATTGAGAAAATTTTAATCTTGGTCTTCTACCTTCTTGAAATCCTTTAAATGGTCTACTAGTCGATTGTGCCCAAATAAATACACTATTCGTGGCGAAGTCTCCAAATTCAGAATTAAATTTATTTTCAATTCCTCTAGCAGATCCTAGTAATCCTATAAGAAGTAATATACCCCACCAAACACCAATCATAGTAATCACAGTTCTAACCTTATTTTTGGTTAGACTGTCAGAAACTTCTTGCCAAGTATCAATATCAAATAAAAATTTAAACATACTATTCGTCTCTTAAGGCTATTATTGGTTTAATTCTTGAGGCTCTTCTTGCAGGAACGTAAGCAGCGATAAACCCAGCTATAATTAAAGCTAAAGTAGCCATAGCTACCAAAAAGGTACTTACACTCGGATCTGTAATAAAATATTTATCTAATGATGGCCCGTAAGCTTCTAAAATTCCTATTCCAAGTAATAAACCTACATAACCTGAAATTGAAGTGATCAAAACTGACTCTATTACTATAATAGATTTTATGGAACTTGGACGAGCTCCAAGTGCTTTCCTTATTCCAATTTCTTTAGTTCTTTCTTTTACAATAAAGATCATGATATTACTAATACCTACAATTCCTGCAATTAGTGTTCCTAAACCAATTATTAGCACTAGTATTGCTAAAACAGCATTAAATTGATTAATTTGATTAGCCTCTGTAGCTCTATTTCTTAGACGTACAGCTCTTTGGTCTGAGGGTTCAATATTAAATATTTTTTTTATTCTTTTTTCAATATTGGTTCCTAACGCGATTGCATTATCCAGTCCCATATTTAGATTATATGTCAAGTTAATTTGATCTATATAGTCGTTATTTCCATAAATTCTTTGCGCTGTAGTAAGTGGCATATAAATTATTCTCTCTTCATTATCATCTCCAATATCTTGATAAACTCCAACCACTTTATACTGTATGTTGTTCAGGTCAATATACTCACCAATTACTTTTTGTGTTTTAAAAAGATCTTCCTTAACTAACCTCCCAATTACTATCACTTTAGTGGATTGTTGTAGATCTCTTTGATTTATAAACCTACCACTAACTAATTCCGATTTTTCTATAAATTGATGATCTGGATTTACAGCTCTAAGACTGTAGCTGTTTTTTTCTCCTTTATAGGATGCAACAACATTTTTATTAACTCTAGCAGTAATAAATTCTATATCCTCTTTAAACTCATCTTTTAAAGTGGAAAGAAGTTCATTATCAAATTGTATTCTTCTTCCTACTTGATTTCCTTTCCCTGCTTTAGCGGTTCTACCAGAATTAATGAAAATAGTATTTTCAGCATCTCCACCCATTCCTTCATTAAATGTGTTTTGAAGTCCATTTGCAAGTCCAAATAAAATAGCAAAAAGCATTATAGCAAAAATTACAGTTCCACCAGACAGTAGAGTACGAAGCTTATTTTTGCTTATGCTCTGAAATATTTCACGCCAAAGGTCTAAATCAAACATATCTTATGCTCTTACTTGTTTAATTTTGGTATCTTCAATTATAACACCATCTCTTAGTCTAACAATTCTTTTACACATTTGTGCAATATCCTCTTCATGAGTCACTAGTAAAATAGTTTTTCCTTCATCATTTAATTGTTGTAAAAATTGCATTATTTCACTTGAAGTTGTTGTATCTAATGCTCCTGTTGGCTCATCAGCTAATAATAATTTAGGCTCAGAAGCAAGAGCTCTAGCTATTGCAACTCTTTGTTTTTGACCACCTGAAAGTTCACTAGGTAAATGTTTAGCCCAATCCGCTAAACCTACTTTTTCAAGATGAAACATGGCTTTTTCTTGTCTTTCTTTTCTCTTTAAACCTTGATAATATAAGGGAAGAGCAACATTTTCCATTGCATTTTTATAGTTTATTAAGTTAAAGGATTGAAAAACAAAACCTAAAAACCTATTTCTATAATTAGCAGCCTTTTTTTCATTAAGGTTTTTAATTTCAACTCCGTCCAAAACATAATCTCCAGAGTCAGCCTCATCTAAAATTCCGATAATGTTTAATAAGGTAGATTTTCCAGATCCAGATGAACCCATAATAGCTACCATTTCACCACTTTTAGCGAACAGGTCTATTCCTTTTAAAACGTGAAGACTAGAATCTCCCATTTTATAAGATTTATTTAAATTTTTAATTTCTAACATAAAACGTTATTTAATCTTTACAAATTTGTAATTTTTTTATGTAATATTATGCCAATAAATTGTTAAAAGCTTCATATGTTATATGGGAAGTTTTCTGTAATTAATTCAAAACTAATACTGTATAAGAAATACATAAAAGATAATATCCATATAGATGCTAATACATACATAGTCATTTTATTAATATTATAACTATTTCTAAAAGCTAATTTTAAACCAACAATAAATAATACAATACAAGGGATTAAAATCAATAATCCAAATAATACGATTGAAACTACGCCAATTGAACTGACAACATCCAAAATGTCAAATCTCAAAAAATCATTTATCTCATAGATTGTAGTGCCATTAATTACAATTTCAGACGAAGTAGAATTTGTAATTGCAGAGCTTATACTACCTAAAAATAGAAGAAATAAAGATGTAATAAAACCTCCTATAAATGAGTAAAACATTAAAATATAACCAAAAATAATTGAAATTATTTTTAATAGTTTAGTGGATGTAGCTAGCAAAAAGTTAATCGTTTTTTTTAAATAATACTTTACTTTTTTCCATAGTCCTTTTGCATGCTTTTTATCAAAATCTAAAATTTCCTTTTCAATCTCAGGTAATACACTCTCGATTTTATTTTTTATCGAAGCTACACTTACAGCCTCTCCTGTCATTCTAATTTTATCAGCAATAGATTTAGCTGAAGGGACTACTATCCATAAAATTATATAAGCTAAAGTCGTAAATGGAACAGGGAGAAAGAAAAATAAAATAAATAATACTCTAATCCATGCAGGGGATATCCCAAAATAATGAGCTAATCCACTAGCAACTCCACCAACATAACTGTTATCTGTATCTCTAAATAGCTTTTTATTAGTATTTGTATTTTTTGATGGTGAATCCTGTTCGTTTTCATCTTCTGCTAATTCTTCAGGGGTTCCCAAAACCTCAATAGCATTATTTACTTCTGATACAGAGATTACTCGGTTAATAGAATTATTTGCAGAGAATAATTCTGCAATATGAGACTCAATATCTTCTAATATTTCGTTTTTACTAGAATTAGAACTAAATGCGATAGTTAACTTATCTAAATAAGATTTAAGAATTTTATAAGCCTCATCATCCATTGTGAATTTAACATGAGAAAGATGTATGTCTTTTGTAATGTTCATATTTATTTATTTCTAATTTTAGTTACTGCATTAGATAACTCTAACCATGATTCATTAAGATCTTTTAAAAAGTCTTTTCCATCAGTTGTAATATTATAATATTTTCTTGGTGGGCCATTTTTAGATTCTTTCCAATTATACTCCAACAAATTACTATTTTTCAGTCTTGTGAGTAAAGGATATATTGTGCCTTCCACAACAATTAACTTAGACTCTTTTAAGGTCATTAAAATTTCAAAAGAATATTTTGGCTCTTTACTAAGTATAGATAAAATGCATAGCTCAAGGATCCCTTTTCGCATCTGTGCTTTTGTATTATCTGACTTCATTATAATTATTAATTTATTTTAAACTATTTAATCTTGGAAAATTCAAATCCACTAAAATACAAGTTTCCGTTTTCTAATATCCTTTCAACATCGCCTGTTTAGATAATAATTAATCTAGTTCATTTTTTTTAATGGTGATTACAATTACATCTTTCCCATTTTCCTTCTTGTCCTCACTTGTAATAATCCACTCCCCTTGTGCTCCATCTAAGTTTTCTCCATCTATTGTTAAATTGATATCATTTTTTACGGTGACATTAGGGCTAACGTCGAAACGACATGAAATAAAAGTGAAAGTTATCAATAAGATCAGTAGTGTTTTTTTCATGATTTAATAATTTGTTAATAATAATTTAAGCGAATATATATAAATTTTGGTACTATGCAAAGCAAAGTACTAGTTAATACAAATTATAGTAGATTTATTTTCTTAAAGACATAAGTGACTTAAAAAATTCTTCAAATCTTTTTGAGCCATGCTTAGTTATAGAGCAAGATGTATTGGGATAATTATTTTTAAAACTTTTACTAATTAATATATAGTTATTCTCTTCTAATTTTTTTATTTGAACACTAAGGTTACCTTTTGTAGACTCTGTTATTTTTTGCAAATGATTAAAATCACAAGAAGAAACAGCTACTAGAGTAGAAATAATTTTTAATCTAATTGGATTAAGTAATAATTTATCCATCTAATTATTTTGTTTCTCTAAATCTATAAAGAGATACTCCAGGGATCAACATCCCAAACGCAATTCCATATACATTCATTAATAGAAAGTTTAACCCAGGAAACGCGTGATTATACACAACAAATACCAATAGCAATAATCCTCCAATTGTAATATTTTTAAATTTTATTATAAGTCCAGTCATTACAAGAACCATAGCAAGTATAAATAAGATATCTAGAGCTGGACTATTAGCCCCTTGAATTATCGTAATTGCAAAAATCGATAACCAGAAAAGTCCAAAAACCCCCCAAATAATTTTTATAACTCTTCCTAATTGAGTTTCATACCCTAGCTTAGTTCCCGTTTTAATATTATAATAGGTCGTATATATCATACCTATAACTGGTATTGAGATCCAATACACGGCTGCTGAATAATAAGAAAACTGAACAAGTTCAGTAAAAAAATAGTGGAATAAGCTCATCAATATAATTAAAATTCCCCAAAATAATAGATTAAACCCTAAAGGTTTTAGACTGTATTTTGTTTGTGTTATAGCATCATTTATGATTTTTATTTGCTCCTCTTTTGTCATGATAATTTATTTTATTCAAAAGTAAACTAGTTTATATTATAAACCAAATTAATTTTTAAAAAATTATTTCTTAAATTTTCTATAAATAATAAAAGCAATACTAAAAACAACTATATAAGGGATTGCCATTAAGTACACTATGCCATCATTAATTCCCTTAGCAGACGCTTGCCCTTCTTCACTCTCTAATACAGCTCTACACATAGCGCACTGCCCCAGCATAGCGTCGGTAATAAAAAATAAAATAATAAAAAGTATAAATTTAAATTTCATATTTAATAATACGGTGAAATCATTATATAAACTACAACTCCAGTAACAGCAACGTAAAGCCATAAAGGAAAGGTAATTTTAGCAATTTTTTTATGCGCTTCTATATCATTTGTAATTGCTCTAACATAAGTAACCAATACAAATGGGATTACAGTAATTGATAAAAGGATATGAGAAATAAGTATAGTAAAATAAATATATCTGATTGTTCCTTCACCACCAAAAGCAGTAGATTCACTTGTCATATGATATGCTACGTACATCACAAGAAATACTAAAGATAAACCAATAGCAAATTTCATTAAAAGTGAATGTAGCTTTCTTTTTTTATTTTTAATTGCAACTAATGCAGAAATGAGTAATAAAGCAGTCATAGCATTTATCGATGCATATATTGGAGGTAAAAATGATAACGGTTCAACATTAGGTAATTTAACAGTAAATAATATAGCAACAACAACTGGAATCAAAATAGAAACTAAAATTATCAGCTTATTGTATTTAATTGGTTTTGGCATAATTTTTACTTTAATAGCTTTAATATATCTTCTTTAAGAATTGAAATTTCCTCTTTTTCACCATCACTATTAGTTTTTTCATTAAAATTAATAGCTCCTTTATAGTATATTAGTGGATTTCCAAAATCATCAGATCTACATCTAATATACCCTTGCTGATCAATTAAAGCAAAATTACCAGAATGCTCAAACCCACCTGCAGCAGAATCCTCTTGGGCTGTGTAAAGATTAAATCCATTATTAGCAAGTTTATAAATCTCATCTTGATCACCAGTTAAAAGGTTCCAGTTCTTATTTGTAATTCCATATTGATTAGCATAATCACTCAACACCTCAACAGTATCATAAGCTGGATTTATTGTAAAAGAAGCGAAGCCAAGATTGTCAAATTCATTAAAAGAGTTTTGAATCTCAACTAAATTATAATTCATAATAGGACATATTGTAGGGCAAGTAGTAAAAAAGAATTCAGCTATATATACCTTTCCTTCATAATCTTTATTAGAGATAATATCTCCATTTTGATTAGTAAAAGAAAAATTAGGTACTTTTTTTCTCTCACCATTAATTTCAAGATACATCAAATCAGAATCACCAACATTGTAATTAACCGATCTACTTCTACTTTCCTCTCTTGCTATATCGTTATTTGAAAGTCTATCAATAATTCTTGGAACAAAGATTATTCCAAAAACTAGTACTATAAATGAAATACCGATATATGAATTATTTCTTTTACTCATTAGTTTTCGATATTTTCATTCCTTCTATCATTTGAGTCATAATTCCCTTTTCTTTTTTGTCTATACTCAGTAAATAAAATTCTAAGATCATCATTCATCTTATTTTTTATTTCAGAAACCTTGGTAGAGTTATACGAACTTAATCCATAAATATTAATGCCTTTTTCTATATCAGATGGTTTTCTGTCGTCTATCCTTCCCCTTTGATTTAAATCTTTATCTACAATAAAAATGTATGGGGACGATAAATGATTGTTTAGAGTATTAGATGATTTTAAGGAGGTGTATAAATCTTTTATTTGATCACTTGTGCCAAATGCAAACCCCCAATATTTTAGCTCGTCATAAGCGTATAGCTCCAATAAAAGTTCATTGACTTGGTCCTCAGAACCGTTTGGAACGACCATTAGCATTTGAAACTTTTTAAAACCCTTAAACTTATCATATATAAGTTCTTTAAGGTTTAATGCTACAGTAAGATTATCCATGGGGTTATCTCCGAGAAATGCAAGTACAGTTATATTACCGCTAAGGAGTCTTTTATTTTTATCTATGTAGCTAAAAGAATCAACATCTTTAATATTGTTCTTAACAATATCCAAAGAGTTGTAATTATGAGTAGAGGGGTATAAAAATAGCAGGAAAATTACAGGAAGGAAAAACAACACTCCTAATATGATCCATTTTTTTAAAGGTGTAGAATTCATTTATTTATTTGTAAGAAGAAAACAGTTAGAGAATTATTAAAAATCTCTTTTAATATATCCTTGATCATAGGTGTTAAAAATATAACTTGCTTCTTCAATTAGTATCCATAATAAATAACAAATCAGGAAGATAGCAGTCCACACAACAACTCTTCTAAGAGCAGGTGTTTCATCTCTCATGTGCATAAAATCCCATGTTATATAATAAGCTTTAACAATAGTTAATATTATAAATACCCAGTTTAGAATTTTCATGCTTAAAAAGCTTTCCATCATAAACTCAGGTTTGATAATACCTAAAACTACTTCAACTGTAGTAACAATTGTAAGCAAGATTAGGACACCCCAAATTTTCTGTGTGTTAGATTTAAATTTAATTAAACCTCTAAAAATTTCTAACTTATGCTCATCAGCCATATCAATAATATATAATTAAACTAAATAGAAAAACGTAAATACAAATACCCAAACTAAATCGACAAAGTGCCAGTACAGTCCTACTTTTTCAACCATTTCATAACTTCCCCTTTTCTCATAAGTTCCAAGAATAACATTAAAAAATACAATGATATTTAATACTACACCAGAAAAAACGTGGAAGCCGTGGAAGCCAGTTATAAAGAAAAAGAAATCAGCAAAAAGAGGGGTTCCATATTCATTGTCTCTTAGATTAGCACCTTCAACTACATAGGAACCGTTTTCTCTTAAAACCCTTAAAGATTCTTCACGAGATAGGACAGTTTTGTGATTATCTTCAATTATTTGAGTTCTAACAACTAGATTAGGAGAAGCCTCAAAACCTTTTATTACTTCTTCTAATGTATATGATGATAAACTAGACTCAGACATAAACCATATGCCTTTCTTACTTTCGTGCTGCACTCTTTCAGATGGAATATGGTGAGCAAAGTCTTTAAGAGCAACTCTATGATCAGAATCCGCATCTACAAATTGAATGATATTTCCTCCATAAGTTTTAACAGCTCCAAAATCTCCTTTTATAAAAGTTGCCCATTCCCAAGCTTGAGAGCCTACAAATATAAGACCTCCGATAATAGTCAGGAACATATAAAAAGTAACTTTAGCTTTTTTCATATGATGACCAGCATCTACTGCAAGTACCATTGTAACAGATGACATAATTAAAACAAATGTCATAAAGGCTACATAAATCATTGGAAGTTCTTGACCATGTATAAACGGAACGTGAGTAAAAACCTCATCAGCAATAGGCCAAGAATTAATAAACTTAAATCTAGAAAAACCGTAGGCGGCTAAAAAACCTGAGAAAGTTAAAGCATCCGATACAATAAAAAACCACATCATTAATTTACCATAGCTGGCTTTCATAGGCTTATTACCTCCGGACCAACCTTCGTTTTGACTTGATGTAGATACTATAGAGCTCATAAATATAATTTATATTAAAAACGGTACAAAAATAATTAATTTATATGAAGAAAACTAAGAATAAAAATAAGTATATCCATAAAACATCAACAAAATGCCAAAAGTTAGACGCTAACTCAAATCCTAACATGTTGTCTGCTTGATATTTGTTCTTTAAAAGCATTACCAAAACTACTAATAAACAAAGTAAACCAACCAAAGCGTGGAGTAAGTGAAAAAAAGCAATTAGGAAAACAAAAGAAGAAGTGACATTACTAGTAGGTCCCGTAAAATAGTACCCCAAATCAATTAATTGTGAAAACCCATAAAATTGTAATACAACAAAAACAGTAGCACAAATTATAGATGAAATAAGTAGTATAGTACTCTTCTTTTTATCACTTTTTCTCAGCGCTTTTTTAGAGGTATACAGAAAGAAACTACTTAAAATTATTATTATTAAACTAGCGGTAAATGCTGAGGGCAATTCAAGCTCAGATAGCCAATCTACTCTTGTTTTACTTGCTACAAAAGCACTAGTTAAACCTCCAAAAGACATGATTAATGATGCTATTCCAAACCATAGCATCATTTTTTTTGCTCTAATATTTTTCTCTTTATTTGAACCTTGTGTTAAATCCATTTTGATTATTATAAATTATCGATTAAATATACTATTTGAACTAATGTTAAATATAAAATACTCACAAACATCAAAATTTTTGCATTTTGGGTTGTGCTTGTTTTAAATAATTTGAAGGAATAAAATAACAAAAACATTCCTAGCAAGAGGACTATTACTAGACCATAAAATGAAAGAGATAGATCCCCAGTGACATTAAAATATGGTACTATAGACATAATTATTGCCCAGAAAGAATAAAAAATTATTTGAAAAGTAGTTGATTTATCTTTTCTGCCTGTTGGCAACATCTTAAACCCTGCTTTTTCATACTCATCATTTTGCCACCACGCTATTGCCCAGAAATGTGGAAACTGCCAAAAGAACTGCATCAAAAATAACGCTAGTGCTTCAACGCCTAATTCATTAGTTGCTGCCACCCATCCTAGCATAAATGGAATTGCGCCAGGGATAGCGCCAACAAAAACAGAAAGAGGAGTGATTAATTTTAATGGAGTATAAACGCATGCATAAATAAATATTGATATAGCGCTTAGCATAGCGCACAATGGGTTAATTAAATAAAGTAAGGTAAGACCAGTAATAACAAAAACGAAACCAAGGACTAGCGCATTATTAACAGAAATTTGACCCATTGGTAATGGCCTACCTTTAGTTCTTTGCATAAGAGCATCTAAATCTCTTTCGATTACTTGATTGAAAACGTTGGAAGCGCTAACCATCATTAATCCACCAACAACTAAATATAAAAATATTTCAAAATCAAATTCATTCATTCCGATTAGATAACTAATCACAGATGAAAACACTACACTTAACGAAAGACGAAGTTTAGTTATTTCTATAAAGGAGCTGAATGTGAATTTATTATTTTGCACTGACTAATAGCTAAAAATATCGATGCAAAGATAAGTCTAAATTACAATAAGGGCAATCCTAATTAATTAATTATTGTTCCACTCATTATTCAAAATTTAGAATTGGTTTTTCATAAGCTTTGTTATAAGTATTGATCGCTATCTTTTACTGAACTTGGAAAATTATAGGTAGAAAATTATAGGTAAAGAATAAGGAACAATAACTGCTTTTCCAAGTTGCATACCAGGCTTCATCTTGGGAATCATATTTACAACTCTTATCGCTTCTTTTTTTAAATTTGGGTGTGGAGCTCGTGCTCTAACCCCCACTACATTTCCTTTTTTATTAATTTTAAAAATGACACTAATTCTTTGTCTTCCGTAAAGGCCAAGATTTCGGGCTATATTTACATTAAATTCCTTTTGAACAAATTTTGTAATTTTCTGAGACATACATTTACGTCTCTCTGCGTTATCTCCTTTATCACATCCAGGGAAAATTGGAACGTTTTCAACAGTTGAGAAAGATACTTCTACATTATCACCATCAATTAAATTTAAAATCGGAGTCTTATTAGTAGATACACTTAACGAATCACTTTGTACTTTAAAAATTATCGGTAACAAATAGGATACAGAAACAGCTTCACCATTTTGTCTTCCAGGTTGCATTATAGGCAGTGAATTAATCACCCTAATAGCTTCTTTTTCAAGATCAGGATGCGGAGCTCTTACTCTAATATTAACTATTTTACCACTTTTATCAATTATAAATGAACTAGTTATTCTTTGGTATCCCGAAAGTTTTAAATTAACAGCTAATTGAGAATTAAAATTTTTTTTGCAAATAACTTTATACCTGAATCTGTACATTCTCTAATTTTATCTTTAGAAATATTTGATGTGCACCAGTCAATATAAAATGGAGCATTTTCAACCTCTGAAAACTTAACCGTATCATCTTGATTAATTACTAGATTTAATGCGCTAACATTATTAGGAATACTAATTAGTAGTATTAAAATAAAGAATGGAAAATAACGAAACCTCATATAGCTATTCATTTAATTAAATTTAATTAATAAAAATAGTATTTGATTTGGGTCAAATTATAATAAATTTATAAAAGGGAGTGCTAATCCTGTACTTGGAAAATTATAGGCAAAGAGTATGGTACTATCACAGCTTTACCCCTTTGTTTACCTGGCTTCATCTTAGGTAACAAATTAATTACCCTTTGAGCTTCTTTTACTAACCTAGGGTGTGGAGCTCTTGCCCTTACACCAACTACATCTCCTGTTTTATCAATTTTGAAAATAACACTAATTCTCTGTCTTCCGGAAAGACCAAGGTCTCCAGCTAAGTCAGTGTTAAATTTTCTTTGAACAAATTTTGTAATTTTTTGAGACATACATTTACGTCTCTCTGCGTTATTACCCTTATCACATCCAGGGAAAATTGGAACATTTTCTATTACTGAAAAAGGAACTTCAATATCTTCTTCAACTTCTTCAATTTCTAAATCTTCTATATCAATTTCTTCTTCTTGATCAGTTTCAGTAGATTCAATAACCGTCTCCTCTATCTCTTCTTCATCTTCTACAATCTCAATAACCTCAGGCGGTGCTGGTGGTGGTGGTGGTGGTGGTGGTGGCACAACCTGCTCTAATAATGGAATTTCTTCATCATCCAGCTCATCCATACTAACAAGACCTATATCAACGTCGCTTTTATCATAAACTTTCCAATTAATAGTTGAGTATGATAAGAACACCATCAAAGCCAATCCTATTGCAAAATACAATGAGGCATTTCTAGAAATGTCTGCTTTTGGATTTTTTTTAGATTCCATATTTTATTTTTTTGATTGTGGTTTGGTAAAATAACCAATTATTTGAATAAAAAACAAGTGATTATAATTTTAAATCTTTCTTTTCTTTAAGCTGAAATATATGTGAGGTATTAGTATTCCCGTTAAATTAGAAACAACGTCTAACAATTCAGCATTTCTTGTTAGAGTTAAAAACTTTTGTCCAAGCTCGATAAAAACTCCAAATGTAAAAGCAAAAACAAATAAATAAATTAATGGTTTGCTTTTAAATAAATAACAAAAAGGATTATACCATAAATAATAAAATAATAAATAAGAGATAAAGTGAGCTAACTTATCATTTATATCTAAACTTACAACGGAGCTAGATATAGACTCTGACAAGCCTAAAAAAATAATTAAAGCACTATAAAGTAGTGCAAGAATTAAATTAAATTTATTCACCAATCATTTTTTTATAATCTTCTGCGGACATTAAATTGTCAATCTCAGAAGAATCACTAATCTGAATTTTTATCATCCAACCCTCTCCGTAAGGATCATCATTTACTTTTTCTGGCTCACTTTCTAGCAATTCATTGAACTCAATAATTTCTCCTGCAAGAGGTAAAAAAAGATCAGATACGGTCTTAACAGCCTCTACAGATCCAAACACCTCTTCGGCATCAAATTTCTCTCCCAAAGTATCAACTTCTACATAGACTATATCCCCCAACTCTCCCTGAGCAAAGTCTGTAATACCAATTGTAGCAATATCATTTTCTACTAACACCCATTCGTGGTCTTTAGTATATTTTAAATTTAAAGGTGTACTCATTTATTATTTATATTAAATTAATTACCAAAATTATATCTCATAGTAAATCCAGATCGAATAGTTGTTTGTGGAAAAGCGGTTGATATTGCATATTCTGAGAATGAATAATCAAAATAAAATATTCCCGTTAAATTTCTGCTAAAATCATAATCAGCAGAATATTTAAAATTCCATATTGTTTGACCTGACGTTACTTGATTATTGTCTAAGTCCAAATATCTAATAATTGTTTTATTATTCCTAATAGAAAGATCTAATTTCATGTTCAAATCACTTTTAATAATTTGGCTAGCACCAGCCAAACTAGATCTAATTTTTAGGTCTTTAACTCTGTATCCAAAACCAAAAATATACTCATTACCTTGTATTTCTGTCAAAAGGTTATTATCAAAACTTAGAGATAGTAATCGGTCTTTTTTAACTTCCGCTAAGATCTTTATCGAATTTTTCATTTCAAAATCTAACTTAAACAAAGGACTAAATTGTTCCATTAGATTTATATTACTGTATAAAAATTCATTTTTATAATTATCCGACTGGTCTAAAACATTAGGATTTTGATAACTAAAATTTAAAGCAGGATTACCCTCATTATAATCTAAGTTAGATCTAAACTGATTAATAGTGTACATCGCATTATAGCCGTGAGAAATAGATAATCTTTTAAAATTCTTTTTAAACCATTTTAACTTCATTAACCCAGTGTATTTTAATGTCCAATTAGGAATAGGAATGTTTCTAAATGCGCCTAGGCTAGATGTAGATGGGTCATCACCTGTATAAGCAGACAGGAACGCTGGAAGTAATACCGATTGATTAGTTTTTCCATAGCCCAACGGAAAACTATTCAAGTCTGCATTTTCAAAATTATTAGCATTAGTAAAATCAATTCCTGCATCTAAAGCTAATCTTCTTGCAATAACTAAACGATTTTCTCTAAATGCATCAAATGTATCAGAACTGTTCTCGTCGCTTTTAGAAAATGCTGTTTTAATAAGAACAGTCGATATGTTAAAATTCCCTAAAGTATTTTGAATTAATGGATTGTAGTCATCACTAAGACCATCACCATTTTCATCTATAGTATTAAAATTCTCAGTTAAATTTTCTGAATATGTCCTTCCGGCCGTTAAATCAATTTTCAGGTCTCTAATTGGAGTTAGATTCGCAGAAAAAGTTAAATTTTTATTTGTGACCTGTGTATATTGCTGATTAAAATCTGGGAACACAGTTAGCCAGCCATTTTTTGCAGCTAAATACCTAATATCTCTTTGGCTACCAAAAACATAACCAAGCGAAGGTTTAAAAGAACCTATAAAGTCTGGTGTCTGTAAATAACCAGGTAAAAAAGATCCATTATTTTCAGAATAATTTAACTGTACTCTTTTAACACTAGTTAAAAGGTCAATCACAGTATTTTTAAAATTAAACTTTTTATTTGCTGACGAAGTTCTCTGGCTTTGGGGCGAATTTGCACCACTATCTTTATCGCTAGATTTTCTATTATTTTTTTTAACCAAACCTATATATTTATAGAGTTTTGACATGTCTAATGAGCTATTTACATTATGGGTATTAGCATTAGATATCGTATTTCCTAAGTCATAAGTCTCTCCGTTTAAAGTTAGATTTCCGAACAAATCAGATCCTTTTTGCCACTGAAAATCACCAGTATATGAGTAAGAAGCCGTTATAAAACTAAATGTTGGGATTTTATTTAAAGGCAGCTCATAATTAATTGCAAATTGTTGAGACTGCATATTAGGATCTCCAATATCAAAAAATCTATCAAAAACATCAAGAGAGGAATCTTGCTCGCCATTTATGTTATCGTCAATAAAGTAATTCTTAACTATATTATTATTTGAGGCATTATAACTAAAGTTTAGAGCATCACTAACGGCATAATTGAAGTTATATTGAAGATCAAAATTATAATTTCTTCTAAAGAGTTCATTAACAGAAATATTGTCTCCCGTCAATTCAGAATCCCTAAATTTTTGTTTATTAAACTGTCTGATAAAATCAGTGTTAATTGAAATATTTGTAGGTAATAGATTGAAGTTTAAGTCTTTTAGAATTTTAAAATATTTTCCAGTAAATAAAGAGTCATTTTTTTTAAATGGCTCTAATTTAATCGAGTTAAAATTAAAATTATATGCAGCACCAGCTCTTAAATTTTGATCTAATAAATCTTCTATTTCGTAATCCCTGTGTTCAACTTGATTGTAAGAATAATTTAAAGTTAAATTTTCAAGATCATAAAATCTTTCCTTTTTCTCACCACTTCTTTGCTTGTTTACTCCAATAAAATTAATGCTCTTTCTTTTAGTGTAGTCTTCAGACCTCTCTAGGATACTATTTTTTTCACTGACATCTTCTGCTGAATTTAATCTATTTTGGAGTTTAATGTCTTTGTACTGTTGATCATATTCCGGAGTTATAAGCTCTTCACTTAATCCAAAATTAAAAGGTATAGAGACCTCCCATTTTTTTGGCAGTAATTGACCTATGTTGATATTTGAAACTAAATCATATTGTCTCTTATCCTCTATCTCTCTTTCGTTAGGCCCTTGTTCAATACTTCCAAATCCACTTGTACTTTGTCTTCCAGTGGCACTTAAACTCATAAAGTCTGCAATATTAGCATCCATGGTTAGTATAGCTGCCCAACCACCTTCATTATCCATATCTGACAATCTTAGTTCATTAAACCAAACTGAACCGCAAACATCCATGTTATCTTGTCTTGGATTTTTCACTCCTACCATTAAGGTTCTAATGTCACCGAAGTTAGGATTACCCTTAATTGATACTCTTTGTTGACCCATTTCAAATTCAGAAAATTCGTCAACCGGTTCAATCACAAGATCATCACCAAAAACATCATAAAAAATAGGATCTTCATTAGCTAGTGTTCCATTAGTAATACCTAATGACTTAATTGATTCTAAAATTTCAATTGGCAGGTTAATTTCATTAATTTCAGGCCAAACAGATTGAGGGTCTAGTGTATTATTCGAAGACCTTTGTAAGGGTACTTCGATTTGATAATAATTCTGGGTTAAATCATTACCAATTCTTATAAATCCAACAATATCACCATCTGATAGCCCTGGGTTAGAACCTTCTTCAGCATGTAAAAACATTCTTATTCTTTTATACTGCCTCATGTCCACATTTATATTTTTATAAACAGCTCTTGAATCTTCGGTTTCTAAAGCACAAACATCTAAAACTAAAGATTGTTCATTTTGCCTAACAATTGTATTATTGTTGTTAAACTGCTCTCTTTCTACTCCTGGCGGGGAGACATAGCTTTCTTCATTTTCTTGAATTCCAATAACCCCTACATTTACATTAGTAATGTCATTGTCATTATTCAGTTCATCATCGAGAGACAATTGATATTTTCTCCAGTCACTTCTAACTAGCTCCAGAGTACCAAATCTAAATATTGTGTTTTGAGTAAATTCATTCAAATACATTCTTATAAATCTAATAGATCTAAAGTCAGAAATACCTCCAACTGTGTTTGTAGGTTCGTTAACAGGGACTCTAAATTGATACCACTTAATTGTTTCTGATGTTCCATTAGGAAGGGTTACAGTTTTTACTTTTCTGTCCTTTATATATTCATTATTTATATCCGATAAAGAGTTTGGAGTAATGTCAATTTCATATTCAAAATAACTATCAATAGTATTCATTGTATTATCCCTATTAATATCTTCAGCATCTGGCTGGGTAGATGACCCTCGATTAGTATTTGTGAATGTTTCAGGAGAGTTACCCTCTAATCCATTATAGTTTTTATATCTGTTTAAAATATCTCCATCGACATTCAAAAAGTAATTGTAATTATCATTAGAAGGGTCATCAAGGTTAGAAAAGGAAGGGAACTTTATTGCTTCATCTTGATCATCATATCCGTCTAAACCTACATCTTGATTTCCTCTCTCTTCTCCTAAAGTAGAGAATGCATAAATTAAAGATTGATTTTGCGGTACAACTGATCCCCAGGTAGTTTCATTTAATAAGCTAATATCTCCATCTTCGGGTAATCCGTTTTCATATTGCTTTCTTCCATCTTTCAAAATATCTTCAGAAATATTACCTAAATTAAAATTAAGTTTTCCCCCTAAATTTTCTGAATTATTAATAAAAGGATCTTGTAACCAAAATTCTATATACTCAACATTTGATTGTTCAAAATCAGTAGTTGTAATTTGCCTTGTTATTCCCGCCCAACTATTTGAAGGATTTGTTAAAGTATTTTGCGAGTTTTGAGGGTTCATGTTGTATGGCCCTCTTTCTTCTGGATAATAATTTAAATCCAAAGAATTTATTACAGATAATTGCCCTTGAACAATATCAACTTGAGGGAAAATTTCATCAATAAAAATTCTACGTGTATAAGCGTTAGAAACGTCATCATCATTTATCTCACTTGGCCTTATGCTACTATAAAATATTGGATCAATTGAATACCAATTTAATAAAGCACGATCATATCCATTTTGAATGCCATTAGCATCTTCCCCTCCGTCATTGTATAACAAACCGAGATTTTTAGGTCTACTTGATAAAGACCATCCTTGAGGACTCATAAGATCTATAATGTTTTGAGTTCCTTCAAAGTCATCAACATAAGAAGTTACTTCCCCTTTAAAATCAGTTCCTTTTGGCGCGCCAGGAACCAAATAAGCTACCTCTGCTCTAACAGACAAGTTTGAAGGAGCTTCTGTCTCAATATTAGGAAATTTGTTAACCAACCTAGTTAAAAAAGGCAACTCAGTTGCAAAGTTTCCGTTAAAGCCAAATATAGTATTGTTGATAGGCTCAGTACCATAATTTGCTTTTTGAGTAACTGGTCTTTCATTAAGGTTTAAAAATGTACCGCCTAATAAAAAATTTTCGTTAAATTGATGTTCAACATTAAAACCTGTGAATCTTTTGGTTTGTTGACCAAAAGTCGCATTATTTTCAACGCTAACACTAATAGGGGTACCTGAAGACTGAAGAGCTGGATCAAGTATCTGAACAGTTCCTAATTGATAGTTTACTGTATAGTCAACTCCTTCGGTTAGTACTCTTCCTCCAGCAGTAACATTGACAGAACCTCTGGGGACATTATATGCACCAATTGGAATTCCTGAGCCACTAGATGATTTATATTTTCCAGTAACTTGAAATTTGTTTTTTTCTGAAGATTGAAGTGCTATAGTTTTGGAAGAGTTATAAAGAGAAGAATAAACATATTTTTTTTGATTAAGATTATAATCGTCCGTAATGTCCTGATTTCCGTTATAATTTTCATTTGGGTTTAGCCTTAACTTTTCAAATAAGAATTCTCCAAATGGTTCAACCTTAGTAAATATGATTTTTCCATTATTTTGAAGGACAGTCATTCCTGGAACAAAATCAAAAAAACCATCTCCGTTAAACTGAGGATCATTATTAGAATTTAATCTATCAAAGTTAAAAAGGTTTAGAAGTGGTGTCTCACCTAGGCTTAAACCATTATTATTAGTTGGAAAGGGTGTCCCTTCAACAGCAGATATGTAATTTAAAGGAGAAGATTCATTATAAAAAATATTTAACTTAAAACCATCTTCTTCTAGCTGAAAAGAGCCTGTATTATAAATATTTTTCATCATCAAATCCCACATAGGTTCATCTACACTACTCACTGTACTTTTTAATAATTTCACTACTAAATTATTATTATTAATTACTGGATTAGAATCATTATTATCACTTACTTCTGTAGCTTGAACTCCATCATTTGCAAATTCTCCAACTTGAAATACTTGATCTCCTATTGTATATTGAAAAGCTACAGCCAATATTTCATCGTTATCAAGTTTTTGATTTAATGAAATATAACCCAACTGAGTATTAATGTTATAGTCTGAGCCAGGAAGTAATTTTTTAGCGTTCTCAAGCTTTCCATAATCAAAACCTTCATTTACATCTGATAAAAGGATGCCTGATTGTATTGTCGCAATATCACGGACAGAACTAGTTAGTTGCGAATTTGCTTGTCCTATAATCATGGGATTAAATCCATTATTAGCATTATCAGGATTAGCATTAGGCCCTACAAAAACATTAACACTTGAGGACAAAGAAGATGATTCTCCTAAATCCTGAAAGGCTACAATATTTCTAACGTTCTCAACTTGATTATTTCTGTTAGTTACCCATACTTCACTTCTAGTAATTTGAATATTAGAATTTATAAAAGGATAATTTAATAAGGCTTGATTGTATTTATCTCTAAAAGCATGACTAAGAAAAAAATGTCTGTTCTCGTCATATTCTAGAGCTCTAAATTCAAACTCTTCAATAGTACCCCCAGCTTGGGCTACAACAGTTTTAGCCTCTGATTTTTGTTCCGAAAACACAGCAATAACTTTAGTTTTACCAAATTGGAGCTCTGTTTTAAATCCAAATAAACTCTGTGCTCCGGAAATCAATGTGCTATTTAAGGGCATACTCACATTTCCAACTTCAATTTTTTTTATGATGTCATCTTCAGTAGGCTCATATTGAATTTGCATAAGGTTCTGAAAGTCAAATGTAGATTGAGTATCAAAATTTGCATTAACCTGAACTCTAGTTCCTACTTTACCAAGTAGACTAAGTCCAATTCGTTGATCAAAATCAAACGAAAAGTTACTTCTATTCCTGGGTGAGAAAGAAGGGTTGTCTTGTTTTGTATAAAGGGCCCCTAAATCAATTTCTAAAGATCCTTGCGGAACAACTTCGATAGTATTCCCACCAAATATTGATTCAAATAACTTAGAGTTGACATAAATTTCAGGAATTAAGTTTTTCTGTAGATCTTCAGATCCATCCAATCTGCCTTCAGCAGCATTTACTTTGTCTTTATAATATTTTTTTAAACTTTCATTTAAGACTAACTCTTCATATTCTTGAGGAGATAAAATTATTGGATAATTAATATTAAAACTTCCAACGGATTGATTGAAAAAGTATCTGTCACTAACTGGGTCATATACATAGCTTTCAACTATGCTAGGAGGATTATCTAACTCAATATCAGTAGTTGCAATATCTTCATTTAGTTGATCTTGAGAAAAGGTGAAGTTAACAGATAGAGCTATAATTATATAAAATACAAGCGTATTAAATTTATTAAAAAGTATATTTTCAAATATATTCAAAGTAAACTATAATTTTTTCAAAGCCTCTTTAATTACAAACTCAACAGAAGCATCTGCATTATCTAATATGATTTTATCTACTAATTTCTCAGAAGTCTTTTTATTAATTCCAAGTACTTCTAGTGCAGATAACGCTTCTTCTTTAGCGGTATTGCTATTTGGGAAAGAAACTTTATCATCAAGGTCATATATTTTTAGCACTTTATCTTTTAACTCAATTATTACCCGTTGAGATGTTTTAAGGCCTATGCCTTTAACAGATTGGATCATTACAGAATCTCCAATTGAAATTCCTTGAATTATTTGTTCAGGAGTAAGAGATGATAACATTGTTCTTGCGATACTAGCTCCAATACCACTGACAGATATAAGTAATCTAAATATCTCTCTCTCTTTTAGGCCATAAAACCCAAATAAAGTATGAGAATCTTCTTTAATCTGAAGATGGGTATATAGCTTTAAATTTTCCTGATCAGGAATAGCTGAAAATGTATTTAAAGAAATATTAATTAAATAACCTATTCCATTTACATCAATAATAACACTCGTAGGTGATTTTTCAACTAATTTTCCTTTAATATGTGTTATCATGATATGAGTTTTATTTGGTCAAATTTAGTTAATTTATTTTTCTTGATTCTTTCATTTGAGCATCTATTACTGCAATTGCAGTCATATTAATAATTTCATCTACAGAAGCATCTAATTGTAAAATATGCACTGGTTTTTTTAAACCCATCATTATTGGCCCAATATTGTCAGCTTTATTCAATTCTTTCAAAAGTTTATATGTAATGTTAGCAGAGTCTAAATTTGGAAAAATCAATGTATTTACCTTTTTAGAAGATAGTTTTGAAAATGGGAAAATATCATTTCGCATTTCATTATTTAATGCGAAATCAGTTTGAAGCTCTCCGTCTACTATTAAGTTTGGATAAGATCTGTGTAAATATTTTACTGCAGTTCTAACTTTAGTTGCTGAGATATCTTTTGAAGATCCAAAATTTGAATATGAGGTCATTGCTATTACTGGCTCAATTCCAAACATTTTAACTGTAGTTGCTGTCATTTGGGCGATTTTTGCTAAATCTGCAGCACTTGGATCAATATTAATTGAGGTATCACTCAAAAATAATGGACCTCTTTCTGTAATTAATAAATTTGTAGTTGCAATTCTTGTAGCACCGTCATCTAACCCTATTAATTTTAAAATTGGCTTTACAACATTTGGATAACTTTTTGAATAGCCCGTAATTAATGCATCAGCATCTCCTGAATTTACCATCATTGCTCCAAAATAATTTCTCTCTCTCATTAATTTTTTTGATGCTAAGAGAGTAAGACCTTTCCTTTCCTCTTTCTTCCAGTAAATTGAAGCATATTCATCAATCATGGCCTGACTATTTTCTTTAGGATCTATAATCTCAATATCTGCATCAAAATCTAATTCTTCCATTAATGAATTGATAGTTTCTTTTCTACCTAGTAAAATTGGAATTGCAATTCCCTCATCATGAACAAACTGTGCAGCTTTTAATACGGTTAGTTGGTCCGCTTCTGCAAAAACAACTCTTTTAGGGTTAATTTTTGCTCTTCCATGCATTAATCTTACTAGTTTATTATCCCCTCCAGACCTTTCTATAAGTTCATCTTTATATTTACTCCAGTTTTTTATAGGAAATTGAGCAACTCCACTTTCCATTGCAGCTTTAGCAACTGCTGGAGGAACAACTGAAATTAACCTAGGGTCAAATGGTTTTGGAATAATATAATCTTTACCAAAAGCCAATCTTGTTTGTTCATAAGCAACATTAACCTGTTCTGGCACCGCTTCTTTAGCTAAACTCGCTAGAGCTATAACAGCAGCTTTTTTCATTTCTTCATTTATAGTAGTTGCTCTAACATCTAAAGCCCCTCTAAAAATAAATGGAAATCCAAGTACGTTGTTAACTTGATTTGGATTGTCACTTCTTCCAGTAGCCATTATTATATCATCTCTTGTGCTTACAGCTAACTTATAATCAATTTCTGGGTCTGGGTTTGCCATAGCAAAAACAATAGGATTATCAGCCATTTTTTTTAACATACTTGCCGTCAAAATACCAGATGTAGATAAGCCTATAAAAACATCTGAATCAACAATAGCTTCTTCTAAAGTTGATATTTTTCTTGATGTAGCGAACTCTGCCTTGCTAATGTTTAAATTTTTTCTTTTTTTATTAATAACCCCCTTGCTGTCTAGCATAACAATATTGTCATTGTTAAGACCGAATGATTTATAAAGCTTTGCACATGATATAGCTGCGGCACCGGCTCCACTAATAACCACCTTAACATCTTCGATTTTTTTGTCAGCAATTTCTAAAGCATTAATTAAAGCCGCAGCTGAAATAATTGCGGTACCATGTTGGTCGTCATGCATTACGGGAATATCTAACTCTTCTTTTAATCTTCTTTCAATTTCAAAAGCTTCTGGAGCTTTGATGTCTTCCAAATTAATTCCTCCAAATGTAGGTGCAATATTTTTTACAGTATTGATAAACTCTTCAATATTTTCTGTATCTACTTCGATATCAAAAACATCAATATCTGCAAAAATCTTAAACAATAAAGCCTTCCCTTCCATAACAGGTTTAGATGCCTCAGCACCAATATTTCCCAATCCTAATACTGCAGTCCCATTTGTGATTACAGCAACAAGATTCCCTTTAGATGTATATTTATAAGAGTTTGATTTATCTTTTTGAATTTCTAAGCAAGGCTCAGCTACACCTGGTGAATAAGCCAAAGAAAGGTCTCTTTGAGTTGCATACTTTTTAGTTGGGACTACTTTTATTTTTCCAGGGGTTGGCTTAGCATGGTAATCTAAAGCTTGCTTTCTTGTAGTTTTTCTTTTCATTGTAAACTTGATGAATTACAAATGTAGTATGTTATGATTGAAACCAAAACTTAATAGCTTAATGTTTTAAGAAATTTATATTTCTTTTTAAGCCTTTAAACTTGGTTCGCTTTACAGCAGACTTTGAAAATACTTTACTAAAGGTTTCTTGAGTTATTTCATCCCAATCATTCTTAGTCATAGACAGCAAGTCTGGGTTTGGATTGAATAAAGGTTCATTATGAGGCTTAGAGAATTTATTCCAAGGACAAACATCTTGACAAATATCACAGCCAAACATCCAGTCATCAAACATACCCTTCATAGAGATAGGGAGATTATCTTTTAGTTCTATCGTGAAATATGAAATGCACTTACTTCCGTCAACTACATATGGCTCAACTATTGCATCTGTAGGGCAAGCATCTAAACAAGCAGTGCAAGATCCACAATGATCTGTTTGCGCATGGTCAGTATCTAAATCAAGATCAATTATTAGCTCGGTAATAAAATAAAATGACCCAACTTTTTTTGTGATTAAATTAGAGTTTTTACCAACCCAGCCTAGTCCACTTTTTGCAGCCCAAGCTTTTTCTAAAATTGGTGCTGAATCTACAAATGCTCTTCCCGAAACATCTCCAATATTTTCTTTAATAAAATACAATAATTCATTTACTTTTTCTTTCACAACAAAGTGGTAATCGGCACCATATGCATACTTAGAAATCTTAGGCGACTTATCTTTATTTAAATTTTGACTAGGATAATAGTTGTATAATAGGGAAACAACACTTTTTGAATCTAAAACTAATTTAGTTGTGTCTAATCTTTTATCGAAATGATTTTCCATGTATTTCATTTCTCCATTCATGTTTTTGTTGAGCCACTTCTCTAACCTAGGAGCTTCTTGCTCTAAAAAATCAGATTTACTTATACCACAAGAAATAAACCCAAGTCGATTTGCTTCAGATTTAATTAATTCAGTATATTTTTTTCTTGTAGTCAATTTTATTTATAAATTAAAACAAACCCTTTTGTTTATTTGTTCTAATTTTTCCAAGGTGTTTATATGCTATTTCCATAACTTCTCTACCCCTAGGGGTTCTCATGATAAAACCTTGCTGAATTAAAAAAGGCTCATAAACCTCTTCAATTGTTTCTGCATTTTCTCCAACGGCAGTTGAGAGGGTATTTAAACCTACAGGACCTCCACTAAATTTATCAATAATAGTATTAAGAATTTTATTATCCATCTCATCGAGACCATACTTATCTACATTCAAGGCTAGCAAGCTGCTTTTGGATATATGAATATCTATCTCACCATTTCCTTTAATTTGTGCAAAATCTCTAACTCGTCTTAATAAGGCATTTGCAATTCTTGGGGTACCTCTACTTCTCCCAGCTATTTCCACAGAAGCCTCATGAGAAATGGGCACATCTAAAATATCGGCACTTCTTTTGACAATTGTAGAAAGGACCTCTTTAGTATAGTATTCTAATCGGCTTGTAATTCCAAACCTTGCTCTCATTGGAGCAGTTAACAATCCAGATCTTGTCGTAGCTCCAATTAAAGTGAAGGGGTTTAAATTAATCTGAACAGATCTAGCATTGGGACCAGACTCAATCATTATATCAATTTTGTAATCTTCCATAGCAGAATAAAGGTATTCTTCAACAATAGGACTGAGTCTATGAATTTCATCAATAAACAAAACATCTCTCTCTTCTAAATTTGTAAGTAGTCCAGCTAAATCACCAGGTTTATCTAACACTGGTCCAGATGAAACTTTTATTCCAACTTTTAACTCATTAGCTAAAATATTTGCTAATGTTGTTTTTCCTAACCCTGGAGGACCATGGAATAGCGTATGATCTAAAGCATCATTTCTTTGATTAGAAGCTTCTATGAAAATTTTTAAATTTTCTAATATTTGATCTTGCCCAGTAAAGTCATCAAAAGATAACGGTCTTAAATTTTGTTCAAATTCATGTTCGTCAGATGACAAACTTTCTGAAGATGCATCAAGGTTCTCATTCATAAAACAAATATAAAGAAAAAGCCTTTCGTTTTAGAAAGGCTTTTTCTTTAAAATGAAAGTTATTAACTATTAATACTCTATTTCCCCTTTTTTCATTGGTATATTTTGTGACACAAAATCTTCATCATAACCTGGCTTACTATAGTCATATGGCCATCTGTATACTTCAGGAATTTGTCCTTGCCAATTTCCATGAATATGCTTCATTGACGCAGTCCACTCTAATGTGTTAGACTTCCATGGGTTTTGTGGAGATTTTTTTCCGTAAAACATACTGTAAATAAAGTTGTATAGAAACACTATTTGAATTAATCCACCTACAATTGCAAAACCTGTAATAATTTTATTTGTGTCAGCTAGGTCATCGAATAATGGAAAATTAGAGTTTGTATAATATCTTCTTGGTAATCCGGCCATTCCAATAAAATGCATTGGAAAAAATACTCCATAAGCACAAATAGCAGTTACCCAGAAATGTACATAACCCAAGTTTTTATTTAACATTCTGTTAAATAACATCGGGAACCAATGATATACTCCAGAGAATAATCCGTAAAGCGCAGAAATACCCATTACTAAGTGAAAGTGAGCTACCACAAAGTAGGTGTCATGTAGATTAATATCAAGAGCACTGTCTCCTAAAATAATTCCCGTCAAACCTCCTGTAATAAAAGTTGACACAAAGCCTATTGAAAATAGCATCGCAGGATTGAACTGAATATTACCCTTCCACAAGGTTGTTATATAATTGAAAGCTTTTACAGCAGATGGAATAGCAATTAATAGTGTTGTAAATGTAAATACAGAGCCTAAAAAAGGATTCATTCCTGAAATAAACATATGATGACCCCAAACAATTGTTGACAAAAATGCAATTGCAAGAATTGATAGTATCATGGCCTTGTAACCGAAAATTGGTTTTCTTGAATTTGTAGAAATAACTTCCGAAGCAATTCCTAGAGCTGGCAATAGAACTATATATACCTCAGGATGACCAAGAAACCAAAATAAATGCTCAAATAAAACTGGAGATCCACCTTGGTAATGTAAAACTTCTCCCTGAATAAAAATATCTGATAGAAAAAAAGATGTCCCAAAGGATCTGTCCATTATAAGTAATAAAGCAGCAGATAATAATACGGGGAAAGAAATTACTCCAATTATAGCCGTAACAAAAAATGCCCAAATAGTTAATGGCATCCTTGTTAATTTCATTCCCTTAGTTCTTAAATTTATTACAGTAACTATATAATTTAGAGAACCCATTAATGAGGAAGCAATAAATATACCCATAGATACTAACCATAAAGTCATTCCTAAGCCAGAGCCTCCTTGCGCCAACTCAACTGCACTTAAAGGAGGATATATTGTCCATCCCGCTGCAGCTGGGCCTGCTTCAACAAATATTGAAGCTACCATGATAACAGTAGATAGAAAAAATAACCAAAAAGAAATCATATTTAAAAAACCAGAAGCCATATCTCTTGCTCCTAATTGAAGTGGTATTAATAAATTACTAAAAGTCCCACTCAGTCCAGCTGTTAAGACAAAGAAAACCATTATTGTACCATGCATAGTAACTAGCGCTAAGTAAATATCAGCATCCATAACTCCGTCGGGAGCCCATTTACCTAGAAAAAATTCAAATATTATATTTGGCTCTTCTGGCCATGCAATTTGTAGTCTCATTAAAAGAGACATTAGAATTCCTATTACACCCATAAATAGCACACCAGTAATTAAATACTGCTTAGCAATCATTTTATGGTCTTGACTAAATATGTATTTAGTTATAAACGTTTCTTTATGATGATGTCCGTGATCTTCAGTTGGATCAAATTCTATATATTCTGACATATTATAAATATTATTTTTGAGCTATTAATGAGTTTTCAAACTTAGTTTGTTGGTTAATCCAATTATCGAATTCTTCTTGAGTTTCAACGATAATTTTCATTTGCATGTTATAATGTGACTTACCGCAAATTTTATTACATAACAGTAAATAATCAAATTCATAAGGGTCTAAAGCTTCTTCACCTTTTTCCTGAAGCTCCTTACTTTTTTCTACTCTTATGTTATTAATATTCAATATTTTTTCAACCATTTTTGGTGTTTTCCTCATGTCTATTGTTGTAACACTTGGAGTAAAGCCAAACTGGGTAATCATACCTGGCACACAGTTCATTTGAGCTCTAAAGTGCGGCATATATGCAGAATGTAAAACATCCTGAGATCGCATTTTGAATAAGACAGGTTTACCAACGGGTAAATGAAGTTCCGTAGTAATAACATCATCTTGTGCGTTTGGATCAAATTCATCTAGGCCTAATATATTAGCTCTATCTATATCAATTAACCTAACATTAGATTTGCCAAGAGCATTATCTTCGCCAGAATATCTGGCTTTCCAGTTAAATTGTTGAGCATATAATTCAATAACCATTGGATCCTCATCTTGATCAACGTTCATTATCTCAGACCAAGTAACTAGACCATAAGTAATTAAGACAGTAAGAACTATGGCAGGAATGATAGTCCACAAGAACTCTAGTTTGTGATTATCAGAGTAAAATAAAGCTTTATTCCCTTTTTGACCTTTGTATTTATAGGCAAAATAATATAAGAAAAATTGTGTAACAGTTTGAACAATGAATATAAGGACCATTGATACCATCATAAGATTATCAATCTTAGAACCATGTTCTGATGCTGCATTTGACATCAGTGGAAAATCACCATATCTAATAAAACATACTATTGTAATAACATAGATAAATATTAGAAACCCTAACATTAAGTTACCGTTTATTCTATTATCCTCATCATTAGCGATTTCTGAGTTATCTATAACAACAGTGCTTACATGAGTTAGATCATATATTTTAACGATCTGCCAGATAGCAATTACAATAAATAATAAAATTAAAATTGTCAAAAAAGTATTCATTTATATATACTTAAATATTAATAATGAAAGTTTTCACTTTCTTTTATGTACGGGTTTCCTTTAGCTAACAGTGGTGCCTTTGATAATGAATAAAAAACTATTAATATAAATAAACCTGAAAATAAAGCTAAAGCACTTATTTCTGGTAAACCAAAGAACCATCTATCGACTACTGTTGCAGGCATGATCATAACAAAAATGTCCACATAGTGTCCAATTAGTATAACAACCCCAGCCATCACAATAAACCATGGAAGTCGTTTGTAATCACTATTAATTAGAACCAAAAATGGGAAAATAAAATTCATTACAATCATTCCGAAAAATGGAATTGTATAATGCTCTATCCTAGTCACATAATAGGTAACTTCTTCAGGAATATTTGCATACCATATTAACATAAACTGAGAAAACCATAAGTACGTCCAAAACACACTAAAACCAAACATGAATTTAGCTAAATCGTGTAAGTGACTATCATTAACAAAATCAAGTAGACCTTTAGATTTTAAATAGATAGTAATTAAGGCAATAACAGTGATACCACTTACAATCATACTGGCGAATAAGTACCATCCGAACAAAGTACTAAACCAGTGTGGATCAACACTCATAATCCAATCCCAAGACATCATAGATTCTGTGTAAATAAAAAACACCAAGAACACAGCTGATATTCTAAAGTTTAATTTAAAATATTTATTACCACTGTTATTATCTTGAGCTAATGAAAATTTTCTAGAAAAATATCTATATAAACACCAACCTCCAATAAAGATTAAAGCTCTAATGATAAACCAAGGTTTATTTAACCAGCTAGATTTGCCTTGAATTAATTCATCATGAGCAACAACCTCTGGATCCATCCAAATAAAAATATGTTTATCTCCTATAACTGCAACAGCCAAAACAATTAGTGCTCCAGGTAATAAATAGTAAGTAATCGCTTCCATAACCCTGTATAAAACAGGTGACCAACCAGCCTGTGATGCATATTGTATAGCATAAAAAGCAAGTACTCCTAGGGAAATCATCATAAAGAAAAAAGCAGCAACATATAAAGCAGCATAAGGTCTATTGTGGATTTGATGCATTACATGTTCCGCGTGCTTATCTTCGTTTGAATCATGTGATAAATCACCATGATTATTGCTAACTGATTCAACTTCGTGATAATCAGATTCATGAGAACTACCATGAGATGATTCGTCCGCTAAAATTTCCTTGACTTGTTCTAAAGATTTATGAGAATTGACATAACTATAACCCCAACCCAAAGCTCCTAATACTATAAGAGTAATAGAAAATATTTTTAATCTGTTTGAAATAGTATACATTTTTTCTAAGCCTTTATTTAATTTTCTAAATCTGATTTTAATTTCAACACATAATGTGTTACCAACCATCTTTCTTCATCGTTCAGTTGATTTGCATAAGAACCCATAGAGTTTTTACCAAAATAAATTGTATGGTATACACTACCTTCATTAATAGATCTACCTACGTCTGAATAACTTGGGATCCCTAATATTTTTTCTCTTTTCATTAAAATACCTTGACCGTCTCCTTTGTTTCCATGACAAACAGCACAATATATATTATATAATTCTTTACCCTTTTTCATATCAACTTCTAGTATTGAAAATGGATTTTTTAAATTGCTTTTAGCTAGATCATATCCAGCCGTATTATTCTCATATTCAAATAGAGAATGTCCTCTTGCAATAGTTCCAACAGGTGGAATAAGAGCAGAGTTACCTTTTTCAAATATATCATACTCTCCATAGGTGTCATATGGGATTGACCTATACATGTTAGGCATGTATTCATAATTAGGAGTACCCTTAGAGTTGCAAGAGTTTAGTATCCCTATAACTGAAGTAAGTATTAATATTTTAAATATATTTTGCATAATATTAATGAGATTCTTTTTCAATAATTTTTATTTCTACGGCACCTGATTCTTTAAGAATTTTTTCTAAATCTTTTAATTTACTCGATGGATCTATTTCCATTAAAAAATGATCATCAGTAGTTCTTTTATCAGGGTTCTCTGCATTTTTAAAGGGCCACATTCTACTTCTAAGATAAAATGTGATTACCATTAAGTGGGCAGCAAAAAAAACTGTTAATTCAAACATAATTGGAACAAATGATGGCATATTTTCAATATAACTAAAGCTTGGCTTTCCACCAATATCCATCGGCCAATCCTCAATCATAATATAATTCATCATAAGAATAGAAACAGTAAAACCTATACACCCATATATAAACGAAGCAATAGCAATTCTAGTAGGCTCTAAGCCCATAGCTTTATCTAGCCCATGAACAGGAAAAGGAGTGTAAATTTCTTCGATATGAAACTTTTCATCTTTAACCATTTTTACAGCAGACAATAAAACATCATCATCATTGTAAATAGCATGAACGAATTTTGAAGACCCCATTACTTATTTATTTTTTATTATAGAAATTTTAGAAGTTCTTTTGTCAGCACCTGTGCCAACTAAAGATTCTCCAGAATCTCTTAAGTTTTTATATTTTTCCCCTGAACTTTTTAATATCGTCTTAACTTCAGCTTGTGCTATTACAGGAAATGTTCTTGCGTATAATAAAAATAACACAAAAAAGAATCCAATCGTGCCAATGAAAATTCCTATTTCAACAAATGTTGGTGAAAACATTGTCCAAGATGAAGGTAAATAATCTCTATGTAATGATGTTACGATAATAACAAACCTCTCAAACCACATTCCTACATTTACTACTATTGAAATAAAGAATGAAAACATAATGCTAGTTCTTAATCTTTTAAACCACATAAATTGAGGAGAAAACACATTACAACTCATCATCATCCAATAAGCCCATGCATAAGGACCTGTCGCTCTATTTAAAAATGCATATTGTTCGTATTCGACTCCTGAATACCAAGCAATAAATAATTCAGTTATGTAAGCAACCCCAACAATAGATCCCGTAATCATAATTACTATATTCATTAGTTCAATATGCTGAACTGTAATATAATCTTCAAGATTACATACTTTTCTCATTATTATCAGTAGAGTATTAACCATTGCAAAACCAGAAAATATTGCTCCTGCTACAAAGTAGGGAGGGAATATTGTTGTGTGCCATCCAGGGATTACTGAAGTAGCAAAATCAAAGGATACTATGGTGTGAACTGATAAAACTAAAGGAGTCGCTAACCCAGCTAAGACTAGAGAAACTTCCTCAAATCTTTGCCAGTCTTTGGCTCTTCCTGACCAACCGAAACTCAGTAAACTGTAAATTTTCTTTTGAAATGGTCTTACTGCTCTATCTCTAATCATTGCAAAATCAGGAAGAAGACCTGTCCACCAAAAAACTAAAGAAACTGATAAATATGTTGAAATAGCAAAAACATCCCAAAGTAAAGGAGAATTAAAATTAACCCATAATGAGCCAAATTGGTTAGGTATTGGCAATACCCAGTATGCTAGCCATGGTCTTCCCATGTGTATAATTGGAAATAACCCTGCTTGAATAACTGAGAAAATTGTCATTGCTTCAGCAGACCTGTTAATTGCCATTCTCCATTTTTGTCTGAAGATTAATAAAACAGCAGAAATTAGAGTACCTGCGTGACCAATACCTACCCACCAGACAAAGTTTGTAATATCCCATGCCCATCCAACAGTTTTATTTAATCCCCATACCCCGATACCAGTAGAAATAGTATAAACAATGCAACCTATACCCCATAAAAATGCAAGTAGAGCTAATGAGAATACAATCCACCATTGTTTATTTGCTTGCCCCTCAACAGGTCTTGCAATATCAACAGAAACATCATGGTATGATTTTTCTCCTGTTACTAATGGTCTTCTAATAGGTGCTTCGTAATGAGACGCCATAATACTATATTATTAACTATTTTTATTATTTCTAACTTTAACTTGATACACTACATTTGGTTTTGTACCAACTGTGTCTAACAGGTGATAAGCTCGATCATCTTTAATTAAACTTGATATTGGACTTTCTTCTTCATTTATATCTCCAAATCTCATGGCACCACTACTACAAGCAGCAGAGCAAGCACATGAATCATTGAATTCTCCCTTTGATACTGGTCGACCTTCAACCTTAGCTTTTAAAATTACAGCCTGAGTAGTTTGTATACAGAAAGAACATTTTTCCATAACTCCTCTAGATCTAACGGTAACATCTGGGTTTAAAACCATTCTTCCAAGATCATCATTCATATGATAATCAAATTCATCGTTCTCATTATATAAGAACCAATTAAACCTTCTAACCTTGTAAGGGCAATTGTTAGCGCAATACCTAGTGCCAACACACCTGTTATATGTCATTTGATTCTGCCCTTGTCTACCATGAGTAGTTGCAGCAACAGGACATACTGTTTCACAAGGAGCGTGATTACAATGTTGACACATTATAGGCTGAAAAGCAACTTGCGGATTTTCAGACGGGTTTTCCATTTCTTTAAAAGTAGATAAAGAACTCCCTAGGCCACTAATATTATCTTTTTTAATGTCATCACTTTCAAAAGAACCTTCTGACGAATAATATCTATCAATTCTAAGCCAGTGCATATCACGACTTTTTCTTATTTCACTTTTACCTACTACTGGCACATTGTTTTCTGCATGGCATGCAATAACACAAGCTCCACAACCTGTGCAAGCATTTAAGTCAATTGACAGGTTAAAGTGGTGACCAATAGATCTGTCGAATTCATCCCACAAATCAACAGATGGAGATGATACAGGAGTTTCTTCATGATTCAAAGAAACTACTGCTTCTGGGTTCCAAACATTAGAATCTTTAGTATTAAAAATTTCAAGGTTTGTTTCTTTTATAACATCTCCTCTACCCATTAAAGTATTGTGAAGCTGAACACATGCAAACTCATGAATTTCATCGGTTGCAGTGATTTTAATTGACTGCACAGATTTAGAATCTTTAAATAATTCATATCCACTAACACCAGTCATCATAACCTCTTTAATCCCTCTTTTTCTTCCATACCCAAAAGAAAGTCCAACAGTACCTTTAGCCTGTCCAGGCTGAATCATAACAGGCACTTTAATCTCTCTATCATCTAAAGTTATAATAGCATATTTACCATTTAATCCACCATCAGCACCGTTTTTACTTTGATTAAAAAAGGTAGATGGTTCTAGATAAAGGTTTAGGTTTTTTGCATCAACTTCTGAAATGGTTAAATAATTATCCCAAGTAGTTCTGGTGATAGGGTCAGGAAATTCTTGAAGCCACGGATTATTAGCACATTGTCCATCTCCCATACCTGTTTTTGAGTATAGGTTTAGTTCAAATGTGTTTTCGGTTTTAACTTGAATTGCACTAACAAGTGATGAAATAGAAACAGAAGAATTATTTTTTTTACTTATAAAACTTGATCTAGAATTAACAGATTTTTTATTTTCATATATTCCATCATGTAATGCTTCGTTCCAAGTTTTGCCAGACAATATGTTTTTTTTCCAATTAGATTTTACGTAATCGTGGAATGTAGTGCTATTGTTATTCCATAATAACAATATTTCTTGAAACTGCTTAGTATCAAAAATAGGTCTTATGGTTGGTTGCGTAATCGAATACTCACCTTTAGTCATTTCTGCATCTCCCCAAGATTCTAAATAATGTGGTGAGGCAGCAAGATAGCTTACATGCTGAGCTGTTTCATCATTTTTCATTGAGAATAAAATGGATAACTCGGTTTTTTTCAAGCCTTCAATGAAAGAATTTGAGTTTGATAAAGTATAAACTGGATTAACACCAGACATAATGATAGCTCCAACCTTGTCATTATTCATATCAACAATTAGCTTCTCAACATCCTTGTCATTTCCTTGTCTTGTAAATATGGTTTTATGAGGCTGAAAAGCTTCTGAATTTAATTTTTGATTAATCTCTAGAACTAAACTTTGGTAATCAAAATCTTGTATTCCAGAAACAACTACCGGGTTTTTACTAAGCAGTAATTCACTCATTAAATTATTAACAACTTTACTAAGCTTATCACTTAATTTAATGTCAGATGTTTTATTAAATAGTTTTGAATAAATTGATAACAAAACTAGTTTTTGATCATTTTGATTTATTGGATATCTATTATCGGCATTAGCTCCAGTTAAAGACATGTTGGCCTCAAAATGAACATGCCTTGACATTTTACCTTTGGTAGGTATCCTAGACTTCCCATAGTTAGAGTCAAAACCGCCACCTTGCCAGTCTCCTAATATATCAGCACCTACTGATAAAATGAAATCTGATTTTGAAAAATCATAATTTGCCAAACCTCTAATTCCATATTTAGTCTGATATGCATCTAAAGCAGCTGATTCTGAAATAGCATCATACACAATGTGTTTTGTATTTGGATAGCTTTCTTTAAATTCTTTTATTAACTTATAGGTGGATGGACTTGCAAAAGTCTGAGTTAGAAAGACGATTGACTTTGAACTATTTCTTAATAAATTTAGTTTTTTCTTAGTATCATTATTAAACTCAATCCAAGAACTTTCCTGTTGGTTTTTAAATGGCTTAGCTAATCTAAAGCTATCATATAAATCTAATACAGAAGCTTGAACTCTAGCATTAGCAGAAGCAGAAATTGGTGCTAATTTGTTTTTTTCAATCTTTATCGGTCTACCCTCTCTTGTTTTAATTAAAACATTAGCAAAGTCATAACCATTAGCTATAGTAGTAGCATAATAATTAGCTACTCCTGGGATTATTTCTTCTGGCTGAACAACGTAAGGGATTGATTTAATTACTGGGCCTTCACAAGCAGCTAAAGATGCAGCTGCAGTACTAAAACCAACAAACTTTAGAAAATCTCTTCTGGTAGTTGAAGAGTCTGACATACTTTTATCATCACCTAAAAATTCGTCAACAGGAATCTCTTCAATAAACTCTTTTTGTTCTAAAGACTCTATAGCATTGTTATTTAGCGGATTTAAGTCTGCTAAATTTTTCCAATATTTCTTATTCTTATTTGATGACATAAATAATTATATATAAAATATTAATAATGACATTTACCACATTCTAAACCACCCATTTGAGCAGCAGTTAACTTATCAACTCCATACTTCTTGGATAACTGTTCATGAATCTTTTCGTAATACTGATTGTCTTTAACTTTTACATTCGTTTCCCGGTGGCAATTAATACACCAACCCATTGTTAGAGGGGAGTATTGATACATTATCTCCATTTCTTCAACTGGTCCGTGACAAGTTTGACATTCAATGCCAGCCACAGAAACGTGTTGCGCATGATTAAAGTATGCGAAGTCAGGAAGGTTGTGGATTCTAACCCACTTAACAGCTTGTGTTTCACCAGTGTACTCTTGAGATTCGTCGTCCCATCCAACAGCTTTATATAGTTTTTGGATTTCAGCATCATAAAATTCTTTTGAATACTCTTCGGTAGTTTCACCATTATATTCATAAATAGATTTATGACAATTCATACAGACATTTAGAGATGGTATTCCAGAGTGCTTGCTAACACGAGCAGAAGAATGACAATACTTACAGTCAATTTCATTATCACCTGCGTGAATTTTGTGAGAGTAGTGAATTGGTTGAACGGGCTCATAGCCTTGATTAACTCCAATTTGCATAAGGAAACCGTAAACAAAATAGGCACTAACTAGCAGCATTAAAATAGCACTACAAAGTAATAAAAATTGATTATCGACAAATGCTTTCCAAAGTGGTTTTCGAGTCGATATTTTTTTTGTAGGTAATTCTATATTGCTTTCAACGGCAAACCTTCTAAGGGTTTTGTTCACTAAAAATAATCCTAATGCCAAAAGCAAGAAGACAAAAGCAAAAGCTCCTAATATTATTTCATTAGATATACCGTTAGAATTATTTCCATTTTCGACTGTAACTTCGGATATTTTGGCAACAGGCACGGCTTTTTCTTGTGCTGTATAAGAAAGTATATTATCAATTTCAGAGTCAGAAAGCTGAGGAAAAGCAGTCATTGCAGAGCCATTATATTCGGCATATATCTTATTCGCATAGTCATCTCCGGATTTGATAAGAGATGCACTGTTTCTAATCCATGAATACATCCATTCTTTATCTAATCCTTCCTCATTGTATAATCTGTTTTCAACACCCCTTAGAGCTGGACCAGTCATTTTTTTATCAAGCTTGTGACAAGCTGCACAATTAGAATTAAATAGAGCTTTCCCCTTAACAGGGTCTAATTCTTGAGCGAAAGAAGAGGTATTAAAAATAAATACTATAGCAAGCAGTAATTTTCCAGCGAGCTTGTATAAAAAATTTGTTGAATTTTTAATAGAGTAAAATTTAGAGTTTAATTTTTTATATTTTTTGTTCATTCAAAAAGAAAAAATCGTTCATAAAAATCAAGCACAAAAATAACACATATAGACGATTATTTAATGATCACATATGCTAATTTTTTTGTTAAATTATAATTTATAAGCATTCTAAATAATAAATCTAGAGCATATCAAAAATAACTATACATTTGTAGTTCAAAAATACTTAAAAAATGAATAGGATAATTATTTACATGTGCATATTTATTACTTCTGAATACTCATATTCACAGTCTGATTTAATACAAATAAAACAGAATCCTAAAATAGACAGCTTAATAAAATTAAAAAAAGAAATTAATGAGAATTTATTCAACCTAAAAATTCAAATATTTAGTGGTAAAAGAGATAAAGCCTTAGAACTAATCAGCAGTCATACAAAAAATAAATACCCAGGCGACAAAATTAAGCTTGTCTACGAAACACCCAATTATAAAGTCTGGGTTGGAGATTTTTTCACACAACTTCAGGCAGATAAAAAATTATTATTAATTAAAAAAAAATATCCAGAGGCTTTTATATTTAGGCCAAAACCTAAAGTTCAGAACAAAGAAGTAGATTTAGAAAAAATTAATTAATAAACTATTTGAGTTTCTTTTTAATTTCTACTTGCTGGAAACCTTCAATAACATCTCCCTCTTTAAGGTCATTATAGTTTTTGATTTGTATACCACAATCATACCCTTTTGCAACTTCTTTAGCATCATCTTTAAACCTTTTCAGTGAAGTTAACTCACCTGAGAAAACTACGATACCATCACGAATGAGTCTAATTCCACAATTTCTAAATATCTTACCAGTAGTCACCATACATCCTGCAATAGTTCCTATTTTTGATATCTTGAATGTTTCTCTAACTTCTGCAGTACCAGTAATTTCTTCTTTGAAATCAGGTGATAACATACCCTCCATAGCATCTTTAAGGTCGTTTATAGCATCATAAATTATTGAGTACATTCTAATATCAATCTCTTCTTTGTCTGCTATTTGTTTGGAATTTCCAGTTGGCCTAACATTAAATCCAATAATTATTGCATCTGAAGCTGAAGCTAACAAGACATCACTTTCAGTTATAGCTCCTACTCCTTTGTGAATAATATTTACCTGTATTTCTTCAGTTGATAATTTTTGGAAGGAATCTGTTAATGCCTCAACAGAACCATCTACATCACCCTTAAGGATAATATTTAATTCTTTAAACTCTCCTAAAGCGATTCTTCTACCAATTTCATCCAAAGTAATATGTCTTTGTGTTCTAACTGACTGCTCTCTTTGTAACTGAGTTCTTTTCACTGCGATTTGTTTAGCCTCTCTTTCGTCAGCAAAAACAGTAAACTTATCACCTGCTTGAGGAGCACCATCTAAACCAAGAATTGAAATTGGAGAGGATGGACCTACACTTTCAACATTATTCCCTCTTTCATCTTGCATAGCTTTTACTTTACCGCTATTTTTTCCAGCAAGAACAAAGTCACCAATTTTTAATGTACCTGTTTGCACAAGAATAGTGGAAACATAACCTCGACCTTTATCTAAAAAGGCTTCAACAACTGTTCCAGAAGATGCTCTGTCTGGATTAGCCTTAAGCTCTAAAAGCTCAGCTTCTAATAAAACTTTCTCTAACAAATCATCCACACCATCACCCTTTAAAGCCGATATATCATGAGATTGAATTTTACCACCCCAATCTTCAACCAGTAAATTCATTTGCGAAAGACCTTCTTTTATTTTATCTGGATTTGCAGTTGGTCTATCAATTTTATTAATAGCAAAAACTATAGGGACTCCCGCAGCTTGAGCATGAGAAATAGCCTCTTTCGTTTGTGGCATAATATCATCATCTGCTGCAATAACAATTATTGCTAAATCTGTTACTTGTGCTCCTCTTGCCCTCATTGCAGTAAATGCCTCGTGACCAGGAGTATCAAGAAAAGTAATTTTTTGCCCACTAGATAGCACTACACTATAAGCTCCAATGTGTTGAGTAATACCACCCGATTCTCCTGCAATTACATTTTCTTTTCTAATATAATCTAATAAAGAAGTTTTTCCATGATCAACATGACCCATGACCGTAACAATTGGTGCTCTAGGCTTTAAGTCCTCTTCTGAATCTTCGATTTCTTCAATTGATTCTTCAATATCTGCAGTTACAAACTCAACACTATAGCCAAATTCTTCAGCTACAATACTAAGCGTTTCTGCATCTAATCGCTGATTCATTGTTACCATCATCCCAAGAGTCATACATGCGGAAATAATTTCAGTAACAGAAACATCCATCATTGTAGCTACCTCACTTGCAGTAACAAATTCCGTTACCTTAAGTAACTTACTTTCAGCCTCAACGTTGGCTTGTTCATCTTCTGTTTTTTGTCTGTGTTGGTCTCTTTTATCTTTTCTGTATTTAGCAGCCTTACCTTTTGAGCTTTTCCCTTGAAGTTTTTCAAGAGTTTCTCTAACTTGCTTTTGAACTTCTTCAGCACTAGGCTCTTCTCTTGTTGATGGAGAAGATTTAGCTTTAATATTAGCCTTTTGAACTGGCCTTTGACCTGGCCTTAGTGGGGGTCTTTGTCCTGGCTTTGCAGTATCATTAGGCTTACTGATTCTTCTTCTTTTTTTCTTAGAATGAATTGAAGCTGGAGATTCTTTTTTCTTTTCAGTTTTAAATTTTGATAAATCAATGGTTTCACCAGTGGATTTAAGACCTGATAATTTTTTATACTGTGTTGTTACTGTCCCAGAAACTTCATCCTTAACCTCATCTTCTGGTTGAATATCTTTAGAAGCAACTTTAGGAGCTCCTTTAATTGTTTCGATAGATTTTTCTACAGACTTTTCATCCAGTTTTTCAGATGATTTTTTAGCTGGTTTTTCAAGAAGTGGTTCTTTAGAAGTTTCTAAAGGTTTTTTAATTACAGGAGACTCAACTTTAGCTACAGGCTTTGCTTCCGGAGTAACTACTTTGATTTCAGTCTTAACTTTAGCTTTGACTGGTTTTAAATCAATTTTACCTACTTTTTTAATTTCTTTAATCTTAGAAGCAGCAGTAATTACCTTAGCTTCTTCTTCTTTTTTCTTAAGCAGCAACTCAATCTCAGTCTCTCTTTTTATTCTAATGGCTTCTTTTTCCTTAGATTTAGCTTCACTTAGTTCATTTGATGCAACTTTTTTATTTGCATCTGTTTGAAACTCATCTGATAATAGATTATAAATCTCTAAAGAAATTTTAGTAGTTGGACGCTTTTCAATTTCAATACTTTTAGATTCAAGAAAATCTATAGCACGATCAATTGAAATATTCAACTCTCTAAGCACTTTATTTAATCTAATATTTTCAGCCATAAATTGGTTTAATTTATATTATCAATCTTCAAATTCTTCTTTAAGAATTCTAACTACTTCAACAATAGTTTCCTCTTCTAAATCTGTTCTCTTAACTAAGTCAACTACATCTTGTTCTAAAATACTTTTTGCAGTATCTAGTCCTGCTTTAGCAAACTCATCTATCACCCAGCCATCAATCTCATCACTAAATTCTCTTAATTCAACATCTTCCTCTACACCTTCCCTAAATACATCAATTTCATATCCAGTAATTTGACCAGCCAATCTAATATTGTGTCCTCCACGACCAATTGCTTTACTGACCTCTTCTGGTTTTAAAATAACTTCAGCTCTTTTATTTTCTTCATCAATTTTAATTGAAGTAATTCTGGCAGGACTTAAAGATCTAGTAATAAAAAGTTGAAGATTATTAGTGTAATTAATAACATCAATATTTTCATTCCCAAGCTCTCTTACAATTCCATGGATTCTAGAGCCTTTCATTCCAACACAAGCTCCAACAGGATCAATTCTATCATCATATGAATCTACGGCTACTTTAGCTTTTTCACCAGGTATTCTTACAACCTTTTTTACGTTTATTAATCCATCAAATACTTCTGGAATTTCTTGTTCAAATAACTTTTCCAAAAATGCTGGAGAAGTTCTTGACATAATTATTGACGGCTTAGAGCCTTTTAACTCAACACTTTCAATAACACCTCTAATATTGTCTCCTTTTCTGAAAAAATCAGATGGAATTTGCTTGTCTTTTGGCATTATTATTTCATTTCCCTCGTCATCTAATAAAATTATAGCTCTATGTCTAATGTGATGAACTTCTGCAGTATATATTTCGCCAACTAATTCCTTAAACTGTTTGTAGATATTAGTATTATCATGCTCTTGGATTTTAGCTACTAAATTTTGTCTTAATGCTAGAATAGCTCTTCTACCAAGATCAAATAACTTAACTTCTTCTGAAACATCTTCACCAACTTCAAAATCTGGTTCTATTAGCCTTGCTTCTGTCAATGATATTTCGCCATTTTCATCTTCGATTTCACCATCTGCAACAACAACTCTATTTCTCCAAATTTCTAAATCTCCTTTATCCGGATTTATTATAATATCAAAATTATCATCATCGCCAAATTTTCTTTTTAAGGCACTTCTAAAAACTTCTTCTAAGATAGTCATTAGAGTTACTCTATCAATTAACTTATCGTCTTTAAATTCAGAAAAAGACTCTATTAACGCTATATTTTCCATAATATAATATTAAAATTTAATTTTTACTTTTGCTTCTTTTATCTCTTTGTAAGAGATATTAATTTGTTTTTCAACGGTTACTTTACCCTTACCAATTTTCTTAGGCTCGCGTTGCTTCCATTTTAATTTTATTTCATGCTCAGTAGCATCTACTAACTCAGCTTCGTAATCATTATTTTCAGTCTTAACATTTAAAACTCTACCTATATTTTTGACAAATTGTCTATTTATAGTCAAAGCCGCGGATGCACCAGCAGAACTTACTTCTAGAGAAAAATCATGTTCTTCTCTATCTATATTGTGTTCTATGGCACGACTAATATACATGCAGTCTCCAACTAAAACACCATTATCACCATCTATAACAATTCTAATTTTGTTACCAGAAAGTATTTCAAACTCTGTTAAAAACAAGTCTTTTCTCTCTGATAAACTTGTCTCAAGTAATTCTTCAACGATATTTCTAAACATAATTCTATAAAAAGAGGGGACTTTTAGTCCCCTCATGATCATTTCTAATAATTAAAGATGCAAATATACAAATTTAATTTTTATTCTTAAAGGTTTCCTTCAACAAGAAACTTTTAAAAACTTAATCAGTTGGCCCACTAGGTTTCGAACCTAGACTCTTCTGCACCAAAAACAGACGTGTTACCAGTTACACCATAGGCCAATTGCTGAGCGTGCAAATTTATAACAATCTTTCATTTTAACAAGAATTTTTAAAAAATAAATTTTTATTAAATAATTGTTAATAATTACTGTGTATAATTTTTATCATTAAATTTGACATTTAAAATAATTTTATGAGTGATATTAGCTTTAAGCAATGGAACAAAATTTTAGGGTGGTTGTGTTTTACTATAGCTGTTATTGTATATGCTGTTACAGCCGAACCAACTGTTAGCTTTTGGGACTCTGGTGAATACATACTTACCGCATCAAAGCTACAAGTTGGACATCCTCCAGGAGCTCCTCTTTTTCAAATGTTAGGTGCCTTTTTCTCAATTTTTGCAGTTGAACCATCACAAATTGGGTACATAATGAATTTGATGAGTGGGGTAGCTAGCGCATTTACAATTCTTTTTATGTTTTGGTCAGTTAGCATATTACTTTCGAAAATATCATCAAAAATTGATAGCAAAGGAGATAATAATTTCATAATTCTTTTAAGTTCTAGTGTTGCAAGTTTATCATTTATGTTTACTGATACTTTCTGGTTTAATGCTGTCGAGACAGAAGTATATGCAATGGCAACGTTAATAATGTCTGCATTATTTTATTTGGGCTTAAAATGGGAGCAGGAGATGCATTTGCCAAGAGGTAACAGATGGCTCATATTAATTAGTTTTATCGTTGGACTATCATTTGGTGTTCATTTTATGGGCTTACTAACAATTCCAGCAATAGGATTGATTTATTTCTTTAAAAACTATAAACCAATTACAATAAAAAAGTTCATCATAGCTAATATTTTTGTAGTTGGAATTTTAATGTTTGTATTTAAACTTTTGGCTCCTAATATTTTACTTTATTTCAGTCTATTGGAAGTGTTTTTTGTAAATTCTGTAGGTCTTCCTTTTAACTCTGGAACAATAATTGCAGGACTTCTATTAATCGCTTTTTTCTATTACACTATAAACTACACAATTAAAAAGAACTTAAAAACACTTAACACAATTGTGCTTTGTGTTTTATTTATTTTAATAGGGTTTTCGTCATGGATTATGCTTCCAATAAGAGCAAATGCAGACGTTGTTATAAATGAAAATGATCCTTCTAATGCAAGAGAACTTTTAGCATATTACAACCTAGAACAGTATCCCAAAACACACTTGTTTTATGGACCTTTGTTTACTGATCAATATTCTGGACTAGATGAGGAAAATCCATATAAAGATGATAAGCCAAAATATGAAAAAGACTTAGTTAATAGCAAATATATTATTGTAAATAACTACAAAAATGCTACTCAAAACTTTAACAGTAAACAAGCATCAATACTACCAAGAATGTGGAGCTCAACGCATGCTTCAAATTATCTTAGGTATACAGGGTTCTTAAATTATGAGATTAAAAATAAGTACAAAAATCAACCAGAAGCCAAAGAGTTATTACAATTAGTAAGTGATTTTAAAAAAAGAACTTACGAAGGAGATGTTGATTATGAAGATCACCACAATTTTTTAAAAACCTATGGTCAATACTTAGACATAGAGAAACCTTCAATAATCAGCAATATTACATATCTAATTCAGTACCAGTTAGGTTATATGTACTGGAGGTATTTTATGTGGAATTTTAGCGGAAGACAAGATGACATTCAGGGTAAAATGGATATGCATGGAAATTGGATTAGTGGAATTAATTTTTTAGATGAAATTCATCTAGGGTTAAGTCAAGATAATTTACCTTCTGAAGTAGTGGATAATAAATCAAGAAATAAGCTTTACATGATTCCTTTTATTATTGGTTTAATAGGATTCTATTTTTTGTACAACAGAGATAAAGAGTTGTTTTGGACAATGTTAGTCTTTTTTATATTCACTGGGATTGCCATACAAGTATACACAAATGTAAGGCCCTTTGAACCTAGAGAAAGAGACTACTCCGTTGTTGGTTCATTCTATGTTTATTCAATGTGGATAGGTTTTGGAGTATTTAGTATTACTAGCTATCTAAATAAACTTATAAATTCAAAATTTATTAAAATATTAGCAGTACCAATTTTTATTTTAATACTCCCTATTAACCTCGCTAGTAGTAACTGGGATGATCATGATAGATCTGGCAGGTATACAGCATATTCAATGGCAAAAAAGTACTTAGAATCGTGTGAACCAAATTCAATTTTGTTTACCATTGGTGATAATGATACATTCCCTTTATGGTATGCACAAGAAATTGAAGGAATTAGAACAGACGTTCGTGTTTTAAATACTAGCCTTTTTGCTACCGATTGGTATATAGACCAGATGAAAAGAAAAGCATATGATAGCGAGCCTATTCCCTCATCTTTATCACACGAAAAGTACAGGTATGGCACCAGAGATTATATTATCAAAGAAGTTACCACATTAGATACCGTTGATATAAAGAAAATGATAAAATTTGTTACAGAAGATGATAAAAAATATAAGTATAAGAGTTTACTTCAAAAACAAGGATATGAAACTACTTACCTAAGAGAACAAGATTTAAATGCAAATTATTTACCAACTGAAAGTATTAGTATCCCTGTAGATAAAAAGTCAGTAATTAAAAACAACATAGTAGACAGTAGTTTAGAAGATCAGATTGTTGATGAAATAGTTATTAAAATTAAAGGGCAAGCACTTTACAAAAACAGATTATTAATGTTAGATATTATCGCAGAAAACAATTGGGAAAGACCGATTTACTTTACAGGTGGTTCTTTTGGGGATGAAGATTATTTATGGATGAAAGATTATTTACAGCTTGAAGGTTTGTGCTATAAATTAGTGCCAATTAAGACTCCTATTGATCAATCAAATCCATATGAAATGGGTAGGGTTAATACAGAAAAAATGTACCCTATGGTTAAAAGCTGGGATTGGGGAACAAAAGGAAGTATGGATATTTATTTTGATGTTGAATCTAGGAAAAATAGTATTACTTATCGAAGTAACGTTTCAAGATTAATAAATCAGCTTATTCTAGAAAATCAATTAGATAAAGCAGAAGAGATAACCGATATTATAATGAAAAATATGCCAGTGAGCATATTTGGGTATTACACACTTTTAGAGCCTTACATTGAATCTTATTACAAGGTTGGTAGTAATGAAAAAGCTAGAAATTTATTTTTAGAAATATCCAATAAATATCAAGAAAACCTCTTTTATTTTAGCAATTTGAAAGATGAAAACAAAAACAAATATGCTGAAGAAATATACACTGATATTGAAAGATACAGATCTTTAGTTGGAGTCATTATATCTCACGAAGATGGCGATTTTTTAGAAAAAGAGATGGAAGAGTTTAATTCGTATTTGGAATTGTTTATTGGAAAAGAATAATATTTTAAATATATTCTTGAATTCTACCAATTAGAGTATTAGCATCTTCAACGCCACTTTGTCTCCACTTCATTTCTCCATCCTTGTAAATAATAAAAGTAGGTAGTCCTTTTATCCTAAGTGCCTCAGCTAAATCGTTATTTTTATCCACATCAATCTTAATGACTTTTGCCTTATCACCAATAGCTGCAGCAACATCCTTTAATACTGGATGCATGCTATTTGAGGTTTCATCCCACTGTGTGAAGAACTCAAGTAGTACAGGAACTTCCACATCAATTAACTCTCCAAATTTTGACATAACTTAAAGTTTTAAATCAATTAAGATTATACAAATATAACATTTCCAGGGGATTATACGTTATTTGATGATTTTAAGGTGATTACAGAAATTTCTGGCCATATCCCTACCCTTCCTGGAACTGCTGTAGTTCCAAGGCCTCTATTGACATTTAAGTATTTATTTTTTTCTTTATAAATCCCCGCCCAATATTTATACCTCCACTTTACAGGGCTCCATTTTAAATAACCAGGTATTTCTATTCCAAATTGACCACCATGGGTGTGACCACTTAGAGTTAATGGATAATCATCTTCACCCTGAAGAATTTTTTCCTGCCAATGTGTTGGGTCATGACTGAGTAATATTTTAAAATCTGATGACTTTATTTTTTTAGTAGCTAATGATAAATCTGCATATTTTCTAAATGCATTAGACCAATTTTCGACTCCTACAATAGCTAACTTTTGACCACCTTTGTAAATAAACCTACTGTCATTTAATATTAAATCAAAGCCTATTTTTTTTTGATATTTTTTTAATTTGGCGAAATTCTTCTTTTTTTCTAACTCTGTTGGCCATGAGCGGTAATCTCCATAGTCATGATTTCCTAATATAGAATAAACTCCATCTTTGGCGCTTAACTTGGAAAGAGTAGTTATCCAAGGAATTAACTCATCAGCCTCGTTGTTGACTAAGTCTCCGGTGAAAAAGATAACATCAGAATTTTGTGAATTTATTAATTTAACAGTTCGCTCTAAATCATCTAAATTATCTAAGTTACCAGCATGAAGGTCACTAATCTGGGTTAATTTAAATCCGTCAAAAGAAGAAGGGAGGTTATCAAAAAATAATGTGTAATTAAGAACTTTGATATTGTTTTTACCCCAAACCATCCCAAGATTTAAACTGACAAAAGGAATGGATGCCAGTCCAATACCTAACTTACTAATAAACTTTCGCCTGGAGGGTAATTTTATAACCATATTACGTTTGCGTAAGCGATTGTATACAGCTATTAAAAATCTGAAAACATCTTCAGTTAAGTTAAATAATACTAATATAAATTTTGGACTGTAAAATGCAATCAAAAGTCCTAATGATAAAGATTTACTATAACCATTTGGTTGAATCTTGTATTCAAGAAAAAAATAAAAGACAACAAAAAGCGATGTAATAAAATACGAATATTTTAAAATTTTACTATTGTTAATGTTTTTTATTGATTTATAAGAATAAAAATCAATAAAGAAAATAAATATAAAAAATAATATCCAGTTCATGGTTTAGCGCAAATATATGTTTATAAATGTTGATGTTTAATTAATATTTAATTAAAAAAATGTTAAATAATCTTAAATGCTTTACTTATTTTAGACAACAAACAAATCTAAAATTTATTTTTATGAAAATTCAAACTAACAACCCTGCTCTTGCCACTTTGGTAAGTGTCTTTTTTTTCTGGGGATTCATCGGCGCTTCAAATGGAGTTTTTATTCCATTTTGTAAAACTTATTTCAATATCGATCAATTTCAATCTCAATTAGTAGATTTTGCATTTTATGGAGCATATTACATTGGAGCATTAATACTTTTTATAGTTTCAAGCCAAAGAAAAAAAGATATTTTTAATAATTGGGGTTATAAAAAAGGAATCATATACGGATTACTGATATCAACAGTTGGTGCCTTAATTATGTATCCAGCTATAAACGGATCAGAGCCAGGACAAACAGAAGTATTCTATTATGTCTTAATTGCCTTATTTGTTGTGGGGTTAGGCTTTTCTTTACAGCAAACAGGTGCAAATCCATTTGCAGTGTCACTTGGGGACCCTAAATCAGGATCATCAAGATTAAATCTTGCGGGTGGTGTAAATTCATTTGGAACAACTATAGGGCCTTTAGCAGTTGCTTTTGTAATTTTCGGAACATTATCTGGAGATGGAACTGCTGAATTTTCAAAAATGCAAAGTTTATATCTTGGAGTTGCCGTTCTCTTTTTAGTATGTGCAGCAGTTTTCTATTTTTCGAAAAGTTTGCCTGAAGGTAAAACAGAAGAACCATTTGAACCTGCCAATAAAGCAATGAATTTATTAATTTTTTTAACTGTTATCATGGTCTTATGCTTTGGGTGGGTTTTTTATACTTATTCAACTCCAGAACCAATTACTGAAGTTGCCAAAGAAGCTTTAGAATATCAAAGATTATTTGTTTTAATCATTTCCTTAGTTAGTGTTTTAGGTTGTATTTACTACGCTTATGTAAAATCTTCATCAAGTTCTGAAGGATGGGGAGCTTTACAATACCCACAACTTGCTTTAGGTATGATAGCTATATTTACTTATGTAGGTGTGGAGGTTACCATTCAAAGTAATTTAGGAGAAGTTTTAAAGTTAGTTACTGATAAAGTAAATAATTTAAACGGACTAGGATTAACTGCACTAAGTGATACAGGAATTGCAAAATATATCTCATTATATTGGGGAGGTTTAATGATAGGAAGGTGGACAGGTGCAATTAGCGTTTTCAATCCGACAGAGGGGTTGAAAAAAGTTCTTTTAATAATAGTTCCGTATATAGCTTTTGGAGTTATTGTTTTAGTTAATTATGGTAGTTATTCGTTGAACGAGATAATAATATTTTCAATAATAGTAGCTATACAAATAATAGGATTTTTCCTTGCTAAAGACAATGCAATATCTACGCTAAAAATATTTAGTATGTTTGGATTAGTAGCAATGTTAATAGGGCTATTTTCAACAGGAACAGTAGCATTATTTGCTTTTATTAGTGGTGGGTTATTCTGCTCTATAATGTGGCCCTGTATTTTCTCGCTAAGTATTACTGGCTTAGGAAAATATACTTCACAAGGTTCTTCTTTTTTAGTAATGATGATTTTAGGTGGTGCGATAATTCCTCCAGTTCAGGGAAAGATTGCAGATATTTTTACAATTCAGTCTTCCTATTGGGTAGCTGTATTATGCTTTGCATATCTAATTATATATGCATTTTTAACTAAAAAAATATTAGGTAGTCAAATTGAAAATTAAAAAATGAAAAGAAGAGGGTTTCTTAAAAAAAGTTCTTTGCTAGGAGTGTCAATTGGCATGCCTAGCTCATTTGCTAGAAGTTTAAAAGAAACCCAAACTGATTTAAAAGACTCTCCTATAGTTATCGCCACATGGAATGTTAAGAATGCTACTAAAAAAGCGTGGGAAGTTTTAAAAAATGGTGGAAGTTCTTTAGATGCCATAGAACAAGGCTGCATGGTTGAAGAGGCAGATGAAAATAATCAATCAGTTGGAAAAGGTGGTTTGCCTGACAGGGACGGAAACGTAACTCTAGACGCGTGCATAATGAATTCGGAAGGTAATTGTGGTTCTGTTATATTCCTGAAAAATATTACACATGCAATCTCTGTAGCTAGGAAAATAATGGAAGACACTCCGCATGTAATGCTTGCCGGAGAAGGAGCAGAAAAATTTGCATATTCTCGGGGTTATCTCAAAGAAAATCTATTAACTGAAAAATCTAGAGCTAATTGGTTAGATTGGAAAAAAACCTCAAAATATAAGCCAATAATAAATATTGAAAATCACGATACAATAGGGATGTTAGCTATTGATAATAATGGAGATATTTCTGGAGGATGTACTACAAGTGGACTTGCTTATAAAATGTCTGGAAGAGTTGGGGATTCTCCAATAATTGGATCAGGCCTATTTATTGATAATGAAGTTGGAGGTGCTGTAGCTACCGGATTAGGTGAAGAAGTAGTTAAAACAGTTGGTAGTTTTTTAGTAGTAGAATTAATGAGAAAAGGCTATTCTCCTCAAAGAGCGTGTGAAGAAGCTATAAAAAGAATAGTTTCTAAGAAAAATAGTAACTACAAAGATTTTCAAGTAGCATACATAGCAATAAATAAAAAGGGCGAAACTGGTAGTTTCTCAATTCACAAAGACTTTAGTATGACTGAGTATAGAAATAACACTAATCAAAATTACGAATCTAATTATTTTAATAACTAATTTCTTACTTAACCACTTAATTAATGAATAGCAAAAGATTATTTTTAATAGATGCATATGCTCTAATTTTTAGAGGTTATTATGCTTTTATCAAAAACCCAAGAATTAATTCTAAAGGTGTAGATACTTCAGCAATATTAGGATTTACTAATTCGCTCTTTGATGTCATTAAAAGAGAAAGACCTGATTATTTAGCAGTTTGTTTTGATAGAGGAGGTAGTCAAGACAGAGTGGAGATGTTTTCTGAGTATAAAGCTAATAGAGATGAAACACCTGAGGCAATAAAAATTGCTGTTCCTTATATAGAACGAATACTTAAGTCCTTAAATATCCCAATTATGGTAAAAAAAGGATATGAGGCTGATGATATAATAGGTACTCTTTCAAAAAAAGCAGAGCTAGAGGGTTATCAAACTTTCATGGTCACACCAGACAAAGATTTTGCGCAACTTGTTAGCAAGAATATTTTTATGTACAAACCTATGTTTGGCGGTGGATATGAAGTTTGGGGTGTTGACGAGGTTAAAAACAAATTTGAGGTATCAGACCCATTACAAGTCATAGATTTCTTAGGGATGAAGGGAGATGCTGCTGATAATATTCCTGGGCTTCCTGGGGTTGGTGATAAAACTGCAAAAAAATTCATAGCTCAGTTTGGGAGTATGGAAGGATTATTAGAAAATACCAACCTTTTAAAAGGGAAGTTAAAGGAAAAGATTGAAGCAAATAAAGAGCTGGGGTTATTATCAAAAAAACTAGCAACTATTATTCTTGATGTTCCTGTTGAATTCAAAGCGATTGAGTTTAAATTTGAAGTTAAAGATTGTGAAAATGTTAAGGAAGTTTTTAGGGAGTTGGAATTTAGAAGACTTGTAGATAGCGTTGATAGAGTTTTTAAAATTAATGATGATTTTTCAGTTGAAAACAAAGTAAAAATAGTTAAGGAAAAACTAATAGAAAATGCTGGCTCAGGTCAGTTTTCTTTATTTGAGAATAACACTAATGAGGATAAAAATAATGAAGTTTTGAAAAGAAAAAATCTTTCTAACTCATCTACTTACTATCAAATTATAGATTCCTCCTTAAGTTTTAACTTGTTGGCAAAGAAATTAAAGAATAGTTCAGTTGTTAGTTATAAACTTTTTACAAATAAGAAAAATTCTTTAAGTGATAAGTTGATTGGAATCTCATTCTGTTGGGAGCAAAATAAAGCCTACTATTTATCATTCGCAGAAGATTTTAAAACTGAGCAGATTAAGTCATTTTTTGAAAATGAGAAAATTGAGAAAATTAGTGACAATATTAAAAATGATATCAAAATATTAAATCAATATAATATTAAAATTAAAGGAGAGATCTTTGATACCACATTAGCTCATTACATAATTAATCCGGATACTAATCATTCAATTGATCAGTTGTCAGAAACGTATTTAAATTACTCGTTAACTGATGCACAATTATTAATTGGAAAAGGTAAAAACCAAAAACTTCTTTCGGATTTACAAATTAATCAAATAAAAGATATTAGTTGTGAGCAAGCGGATGTGAATTTACAATTAAAACAACTGTTTAAAAAAGAGTTAAATGACACTAACTTGTCAAGCCTGTTCAATGAAATTGAAATTCCATTATTAAGGGTTTTAGCAAATATGGAAATCGAAGGAATTAATTTAGATATAAAATTTCTTGAAATTTTAAAAAAGGAATTAGTTACAGATATCTCAACTTTAGAAAGTGTAATTTTCAAAGAGGCTGGTGAAACTTTCAATATTTCTTCTCCAAAACAATTAGGGGAGGTTTTATTTGAAAAAATGGAACTTAGTAAAAAACCTAAAAAAACTAAAACTGGCCAATATTCAACCTCGGAGGATGTTTTAACAGAGCTTTCTACAAAACATAATTTTGCTAAAAATATTCTTAAGTTCAGAAGCTTAACTAAATTAATGAGTACATATGTAGATTCTCTTCCAAACCAAGTCCTTAGTTCGACAAACAGAGTACATACTGAATATTTACAAACAGTAGCTTCTACGGGTAGGTTAAGTAGTGTAAATCCTAACCTTCAAAATATTCCAATTAGGACAGAAAGAGGGAAAAAAGTAAGAAAAGCATTTATTCCAAGAGACAAAGATCACTTACTACTAGCAGCAGATTATTCTCAAATAGAATTAAGAATAATAGCGTCGATGAGCGAAGAAAAAAACATGATTAAAGCCTTTGATAATAATGAGGACATTCATAGTTCAACAGCTGCAGCAGTTTTTGATATCCCAGTAAATGAAGTAACTAGAGAGCAAAGATCTAACGCAAAGACAGTCAATTTTGGAATTATATATGGAGTGTCAGCATTTGGACTTAGTAATCAAACAGATTTATCAAGATCAGAATCGAAAGATTTAATCGAAACATATTACAATAAATATCCAAACTTGAAAAAGTTCATCAGTAATCAAATATCATTTGCTAGATTAAACGGATTTGTCGAAACATTAAGTGGTAGAAAAAGATATTTAAAAGACATTAATTCAAGTAATGGTCTCGTAAGAAGTGGAGCAGAAAGAAATGCCATAAATGCACCTATTCAAGGAACAGCAGCAGACATAATTAAAATTGCAATGATAAACATACAAGACAGACTTTCTAAAGAACAAATGAGTAGTAAAATGCTTTTACAAGTACATGATGAGTTAGTCTTTGATGTTTTTAAACCTGAATTAAATAAAGCTATTGCAATAATTAAAGAAGAAATGGAAAGTGCTTATGAATTAAAAGTACCACTTATTGTGGATATAGATCATGGATTTAACTGGTTAGAAGCTCACTAGAATTATGTAGAAATAGAGTTATATTAGTGCGGCTAAAAAAAATTCTAGACTTCTATTTGCTATTCAAATATATAATTGTAGATTTGCACACTCTTTTCGAGAGAAGTTAAATATTAATGAAAATATTATAAATTGGATAATTTAAGTTATAAAACTATTTCAGCAAACAAAGCTACCGTTAACAAGCAGTGGGTTATTGTAGATGCTGATGGTGAGCATTTAGGAAGATTAGCATCAAGAGTAGCTATTTTATTAAGAGGAAAGCACAAAACAGACTTTACTCCACATGTAGATTGTGGTGATAATGTAATTGTAATAAATGCCTCTAAAGTTAAATTGAGTGGAAACAAATGGGAAGAGAAAATGTATGTCAGACATACAGGTTACCCAGGAGGACAAAGATTCAAATCTGCTACTCAACTATTTGATCAAAATCCATCAATAATTGTAGAAAAATCTGTAAAAGGAATGCTTCCTAAAAATAAATTAGGCGCAGCATTGTTTAGAAATCTATACGTGAGCACAGATTCATCACATAGTCATGAAGCTCAAAAACCAACTATTATTAATTTAAATGAAGTAAATTAATGCAAGAAACTATTCATAAAATTGGACGTAGAAAAACGGCAGTAGCCAGAGTATACCTTAAAAAAGGTAAAGGTAAAATAACTGTGAATAAAAAAGATTCTACAGTATATTTCCCAACACCAACTCTTCAATTCAAAATAAATCAAGCACTTGTCTTGACTGGCAATGAGAAAAAATTTGACATAAACATTAATGTTTTTGGAGGAGGTTCAACTGGTCAAGTTGAAGCTATAAGACTAGCTTTATCTAGAGCTATGTGTGAATTAAAAGAAGAAAATAGAGAGATTCTTAAACCTGAAGGATTGTTAACAAGAGATCCAAGGATGGTTGAGAGGAAAAAATTCGGGCAGAAGAAGGCTAGAAAGAAATTCCAATTCTCGAAAAGATAAAACAATCAATAACCAGTTTTTGTTATCTATGAATTTATTCAAGATTTAGTTTAGCATCTAAATGATCGACTAGTAAATTAGTCGGCATTGCTAATCAACAGAAAGTAAACTATCACAAAATGGGAAAATTAGAAGTAAAAGAATTATTAGATGCAGGTGTTCATTTCGGACATCTTACAAGAAAATGGAATCCAAACATGGCTCCTTTCATATACATGGAGAGAAATGGGATACACATTATTAACCTATACAAAACTGTAGCTAAAATTGATGAAGCATCTGAAGCTTTAAAAAAGATTGCTGCTTCAGGGAGAAAGATTTTATTTGTAGCTACAAAGAAACAGGCTAAGGAAATTGTTGCTGAAGCTGCTTCAAAAGTAAATATGCCATACATTACTGAAAGATGGCCTGGGGGAATGCTAACAAATTTTGTTACTATCAGAAAAGCAGTTAAAAAAATGGCCGCTATTGATAGAATGAAAAAAGATGGAACTTTCAACACACTTTCTAAAAAAGAAAGGTTACAAACGGACAGATTGAGGGATAAGCTGGAGAAGAATTTAGGTTCTATTTCTGATATGACAAGACTGCCTGGTGCTTTATTTGTTGTTGATATAATTAGAGAACACATAGCTATAAAAGAAGCTCAAAAATTAAACATTCCAATTTTTGCAATGGTAGACACAAATTCTGATCCTAGAGAGGTAGAATATGTTATACCTTCCAATGATGATGCGTCTAAGTCTATACTTAAGATCCTTGAAAACATTACTCCGTCTATACAAGAAGGTTTATCTGAAAGAAACGCTGAAAAAGATGAATCAAAAACTGAAGTAAAAACTGAAGTAAAAGCTGAAGTAAAAGCTGAGGTAAAAGCTGAGGTAAAAGCTGAAGTAAAAGCTGAAGTAAAAGCTGAGGAAAAGGCTGAAGTAAAAGCTGAGGTAAAAGCTGAAGTAAAAGCTGAGGAAAAGGCTGAAGTAAAAGCTGAGGAAAAAGCTGGGGAAAAATAACACATATCACAATAATTACACTTAATTATATATCATGGCAAAAATAACTGCTTCAGAAGTAAACAACCTGAGAAAGACTACGGGTGCTGGAATGATGGATTGTAAAAAAGCATTAGTCGAGGCTGATGGTCATTTTGAAAAAGCTATAGAAATTTTAAGAAAGAAAGGTCAGAAAGTCGCTGCTAAAAGAGCTGATAGAGATTCTTCAGAAGGCGCTGCAATTACCAAAACTAATTCTGACAATACTACTGGTGTTGCAATTGTTTTAGGTTGTGAAACTGATTTTGTTGGAAAAAATGATGACTTTGTTAGTTTAGCAAACAAACTGGCAGAGATAGCACTAGAATGTAATACTAAAGAAGAATTTTTAAAAGCTAAAATTGGTGGATTGTCAGTAGACGAAAAGCTAATAGAGCAAACTGGCGTTATAGGAGAGAAAATAGAAATTAAAGCATTTGAGAAAATAAATGCACCTTTTGTTGGCTCATATATACACGCTGGCAATAAAATAGCTTCAGTTGTAGGGTTATCTGCAAATGTTGATGGTTCATCTACTGCAGCAAAGGATGTGTCCATGCAAGTAGCAGCAATGAATCCACTTGCTTTAGATGAGAACGGTGTTGATTCAAATATAATTGAAAAAGAAATCGAAATAGCTAAAGATCAATTAAGAGCTGAAGGTAAGCCTGAATCAATGCTAGATAATATTGCAAAAGGAAAACTAAAAAGATTCTTTAAAGACAATACTCTTGTAAACCAAGATTTTATAAAAGATGGAAAACAAAGTGTAAAAAATTACGTCAGTTCTTATGACAAAGACTTACATGTTGTTGAATTCAAGAGAGTAGCTCTAGGATAATACTTCTTCTTTTAATTTTTTTTTATATAATTAAAAAATCTACATTATCTTTGCTTAACTTCAAAATTAAGCATGAAATATAAAAGAATATTACTAAAACTTTCTGGTGAAGCCTTAATGGGCAAAAAGAATTTCGGAATTGATTCTGAAAGATTACATGATTATGCAAAAGATATTAAGCAAATAACAGATCTCGGTGTACAAGTTGCGGTAGTTATTGGTGGTGGAAATATTTTTAGAGGTTTCGATAGTAATAACGAATATAAAATTGATAGAGTTCAAGGTGATCACATGGGCATGTTAGCAACCGTAATTAATGGTTTGGCACTTCAAAGTGCACTCGAAAATGTTGGAGCTCCAACAAGATTACAAACTGCAATTAAAATTAATGAGGTTGCTGAACCTTTTATAAGAAGAAAAGCAATAAGACATTTAGATAAAGGTAGAGTTGTAATATTTGGAGGTGGTACAGGCAACCCATATTTCACGACTGATTCTGCTGCTGTATTAAGAGCAATAGAGATAGAATCGGATGTTATTTTAAAAGGGACTAGGGTAGATGGTATTTATGATGAGGATCCAGAAAAAAACATTAATGCTATAAAATTTGATAATATTTCATTTGAAGAAGTTCTAAAAAAGGGGTTAAAAGTAATGGATACTACAGCATTCACTCTAAGTCAAGAAAATAAATTACCAATAATTGTATTTGACATGAACAAAAAAGGAAATTTATTAAAATTAATTTCTGGTGAAAAAATCGGAACTACAGTTAACTTATAAATATTTTTAGATAACATGGAAGAGGAATTAGAATTTATTTTTGAATCAGTAAAAGAGGCGATGACTAACGCTATAAAACATCTAGAAAAAAAATTATTAAATATTAGAGCAGGGAAAGCAAATACTTCAATGCTTGGAAGTGTTGTTGTAGAGTATTATGGTTCTTTAACTCCTCTAACACAGGTGGCAAATGTAAATACTCCCGACGGCAGAACTATAGTTGTTCAACCATGGGAAAAAAAACTACTTGTTGATATTGAGAAAGCCATTATGAATGCAAATTTGGGGTTTAACCCTATGAATAATGGTGAAAATATAATTATAAATGTACCTGCATTAACAGAAGAAAGAAGAATAGATTTAGCAAAGCAAGCTAAAGTTGAGGCAGAAGAAGCAAAAATAGTTGTTAGAAATTCAAGGAAAGATGCCAATAATGAAATAAAAAAAAATGAAGAATTTTCTGATGATTTAAAAAAGAATGCCGAACAAGATATACAGGATCTTACTAATAAATATATTGAAAGTATTAATTCAATATTTGAGGCGAAAGAAAAAGAAATTATGACTTTATAATTTTTAAATATTACAAATATTCTAATTGTAATTAATATCTTTACTATCAGTACATAATACAATCATATGGCTAGAGTATTTTTAGTAGGGTTTTGGGATGCTGTTTCAAATTTAATATTAAGGAATAGGCTCATAATTATCACTTTATTAATTATAGCAACTTCATTTTTTATTAGTCAGTGGCAATACATAAAGTTTTCTAACACAGAAGCAAACTTATTACCGGATAATCACGAAGTAAACCTCCAATATTTGGATTTTACTGATAAATTTGGAGAAGAAGGTAATTTGATTGTAATTGGGGTAAAAGATTCACTATTATTTACTCCTAAGAACCTTAATGCTTGGAATAAATTATCTAAAGTTTTAAAAGACACAAACTTTATTGAGTCAGTCATAGCGATAGGAGATTTACAGAAGTTAAAAAAAGACAAAAAAAGACAACAGTTTTATTTAGAACCTTTTATTAACGATACGATCAAGTCAGATCTTGAATTAATTTCACTAAAGAAAGAGTTATTCGAAAAGTATCCTTTTTATGATGAGTTTTTGTTCAATACAGAAACTCAATCTGTAAGGACTGCTATTCATTTAAAAAAGTCAATTGTAAATGAACCCGCAAGAGAAGAGTATATTAATACAGTTTTAATTCCGAAAGTAAGAGATTTTGAAAATAACTATGGCATTGATATAAAGATATCAGGCATGCCTTATGTAAGAACAAAAAATGCTGAAAATATTAAAAGTGAAATTTCAACTTTTGTAATTTTAGCACTTATAATTACATCTATAATTTTTTTCCTGTTTTTCAGATCTTATAGAGCTACTTTCATTTCATTATTTGTAGTGATGGTTGGAGTTGTTTGGTCAGTGGGGATATTAGGACTATTTATTATAAATACTCCCCCTGGTGACTTTGAAATATCTGTTCTTACTGGGCTGATTCCTCCACTTATAATTGTGATTGGAATCCCTAATTGTATTTTTCTAATTAATAAATACCAGCATGAAGTTAATGAACATGGAAATAAAGCCAAGTCACTACAAAGAGTTATTACTAAAATAGGTAATGCTACATTAATGACAAACGTTACTACAGCGTCTGGTTTTGCTACATTTATTATTACAAATAGTAAATTACTTAAAGAATTTGGTATTGTAGCTTCACTAAGTATTTTAGCGATATTCGTTTTATGTATTTTAATTATCCCTATAATTTATAGTTTTTTGCCGATTCCAGAAGAAAAGCATTTAGAACATTTAAATAAAAGATGGATTACTTCACTCGGCGATTGGATTGAAAATACAGTGAAAAAAAGTAAAATTAATATTTATATAATATCTATTGCATTACTTGTTTTTAGTATAATTGGAATATATCAAATAAGGATTTCTGGAAGTATTATAGATGATATGCCACAAAAAGCAGACTGGTTTGACGATATCATGTTTTATGAAAAAGAATTTAATGGGATAATGCCATTAGAAATTTTGATAGACACTAAACGTAAAAAAGGAGTTACAAAACTTTCCACTATAAAGAAAATGAGTAAAATAGAGGACGTTATTTTAGAAATCCCTGAATTATCAAAACCTATTTCAATGGTTAGTTTAGTAAAGTACTCTAAACAAGCTTATTACAATGGAAATCCAAAATATTATCAAGTTCCTACTTCACAAGAAAATAGCTTTATACTGTCGTACGCAAAAAACTCAACTTCAGATTCAGATGTTGATTTAATAAAAAATTATGTTGATTCCACAGGTCAATATACTAGAATCACTGCATTTATGAAAGACATGGAGATTGAAAGAATGGAGGCTATTGAAGAGAAATTAAATTATGAAATTTCAAAAATAATGCCTTCTGATAATTTTGAAGTTTCAATTACTGGTAAGGCTTACTTATTTCAAAAAGGAACAAAGTATTTAGTTAAAAACTTAATTTTATCACTTTCATTAGCAATATTTTTAATTGCTATGTTAATGGCATACATGTTTAGATCTGTAAAAATGATATTTGTATCTCTGATACCAAACCTATTGCCGCTAATAGTTACAGCTGGATTAATGGGATATTTAGGCGTTGCGATAAAACCATCTACCATATTGATATTTAGTATTGCATTTGGAATAGCTGTAGATGATACTATTCATTTTTTAGCAAAATATAGACAAGAACTAATTGCTAATAATTGGGAAATAAATAAATCTGTTTATAATGCACTTCGTGAAACTGGGGTTAGTATGTTTTATACCTCTATTGTTTTGTTTTTTGGATTTTCAGTATTCACAGTATCCGATTTTGGAGGAACAGTAGCTCTTGGAGCATTAGTTTCGGCTACCCTTTTATTTGCAATGCTAGCAAATCTATTACTCTTGCCTTCAATGTTACTATCACTTGAAGGTACTATTGCAAATGAGAAAGTCTTAAAAGAACCTTTAATAAAAATTATTGAAGATGAAGACGCAACAAATTAAATATAACTTGTTTTTAAAACTTTATATTTGATACTATAATTTTATAATCAAAATGAAAAATAATTCTGTAAAAGATCTTTTACTAAATACTGATATACAAGCTGAAGTAAAGTTAAACGGATGGGTAAGAACATTTCGTGCTAATCGATTTATCGCTTTAAATGATGGATCATGTATTGAAAGTATTCAATGTGTTATTGACTTTAAAAATTTTGATGATTCAACTTTAAAAAAAATAAATACTGGAACTAGTTTAGAAATTACAGGTTCATTAGTAGAAAGCCAAGGAAGTGGTCAAAAATTTGAAATTATAGTTTCTGAATTAGAAATATTGGGAGAATGTGATTCGGATAAATTTCCTATTCAACCAAAAAAACATTCATTTGAATTTCTCCGTGATAATGCACATTTAAGAACTAGAACAAATACTTTTAGTGCAATAATGCGTTTGAGGTCTAGTTTATCTTTTGCAGTCCACAGTTACTTCAATTCTAACGGTTTTTATTACGTTCATACACCAATAATTACATCAAGTGATGCTGAAGGCGCTGGAGAGCAATTTAGAGTAACCACACTCGACCCTAAAGATCCACCTCTAAATGAAAAAAACGAAGTCGATTACTCAAAAGATTTTTTTGGAAAAGAGACCAGTCTGACAGTATCTGGTCAATTAGAAGCAGAAACATACGCTATGTCTCTTGGTAAAGTATACACCTTTGGACCAACATTTAGAGCAGAAAACTCAAATACATCGAGACATTTATCTGAGTTTTGGATGATAGAACCCGAAGTTGCGTTTATGGATTTAAATGGAAACATGGATTTGGCGGAAGATTTTTTAAAACATCTACTTAATCACATAATTAATAATAATATTGATGATTTAAATTTCTTGGAACAAAGGTTAACAAATGAAGAAAAGACAAAACCACAAAATCTTAGAAGTGAAATGTCATTAATAGATAAAATAAGGTTTGTTATCGATAATGATTTTAAAAGGATCACCTACACGGAAGCGATAGAGATCTTAAGGAATAGCAAACCAAATAAAAAGAAGAAATTTAAATATCCAATTGAAAATTGGGGAGCAGACTTACAGAGTGAACATGAAAGATATTTAGTAGAAAAACATTTTAAATGTCCAGTAATAATATATGACTATCCTGCTAATATTAAGGCATTTTACATGAAGTTAAACGACGATAATAAAACAGTTAAAGCAATGGATATTCTATTCCCAGGAATTGGAGAAATTGTTGGTGGCTCACAAAGAGAAGAAAATTTAGATATCTTAAACAATAAAATGAAAGATATCGGGGTTAATCCCGAAGATTTGTGGTGGTATACAGACTTAAGAAAATTTGGTACTGCTAAACATTCTGGATTTGGGCTTGGTTTTGAAAGGTTAATCATGTTCGCAACTGGAATGTCAAATATTCGAGATGTAATACCGTTTCCGAGAACTCCCCAAAATGCGGAATTTTAAAAATTAGTTAAATGCTAAAGCAATCGCTAAAATTAAAATTATCTCAAAAGTTATCTCCTCAACAAATACAATTGATGAAGTTAATTCAACTTCCTGTATTAGATTTTGAGCAAAAACTAAAACAAGAGATTGAAGAAAACCCTGCTTTAGAAGTTAATGAATCTATATCAACAGAAGAAGAATTTAGTAAAGATGAAAATATTGATGTTGAGGATTACATAAATGATGACGAAATACCTGATTACAGATTAAATACCTATAATTCATCAGCAACAGAAGAGAATGCGATTCCATACGCTTCTGGAGTATCATTCAACCAAGTTATTTTAAATCAAATTTATACTGAGAGATTAAGTGATTTTGAGATGAAAATTGCTGAATTCCTAGTTGGATGTATTGATGAAGGAGGCTACATTCGCCAAAGTATTGAAGATATAATTGATGATTTAGCTTTCACTCAAAATATAGATGTTGAATATGACACAGTAAATACTATTTTGAAAGCTATTCAAAATTTAGACCCTGCTGGCATTGGAGCAAGATCACTACAAGAATGTTTAGCAATACAGCTAAATAGAAAAGGTACAGATAATCCAAATACCGTATTAGCATTAAATATAATTGAAGACTCTTTTAATTTATTTACCAAGAGACATTTTGAAAAAATATTAACAAAACATCAAATCTCAGAAAAAGAACTAAAAATAGCAATTAAAGAAATTGAAAAATTAAATCCAAAACCGGGGAACTCTCTTTCTAACAATAGCACAAAATTAATTGAACAGGTTATTCCTGATTTTAAAATAGAAATAGTAAATAATGAATTATTACTTAGTCTAAATGGTAGAAATAAACCAGTGATGAATGTATCTAGAGAATATACAGAGATGTTAAAAGGATATAGTTTAGAAAAAAATAGGAAATCTCAAAAAGATGCAGTTCAGTTCATAAAACAAAAATTAGACTCGGCAAGGTGGTTCATTGAAGCAATTGAACAAAGAGAACAAACATTAATGCTTACTATGAAAGCAATAATGACATATCAACAAGACTATTTTTTATCTGGTGATGAAAAAAAAATAAAACCAATGATATTAAAAAATATTGCTGATAAAATTAATATGGATATCTCAACTATTTCAAGAGTAGCAAATAGTAAGTACGTTGACACTCCTTACGGAACTAAACTAATTAAGGAATTTTTCAGCGAGTCTATGTTGAATAATAAAGGAGAGGAAATATCCACAATTGAAATTAAGAAGATATTAGAAAAAATTATATCAGAAGAAGATAAACGTAAACCTGAAACAGATGATGTATTAGTAAAACTTTTACATAAAGAAGGATATAAGATAGCTAGAAGGACTGTATCAAAATACAGAGAGCAATTAAATATTCCGGTTGCTAGATTGAGAAAAGAACTTTAATTAAAAGAATTTTTTAATTGCTGTTTAAGGAAACATCACCAATTCTGGTTGTATAATTAATTTTTAAAGCATTTACTTTTCTAAGCTCTTGTTTAACATCCCCTACAATGCCCATAGAGGCATCTTTATCAACTTTTAAGGCAGTTGTCAAAAAAGGCCTAAGTTCTTCTCTCTTAGTCTCTCTTTCGGCATAAATAAAGGCTGGGACATCACTAACTTCAGCAAATTTGTCATTTAATTGAATTCTAGCTTCTTCTCCAAATTGATCTTTAAAACCATCATTTGGCTTTCCTAAATAAATATACATTACAAGATCTTTCTTGTCTAGTTTTTCAACTTGATTAGCAGCTGGTAATTCATTTTTTATTTTTAATTCATTATCCCTCATTACAGTAGCTACCATAAAAAAGAATAATAACATAAAAACTATATCAGGTAAAGAGGCTGTATTAACAGCAGGAAGTTCACCTTTTTTTTTCTTATTGAACTTGGACATAATATTTTTTTATTGAACCTCAGATAATTTTTGAGGATATTCTAGTTTAATTTGAGTTATATTTTCTTTGAGCTTAGCTTTGCTACCTGGCCAATTAACATCTTTATAGTTTTTTTGCATTTCGCTATAGGATGTGCCAAATAATTCTTCTGCTCTGATATTTCTTAGATGTGTGTATGCAGCAACTAATTCATTTTGAACGGATATATATGTAGCATAAGTAGTTTCTCTTTCATTCTTTAATGAAATAATTGCTTTATCTGGATTATCAGAAGATTTTGGGTCAGAAGCTCCTTTGCAGTAACTACATTTATCTTCACCAGAACCTCCACCATTATCCAAAAACTTGATTGCAGCTTCTCTTAATTCCCCTAATTCCATTAAATTATCCTCTACTAAAAGTTGATCTTTGTTGTTTAATAAAACAGTGAAAATGTTTTTTTTCTTGATAACAACATCTTCATCTGATTCTTCAATTGGAGGTAGTTTTCTGCTTATTCCAGAATCGGTTTCAATAGTGGTTGTTACTAAGAAAAAAATTAATAATAAAAATGCAATATCAGCCATTGATCCTGCATTAACTTCAGGGGAAGATCTTTTAGCCATAGTTTATTTTTTCATATTTTTTACTCCGAAAAAAATCATGATACAAGTAGCAGCTACCATCAATGCATAAAACATAAATAATCCAGCACTAACTAATCTTGAACCTGACTCTGAAAGAATATTACCATCTCTTAATGGAGTTTCTTCTCCAGTAGACAAAGCAAAGTAGCATATCAGTGCAGTCACTAAAAAAATACCAACTACTTTGGATGTGCTTACTAATAATGCCTTATTAGAACTAATGTTTTTTAACGTAAAAAATAAAACAAAAGAAATAATTAGTGCTAGGATTATATAAGCTATCCATAATAAGATTCCTATTTGACCTATACTTCCGTTAATGATTAAACCAACAAGTATTATACCTATAAGAGATAGTATACCAGCTGTGTAGTATGTTCCTTTATATAAATTCATAATTATTTTTTATTGTTAACTAATAAATCCATAAGAGATATTGAAGCGTTTTCCATATCATTTACAATACTATCAATTTTTGATATAATGTAATTATAAAAAATCTGTAAAATAATAGCTACAACAAGACCAAATACTGTAGTAAGAAGCGCTACTTTAATACCTCCGGCTACTAAAGAAGGTTGCATATCTCCCGCAGCCTCAATCTTATCAAATGCTTGAATCATTCCGATTACTGTACCCATAAAACCAAGCATTGGTGCTAAAGCTATAAATAAAGATATCCATGATACATTTTTTTCTAACTGGCCCATTTGAACTCCGCCATAAGCAACAACAGCTTTTTCAGCAGATTCTAAATCTTCATTAGCTCTATCTAATCCTTGATAAAATATTGATGCTACTGGGCCAGGCGTATTTCTGCAGATTTCTTTGGCAGCATCTAAACCTCCAGATTTAAGTGCTTCTTCAACATCATTAGTTAATTTATCTGAGTTAGATGTAGCCAAATTTAAATATATAATTCTTTCTATAGCGATGGCTAATCCTAAGATTAAACAAAGTAGAACTATCCCCATAAAACCAGGACCTCCTTCAATAAATCTCTTTTTTAGTTCTTGATGAAAGTTTTCACTTGCCACTTCTTCTATTACTGGAGTTTCTTCTATAGCTTCAACAACAGGAGCTGCTTCCACTACACTAGAGTCAGTTACAACTTCAGTAACTTCCTGAGAATCATCTTGTAACAAATTAGTTTTTGCATTTAAGCTAGTTATCATAAATAATGATAAAACTGTAAGGATAGATAATAATCTTTTCATTTTATTTTTCTTTTAATTTATTTAAGGGTTTAAAGATATAAAAAAAATGCAATTTTAAATAATAAAAATTATGCAGAGAGGAAGGGATTCGAACCCTCGATACACTTTTGGTGTATACACACTTTCCAGGCGTGCGCCTTCGACCACTCGGCCACCTCTCTAAAATCAAAAATTACATTCTCACAAATAAACTGAAAAAAAAACTAATCTTAAAACAAATGATAAGTTATTTTAAGATATCTCACCGCTAACGCTAAGTTCAAACATTTCTTTAAAGGTTTTGAAATTTACATTTTTAGTTAATAAAAACATAGATTTACATATTGCAGACTCTATTGTAATATCTTTTCCTGAAATTATTTCTAGTTCAACTAACTTAGTCGAAGACTCATATTGACCCATTTTAACACTTCCTTTTGGGCATTGAGATACATTAATAATATATTTCCCTCTATCGATACAGGATTTAATTTCGTTTAAAAACCACTCAGAATTTAATACATTTCCTGACCCAAAGGATTCAATAATTATTACCTTAGAGTAAATGTCTGATAAATTGTGTTTGACTACTTTTTCAGAAATACCGGGAAATATTTTTAATAAAGAAATCCTATCATCAAGCGAGTCATGAAAAATTGTATTCTTATCTGATGGCTTGAAAAGGTTATTATAATTAATTTTTAAATCTACTCCAGATTTAGCAAGTTCAGGGTAATTAAAGCTTGCATAAGCTTTAAATTGATCAGAATTAACTTTAGTAGTTCTATTACCTCTGTATAATTTGTTATTAAAATATAAACAAACTTCTTTAATGATATTGTCTTGAATATTGGTGTTTAATGAATTATCATGGACTGATCTTGCTAGTTCAATAGAGGTGATTAAATGTTCTTTAGCGTCAGTTCTAAGATCTCCTAATGGTAATTGAGAGCCTGTTAGTATCACAGGTTTTGATAAGTTTTGTATTAAAAAACTTAGAGCTGAGGCAGTGTAACTCATAGTGTCTGTTCCGTGTAGAATCACAAAACCATCAAAAGAATTATAATTATTTTTGATTATACCGACTAATTCAATCCAATTATCGATACAAATATTCGAAGAATCAATTGGGTTATCGATTGATATTGTCTCTATATGACAATTTAGAAGTTTGATTTCTTTGACTTTTTCTAAAATGTTTTCAAAATTAAAAGGCCTTAAGTATGGCTGGCTAGCCTCTTTAAACATACCAATAGTCCCACCAGTATATACTAATAAAATTTTTGACTTATTCATAATTATATTTTAAAAATATCTATTGAATTTTTAGATGTTATTTCGAATATTTTGTTTGTTGGAATAGAGTAAATGTCACTCAATTTTTGGGCAATTATAGTTATATAAGAACTTTCATTTCTCTTCCCTCTATATGGAACAGGAGCTAAATATGGTGAATCTGTTTCGAGCACTAAATGATCTAATGATATGTTTTTTAAAAATTGATCAATTTTTCCGTTTTTAAAAGTAACCACTCCCCCAATTCCTAACTTCATGTTAAATGAGATTGCTTTCAGAGCATGCTCATAGGTCCCACTAAAACAATGAAATATACCCCTTAGTTTTTCAGACTTTTCGTATTCTAAAACTTCAAATATCTCATCAAACGCATCTCTACAGTGTATAACAATCGGTAGATCAAGTTTTTTCGCTAGTCTTATTTGATTTGCAAAGGCCTCTTTTTGAATACTTAAGTTGGTCTTATCCCAATATAAATCAATACCAATTTCTCCAATCGCTACAATAGAGTTGTTTTTTACAACCTCATTTACATGATTTAACTCTTCTAAATAATTTTTTTTTACACTACAAGGATGAAGGCCAGCCATCAAATGCATAATAGTAGGATATGCATTTTTCAAGTTAAGCATTGATTTCGTATGAGATGAATCAATTGCAGGAAGAAAAAAATTATTAATATTTAAATCTAATGCACGGCTAACAACAGCATTAATATCAGCATCAAAATCTTTTAAATATAAATGGGTATGAGTATCTATAATCATATTAAAGCAAAGGTATAAATAGTTACTAAATATTTAGTAATTTTTTACAAGTAGCTTAACCACCACTTATTACTTTTTGATTTATATATCATGTATTTTTTACAAATTGGAAAAAAAGTGTAAAAATAAATTAGAGGTTTAAAGAATCTTTAATTTTATTATTCATAAGATGCTCAACCGGGCTTTCTAGAGCCTCTTTTATGGCAACTAAAAAACCTACACTTTCTCTACCGTCAATAATCCTGTGATCATACGATAAGGCCAAATACATTATTGGACGTATTTCAACCTTACCATTAACAGCAATAGGTCTTTCAACGATATTGTGCATTCCTAATATTCCACTTTGAGGGGGGTTAAGTATTGGAGTTGATAACATACTTCCAAATACTCCGCCATTTGAAATTGTAAAGGTTCCTCCAGTCATTTCATCAACTGTTATTTTAGAGTCCCTAGCTCTTATTGCTAACCTTTTAACTTCAGATTCAACCTCCATAAAAGACATTTTTTCTGCATGTCTAATAACAGGGACCATCAACCCTTTAGGTCCAGAAACGGCAATACTTATATCACAATAATCATAAGTAATCATTTCCTTACCATCAATCATTGAGTTAACAGCAGGAAACAATTTTAAAGCTCTTACAACTGCTAAAGTGAAAAATGACATAAACCCTAGTCCAACTTCATGCTTAGATTTAAAATCTTCTTTATATTTTGATCTTATATCAAATATTGCGGACATGTCAACTTCATTAAATGTAGTTAGCATAGCTGTTTCATTTTTTACTGTAACTAACCTTTCAGCAACTTTTCTTCTAAGCATTGATAACTTAGTTCGACTGTCGCTTCTCTCACTATTAACAGAAAGTGAACCCATAGAAGGTTTAGAATTAACAGCATCATCTTTTGTTACCCTTCCATCTTTTCCAGTACCAGTAATATTAGATATTTCTAAATTATTTTCTGCAATAATTTTTCTGGCTGATGGACTAGCAATATGAGATTTATTATTTGATTTTGGTTTAGAAACTTCTACCTTAACTTCTTTAATAATATTTTCATTAATTACTTCAGGTTTGTTCTCATTAGTAGCGCTAGTATCAATCAGACAAACTACTTGACCTACATCTACCGCGTCCCCTTCTTCAGCCTTTAAAGTTATTACTCCACTTTCTTCAGCGGGAAGCTCCAGTGTAGCCTTATCACTGTCAACCTCTGCTATTACTTGATCTTTTTCAACATAATCCCCGTCAGAAACAAGCCAAGTAGCAATTTCGACTTCTGTAATAGACTCACCTGGTGACGGAACTTTCATTTCTAAAATCATACTTTATTTTTTTACTCTTTGGTTATTTTTTTCTTTATCAAATACATAATCTATCACTTCTTGATGTCTTTTTTTGAATCTTGTCAAACTACCTGCAGCTGTAGTTCCATATGTCCTTCTTGAGGCAACTCTAAAATTCTTAGCATTATCTAGATTCATGAGAATATGAGTGTAAGCCCCCATATTTCTTGGCTCTTCTTGAGCCCAAACAAAATCTTCCGCAGATGAATATTTTGAAATGATTGATCTAATTAAATTAACAGGTAACGGAAAAAGTTGTTCAACCCTAACTAGCGCTACATCATCTCTGCCTAATCTATCTTTTTGATCTAATAAATCATAATAAAATTTACCAGAAACAAAAACTACAGTATTAATTTTTTTTAATTCTACTACACTTTCGTCATCAATTAAGGGCTTAAAAGCTCCTTTAGTAAATTCATCAACAGATGATAAAACTTTAGCATGTCTTAATAAACTTTTTGGAGTGAAAATTACTAATGGTTTTCTAAAACCTGCTTTCATCTGTCTTCTTAAAATATGAAACATGTTTGCAGGGGTAGAACAATTAGCTATATATACATTATCCTTTGCGCATAATTGCAGATACCTTTCCATTCTAGCCGAAGAATGCTCTGCTCCCTGCCCTTCGTACCCATGAGGCAACAACATAACCAATCCATTTTGGGTTTTCCACTTATCTTCTCCTGAAAATAAATACTGATCTATTATAATTTGTGCTCCATTACTAAAGTCTCCAAATTGAGCCTCCCAAATATTTAATGTTTTTGGGCTAGCCATAGAGTATCCATAATCAAAACCTAGTACAGCATATTCAGAAAGGAGAGAGTTATAAATACTAAAAACTCCTTGATCATCACTAATATTATTATGAAGTATTATTTCTTCCTCACTATCTTCTACTTTAATAACTCCATGTCTGTGTGAAAAAGTTCCTCTTTCAACATCTTGACCAGATATTCTAACACTAAACCCTTCTTCTAATAAAGAGCCATAAGCAAGGTGCTCCGCCATTGACCAATCCAACTTATCTTGTTCGAACATAACTAATCTGTTGTTTACTAATTTTTTTATTTTATTAATAAACTTTTTTTCATCAGGCAGTGTTGATAGCACAGTTACGATTTTTTCCAGTTTTAATCTCGGATAAGTCGTGTCAATTACTTCCATCATTTTGCTTTGATTAGCTTTTTGATAATCCTTCCACTCGGAACTCATAAATTCAGTTATGACTGTTTTTTTATCTTTTTTAGAATCTTCTAAAAAGTCATTTAAACTAGCCTTGTAATCAGTTTCAATAGTTTTTACATAATTTGAATCAATTATTCCATCATTTATAAGCTTTTTAGAGTAAATGTCTTTTGGATTTAAATGTCTAGAAATAGCTTTATATAATTTTGGCTGTGTAAACCTAGGCTCATCTCCTTCATTATGCCCATATTTTCTATATCCAAGTAGGTCAATAAAGACATCCATTTTAAATTTCATTCTAAATTCTAAAGCAAATAAAACAGCATGAATTACTGCCTCAACATCATCTGCATTTACATGCATAACCGGTGATAGGGTAACTTTCCCTACGTCAGTACAATAGGTACTTGATCTCCCGTCTAAATAATTTGTGGTAAATCCAATCTGATTATTTACAACGATATGGATAGTTCCATCTGTTTTGTAGCCATCTAAATTAGCCATCTGAACAAGCTCATATGCAATACCTTGACCAGCGATTGCAGCATCGCCATGAACAATAATCGGAAGTACTTTTTCAAAATTATTTTTGTGGTAATTATCTTGTTTCGCTCTTACAATTCCTTCGACTACAGAACCAACAGTTTCTAAGTGAGATGGATTTGGTGCTATACTAATATTTACTTTTTTTCCATTATCTGTTTCCCTATTACTTGTCCATCCTAAATGATATTTAACGTCCCCATCAAATACTTCTTCTTCATAATCTTTACCCTCAAATTCACTAAATATTGCTTTGGGTGATTTTCCAAAAATATTAGTCAGAGTATTAAGCCTTCCTCTATGGGCCATACCCATTACAAACTCTTTAACTCCAAGGTTTGCAGCGCTTTCTATTAGTGAATCAAGTGCAGGAATTAAAGATTCACCACCTTCAAGTGAAAATCTTTTTTGACCAACATATTTCGTATGTAAAAAGTTCTCAAAAGAAACAGCTTGAACTAGTTTTTTTAGGATATGTTTTTTTTGAGTTGAGCTTAGTGTTGGATGATTGTCATTCTTATTTAACCAGTCTTGAATCCACTTCTTTTTTTCTGGATTTCTTATATACATGTATTCTACTCCAGTTGCTTCACAGTAAATTGCTTCTAAGTGTTCAATAATTATCTTCAACGGCTGTGGCCCGATTCCAAGGATATCCCCTGCATTAAATATATTATTTAAATCATTTTGATTTAAATCGAAATTATTAATATCTAGATTTGGCGTATACGTTCTTCTATCTCTAACTGGATTTGTTTTAGTAAACAAATGACCTCTAGTTCTGTAAGCATCGATTAAATTAATAACATTAAACTCTTTTTTTAAGTCATCTGGGATTTGAGTAGCTACTCCATCTACAATTTGATCAATAGAATTATTATTAGATCCGAAATCATAGCCTTGAAAAAAAGCTCTCCAACTTGGCTCTAAAGAATCTGGGTTTTCCAGATATTGATCATATAGATCGGCAAAGTAAGCAGAATGTGCAGCATTTAAAAAAGAAAAATTGTCCATTTTTTTTCGAAGGATTTTCTTACACACAAAGTTAATGAAAAATATAAATTTTAACTAAATAAGTAACTTTTAAATAAGTAACTACGTTTTATATTTTCCTCTCCATTAATGAATTTCCAAATTCATATAATAATTCCTTTTTTTCTTCAGATATTTTTAAAGAATCTAATATTTGAAAAGCTAATTTTGTGTATTTTTTAATCTCAGTTATAGTAAAATCAACTGAACCACTTTCTAGAAACAAAGCTTTAGATTTATCAATTTTTTCTTGAGAGTTATTATGGTTAGAGTATAATTTAATTAATTTAATTCTTTTTTCCGAAGAAAGAAATTCAATAGCTTTTAGATAGAGGTAAGTCTTTTTATTTTCTAAAATATCACCACCAATCTTTTTTCCAAATTTTGATTCATCTCCAAAAGCATCTAAGTAATCATCTTGAAGTTGAAAAGCAATACCTAGGTATTTACCAAAATCATATATTTTATTTTGATCTTCTTTGCTTGCTTGAGCTATTATAGCTCCCATTTTCATAGAAGCACCTAAAAGAACAGCCGTTTTGTAAGTAATCATTTTCAAATAATCCTCAATCTTAACATCATCTCTTGTCTCAAAATCCACATCATATTGTTGACCTTCACAAACTTCAACTGCAGTTTTACTAAAGAGTTTTGCTAAATCAACAAAAACATTGCCTTCATATTTTTCAAAAAGCTGGTAAGCTTTGATTAACATTACGTCGCCCGATAATATACCTGTACTAATATTCCATTTTTTATGAACAGTTATATTTCCTCTTCGCAGATCAGCAGAATCCATTATATCATCATGCACTAAGGAAAAGTTATGAAAAACTTCAACAGCCAAAGCAGCATCTAATCCAGATTCATAGTTGTCAGAAAAAATATCTGTTGCCATTAGAGTTAAAATCGGACGTAGCCTTTTGCCTTTTAATGTTAAAATATAGGATACGGGGTCATATAAATTTAAAGGCTCTTTATTTAACGGAAAACTTTTAAGGTAATCCACAAAAACTTCTCGGTATTGACTTACGGTTAACATGGTGCAAAAATAATGTATTTAATTACATGAGTAAATTATATCAATAAAAAACTTAAAAAACTTTTGCAGTATCTAAAGTTTCCAACTACATTTGTATTCCAATTTAAAATTATGACTAAAAAAACTCTGTCTATTATACTATTGTTTGCAGGAGTAAGCGTGTGTTTAAGCCAGTCTTATAATTTAGAGATTGAAATAAATAATGTTGAAATTGATGGAGTAATTTATATGGCTATATATAATAATTCAGACGCATTTGAGAATGACAGTGATGAAAAAGATGTTCAAAGAAATAGATGGGTGAAAAATGTAGTGGAGAATATTAATATAGGTGTATATAAAAAGAGTATTGTTTTAAAAGAAGGGATCTATGCAATAAGTTTATTTATTGACTCTAACGATAATAAAAAACTGGATAAAAATTTAATTGGGATTCCAACAGAACAGTATGGTTTTTCAAATAACGCTATGGGCTTTTTAGGAAAACCATCTTTTAAAGATGCCTCCTTTGAATTAATTAAAAATTCTGAGATTAAAATAAAATTAAAATGAAACAGGAAATTATAAACAAAGCAACAGATCTTTTTTTAAGCCTAGGTTTCAAAAGTGTAACTATGGATGACATCGCAAATGACTTAGGGATGTCAAAAAAAACCATTTATACTTATTTTGATAATAAATCATGCTTAGTTGAAGCTGGAACTTCTCATTTATTTAAAAAGATTACTGATGGTATTAAAGATATTAAGACTAAATCATTGGATCCAATTAATGAACTCCATGATATAAAAATATTTTTAATGAACTCTTTAAAAGGGGAAAAAACCTCTCCTTATCATCAACTACAAAAATATTATCCATCAATTCATAAAGAGCTTAAGAAGAAGAAATTTGAATTCGTATTGGAGTCGACTAAAAAAAGTTTAGAAAAAGGAGTTGAGCTTGGCATATTTAGAGAGAAAATAAATACAGATCTAATATCAAGATTGTATTTCAATGGAATTATTGGGATAAAAAATCCAGAAATATTTCCATTAGAATCATTTAATCCAGCGCTTTTAATGGAAAATTATTCAGAGTATCATCTTAGAGCTATAGTTACTAAACTAGGATTAAAAAAATTAGAAAAATTTTTATTAAATCAATCAAAAATGTAATATGAAAAACATACTGTTCTTTTTTATAATTATATGTAGTTCGGTCTATTCTCAGACCGATAAAATGAATTTAAGTTTAGAGGAGGCAATTAATTATGCGCAAATTAATAATGCAACTTTAAAATCTGCCGACCTTCAAATCAAGTCCGCTGAGGCAATTAAACGGGAAACAATTGCGATTGGGTTACCAAAAATAAATGCTAGTATAAATTATAATAGTTGGATAAAGCAGCAAGTATCATTAATTCCGGCAGCAGCATTTGATAATACACAAAACATTGTTGATGTAGTGAATAATTATTTTAATGTAGATCAAAACAATAATAACATTAATCAAGCAGAAGGATTAATCCCTTTAAAATTTGGAACGAAACAATCCATTAACGGCAATATAAACTTAACACAATTAGTTTTTGACGGGTCTTATTTTGTAGGAGTAAAATCTGTTCAAATTTATGTAGACATTGAAGAAGGTATAAGAAACAAGACATCAATTGAATTAAGAAAAAGCACTATTGAATCTTATGGGAATGTACTCTTGGCTAAAGAAAGTGTACGTATTATAAATAAAAATATAAAAATAGTTGAGAATACTCTAAATGAGGTAATTAAAATATATGAAAATGGCCTTACCGAAGAAGAAAATGTGGAGCAATTACAAATCACATTATCAGGCTTAGAGAGTAATTTGAAAAATGGACTGCTGCAACAAAAGTTAGCTTCACAGCTATTAAACCTTATCCTTGGATTAGAAATTAATCAAGAGCTTAATTTAACTGAAAACTTTGAAGATCTTATTGACAAAAGTATCGACATATCAATAATTTCAAAAACTAGTGACACAAAAAAATCTGCAGATTACATAATTAAGAATAATGATAAAACATCTAAAGAACTTTTGGTTTTTTATGAAAAAACTAAGCTATTACCAACATTAAATGCTTTCTTAAATACAGGCTATCAAGGATACTCAGATCAATTTAACTTTACTAACAAGTCACAAAAATGGTATGGATCTACAATCTTTGGGCTTAAAATGGATATTCCAATTTTGAGTTCTGGTGACCAATTATCTAAAATTACAAGGGCAAAAATTGAATTAGAAAAATCGAATTTACAATTAGACGAACTAGAAAAAAAGTTGGGTATTGAAACTACCCTTGCAAAAGGAAATTATCAATTTGCTATTGAAGATTACTACAACAAGAAAAGAAACCTTGAATTAGCTGAAAGAATTGAAAAAAAGAATCAAATTAAATTTACAGAAGGGATAGCATCTAGTTTTGATTTAAGAGAAGCTCAAACTCAACTTTACAAATCACAACAAAGTTATTTGTTATCCATGCTTAGTATAATCAACTCAAAGGCTAAATTAGAATCATTAACATCTGAAATCTCTAAAAATTAATTTAATTATGAAAAAAATATTTATAATAATCAGTTCTTTAATTTTCTCTTGTCAGAGTGATAATAAATCTATTGAAGAAGTTATTAATTCTAACGATATAGATTTAATAAAACTAAAAAGAAAAGAAATTACAGATAATCAACAAGAGATTTACAAAAAAATAAGTCTTATTGATGAAAAATTGAGTGAATTAGGAAACAATTCTAAATTCCCGATTGTTTCAACTATCAATGTAAAAAATGAAATTTTTAAACACTATGTACAACTGCAAGGAGATGTAAAATCGGATAAAATTATTTCTATTTATCCTGAATTTTCAGGAATTCTTAAAAATATTTATGTTAAAAGTGGGGAAAATGTAAGTCAAGGTCAAGTTTTAGCTACAATTGATGATGGCGGATTAAAGCAACAGTTAGCACAACTTAAAATTACTTATAATTTAGCTAAGACAACATATGAAAGACAAGAGAGGCTTTGGAATCAAAAAATAGGAAGTGAAATTCAGTTTTTAGAATCAAAATCTATGTTTAACGCTCAAAGCAAGGCAATAGAACAATTAAATAAACAGCTAGATAAAACAATAATTAAAGCTCCATTTTCTGGTGTTATTGACAATGTGATTGCAAAACAAGGTGAGGTTGTATACCCTGGAAGGTCAAATTTAATGTTGTTAGTAAATATGGAACAAATGTTTGTGGTTTCTAAGGTCCCTGAGAATTACATTAACACTATAACCAAGGGGAAAGAAATAACAATAGAATCTCCAATGCTAAACATGACGTTAAAATCTAAAATCAGATTAGTCGCTAATTTTATAAATCCGTCTAATAGAACGTTTAGAATTGAGGCTGACATTCCTCACAATGAGTATAAAATAAAACCCAACCTAAACGTAAAAATAAATGTCAACGACTATACCAATAAAAATGCAGTTCTAGTTAAGTTAAATTATATAAGTATGGATAGTAATAATGATCAATATGTATATAAAATTATCAATAAAAAAGGAAAGTCTTACGCTTCTAAAACTATTATTCAAACAGGTAAAGATAATGGAGACTTTGTGGAAGTTCTTAAAGGTTTAAGCGCAAACGATGAAGTAGTAAGCGAGGGTGCGAGAAAATTGACAAACAACAGTATAGTGAAGATCATTAATAACTAAATTTAAGAAATTGAAAAATAATCTAGAAAAAGAATTTAAACCGTCTTCTTGGGCTATTAATAATAGTGTGACTATTTATGTTTTAATGGCCTTAATACTATTTTTGGGGGTTAGTTCTTATTTTAATATGCCAAGAGAAGATTATCCTGAGATTAAAGAAAATATAGTTTTTGTAAGCTCAATTTACCCTGGAAATACTTCAGAAGACGTAGAAAAGTTAATTACTGAGCCATTAGAAGATAAATTAAAATCACTTAATAATATTGAAAAAATTAGTTCTTCATCTCAAGAAAACTTTTCAATTATAATTATAGAGTTTAATGATGAAATTAGTTTTTTAGAAGCAAAGCTTAAAGTAAAAGATGAAATTGAAACTGCTACAGCCAGCGAAGATTGGCCAATGTTTAATAATGTGAAAGTGGACCCAAGTGTTTTTAATTTAAATTTTACAGAAGAAATGCCAATATTAAATATCAATATATCTGGCGATTATACAACTAGTAAACTAAAACAATACTCTGAAATATTACAAAAAGAAATAGAGAGCCTAAGTGAAATAAAGAAAGTAGACATAAGAGGGGCGTTAGATAAAGAAATAGAAGTTGCCGTGGACATCTATAAAATGATGGCTGCAAAAGTTAGTTTTTATGATGTCATAGGGGCTATACAAAATGGAAATATCTCTATTTCTGCTGGGAGTTTAAAAGAGAGTGAGCAGAGAAAAACATTAAGGATAATTGGTGAGATTAGTTCGCCTATAGACTTAGAGAATTTTGTTATAAAAACTGAGTTTAACAGTCCAGTTTTACTAAAAGAAATTGCCAATGTAAGTTTTAAAGAAAAAGAAACTACAACATTCGCTAGAGAAAATGGTGAGGCTGTTGTAATGTTAGATGTAAAGAAAAGATCTGGACAAAATATGATTGAAGCGGCTGAAAAAACACGCAAAATTGTAGATAAGACCCTAAAAGATGTTTTTCCAAAAAACTTAAATATTAGTATAACTAACGATCAATCAGAACTGACTAAAAACCAAGTTATTGATTTAGTAAATAGTATAATTTTTGGCATCGTATTAGTTGTTACTGTTCTTTTGTTTTTTCTAGGATTTAAAAATGCTTTGTTTGTTGGGTTTGCGATACCTATGTCCATGTTTATGTCATTATTTATACTAGACACACTTGGGTATACACTAAATACAATGATACTCTTTGGTCTAATTATGGGTCTTGGGATGCTAGTTGATAATGGAATTGTTGTTGTAGAAAATGTTTATAGGCTAATGGAAAAAGAAGGTCTAAATAGAATTGAAGCAACTAAAAAAGGTATATCAGAAATCGCATTTCCAATAATAATCTCTACCGCAACGACAATAGCTGCCTTTATTCCTCTAGGGCTTTGGCCTGGAAGGATTGGAAAGTTTATGGTGTTTTTCCCTATAACTCTTTCTGTCGTATTGGGTTCATCATTGTTTGTAGCAATTTTTTTTAATTCAGTTTTAGTTTCAAAAATGATGAAGATTGAGGACACAAATATGCCTTTAAAAAGAATAATTAGAATTACAAGTGTATTAACAATATTTGGATTAGCTTTCTTGGGGTATGGATTATTTGATTGGGATTCAGGAGAAACTTACAGATTTATAGGTACACTACAACTATTTGTTGCAATTAATTTTTGGATTTACAGATTGTTTTTAAGAAAAGCTGCCAACAATTTTCAACAAAAATTATTGCCAAAAATTGATGCTCTCTATGAAAATACATTAAAAAAGATACTAATAGGTAAGCGACCTTATTTAATAATTTTATCTGCTACACTTCTTTTGGCATTATCTTTTTATGGATTTGGGAAATCTATAGAATCTCAAAGAACAAGTATAGAGTTTTTTCCAGAAGAAGATCCTAGGCAAATCACAGTTTATATCGAATATCCTGAAGGAACTGACATCGATAAAACAAATGAGATAGCAAAAAAAATAGAAAAAGAAGTTTATTTAATAATAAACTCTGATAAGTTTAAGGAAAAGTCTGGATATAATTTTATGGTGGAAAGTTTAGTTTCACAAGTTGGAGAAGGGTCAGAAAACCCAGAAACTGAACTTGGAACTGCTTCTGAGATGCCTAATAGAGCTAAAATCACTTTAACTTTAAGAGATTTTAAATTTAGAAATGATGTTAGTTCAAGATTACTTAGAAAAGAAATTCAAGAGCAGTTAAAAAATAAATATCCTGGAGTCTCAATAGCGGTAGAAAAAAATCAATCAGGCCCTCCAGTTGGGTATCCAATTAATATAGAATTAACAGGAGATGATTACTCCTTACTTATAAAAAAAGCTGAAGAAATTACAGAGTTTATCAATAAAAGAAATATTCAAGGAATTGAAGAACTAAAAATTGATGTAAATAAATCTAGAGCTATAAGTTTAATTAATGTAGATCGTATTAAAGCTGGTGAATTAGGAATAAGTGCTGGTCAAATAGGGCAACAATTACGCACCTCTTTATTTGGATCTAAGGCAGGTGTCTATAAATTAGATGGAGAAGATTATGATATAAATATTAGATTCAATAATAGTGATAGGTATTCAGAAAACTCTTTGTATGATCAAAATTTAACATTTAAAGATCCCTCAACTGGAAAAACTAAAGAAGTACCAATTTCTTCAATTACTAGTAAATCTCAAACAACAACCTTTAGTGAAATAAAACATAAAAATTTCAAAAGAATTGTTACAATCTATTCAGGGTTATCTTCAGGTTATACGGACGCAGGAGCTATTGTTTCTCAAATTGAGAACGAAATGTCAAATTTTCAACAAGGATTAAATAATGTAAATGTAGATTACACTGGCCAAATTGAAGAGCAAAACAAAAATGGTAAATTTTTGATATCTGCATTCTTTACAGGTTTAGGTCTAATATTCTTGTTACTTATTTATCAGTTTAATTCAATAAGTAAGCCGACTATTATTATGATAGCTATTTTTTTAAGTCTAATTGGTGTTTTTGGGCATCTTGTTATTAGCGGTAATCCATTTGTTATAATGATGACAATGATGGGGATAATTGCTCTTTCAGGAATAGTGGTGAATAATGGCGTGGTTTTGTTGGATTATTCTGAAATACTTTTAGAAAGAAAAAAATTAGATCCTAAGAATAATAAGCAGGAAATAGTATTAAAATTTGAATCTATTGTAGAATCTTGTAAGTCAAGACTAAGGCCGGTATTATTAACAGCAATCACGACTATTTTAGGATTAATTCCACTAGCTATTGGATTTAATATTAACTTCTACACACTATTTAGTAGCTTCAATCCAAACATTTATATGGGAGGGGATAATTTTGTATTCTGGGGACCTTTAGCCAAAACTGTTATAGCAGGATTAGTAGTTGCTACTTTTTTAACTCTATTTGTCGTTCCTTCACTATTTTTAATGATTGAGAAATTTAAATTGTGGATAAGATTAAGATATAAGTAATATCTTATTAAATTTGTAATTATAATAATAGACTATGTATAGAACTCACAATTGTGGAGAATTAAGGATTTCTGATTTAGGAAAGCAAGTAACTTTATCTGGATGGGTCCAAAAATCTAGAGATAAAGGGTTCATGGTTTGGGTAGACCTTAGAGATCGCTATGGAATATCTCAACTAATATTTGACGAGGAGAGAACTTCAAAAGATATTTTACAAAATGCTAAGTCGCTAGGAAGAGAGTTTGTTATACAAATAAAAGGAGAGGTTATTGAGCGAAGTTCTAAAAATCCTAATATACTGACTGGTGAAATTGAGATTTTAGTAACAGAGTTAAAAATCCTTAATAAGTCAAAAGTTCCTCCATTCACAATTGAAGAAAATACAGACGGAGGTGATGAGTTAAGAATGCAATATAGATATTTAGACATAAGAAGAAATTACATAAAAGATAATTTGATCCTAAGACATAAAGTAACACAAGAAGTGAGAAGTTACCTGTCTTCTAGTGATTTTATTGAGGTAGAAACTCCTTACTTAATTAAATCTACGCCTGAAGGTGCTAGAGATTTTGTTGTTCCTTCAAGAATGAATGAGGGAGAGTTTTATGCATTACCTCAATCCCCTCAAACTTTCAAACAACTGTTAATGGTTGGTGGATTAGATAAATATTTTCAAATTGTAAAATGTTTTAGAGATGAAGATCTAAGAGCTGATAGACAACCTGAATTTACACAAATCGATTGTGAAATGTCTTTCGTTAATCAAGAAGATATTCTAAATACTTTTGAAGGATTAACAAAACATTTAATCAAAAAAGTTAAAAATATTGATATTAAATCATTTCCAAGAATGACTTATGATGAAGCTATGTCAAAATATGGATCTGATAAACCTGACATACGGTTTGGAATGGAATTTGGAGAACTAAATGAGGTGACAAAACATAAAGACTTTAATGTTTTTAATACTGCCGAACTTGTAGTTGGAATTAGCGTCCCTAAAGGAAATGATTTTACTAGAAAACAACTTGACAAATATACAGATTGGGTAAAAAGACCACAAATTGGTGCTAGTGGATTAATCTATTTAAGATGTAATGAGGACGGAACTTTTAAATCTTCTGTGGATAAATTTTATAACCAGGATGATTTAAAAAAATGGGCTCAAATAACCAAAGCAAATAAAGGAGATTTAGTATTAATAGTTTGCGGTAAATCCGATAAAGTAAGAGCTCAATTAAGTGCTCTAAGATTACATGTAGCTGAAAATTTAGGGTTAAGAAACCCTGATGAATTCGCTCCATTATGGGTTACAGATTTTCCACTTCTAGAGTGGGATGAAGAGACAAACAAGTACCATGCAATGCATCACCCATTTACATCTCCAAAGTTAGATCAACTTAAATTACTTAAAACTAGTCCAGCAGAAGTAAAAGCCAATGCTTACGATTTAGTTTTAAATGGAAATGAAATAGGCGGTGGATCCATTAGAATTCATGATAAAAAAATACAAGCATTAATGCTTAAACATCTTGGGTTTTCTGAGGAAGAGGCAAATGAACAGTTTGGGTTTTTAATGAATGCGTTTGAATATGGGGCACCCCCTCATGGAGGAATAGCATTTGGATTAGATAGATTGGTTGCAATATTAGGTGGTCAAGAAACTATTAGAGATTTTATTGCTTTTCCAAAGAACAACTCGGGAAGAGATGTAATGATTAACTCACCTTCTAAGCTTGACTCAAAACAGTTAGATGAGCTAAATCTAAATGTTAATTTATAATATGAAAAAACTAATTGTTTTTACTACAATCCTTAGTTTATCTCTAATTTTTTTTGGTCTTCTGTTTAAGAATATTAGTATTGATTTTGAAATCTTTAATTTAAGTATTGATTTTGAAATAAATAGTGATCAAGTGATAGGATCTGGGGTTGTAATTTTGTTTTTTATTGTATTTCCAACCTTTTCATATTATCGATGGAAAGATAAAGATGTAAGAGATTATATGCTAACGCAAGAAAACATTGATAAAATGAATAAAACTAAAAAAAGAGATTAGGTTCTTTTTTTTTTGAAAAACTCTTTCAGTATTATCTCTGTTTGACTAGCTAACACTCCGCCCTCTATTTTAGTTTTTGGATGGATTTTTGATCTTACAACATTAACTCCATTATTTTTTTCTTCGGCTGAATATACTACTCTAGATATTTGACTCCAGTATAATGCACCAAAGCACATTGAACATGGCTCAAGTGTAACATACATTGTACACTCATGTAAAAATTTAGATCCTAAAAAATTTGAAGCTGCAGTTATTGCCAATATCTCAGCATGTGCGGTTACATCGCAAAGTGATTCAGTCAAGTTGTGGGCCCTAGCTATAATTTTATTATCAATTACAATTATTGCCCCTACGGGAACTTCTCCTTTATCTAATCCAATCTTAGCCTCTTCAATGGCTTTTTTCATGAAATAATTAGAATCGTAATTTAAAAGCATTAATATGTTAATTAATAATTAGTTTATGATTATACATCACACCATTATTATTCAAGTTTAGTATGTAAACTCCTGAGCTAATGTTCTGTAGATTAACATTGATTTTGTTTTCAAAATTATAATTTCCTTCTAAAACTATTCTGCCATTTAAATCAATTAACTTAATTATAGTAGCGCCATCAATAAATTGAGAAACAATATTTACTGACCCGTTTGCTGGGTTAGGATAAACTATTGTCATATTTTCAATGTCAATAACACTTAAAACTTCACAATTATCTAAAGTTGGATCTTCGTCTGGTGGCAAACTAAAATCTTCAATTTGATCAGTTCGACTTTCACTATCTCCTTGAGATGCATTGTATCCAAGCCCTCTATTTGCAAAAGCCTCCCATATAAGGCATTGATTTTGGCCTCCTGTAGAAGCCATGTCTGCAGCAAGTATAGCGTCTCTACCATCAACAAAACCTGGACTACAAGGCTGTAATTTTAGTCCATCTAAAACTAATTGCATTACCTTATTATTTCCTCCAGTACCGTTAAACAAGTCCGAGTCAAATCCATATTTATCTATATAAGCCCATGTTAGATCCCATAACATTGTGGCAAAAACAAAGCCTACACCATGAGGTTCACTAACATTTGATGCGTTATTTGAATCTCCGTAGGTATAATTGTTAATTAAAAAATCTGTAGTATAAGGCGCATTTCTTATTCCAGTTCCAGTTGTAGATTGACCCGAAGCAAATGGACTCATTCCTCTAATGTCTGTTGATAAATCACCCTCTTCAATTGTTAACATTAGTGCAATCCAATCAGACCAACCTTCTCCCATTTGTTCGGGATTATTCATGCAATTTACCGAACTAGAGCCGCCAGTAAGCCTATTTGAAATTCCATGACCATACTCATGAGAAACAATACTATTATCAAAGCTTCCGTCTAAATCAATAGTACCGATTAATGATCCGCTTATTGTTATTCCGGATTCTAACTCCGATATTAAATCATTTCCTAAATCTTGTGCAACCATAATTGACGGAATTGTAACACTTCCACCGTCTGCTCCTCCTCCCATATTAACAGCTGATCCTGGAACATTATTTACAATGATAACTGCTACTGCGCCTTGTGCTTGTGCCGCAAATACTTTGAAGCCAAATTCACATGTTCCTCTTCTAATAACAGCAATTTTACCTGCAATTTCACTTCCATTTGTAATACTCTGACATGCATCATAACTATCTCCTCCTATAATTAGTTCATCTATAACTAATGCTAAATCTGCTGTTAAATAAGAGTCAATTGGTAGCGAATCTCCAAAATCAGCTGAACCAGCAGAGTATGAACCTGAAGATGCTCCATTATTTATTGTTAATGGTTCCCCATTGGGTCCATTCCATAAATACATTGTCATTGATGGATTAGCTCCATCAGGAGGGGTTCCAAAGCTAGCATTATTCATTCCGTCACCATCTTGTCCATCTGCATTCACAGAATCTCCACTTCCCCATGTCGAACTAGAGTTCCCGTAATTATTTTCTTGAAAGTTTCCGCTTTGTTCATCAAAACCATATTGATACCAAATATCATGCATCATATTATTAATGTAAAATAAATTAGTTAATGAAGCGTCTTGATAACCAATTGGTTGTTGATCAAAATTAAGTTCAAAATCAAAATTTAGCTCAGATGTGCCATCAGGAGAGTATCCATTACCCCCTAAACCATCGACATCTTCTCTAGCCCAAACATTATTACCTCTGGTTATTGTATATTCTGGGCCATCAACTCCATTAATGTCGTGCCATCCATAAGGTGAGGCTGAATCGTTAGAAGGCTCTGATAAAAGTTGTCTTGATCCGTGAATTGGACTTTCAACTGGCAATGCAAAAACACTATATGAGGATCCATCCGTTAGTACAGATTTTGTTTCAGTTTCTTGATTATATATTTTTGGACTATTGCTTTGGGTGTTTTTATGATCTTGATTAGACTCAAAACTACAGTTTATAATCCAATCTGATTTATTAAGAATCTCTCCGTTTAGAGCATCCACTCTAACACTGTACCAAAACTTTCCATCTAAAGTATGAATACTTAAATCCCATACTAGATTAATAGAACTTTCGCTATTGTTATAATAAGCTAAATCAACTGGAATATCATGTTGTGAAACTCCACCAGAACTGAAAATAAAACTATTATCTTCTGAACTCAATTCTCGAAGGTTAGTAGCTATTCCCAAACCATAATAATTTATTACATTAGTAATTGCATCACTTGGACTTATAATTGGTGTGCTAGAATTGATTTTTTCTGTTATGTTTTTTAAAAAATTATTTGTGTAGTAAAATACCTCACTATCTTTTATAGAAATTGTAGAAATTGCATTATAAATCTTTATTCCGTTATGCATTTGATTGATGTATAATATTTTCATACCCATACTCTCAGAGTCAATCTCATTGTTAATAAAAAATTCATCAATATCTGAATCTATTAACATATGAGTGGACTTAGTCTCTTTAAGATATTCCTCAATTATTGTATTTGATTGATTTTGAGAAAAAATTGAAGTAGAAATTAAAAAAAGAAAAAGGAGTTTTTGCATATTTTAGGTTTAGGGTATAGCTTAAATTAAGTTCAAAAATAAGTAATTATTTCGAACTCTATTAATTAAGATATGTTTTGATAAACTTAATTGTGTTATTTTTGCAGAGTACACTAACTAACAGAGTTAATTATTTAATAAAATGGCCTTAGAATTTTTAAATAAAGTCAATAATATTGATGATTTACGAAAACTTTCAGAAGAAGATTTATTTGGATTAGCAAAAGATCTTAGAGAGTTTATAATTGATATTGTCTCTAAAAATGAAGGTCATTTAGGTTCAAGCTTAGGTACTGTTGAATTAACTATTGCACTTCACTATGTGTTTAACACTCCAATTGATAAATTAGTTTGGGATGTTGGTCATCAAGCTTATGGTCATAAAATATTAACTGGTAGAAAAAATAGCTTTCATACAAATAGGGAGTTTGGAGGAATTAGTGGTTTTCCAGAAATAAATGAAAGTGAATTTGATAGTTTTGGAGTGGGACACTCTTCTACCTCAATCTCCGCAGCTTTAGGAATGAGCTTAGCATCTAACATAAAACAGGAATTTGACAAAAAACATATAGCTGTAATTGGTGACGCATCTATTGCTAGTGGCATGGCATTTGAAGGGCTAAATCATGCTGGTGTTACTAATTCTAATATTACCGTAATTTTAAATGATAATTCTATTGGAATAGATCCTAGTGTTGGGGCTTTAAAAAATTATTTAAGTACTGTAAAAGTAAACAGCAAGAAAACAGATAATATTTTTGAGTCTTTGAATTTTGATTATTACGGCCCTATTGATGGGCATAGTATTGATTCATTATTAACAGTATTTAAAAGAATTAAAAATAAAAAAGGGCCTAAATTAATACATGTAATTACAAAAAAAGGCAAGGGCTTAAAACTAGCAGAAGAGGATCAAATTAAATACCATGCACCTGGAAAGTTTGATAATAAAACTGGTGTTATTATTAACAGCAAAGTGAAAAATTTATCACCCAAATTTCAAGATGTATTTGGATTAACCATATTAGATTTAGCCAAGAAAAATAATAAAATTATCGCTATTACTCCAGCAATGCCTACTGGGAGTTCGCTTACTCATATGATTAAAGAATTACCTGATAGGGCTTTTGATGTTGGAATAGCTGAACAGCACGCTGTAACACTTGCGGCCGGTTTTGCATCTCAAGGATTAATTCCATTTTGTGTAATTTATTCTACTTTTTTACAAAGAGCCTATGATCAAATTATTCATGATGTAGCCATACAAAAACTACCTGTAATTTTTTGTATAGATAGAGCTGGCTTAGTTGGTAATGACGGTGCTACTCATCACGGAGTTTTTGACATTGCTTACCTTAGGTGTATTCCAAACTTGACGATTTTTGCTGCAAGAAATGAAATAGAATTAAGAAATATTTTATATACTTCACAACTTAAAGACAGAGGTCCAATAGCAATTAGATACCCAAGAGGAAGAGGGTTAATATTTGACTGGGAAAAGGAATATAAAGAAGTGAAAATTGGGCAAGGTGAAGAAATTAGAAGCGGTAAATTATTAAGCATATTATGTGTTGGGACAATTATAAATGAGGTAATAGATATTTCTAATAAACTTAATCTTAGTTTATATGATATGAGGTTTATTAAACCAATAGATACCAAAATATTACATAAAGTATGTCAAAGAGGAGATAAGATAATCACAATAGAAGATGGTGTCAAAGCTGGCGGTTTTGGCAGTTCTGTATTAGAATTTATGTCTGAAAATAATTATTCAAATAAAGTCAAAATTTTAGGAGTTCCTGATATTTTCATCAAACATGGGAAAACTGAAAAATTAAAAGAATCAATAGGTCTTGATAAAACTAGTTTAGAAATAACTATTGAAAGTTTTAAAAATGATTCCCACTAATTTTCTTGTAGGTAATTACAGCTTGAGTATCAGACATTGATGAAACATAGTGACAAACACCTATTAATCTGTTGTAAAGACTAGATCCTAAAAGGTTAAATTTTTGGGGCAACAATTCTAAAATTAATTTATCATAACTACTTGCATTTCCGTCTTCATTATTATTTAAAGAAGTTATAAATATGTCTAATAGCTTATTTATTATATTATAACCAGCAATTTCCTTTTCAACTACATCTCTAGATTGATAAATATTACTAATACTTAATTTAATAATATCATTTATTTGTGCTGAAAATTTACTTTTATCTAGTAAAGCAGATTTAAAATTCCCTTTTAATATTTCTTCTTCGTTAGTTATGAAAATATCTACAACTTCATTAATTAATGTGTTAATAGCCAAAGCTCTCAAGTAACTTACACGGTCTTGCTTATTGGTAAGTGAGTTATATTTATTGCTATTGATACTATCTCTTACAAGATTAATCAAATACTCAAGTGCGAATTCTTCTTCTATTAACCCTAAATTAATTCCATCTTCAAAATCAATAATAGTATAACATATATCATCTGCAGCTTCAACTAAATAAGCTAAAGGATGTCTAATTTTATTATCATTTACAATTAATCCGAGTTCACTAAAAACATCATTAAATATTTCTAATTCACTTTGAAAGACTCCAAACTTTTTATCACTGACATTATTTGTAGGTTTAAAAGGTAAAGATTCCTTTGGGTATTTAATAAATGCTCCCAATGTAGCATAACTTAACCTTAAACCTCCTTCACGTCCAGTTCTAGACTGAGTAAGTATTTTAAATCCGTTAGCATTACCCTCATAGTCGCATAAATCTTGGTATTCTTTTTTTGTTAAATCATTTAAAAATTTACTTCCATTACCATTTCTAAAATATTGACCAATTGATTTTTCACCACTATGACCAAACGGAGGATTTCCAATGTCATGGGCTAAGGACGCAGAAGCTACTATAGCTCCAAAATCATTAGCCTGATATCCATGTGTGGCTTGAAGATGCGGGTATTTAGTTAATATTTTAGTTCCTACCTTTCTACCCAAAGATCTACCTACAACACTGACTTCTAAACTATGGGTTAACCTTGTGTGTACAAAGTCGTTGTCTGAGAGAGGAATAACCTGTGTTTTGTCTTGAAGACTTCTAAATTCAGAAGAAAATATAATTCGATCATAGTCCACCTCAAAGCCTAATCTAGTCTCATCTTCCTCTTTT